>CAZLMW010000017.1:48804-72273 GCA_964560875.1 uncultured Enterobacteriaceae bacterium
GCGGGGTCTCAGTTGAGCAAGTCCGCCTTCGCGGACTGTGTTGGGACCGACGCCACCTTCCACAAGCGGAAAAGCCCGCGCAGCGCCCTGGTAGCGAGCGAAGCGAGCGTCCCCCTGCGCAGCACCGTCCAGCGAGCGAAGCGAGCGTCTGCCAGTGCAGCGCTTCGAAGCGAGCAACGCGAGCGAAGGTGTGCGCAGCACGCAACACGCTGTGGGTAGGAGCGGAAGAATGACACTTCTTCCGGTCCAGGGGTCGTGCGACGACCCCTCAAAAAAAGACGCCAAAAGGAACAATGCCCCCCGGCCGTGAGGCCGGGGGGCTGGTGACCCCAGCGGGATTTGAACCCGCGTCGTCGGCGTGAAAGGCCGATGTCCTGGACCTGACTAGACGATAGGGCCCCTATGTTTCGGGTGAGCCGGGTGGGGATCGAACCCACGACCGACGGATTAAAAGTCCGTTGCTCTACCTAACTGAGCTACCGACCCAAATGCGCACACTGCGAATGCAGGCCCGCTTCCGTCGGCCTCGGGGGACAAACCCTTCGGCCGAGTCCGGGCACGCGTTTTGCGAGTTTTTTGCGCGGCCGTCAAGAGCCTGCCGCAGCATCTGTTGAATTGTGCCGCGTTACGACGCTCCTACTTCGGGCCCGGGTAGTGCAATTCGACGAATTCGAACACGTACTTACCGCTGCCCTTGGCGTCGGAGAACTCCGAGATGTAGAGCCCTGGCGACTTGGCGACGGTGCCCTGTCCCTTGCCTGGTGTGGCGTTGGCCAGACTCGGCGCCTGCGCCTTCCAGCTCGCCGCGTCCTTCGCCGGGCCGATCGGAACTTTGCGCTGGTAGTTGCCGGCCTTCACGACATCCATTGCGATCGTCGGGCCGTCCACCACGTTGCCCTTGGCGTCTTTGAGCGTGAACGTCTCCTTGCCGTTGATCGACGGGATCTTGTCGCCGCTGTTGATGTACAGGACGTTCGCCGCGAGGGTGACACCCCAGTACTTCTCGAAGTCCGCCTTGGACGCCTTGCGCGCGACGATCACGTAGCCGCCCACCGACACCTTCGAACCGGCCGCCAGCTTGTAGTTCTTGCCGCTATCGGTCTGGATCAGCGACCAACCGCCGATATCCTGCGACAGGCTCGAGGGGTCCACGACGTCGACTTTCGCGGTGGCGCTACCGGACTTCGTCTTGGCCGTGATCGTGCCGCTGCCCGCCTTGCTGCCGGCTTTGAACGTGAATGTCGCGCTCAGCTTGCCTTCGGTCACCGTGACTGCCGCCGGAAGCATGCCGAGGTCTGTCGGGTCGATCGCGACGTCGATCGAAACGCCACCCTTGGGCGCCGGGTTGCTCAGCTGAACGGTGTATTGGGCGCTCAATCCGAACGCGATCTTGGCGCCATCGGGCGTCACCTTGGCGACGGCGGGCACCTCGTTGGGGTCGATGACCTTGATCGCGATTTCGACCTCGTTCTTGCCGCCCTTCACCTTCGCGCGCAGCTTGGTCTGGCCGACTTTCAGGCCCTCGATCGGCACGTGCACCGACGCGTCACCCTTCTTGATCGTGAACGGCCCGCCGATGACCTTGGCAACGGCCGGGTCGTCGATCGTGACTTCGACCATGACGTCCACTTCGTCGGGATGATCGAGGTGTACGGTGACCGGCTGGGGCAGGGCGGTGCCGGACTTGCCGACGAACTGGAACGCCGACTCGGGTGTGATCTTGAGCACCTCTGCCGGTCCGAGGATCACGTCCTTGGCGTCGCGCGGCAGGACCTTCATCAGGCTGTTGCGGTAGCTCAGCGGCCCCGTCACCGACGTCAACACCTGGCCCGTCTTGGGGAACGGCGTGATGAACGGTGTGCCGATCGGCCACATCGAATCGTCGACGCGCAGGCCGCCTTCGATCTCGAACTCGTTGTTGCCGTCCTTGTCGCCGTCGCCCGGCTTGGGCTTGTCGTTGGTGACCTTGGCGTCCTTGACCTGGACGATCAGGCCGTCGTGCGGCGAATCGAACTTGTCCTTGGTGACGATCTGCTTGATCGCGGCCATGTCGAGCACGCGCGGCGTGAACTCGCCCTTGTCGCCGTTGACCTTGTAGTCGACCGACGTCAGCTGCTTCTGGCCGTAGAACGTGCCCAGCGTGGCGCCCTTGACGTCGATCACCTCACCGACTTTGGGCAGGTCGTCGACGCCGAGGTACATGAAGATGCCGCTGTGGTCGGCGGCCGTCGCGCCGTTCTTCTGCGTGAAGATGCCCTTGTTGGCCGATGCCGTGACGACCAGGCCCTTCACCGCGACGCGTTTGCCCATCAGGTCGGCCTTGGTCTTGAGGTCCTTGACGTCGTACAGGCAGCCGTCGCCGCCGGGGTTGGCGTACTTGGGGCACTCGTCGCAAGCGTCGCCCTTGCCGTCCTTGTCGCCGTCGGCTTGGTCCTTGTTGGCGGTGTCCGGGCAGTTGTCGTCGGTGCTCGGTTTGCCGTCGCCGTCGGGGTCGTTCGGGTCGAACTTGGTGCACGTGTCGGTGTCCTTGTCGAGCGGGCAGACGTCGCACGAGTCGCCCTTGCCGTCGCCGTCCGCGTCGGCCTGTTTGCCGTCATCGAGCGGGCGCACCGGGTTGAACACGGTGGGGCAGTTGTCGTCCTTGTTCGCGATGCCGTCGCCGTCTTTGTCGTCCGGGTTGGACTTGCCGGCGTAGTTGCTCGAACCGTTGACGCTGTCCGACTTCAGCTCGCGCGCGGGCACGCAGGAAGGCTCGTCGACGGGCGTGGCGCAGAAGAACAGCGGGTAGTTGGGCGTGCCGATCGCGCCGAGCAGCGACTTGTACGACTTGCCGAGGGTCTTCTCGACGCACACACCTTTTTCGATGCCGCAGACGTCGCCGACCTTCTCGCAGGTCGGTTCGAGCTTCGAGATCACCGCATCGTTGCCGGCGAGCACTTCGCCGCCGCGGACGACCAACGCGACGTGCTTGGTCTTGGCGTTGACGACCGCGCCATGCGCCTTGTTTCCGGCCTTGGCGTAGACCGCGAGGTCGCCGGCGTGTCCGACTTTGAGCAGGCCAACAGCGTCGTCCATCGCCAACGCACGCGCGGCGCCGATCGTCGCCATCTGCCACAGCTCGTCGTCGGTGAACGCTTTTCCGAAGTGGTTGTCGTTGAGATAGGCCGCGCACTGCAGCTCGCGGAGCATGTTGATCGAGCCGCTGGGCACCCAATCGGCGCCAAGACCGATGCTCACACCCATTTGTTTGGCGAGCACGACGCGCGCGGTCTCGCCGTACAGGCTCACGTTGCTGCGCGGGGACCAGATGAGGTCCATGCCCTTCGAAGCCATCAGGCCAAAGTCGACCGCCTTGAGGCCGACACCGTGAATCAGGGCCGCGCGCTTATCGAGCAGCTTGACCGCGTCTTTGCCCTGGCCGGTCATGCACAGGAACTCGTTGCGTGCTTCCGGGTCGATGCCTTCAGAGACGTGGGGCGCGAAGGAGTCGGTCGACGAGCCGGGGCTCTTCATGATCTTCGGGTAACCGCAGCCCTTCTTGAGCATCAGCCCGCTCGAGTCGCCGAGCGGGAAGGTCTGGTACATCGCGCCAGGCTGGTTGAGGCCGTTGTCGCCCTTGCCGGTGCGATCGAGGTCGCGCATCAGGCCGCTCAGGTCGCCCGAGCCGAAGATCGCGGTGCTGCCGGTGATGATGTACCGCAGCTCACCGAACGCTTTCTGATCGGGGTTGGCGCCGCCGCCTGACACCTTTACCGACGGGTTGCCGCGTTTGCCTTTGCGCCAGTCGTGGCGGTGTTCCCAGCGCAGCTTCTCGTCGACGCCGGCCTTCTTGGCGACCCAGGGACGGCCGTTGAGCCAACCGACGTGGTTGTGCGCGTCGATGAGACCGGGAGACACAACAGCGTCCTTGCAGACAACCCACCTGGCGTCCGTTGCCTTCTTCGCGCAGTCGCATCCGACGCACGCGATGTTGCCGTCGGCGCCGACGAGGACCTGGCCGCCTTCGATGACCTTGCCCGGGAGCAGGACGTCTGCGGAGATCAGCAGCCCTTTGCCCGCTTTGCCGGGTTCGGCCACACAGACCGCTTCGCCCGGATCCTTGCTGGGTTTGAGCGGGTTGGGGCACGAAGTTGGCGTTACGCCGCCGCCGTCAGCGCCACCGCCGCCGGCATCGCCGCTCGATGTGTCGTCACCAGGTTTGGAATCGGCGCCGGACGTGTCGGTTGGGCCGGCGTCCGCGGTCGGGTCGGACTTGTCACCGTCATCAGGATCGTCGCTGCAACCCGAGGCGATGAGTGCCAGGGCGGCGAAAGCGATGGCGAATCGGTGGCTGAGCTCCGGCATCGGCGCGGGGGTAAAAAGCCCGGTGTGGCGGCTGTGGTCTTGCATTCTGCGGCTCCGTGAAGGCCGCAAGGATGCAGAAACCCGGCAGCAAGCGCCAGTGACGCTTTTGAGCTGGACCGGGGGCGAGCAGTGAGCCGTTCGCGCGGCGAATCAGGCAGGGTTGCGCTGGCTGGCTTCTTCGAACTTGGTGTCAACGCTGTCCGATTTGTCGCTGAGCTTGGGCGTGGCGTCGATCTCATCGCGCGCCTCTTCGGCGCGTTTTTCTTCGTTCATCGCGTCGCGTTGGGCCTTCTTGAAGTTGCCGATCGCTTCGCCGACACCCTTGCCGAGCTGCGGCAGCTTGGTGGCGCCGAAAAGCACGACGACGATGGCGAGCACGACCAGCAATTCGGGCATGCCCATGAAAGCGAGCGAAACGTCGGCCTGGCCGGCCTGGCCAGCGTCGGGCGCGGTGATTGCGGTGATTGCGGTGGCGAAAGTCGCGAACATCGGATCCTCCGTCGCGGACATATCGCCGCGGCAGCCCATCCAATCTAGCACAACGTTGCGGCGCTTCCACATGACGGCCGCAGCTTCGTGTCTTCAGAGCGCTCGCAGGGCGGCGATCAGGGCGGTCTTTTCGTCGTCGTGATTGGCATAACCCGCGGCGTAGCGACCGTCGGGCAGGCGGCCGAAGTGGCAGGCGGCGCACGTGAACCCGACCTTTGTGGCCTTTTCAGGCGAGGCGATCGTGACACCGGCGGCGAGCCCGATCGGCAGCCCCTTGTCATCGTTCGGTCGTCGACCATGCCCAGCTTCGTGTAGCCGAGGCCCACCGAATCGGGCAGCTCGTTGCCCATGAACTCGATGATCGACCGCGGGATCGACGCCGTGCCGAAGGGCTCGTAGAAGAACATCTCCTTGCCGCACAGCAACCGCTCCTCGTGGGACACTAACTCTTTCTTCTCGAGCTTGGCGAAGTAGATCTTGCAGGCGCCGCGGACTTTGGGGACCTCCAGCATCTCCTGCAGATCGGCCGATACGTCGACGGTCACGGGCACAACCGTCGTTTCGCCGTCGTTGAGCTCCTCGTTGCACGAACTCGCGGGCAGAAACGTGGCCGCCACAACGACGACGACAAGCTTGAGCAAGATGCGTTGCCGGTTCATTGGGGGCCTGTTCATTGGGGGCCGGTTCACTGGTTGCCCGTCCAATGGTTGCGCAGGCGGGCGTACAGAGCCTTGGCGGCTTCATGCGACGCGGCTTTCTTGCTTGAGCCCTCGCCGCGGGCGGTCACGACCTTGTCGCCCAGGGTGGCTTCGACCTCGACCGTGAACGTGCGCCGATGGGGCGGGCCCTCAGATTCGACGACGGTGTAGTCCGGATGGGCCCGGCCGTGCTCTTGCAGAAGCTCTTGGAGCGGCGTCTTCCAGTTGCCGGTCGTGCCACGGCCGCCCGAAATGCGCATCTCGAGTCGCTCGCCTGCTCGTCCTGCGTGGACCGTCGCGTCCAGCTCGGGTTTGAAGATGCGCGAGACGACCTTGGAGGCCGCCAGGTAGCCGCCGTCGATGAAAACAGCCCCGATCACCGCCTCGAGGGCGTCCGCGAGCACGGAATTGAGCGCCGCGCCACCGCGTCGCCTCTCGCCGCGACCGAGCCGCAACACTTCGCCGAGCCGGATGCGGCGGGCGACCTCGGCCAGCGCGGGTTCGCTGACACATCGGGCCTTGAGCACGGTCAACAAACCCTCGGCGGCGTTGGGGATGGCGCGGAACAGCCGACCGGCGATGACCAGGCCGATCACCGAATCGCCGAGGAACTCGAGTCGCTGGTTGTCCGTGGCCACGTCGGCGCTTTCGTTGGTGTAGGAGCGGTGGGTGACGGCGCGGCGGAGCAGCTCGACGTCGTGGAAGTCATGGCCGAGGATTTCGCACAGGCGGTTGAGGGTCTGGGCCGACGTCGGCGGGCCGGCGAGCGAGACGTGCACCGCTGTCGTACTGCCGCGGAGCGCTTTGGCCAGGTCCGGTTTGTTGTCGTCGCGTGTGGTCAAGCTGCCCTCGCCATGCACCGGCGCGCACCGGCCTCGTCAATCACGACGTCGATCATCGCACCATTGGGCGGCAACGTCGCGTGGTCACCGGCGACGCGCACCGGGATGTAGTTGTCGGTCAGGGCACGCGCTCCTGCCGTTTCCTGCGCGGGGTCACCGACCCGATCGAGCACGATCGCAGGGACAACTTTGCCGACAAACCGCCGATGAAAGAAGTGGCGGCGGGCGTCGGACAGGGCGATCAGCTCGCGAACACGCGCGGACTTGTCTCGTTGATCGACCACGTCGGTCATCGCGGCGCTCGGTGTGTCGCGGCGGGCCGAAAACGGAAAGACGTGCAGGTAGGTGAGGTCCAACGATTCAATCAGACCGCGCGTGTTTGCGTAGGCGTCGTCGTCTTCCCCTGGGTGGCCGACCAGGACATCGGCGCCGATCGCAGCGTCGGGCAGGGCGGTGCGCAGCCGTGCGATGACGTCGCGGTATTGCTCGACCGTGTAGAGACGGCGCATCCGCTTGAGCACGCCGTCGTCGCCCGATTGCAGGGGGATGTGCGCGTGGCGGGCCAGCAGCGGGTGGTCGCGCCATAACGCGACGAGATCGTCGGTGACCTCGTTTGGTTCGACGGATCCGAGCCGCAGTCGGCGAATTCGGCCATCGCTCGTCAGCTTGTCGGCAAGCGCGGCGACCATGTCGGAGAACGCGACGCGAGGCGTGAGATCGCGGCCCCAGTGGCCCAGGTGGATGCCCGTCAGCACGAGCTCAGAGGCACCGAGATCGGCGTAGCGCATCGCTGTATCGAAGACCTCGTCGACGGTCGATGAGCGCGAGACGCCTCGGGCGCGCGGGATGATGCAAAAGGAGCACGAGTAGTCGCAGCCGTCCTGGACCTTGAGGAAGGGACGCGTCCGCGACTCGGGCAGGGCGGTGATGTGGCTTCCCGCCGGGCGGACCCGGGCGTTCCATACGCGGTTGCGGCTTCTCTTGTTGCGGTGTGGCAGAGCGCAAGCCTGGCCGTTGGCTTCCGTTTGCAGCGCGTTCTGTGAGCCGCCGTTGCCAAGAACGACATCGGCCAGCTTATCTTTGCCGTCGTTGCCGATCACGCGGTCGATCTCGGGGATCGCTTCGAGGGCGTCGGCCGAAACCTGCGCGTAGCAACCGGTGACGACGACCTGCGCTGCCGGATTGTGCCGCTTGAACCTGCGCGCGAGCTTGCGGGCATCCGAATCGGCGGCGTGGGTCACGGTGCACGAGTTGACGACATAGATATCGGCGGCCTGGTCGGTCGGCACCAACGTCGCATTCCTGTCCCGGAACGCCTCTTCGAGCTGCATGGAGTCGGCGAAGTTGACGCGGCACCCGAGCGTGGCGATGGCGACACGTGGCGCGGCTCGAGAAGATGGGCTGTCGGGCGATCCGGCGTTCATACGGCGGCGGCTCCTGCGGATTGAGCGGCCGCAGTCGTCCGGGATAGGCCGCTGACGACGTCTTCGATAATGCCGCCGCCGACGATGCGGTCTCCGCTCCAAAGAACCGCGCTTTGCCCGCGGGCGGCGCCCATCATCTCGCCGGATACGGTCAACTCGAGGCGATCGTCGGTCACATCGCTGACCACGCCATCGATCGGGCGCTGACGATGCCGCACTTGCACGCCGACCCGGTCGCCAACTTGTGGCAACTGGCCCGTGACGCTGGTGAAGCGCCCGACGTCCATCGACTCGACCTTGAGCAGCTCGCGAGGCCCGACGATGACGGTGCCGTCCGTATTCTTGTCGAGCACGAACCGTCGCCCGCCGCCTTCAGCCGCTGTCGAGATCCCGAGCCCGCGCCGCTGTCCGACGGTGAACTTGGCGAGGTTGGTGTGTTTGCCGAGGCTCATACCGGACACGTCGACCAACTTGCCGGCGATCGGTTCGCTGCGCTGACCGACAAAACCAGCGGGGTCGCGGCCGGCCGTAAAACAGATGTCCATCGACTCGGGCTTGTCGGCGACCGGAAGATCGAGGCGTTCGGCGTGCTTGCGCACCTCGTCTTTGGTCATACCGCCGAGCGGAAAGCGCAGAAACGAGGCCATCTCCGGCTTGAGCGGATAAAGAAAGTACGCCTGGTCCTTGTTGCCATCGACGGCGCTTCGCAGCCGTGGGCGGCCATCTTCGTCTGTATCGAGCCGGGCGTAGTGGCCGGTCGCGAGCACCTGGGCCCCGATCGCCCTGGCGTGCCCCGCGAGCCGCTCGAACTTGAGCGTCCGGTTGCATTCCACGCATGGATTGGGTGTGCGCGCCGTCTGCCAATCGTCGACAAAGGGGGCGATCACGGCGTTTTCGAAGGCTTCCCGCTCGTCGAGCACGTAGTGGCGGATGCCCAGCGAACGAGCGACTGAACGTGCATCGCGGGCGTCTTCGGGCGCGCAGCAGGTGCCGGCCTTCTTCACCGCGCCGATGCGGTCCCGTGGCACGTCATAGAGGTGCGCCGTGAAGCCGACCACGTCATAACCGGCCTCCGCGAGCAGGCCCGCGACAACAGACGAATCGACACCGCCGCTCATGGCGACGGCGACGCGTGTTCCAGCAGGCAGATCGAGCAAAACGCGGTCCTGGCGGCGCGGGGTTGGGGCGCGGGGCTGAGCGCACCGAGTCAATACGCGCGCTTAATACTCTTGTAAGCGAATCCGCGCCACGACCTTTTCCACGACGTCGACGGTTTCTTCGATTTCGGCCGCCGATGTCTGCAGCCCCATGGAAAACCGGACGGCCTCGATCGCGCGCTCATCGCCCATTGCGGTCAACACGTGGGACGCCTCGACCGTTCCCGAAGCGCAAGCGGCGCCCGAAGAAACCGCGATCCCCTCGACATCGAGCGCGATCACGACCAGCTGGCCGGCGATGCCCTCGAACGACACGTTCAGGATGTGGCCCGTCTCTTCGCCGTGCGGGACAGCCGTGTTCAGCCGCGTCCCTTCGATGCGCTCCATGAGGCCGTCGCGGAGCATGTTGCGCAGCTCGCGCTGGCGGGCCATGTCTTCGATTCGGCGCGGGATCTCGGCCATCGCGGCGCCGAATGAGACGATCCCGGCGATGTTCTCGGTGCCACCCCGCAGCCCGTCTTCCTGGTGACCGGAGATGATCGCCGACAAGGCCGTGCCATAACGAACGTAGAGCGCGCCGACTCCGGGCAACGCGCCGGCCTTGTGTCCGGAGATGCTCAGCAAATCGACGTCCCAAGCCTGCACATCGATCGGCAGGCGCCCGAGAGCCTGGGTCGCGTCGCAATGAAAGACCGCACCCGCGGCGCGCGCACAGCCGGCGAGCTTGTCGACCGGGAACACGACCCCGGTCTCGTTGTTGACGACCATCGCCGACACAAAGCCGCACCTGGCGCCGATCAGCTCGGCAAAAGCGGCGCGATCGAGTCGTCCCTTGCCGTCCACCGGGCATAAATCGACGTGCCAATCGCGCAGTGACCTGGCGGCGAGGAGGTTGGATGGATGCTCGACCGCGGTTGTCACGGCTCGATGATGGGGCGTGGCGCGCGTGGCACCGCTCCAGGCGAGGGCGTTGGCCTCTGTCGCGCCGCTCGTGAACACGATTTCGGAGGGCTCGGCGCCGATCGCCGCGGCGACCTCATCGCGGGCCGTTTCCACGCGCTCGCGCGCCTCCTGGCCATGGCGGTGGATGGACGACGGGTTGCCCGGTCCTGCGAAGAGCAGCTCTTCGACGGCGGCCTGGGCGACGACCGACAGCGGCGCGCTGGCGCTGTAATCGAGGTAGATGTCGCGATCGGATGGCATTTGTCGCCTCGGCGCTCGTTTGACGAAAGGCCGCAGGTGCACTCAAATGCCGGCCCGCTTGTCCGGAGTCAACTCATGAACTTGCCGCGCATGTTGTCCGCTGCCGTCCGTGCCCCTGTTGCATGCGCTGCTTTGGCCGTTTTTGCCGTCTGCGCATTCGGCGCGACAAACGCATTTGCCGATCGTGGCCCGACCTTGCTCGACGAGGAGATGGGCGAGACGACCCCAGCAAGCGACATGCCCACCGCTACGACTCCCACGGCGTCCGCTGGCCCGGTCACAAAACCGACCATCAAAGCGCCAACGATCACCGCGCCGGCCACGAAGAAGTTCCCGTGGGTCGAAATCCACGGCTATTACCGGTTTCGGCCGGACCTGATCAGCAACGGACACCTTGGCCTCGCGGTCGAGAGTGAAAAAGCGCAGTTCACCCCCGTCACCAGCAGCTCGATCATGCCGCCGCTGTCGCAATGGCCGCAGAACAACGGCGCCGCCAACTCGTTTTCGGACAAAGTCGGCACCGCGCGCGACGAAGACACGGTCGCGGGCGCCAACATGCGCCTTCGCCTCACCCCGACGATCCACGTCAGCAAGAACGTGCGGATGCGCCTGACTGTCGACGCGCTCGACAACTACGTGATGGGCAGCAACCCCGATTACGCGGGCGCCCTCAAGCGTCCCGATGTGCCGATGGCCGCGTTCGCGATGACGTCGCAGCCCGGCGCCTTGGCCGTCAAAGAGGCATACGGTGAGTGGAAGACGCTCTTTGGCGTGCTCCGACTCGGCCGGCAATCGAGTCACTGGGGCCTCGGCATCCTCGCAAACGGCGGACAAGGCTCTACCTGGGATGGCGCGCGGCCCATCGATCACTACTACGGAGGCGGCTTGCGCCCCGCGCAGGGCTATGGCTACGACGCCGACTTCGGCAACTGGGCCGACCGGGCCGCGTTCGTCACAAAGATCCCCGGCCTGCCGTTCTACTCGGCGTTTTTCTACGACTACATCTCCGAAGGCAGCCTCGCCGTGGACCCGCTGCGCGTCGACGGCGTGCCCAACGATCTCGACGACGGCGACGACGTCAACCAGTTCGGTTTCGCGTTCTTCTCCAAGCCCCTCACACCCGCCGAGCAGGCCGACCGGCGCAAGATACTCGTCGACGACCACGGCAGCAGCTTCGATTGGGGCCTGTACGGCATCTACCGCACGCAGAAGTACGACGTCGTCTACAATGGCAAGGAGAAGGGCAAGGACACGCCCGCGTCCCACAACACCAACGACACCGGCAAGCTCTCCCTCTTCCCGCGCGAGGCCTGGGCAGCCGCCGGCGATCTCTGGTTGCGCTACGAAAACCGCCTCTCGTTCGACCAGCGCCTCGTCATCGAGTTCGAGTTCGCGTCGATCGTCGGCCGCATCGAGGACGCGTCGCCGGTGCCGGATAAGGGCAAGGAGAAGCCCAAGGACATCCTGATGTACGGCGCGGCGCTCAAGGCCGCCTACCAGGACGAAGGCCTCGGCATCTACCTCGACGCCGGCTACGCGAGCGGGGACGACACCCGCTGCTTTGGCGTCTACCCGGGCTCGATGCGCACCGGCAACTGCTCGATCGACACCGCCGACGGCCAGCCCAACGAGAAGATCACCGGCTTCAAGTTCCACAAGAACTACCGGGTCGACACGCTGCTCTTCCGCGACGTGATCGGCGCCGTGACCAACGCCATCTACGTCAAGCCGACCGTGAGCATCAACGCGCACCCGTTCTACGCGCTCGGCGACCAGCTCGGCCTCGATGTGAGCGTCATGCACGCCGTGGCCGTCATGAACTCAGGGACGCCGGGCAATGGCGGCACCCTCGGAACCGAGATGGCGGCGACCGGCTTCGTCGGTCAGAAGGGCCTGTTCCTCGCGTCGGTTACGTTCGCTTACCTTGTGCCCGGCGACGCGTTCAACGTGCTTGGTCCCAAGGCCAAAGAGGACCGTTGGCTCGGCGCGCTCAAGTCGGCCGAGGCGGAAAACGCGTGGCGCCTGCTGACACGCCTCGTCCTGATGTTCTGATCGTCCTGATGTTCGGATAGACCGCCCGCCACGGAGCTCGACGCATGAACCATTTCGAGCTGAAGGACGGCGTCTTGCACGCCGAGGGCGTGTCCATCGAGCGCATCGCCGAAGAAGTCGGCACACCCGTCTACATCTATTCGCGCGCGACGCTCGTCCGCCATTTCCGCGTCATGCAGCGCGCGTTTTCCGACATCGACCACACCATCTGTTACGCGGTCAAAGCCAACAGCAACATCGCCGTGCTGCAGCTGCTAGCGAAACTGGGTTCGGGCTTCGACATCGTCTCGGACGGCGAGCTGCGGCGTGTGCTGTTCGCAGGCGGAGACCCCAAGAAGGTCGTCTTCTCCGGGGTCGGCAAGACGCGCGAAGAGGTCAAATCGGCGCTCAAGGCCGGCATCCTCTGCATCAACATCGAGTCGGCGTTTGAAATCGACCTCGTCGAGGCGGTCGCGGCGAAGATGGGCCTCGTGGCGCCGGTCAGCCTGCGCGTCAATCCCGATGTCGACGCCAAGACCCACGAATACATCGCCACGGGGCTGTCCAGTAACAAGTTCGGCGTGCCGATGGCCGACGCGCTCGAACTCTACCGCCGGATTCACGCGTCGCCGCACATGGACGCGTTCGGTGTCGATTGCCATATCGGCTCGCAGATCACCGAGGTCGACCCGCTGATCGAAGCCATGGACCGCATGCTCGGCCTGGTGGACCAGCTGCGCGCCGATGGTATGGACATCCACCATCTCGATATGGGCGGCGGGCTCGGCATCCGCTACCGCGACGAGACCCCGTTGACCCCCAAGGCCCTCGGCGAAGCCTACGCGGCCCGCCTCAAGCCGCGTGGATTGCGACTCGTGGTCGAACCAGGCCGCGTCATTTGCGGCAACGCGGGCGTCCTCGTGATGCGTGTGCTGGGCGACAAGACCAACGGCGACAAGCGATTCTGTGTGGTCGACGCCGCGATGAACGACAACATCCGGCCCTCGCTCTACAAGGCCTACCAGGGCATCGACGCCGTCAAACCGCGCCCCGGCCACACGGTCACCGTCGACATCGTCGGCCCCGTGTGTGAGAGCGGCGATTTCTTCGCCAGGGATCGCGAGGTGTCACCGTTCGAGGCCGGGGATCTGGTCGCGATGCGCAGCTGCGGGGCCTACGGGTTCACCATGGCGAGCAACTACAACAGCCGTCCCCGTCCCGCCGAAGTGATGGTGCACGGCGACTGCTACACGGTGATCCGGCGGCGCGAATCGGCGGCCGATCTATTCGCGCTCGAACAGCGCCTCGATGATGACTGGTCCGGCCTGCGGGCCGATGACGCCGCGGTCTGAGATTTCACAAAATCCGGCGAGATTCTACGTTCAACGGCCGATCGATCCGGGCCCAACCCGGCGGTTCGTGCACGATAAACCACGCATTCTCCGTACAAACTGCGCATCGAATGCGTGGTAATTATGGCCTGCATCGACAAACCGTCCATAATTCAGCTAGTTGGGAGCGAGTCGCGATGGCACGGCCCTTGCTCACTATCCCCCTGGAGTTTCCGGATGCCAACGCCACCTGCCACGAATCGATCTGAACTCGGCACGACCCTCATGGAGCTCATGATGGGCCTGGTCGTGCTCATGGTCGTGATGATGATCGCCATGCCGCTTACGTCGTCGTTGTTGCGTGAACTGAACCTCCGGTCCGCGGCCGAAGACCTCGTCTATGCCGCCGAGCTCGCCCGCAGCCGTGCCCGCAGCAATCGGCGCGCGTACGGCCTCTTCGTGGGCACCGGCGGGCTGGTCGATGACAAGCTGATCGGGACCGTGTTGCAGGGCACAAGTACGGCGTGCTCTTCGGTACCGGCCGGCAAGCAAGTCCACGACTTCGACTACTCCAAGAACAACAAGTTCGGCCGCCCCGAGGTGCTCATCGCCAAGAAGGCCCCCGGCGACTTCCAAAACGCCAACGTCTTCATCTGCTTCAAGCCCGACGGACGGGTGCTCAACGGCCTCTCCGCCATGCCCTTGTCGCCCCCCAGCGGGTCTACCTTCGCGGCGGGAGAGGCCTTCTTCGAGCTCGTCCGCGTCTCCGACCAGGGCGCCAAGATCGGCAACCGCCTGCAGGTTCAGATCACCTACAGCGGCAACGCGCGCATCACGCACGGCTACAACCTCAACGACCTGAAATAGCGACAGATGAAACCCGACGTCCCCACGACTGCCTTGGCGAAGATGCGCTCCCGGATCGCAGGATTTACGACGTTTTGGCGACGAAGCCGGTCTCACAGCCCAGATTCTCGGGGTTTTTCGCTGATCGAGCTGCTCTTGTCCGCAGCGATCGCGACGACGGGCATGTACGCGAGCTTGTCGCTGTGTTTGTCGGCCCTCAAAGGCAATACGGAGATGCGCGACTCCGCGATCGCGCTGACCTACGCCGAACACCTGCTGAGCACCATCCAGGGTGAGTCGGTGATGTGGCAAACGAAGACCGACAGCGTTCCCGGCCGATTCCTGCGCCACCTGCCCGTGCCCGCCGCGACCGGCCAATCGACCGGGTGGAAAGTGCTGCAGATGAACCCGTTCGCCACCGACAAGCGGGTCGGCGACATGGGCGACGACTCGCACTTGTACGACGCCGGGATGCTCTTTGCGCTGCCCAGCGAGCAACGGCCGCGCTACTGCACGCAGTACCGGCTTACATGGGTCACGCCGGACCTTTTCCGGGCCGAGGTTCGAGTCGGATGGTCGCGCCCGCACGTGCCCGTCGATAAATACCGGGCCTGCCCAACCGCGATGTTCGATGACATCGGCAACGTCGTGTCCGTGTCGATGCCAGCGATGGTGATGAAGAATGTCTACGCGCAATAAGGCGACGCCGCCGGTGCACCGCGTTGTCGCGGCGGGAAACCCGTCCGAGCGCGGCTTCAACATGATCGAGCTGGCCATGGCGATGGGGATTGCGTCCGTCGTGTTCATGTCGATCACGGCGCTCTATGCGTACCAGGCCCAGTCGCTGCAGACGCAGGCGTCCTTGCAGTCGATGCACCGAGAGGTTCGCTTTGCGATCGACCACCTGCGGCGTGACATGGTGTCGCTGGGCAGCAACTCGACGCCCAACAGCGGGATCGACGACCTGGTCTGCCCGAAACCGGCGGTGACGCTGCGCTCGGTCGGGCTCGAGCTCGGCGACGGCTACGTCTACAACCCCTCGCTGAACCCCAACATGCAGTCGGTGTCGATCACCTTGTTTGGCAGCCTCGATATCCGCACGCGCTACCGGATCGACTCGATCGCGGGCAGCAAGGTGACGCTGCAGGCGACCGGCTTGCCGGCGACCGAAGACGAGTGGAAGCAGATCTTCACCAGCGATCGCTACTTGCGGGTGTCGACGGCGGAAGGCAAGTCGTTCTACTACCCGATCGTCGCGACGTCGTTTGGAGACAGGTCGGTCACGCTTTCGTCGGCGCCACCGCGGATCAGCGGCTCGCAGCGGTGCGGCTACCTCGGAACTGGCTACGGGATGTGGGCCGATGTGCAGGGCTTCATCCGCTACCGCGTGATCGCCGACAAGCGCCCGGGAGCGCCGACAGACGGCAGCGGCCAGGCGCAGCGCGGGTTGCTTGTTCGCGAACGACTGGCGACCGACGGCGCGACCCTGGTTTCCCAGATCGCCATCGCGGAGAACACCGTTGAGCTGGCGATCACGGACGCGGCGTTCGACCTCGACGCGCAGTCGGCCACGATCAACTTCAAGATCTACCCGGTGCAAGACCATCCTGAGCTGCTGCAGAAAGGCGGCGGAGGTCTGCTTGGTTCGAGCCCGTCGGCGCGGCCCGAGGCGCTTCGGTTCATGAGCGTGCGGCTGTCCGTCCGCGCTGAAGTGTCCGATCGCGACCTCACGCATACGCCGCGGTCGCAGGTGAATGGACCGATCTTGACGTACAAGCTCGAAAAAGACCGACCGACGACGTGCCGTGTGATCACGATGGGCACGCGCGTCTACATGCCGACGATGGTGGCGAGGAACCTGTGATGGCTGAGCACAAGTCACTGAAGTCCCGAGTCAGCGCGCGGTTGGAGCGGGACTGGCGCGACGTCAAGAAGCGCTGGGGCGCCGATCCGGACCGCCGGGGCATGGTGCTGATCATGACCATGACGATGGTGACGATCCTGACCGGCCTCGGGAGCGCCGCAGTTGTCCGGACGAGCGCCGACATTCGCGAAGGTGGTGCCTACCGCATCGAGCGCGCCGTGTTTCGGCTGTCCGAGTCCGGGACGATGGCTGCGGTCACCATGGCCGGCGAAATGCAAGCCCGGTTCGAGACGTACATCGCCAACCGCAGCAACAAGCTATCGATCACCGACACCGGCAAAGACCTGCTCGATCTCGGCGAAAAAGGCTCGTACGGCCGCGAGATCAAGGCGCTGGGCACGGCGCTGTACAACACGGAAGTCGCGCCACCGGAGCTGTCGACGGCCGTGCCCGGATATGACGCGTCCAAGTACTGCTTCCGGACCTTCCAGCTCGTGACCAAGGCGCACTTTGGCGACAGCACGTCGACCGCCCAGCGTGACATCGCCAAGATCGGTGAGGCAGGGCTGCAGGCATTCATCACGGTCGGACCGACCCGCTGCGGGAATTGAGCGATGGCGACACTGCGCAAAAAGACGCGACGGACGAGCCGCTTGATGACAGAAAAGCGGAGCGCGCAACCACTGGATACAACTGTGAAACGGCTCGTTTCGGCGATGTTCCAACGCGGCGAGGCCTTGCCAGCGTCGCGTGGCGATGCGAGCCTTCGTGCAGAGGAAAGCCAGAACCGCGGCCCGGGCACAGGTCCCGCGCGGGTTCCTCGCCGGTCGCGGTGGCCGGGGCGAAGGTTGGTATTATTGGGGGATCGATACTGGTTTTCGTTTCACCACCGCGTTTATTCTGACGGCGTTGCTTGCAGCGCCGAGCCCGTGAAAGCGGGCATCGATACCGCCGCTGAGCGCCTACTGGTTGGGGCGCTCGCGGCGGTTGTCGTTTTTGGCCTTGCGGTCGCGCCTTCCCCGGCTTTTGCCAACGTCGCGCTGCCCGAGGTCGTCATCATCACCGACGCCTCGCAGTCGATGCAGTACGTGCCCGGCAAGGACAAAGCGCCGGTCTGCGGCGGCAAATCGACCGAGCGATCGCGCTGGATCCGCACGCTCGAAGTGCTGCAGGGCGACCTGGCCAACTACGCGTGCACCCAGGCGTCGTTGCCGTCCCACCCCGACCAGACGAAGCCCCCCAAGCAGCAGCAGGGCGATCCGACGTGTATTCCCGGCGTTGCCGCGTCCCTTTTTGAGCCGCACAAACCCAAGCCGTCGAGCAACTTCGTGCAGCCGATGGGCGACTTCTCGTGGAAGAACAACGGCGCGGTCAGCAACCTCGCGCAGCTCAAGTTCCAGATGACGACGGACGACACGGTCGTGCCGTACTTCGTCTTCGACCTCAGCAAGCTCCCCGATGACAAGGACTGGGTCGCTGCGACGCTGACGATCTACACGATGGCGCCGGCCTCCAACGCTGGCGCTCCGATCGAGGCGTTCCTGGTGCGGACCGACACGTCGCCCGCGAAGGTCAAGGGCAGCAAGTTCGTGTGCGCGGTCGGCGGGCCCAGCCTCAACCCCGTGTCGCCGCCGACCAAGGTCGCCAACAAGACCGGCTTGCCGACGGTGTTTCAGTTGAACAAGGGCGACATCGACAAGCTCAAGGCGGAAAAGAAAGCCGGTCTGAAGGAGGCGTTCTTCGCGATCGTGCCGGTCGAAGGCCATTTCGACAGCAACTGCCTCAAGCGCACGAGCTACAAGAACCCGTTCGAGATCATCTTCGAAGGTCCGGCCACCAACACGCCGCCGTCGTTGGCGGTGGGAGTTGGCAAGGCCTGCAAAGCGGAAGGCCCGAACCACCACTTCGCGCCGACAGGGGCGTTTCAGCTCAATGGCGTGCTCGATATCTTTGCGCCGTCGGCCAAGTTCGGCCTGCTCGCGCCCGACAACGTGATGAGCGCCAAACCGGACGCAACCGGCGCGTATTCGTACGGACCCACGCTCCAATCGCTGTGGGGCAATATCGGGATCGGCGCGCAAAACCCGTTCAACACCAACTCGCGGTCGGTGCAGATGCCCGGCGCCGACAGCCTGGCGATTCGCAAAGCTGCGTACACGTCCATCAAGAGCTCACTCAACGCGCTTCGTCCGGTCGGTGGCACGCCCTTGGGGCAACAGCTGCAGGACGCCGTGCAGTATTTCGGGCCCAGCAAGTACATGGACAAGCACTTCCAGAGCACGCAGGACGATCCAGTGCACGGCGACCCGCTGTTTGCCTGTCGGGCGCGCATGATCGTGGTCATCAGCGATGGCGGCGCCAACCAGGCGGGGGGTGTCACGAGCGGTCGAGCCGCGGCGGTGGCCGGTGCGACCAAGCTGTTCTCGCGCGGCGTGCACGTGCACGTCTTCGACATCGGGTCGTCCAACGCGAAGGATGCGGAGTTCCTCGACGATCTGGCCAACGCGGGCGGCACGACCAAGGCCGTCAAGGTCAACACTGTCAAAGATGCGATCGACTACTTGCGGCCGGTGCTCACCGCCACAGCGGCCGTTGGCGAGGTGCTCACCCGCACCCACTACACCGAATCGACGGGCGTGGACGACGAGACCATGCACAGCTTCCAGCACAAGAGCGTCTTCAACGTCGCCGACCCGCTGCTGACGAGCGGCACCATCGAGCAGCGCATCTTCAAGTGCTCGGAAGGCTGCGTTGACGCCAAGAACAAATCCCGCAGCGGCGTGTGCAAGGTCATCGACTACGAGGAGCGGATGAAAAACCGCACCGTGCCGCGGCGTATCTTCACGATGAAGAACGGCGGTCGGGTCGAGCTGAAGGTGTCCAACATCTCGTCGGACGACATGACGATCACCAAGACAGGCCTGGCGCCCAAGCTCTTCCCCGATCCGAACACCGGCTCCTGCGCGACGCAGTCGGGAACGTTCAACCTGGCCAATTCGGTCGAGCGTGACCAGTACCGCGATCACCTCATCCAGCTGCTGCGCGGCGATGCGGGATCGTGCCGCGAGAACAAACCCCTCGGGGCTCCGTCACGTGCTCAGCCGCAGATCCTCGAGCCTGCCGCGCGCCTCGGCATTCGCGAGCCGTCGTTCCTGACGTACCGCAACACCAAGGTTGGCAACACGACCGCGCCATACGCCGAAAACAACCCGCCGGGCTCGTTCAAGCGACCGACGATGATGTTCGCGGCGACACACGACGGCTTCCTGCACGCGTTCCGAACCGACAACGATCCAGACATCGACACCAAGGGCCAGCTGACAGCCGGCGACGAGATGTGGTCGTGGCTGCCGGGCTTCAACCTGCGCCGGGCACGAGCGTTGCGCCTGGTGACCAGCGCGGACTCGTCCTACCTCGGAGCGGCGGTCGTTACCGGCCACTACCTGCTCGATCGACAAGGCAAAACCGTCAAAGAACAGGCGCTTCGGTGGCGTGCGGTTGTGATCGCGGGGGCCGGTGAGGCGGGTGCGGGCTACACGGCGCTGGACGTAACCGCGCCCGACGAACCGCGCCTGTTGTGGGAGATCACGCCCGACCGGCACTGCTGGGGCGACTCGAAGATGGGCAGCAGCAACGGACCGGTGTGCGCGGCGGTTACCACATTCGAAGAGATGGGGCGCTCGACGGCGCTGCCGGTGCTCATCAACCTGTTTTTCAAGAAGAACGGCACGACGGTTCAGCGCTCGGTTGCCGTTATCGCTGGTGGCCTCGCGCCGAAGGACTCCGACCAGCAGAACTTCGGCGTGGACGGTCTCGGCAAGCGGGTTGTGTACATCGTTGCGCTCGAAAACGGCGAACTGATCCGCAAATTCACGCTCGCGGATATCGACCTGACAGGCGCGACCACGTCGATGGCGGACACGTCCAAGATCGGCTACCACATCACCGAACCGGCCTGCTTCAACGCGGCTCCCGGTCAGCTGGCGACGCGCTGCTACCTCGGCGACAGCCGCGGCATGATGTGGCGACTCGACCTGTCGGACATCGACCCCGACAAGTGGAAGCTGCAGTTCTTCCACGACGCGTACTCCGGCAACGACACGAAATCGGCGTTCACGCTGCCCCTCGACAGCAAGAATCGGGTGCCGATCCTGACGCGTCCCAGCCTCGCCACCCGTCGCGGCGGCCAGCTTGTCGTGGTCTACGGAACGGGCAACCTCGATGACCAGCCGTCCGCCACGCGCCGTCACCTGGTGTATTCGCTCACAGAGACGTTCAAGCTCACCGCAGCCGGTGCGGCACCGCGCGCAGAGGCCGGTCACAACTGGGGCCTGCCGATGACCGACCACACGCGCTTTATCGGTCCGCCGGTCGTATTCGGTGGCAACGCCTATTGGTCGAGCTACACGGTCAGCGCGACCGGAGCGTGCAAGGCCGGTACAGCGCGGATCTTCTCGGTCGACTTCAGCAACCGGGGCCAGATCAACGCGACGAATGCGCCGAAAGATCCGATCGGCGGCTTCCAGATCGCCGCCGACGATACGAGCAAGAGCAAACTCGTCAACCACCAGGTGCTCGGTCAGTACAAGCCTTCCGGTGTCGACATCACGCCGATTCCGGCGTGTGTTGGTGGTTGCAGTCCGGGAGACGCCAGCTGCTTTATCGGCAAGGCGTCGGCGCTGTCGGGCAGCAAACCGTCGTACGAAGTCGGTGTGGGCACAGCAGGGATGACGCAGGCCGCAAGTCAGAAGGCGCTCAAGGGAGCAAAGGCCAAGATCGGCACGATCTCCCGCAAGATCGCAGCGCCCCGATCGACTTCGATCGTCACCGGCTGGGATCTCCTGCTCGATTGACCGTGTCGGCCCCGTTCACGCGATTCGCGCAAGCAAGTGCGCTGGTTCTCTTGGTCTTCGCCGCTTGCAGCGAGCGCCAAGTCGATGCCCCCACTCAGCCCACGGCGGTCGCTGAGCGTGCGCTCGTCCGCGCCACCGAGACGCTCACCGGTGCAGACGGGACGGAAGCGCGCTGGTGCCCGGGCGGCCTGCTTTGTGAAGACACCAAGCCCCTGCTCGGCTACCGAGTGCCGTGGGCGTGCAGCAGCCGCGAGGTGCGCACATATGTCGCGCGTTGCTCGACCGGCTACATCGCCTGGGAACACATCGTCGAGTTCTTCGAGAGCCGGTATGCGGTCATCGAGCACGAAGCAGCTGGCGGGATGTTGACGATCACCGGGCGCAGAGGCGTGGTTCACCTCGGGCGCGAATCGACCGCCACGGATGCTCCGTTCGCGCAGCCTGCCACCCTGATCGTCAAGCGCCACGGCAACGGGATCGAGTTTACGGCCACGCGCGGCGCGACGGACCGCTGATAGCGCCAAAAACGCCGAAAATGCGGAGTTTTATCCGGCGGCGGCGTGCTTGACGTGGCCGTTGGATGCGACGAACAACACGCAGCCCTTTTCGGTGTGTGGCTCGTTGGTCGACGCGGCGGGGATGAACGCGTAGGCACCCCGTTGGACCCGTAGTTCGCCCAGGATCAGCTCACCATCGACCACGTAGACGTCCTGTCCACCGTGGGTGATGTACTGCGGATAACGTGTGCCCGGGCACATATGAACCATCACGGCGCCGGTGCCGTCTTTGTCGTAGCGGAGCTGCTTGAACGAGACGCCGTGGGCGTGCGAGCAGCCCCAGGGGAGATCTTCGGCGTCGATGAAGCGGTGGCCGTCGGGCATGGTCAGGTCCGGGAAGGCAGCGCGGGTTGGAGCGGCCTACGAGAAGCTGGCTCCACATCCGCATGTGCGGGTTGCCGACGGATTATCGAAGTGAAAGCCCGAGAAGTCGAGGCTCTCCACGTAGTCGACGACGGTGCCGTCGAGGTAGCACAAGCTCATCGCGTCGACGTAGACCTCGATGCCGTGCTGTTTGGCGATCTCGTCGTCGTCGCGCTTTTCGTTTTCGAAGTCCATGTCATACGTGAAGCCGGCGCATCCCCCGCCAACGACCATGACGCGCACGCCGTAGCCGGCGAACTCCTGCTCGGACGCCATTTCGCGGATCTTGTCGACTGCGTTTGCCGTGAACTGGACCATGTCGGGACTCCTCTTTCGCGCACGATTGCGTTCGTGCAGGTGCAGAATAGTCTCGGCCCCCCGCGAGTCAATCGAAGACGCGAAAGGTTGCCTGCTGTCTTGCAGTTGCGCGTGTCGGGGCGGGACGTGTTAAGATCGCCAACATCGGTTTGACCCGTGCTTTTCGTCGGCCGGGCAGGGAGCGGAAATGGCGCGCGATTCTGGAAGCAACAGTGGCTTGATGGGCATCGGCATGGAGAAGGTGACCCGCTCCGGTCGCCAGCTCCTGCGCGTGATGGAAGAGATGCCGCTGCTAGCGATGATGCACGACCGCGAGCGGGCTGAGCTCGGCGAGATCGCCGACATCGTGCGTTGCCCGGGCGGCACGGTCGTTTACGAGGACCGGGAAGAGGGTGAGTACGTCTATTTCATCATCCAGGGGTCGGTCGAGCTGCGGACGCGCGTCGGTCCGGGCATGGCGCACACGGTCCGCGACTTCAAAGACGAGGGGATCATCGGTCTCGGTGTCGCGCTCGGCGCCGAGGGCTACCACTTGCAGTGTTACGCCCGCGACAAGACGGCCGCGCTGCGCTTCAAGAAGTCTGACCTCGAACGCATCTTGCGGACGGGGCGACCGTCGGCGGTCAAGCTTTTCACGGCCATGGGTCTCGAGCTGGGGCGGCAGATCCGCAACGCGACCAACGAAGTCGTCTACATGCTCGAAAAGACGTCGATGATGCCCCAGGGGCGCTCCGGCGGTGGCGACGATATGTCGTCCATCCTCGGCGGTTGATCGCCTTCGAATCGCGAGCCCGAACAGGCAGACAAGCATAAGTCCCATGAATCCGTCCGGGTTCCCGGTCGTCGATGCCGTGCAGCCGCCATCGTCGCCGCCGGACGTCGTCTTCGTCGGCGATTCAGAGCCGCCGTCCGCCGCCGTCCCGTCAGTGTGCCCAGCAACGTCACCTTCGCCTCCGCCTGCACCCGCGTCGCCAGCTGGCTTGGGTTTGGTGAACCCCTCGGCGAGCTCGATGGTCTGCCCAACCGCGACGCTCTTCTTCGTCTCCACCTCGCCACCGGGCCAATGCACGTGCAGCGCATCGACTTTTTTCGCCGTCCCGAGGCCGAAATGCAGCACCAGTCCGGATTGCCCGCTGAGCGCGTCCCCGC
>CAZLMW010000017.1:72373-87612 GCA_964560875.1 uncultured Enterobacteriaceae bacterium
CCGCGGTTATGCCAGATGCGTCCCTTGCGGTTCTTGTAGACGTTGGTGATCGCGAGGTCGGGCAGGCCGTCGTTGTCGAAGTCGCCAAATCGCGCGTCGCTGTTGGTTTCCTGGAAGCTGATGCCGGACTGCTTGCGGTGCTCGGAAAACTCCCAAAGCTTGGATTTGCCAAGGTTTTGATAGAACAGCGAGCGGTCGGAGAAGGTGATGAACCGCGGATGGGCGAGGTTGGCGACGAAGAGGTCGAAGTCACCATCGCTGTCTGCGTCGACGAAGCTCGGCCCGATCGTATGCCCGTATGCGCTGTTGATCATCTTGCCGAGGGTGGCGTTCTGATCGGCGATGTCCGTCCAGGCCGGCGCTGGATTCTCGTTGCGAAAGAAGAAGTTGCGGTCGAGCCGGTAGTTGCCGACGAAGACGTCGACGTCGCCATCCTGGTCCCAGTCGACCGCGGTGATGCCACGGCCGCACTGTTTGCCGTTGACGCGTACGCCGAACTTGACGCTCACGTCCTCGAATTTGCCGCCGCCCTTGTTGTGCCACAGATAGTCGTGGTCGCAGTTGCCCAACCCTGTCTCGTAATTGGCGAAATACACGTCGAGCAGCCCGTCGTTGTCCATATCGAAGAAGACCGCGGCCTCGGTCGGGAATCGCTTGCCATCGGGGCCTTCCGGGAACGTTGCGAAGGCCTCGAACTTGCCCTTGCCGTCGTTGCGGACGATCGACTCCTCGCTACCGAACAACAGCAGATCCAAATGCCCGTCATTGTCGACGTCGCCCCACAGGCCCTTGTCGGATTTGGCGAGGTCGAGGCCCGTGTCCGTGGCCTTGGTGAAGCCGCCCTTGCCGTCATTGATATAGAGGTTGCGCCCCGCGACGAGGCAGTCGAGGTCGTCGTCTCCATCGAAATCGGCCCAGGCCATCCGGCTGCCGGGCTTGAGGCCGCTCTCCTTGGTGATGTCGACGAACCACGGCTTGGCGTCGGGCAGCGTGTAGGTTCCGGTGACGCGGATGCGCAGGTCAGCTGGGACACCGCATCCGTCTTTGCATTGCCCGGACTTGGTCTGCCAGACCGCGGTTACGTTGGCCTTTTTCTGCTCGACGGCGTCCAGCGCAATGGTGGCGCCCGATTGAACCACGCGGATGCCGACCCAGAACGGTTCGACAGGCGGCAGCGAAACCTTGTTGGCGGAGATGTCGATGGACTGCAGGCCGTCGGTCTTGCTGATGTAGACGGTCTTGGGCGCCATCAGATCGGCGCCGGGTTTGTCGGTGTACCAGCCTTCCGGTGCGCCGGGTTGCAGGCCGCCGTTGTCGCGCCAGATGTGCAATTGCACCTTGCGACCGGTCGTGCCCGCGAATTGCACCTCGATCTTGCTCAGCTCGATCGGATGCTCGGGGCGAAACCGCGCAGCGATGATTGTGCCGACCGCCGGAAACTGTCCGCCGGGCTTGAGCGAGCTGCCCGCGGTGCCGTCATCGTTGACGAACGTGTGCTGCTTGGTGGCGGCCGCAACGGGCGCGGGAATCACCAGGCTGCCGACCAACGCGACAACGACCGCGAGCGCGAATTGGCCGGCGCGGGCGCCGATTTCTGTGCTGGTCATAGCGTGCTCCTGTGCGCCTGATGGTGCCCAACTACGAAGGTCGTGATCCACCTATATTCACCGCCGCTCATCTTCATGAATTCAACGAGATCGCTTCGCCAACCCACGCGTCTTTGCACCAGTTTCACGGGTGTTTGCCCTTCTTGGAGGTTGTGATGATGGATTTTATGCGCGCTGGTGGTTTTGGCATGTGGCCGGTCCTGGCGCTTGGTTCGGCGGCGATCGCGATCGCGGTACGCGGGGTTTTCAAGCCCGCCTATTCGAGCACGCGGAGGCTGCTTTCGATGAGTCTTGCGACGTCTTTCGCGATGGGCATGGCGGTCGCGTCGGACATCGCTGCGGTCATGTCCAAGGTGCCGGCGAACCCGGAATGGGCGAAGAGCGCGGACCTGCCCCTTGTCGTCATGATCGGGCTTGGTGAGTCCATGGCGCCGGCGGTCCTTGGCTGTCTGCTGCTGGCGTTGGCGTGGCTCGCGGCAAGTTTTGCCGGTGCTGGACAGCGATCCGACGCGTCGACCGCGGCGATCGTGGGCGTGTAACAGACCGCCAGCCAATTCAGGGCTCGATCCGCACGACTTCGACGTCGAACACGAGCATTCCCCTGGGGCGACCTGGGCGCCCTTTGTAGGCGAGCTTTTCGGGAATCCACATGCGTCGTCGCTCGCCCTCGACCATGAGCCCGACGCCCTCGCGCCAACCGGGGATCACCTTGTCGAGCGGGAATGATGTGGTGGAGCCGCGCTTGAACGACGCGTCGAACATCTTCCCGTCGGTCGTCCAGCCGATGTAGTGCACGGTCACGGTGCTTGTCGGTGAGGGGCGCGTGCTGCCGTGGCCCGCCTTGAGGACCCTGCTGGCGAGCCCCGTGTCCGTTTTCTCGGCGTTTGATGGCGGTGCGGCCACGTCGAACGGAGCGGGCAGACACGCCGCGCTCAACGCGCGCGCTTCGTTGCCGGAGAGGTCGGTCCAATCGATATCATCGGCGCTCGCGGGGGCGGCGCTGGACGGTTCCGACGTCGCTCGGTTCGATTCTGCTGCGCCAGTCGCCTGCTGAGCTCCGGTCGCTTGCTGTGCGCCTGCGCATCCCGTCGTCGAGACAGCCAACGCCGCGACAAAGAGAAACAAGGTGTACTGCTTGGAGGTCGTTTTCATGTTCATGGCCGCAACGTGCCCGAG
The DNA here is from genome assembly GCA_964560875.1 of uncultured Enterobacteriaceae bacterium. GTDB lineage: Bacteria > Myxococcota_A > UBA9042 > UBA9042 > UBA9042 > CAZLMW01. The sequence goes on from CAZLMW010000017.1 coordinate 75,157, forward strand.
AATGACCGGATTGATCAATGACTCGACGATTCGCGCCCGCGACACCGAGCCGTTCGACGCCGGAGCTGCGCATGCAAGGTCAACGCCAAGCTGGTGCGGGTTCGCGCCGAGGTCATCGCGACGAAGGGCGGCAAGCAGATCGCCGGTTGGGCCGAGGCCACGATTCGCCCAAAGCACGTCAAAGGCCCGTGCGCCGATGCGAAAACAACACCGTGCGGCGGCCAATTGTGACTGCCGCAGCGCTCAATCCGAGCCTTTGAGGACCTCGATGCCCTGCGTGTCGGTGAAGTGCATGACGCGTACACAGCCAGCGCAGACATGGGCGTGAACGCTCGCGCGAGATTCAGACCGGACGGACCGCTTCAATCGCCGCGATACTTGCCGCGCATCTTCTTGGTGTCGCCGCGCCGCTTCTTCCCGTCGAGCCGCCGACGGATCGAAGCTCGTGTCGGTTTGGTCTTCTTGCGCGGTTTGGGCGGGTGCCATACCTGGCGCAGCAGGTCGGCGAGCCGCTTGAGACAGTCGGCGAGGTTGGTCGTCTGGCTGCGGCTTTGCTGCGACTCGATTCGAATACGTCCATCGCTGTCGAACAACCCGGGCCGCCTGTCGCGCAGCCGCCTGAGAACGCCGCGAGGCACGGCTGCCAGGTTCGGATCGAAGGTGAGCTCGACCCGCGTGCTGGTCTTGTTGACGTGTTGGCCGCCGGGGCCGGATGCGCGCACGGCCCGCCACGAGAGCGCGCTCGCCGGAATCGTGCATCGACTATTGACGGCGAGATCGTCCATGGCGGCAGGTTAACGCTTCCTCGCGCCGGCGCCAGTCGTGCCGTGAAGGGCAGCGAGCGATCAGTGGTTCCAGCCCTGCGGAGGTCGGGCATAACGCCGCGGCATGTTCGCGAAGGGACGCGCGGATTCCCGGCTGCGGAGCTCGCGTCGCCAGTCTGGACGTGGTCGTGGTCGGGTTCGGATTCCGAGGCGCTCGAGCCCGCGGCGGTTGTTGTAGCGCACGGTCAGGATCGACGTGGGGGTGTAGCTGGCGCGGACGAAGCGCGTTTCATGGACCGGGCTGTGGCGGCGCTCGCCGAACTTGGTGCCGAGGCCGGCGCGGTCTTCTCGCGGGCGGAATCGGCCGGACTTGCGACGCGCCTTGGGAGCTTCCCGCAGTCGTGTGGCTCGTCCGGATGCGCCAGCTGAAGGCCTGGGGCTGCGTGTCGCTGAGCTCTCGTTGTCGGTCATGTCGGGCACGGCGCGATCGTACTCGCGTGGCGCTGGCTTCTTGCTGCGGTATCGGTACGTGCTCTTGCGCCGCCGGTAGTCGTGGTACCAGTAGCGACGGTAGCGGCGAACCTGCTTTCGAACGACGCGGTGCCGGCGCTCTTTGTAGATCGCCACACCGATGACGCCAACTTCGCGGGCGTTGCCCATCCGCGCGGCGTAAGAATCGGCAACGCGGGAGAACCGGAACGCGGCCACCGAACGCTTGGACACCCGGAAGCCATCGATGGTCACCTTGCCCCAGGGCTCGACGATGTAGCCGCGCTTGCGCCAGTTGGCGGACCGCCCATCGATCGCATCGCGCCCATCGACCGACACAACCGCTTCGATCCGGCGACCGGTGTAGTTGCGCACGATGATGTCGTAGCGCTGCCCGCGCTTGCCCATGACGTAGGTACGTCCGCGGTGATGAAAGGTCGGCAACCGCGACCCCCAAGACGATCGCACCTCGACGCGATAGCCGTTGGTTCGGTCGCCGCGATGGTGGCCAAAGGCGCTCGATCCCGAAGCGACGACAAGGACGATGGCGGTTACGAAGATGATGCCGATGTTGATGGCGACTTTCTGCATGACGTGCCTCCCGTGCTCCTGCACACCGGAAAGACGCATCACGCGCGCGAGCGATCTATTTATTGTCGCGGCTGAGCAAGCAAACCCACCGCAGAGGATCGTGCCCGAGCCAACTGCCTGAAATTTCAGGCGCCGTCGAGGATGACTTCGGCGGGGCAGGCCGTCTGCCAGGTCGCCAGCCTCTTGCGGAGTTTGTCCAGCCGACGCTTCATGGCGCGGCCCTGCTGACGGACCCGCTTCGGACTCGGTGCCCCGATCACGTCTCGCCGTGACAAGGCGCGACGGATATTCAGCGCATCGCGCACGTCCGCGACCGGCAAACCGAGCGTCCTGGCGACGGCTGCTGCGCCGGCTCTGCGGAAGGTCGTGCCTTGGCGGCTCAGATCGGCGACGAGCGTTGCCACCCGCTCATGCGCCTCGCGAAACGGGACGTCGTTGGCGACAAGTGCATCCGCGAGGTCGGTCGCGAGCAGGAAACCGCGGTCGAGTCCGTCGGCCAGCGCCTTCTTCTTCCACATGGCGGCGGCCATCATGGCGGTCAACAGGTCGATGCAGTCGCGCCACGTCGCCAACGCGTCGAAAACGGGCTCTTTGTCTTCCTGCATATCCTTGTTGTAGGCGAGCGGCAGGCCCTTCAGCGTCGTGATCAGCGCGACCAGATCCCCAAGGACCCGTCCGGCCTTGCCGCGCGCGAGCTCAGCCATGTCCGGGTTCTTCTTCTGCGGCATCAGCGATGAGCCGGTCGTAAACGCGTCGCGCAGCTTCAGGTATCCAAACTCCGCGCTGGCGAAGAGCACCAGTTCCTCGCCCACGCGGCTGATGTGCGTCATGCCGATCGCGGCTGCAGCCATGGCCTCCACGAGGTGATCACGGTCGGAAACGGCGTCGAGGCTGTTGCGAGTGACCCCCGAAAAACCAAGCAATTCTGCGGTCCGCGCGCGGTTGATGGGCAGCGTGGTGCCGGCCAATGCGCCGCTCCCGAGAGGGCAGACGTCCGCGCGTTCAAGCGCGTCGAGGACACGATCCGCGTCGCGGAGGAAGGCTTCACAGTGGGCGAGCAGGTGATGGCCCAATGTGACTGGTTGCGCGCGTTGCAGGTGGGTGTAGCCGCACATCGGCCATGCGGCGTAGTCGAGCGCCTGGGCAGCGAGCGACTCGACGAGCTCGACCAGCGCGTTGACGATCCCAGCCAACGTTCGTCGCAGCCACAAGCGTTCGTCGGTCGCCACCTGGTCGTTGCGTGAACGGGCGGTGTGAAGACGTCCGGCGGGTTCGCCAATGCGGTCCCGCAGCGCCGCTTCGATGTTCATGTGCACGTCTTCGCGCGCGTCGCTCCATTCGAAGTCACCGGCCTCGATGTCGGCCAGGATCGCGCGCAGCCCGCTCACGATCGCGCCGTGGTCCTCTGTTGTCAGGAGCGAAGCGTCGCGGAGCATCGTCGCATGGGCGACCGATCCAACGATGTCGTCCCGGGCCAGGAGCTGGTCGAAGCTCACCGACGCGTTCATCCGCTGCACCAGCGGGTGGGTGGCCTCCTCGTAGCCGCCGCCCCACAGTCGATCGCCTTTCGTCGCCATCTCATCCTCGCCGTGTAACCGCGCACGTGAACCGCCGCGGCCGCGAACCCTACGCCGTGTCGCAGGCGACGTAAAATGCCCGGTCCGGTGCGATTTCTCGGTTGGTTTTTCTGCTACTTCGGTGCGCCGCTGTTGATCCACAGCTTCACGGCATCGGTGACGGCTGCGGGCAGCAACGGAGCGCCGCGCGGCATCTTGGCGCCGCAACCATGCACGGCTTTGGCGTCCAGCTTCAGCCACAAGAGGCTGTTGGCCGCGTTGCCGGGATCCACCTGCTTGCCGACCTTGCAGCTGCCGCCATTCGTCGGCTTGTTCACCATCGCCGTCCAGGCTTCCGCCGCGGAGCTACCGAAACCGATGCCGCCCGACTTGCCGCCGAGCACGTGACATGGCTTGCACGACTTCAACAGCACTTCTTTCCAGACCCAGCCGACCGAGGGTTTGCCGGACTTGCAGGCGCCCGCGGTGTTGAGCGCCGTGTGTTTGCAGCCGTCCTTCGCCTTCGGGTCGGTGCACGAATCGGCCGTGCATGGGTTGTGGTCGTCGCAGATCGACTTGCTCGGTGGGCCAGGTTTGCACTTTCCGGTCTGGCATTTGTCGCCGACGGTGCACACGACGCCGTCGCTGCACTTGGTCCCGTTACCGGCCGGTTTGTGCAGGCAAGTGCCGTCTTTGGCGTCGCAGCCGTCCGCGGTGCACACGTTCTTGTCGTCGCAGACCTTCGCCGTGCCCTTGCAGGCGCCGCCCACACACTTGTCGGATGTCGTGCACAGGCTGCCGTCGCTGCACTCGGTCTTGGGGTTGTTGACGAACTTGCACCAGCCCGTCGTCGTGTTGCAGCTGTCGTCGGTGCACAGCTTTTTGTCGTTGCAGCTCGCGTTGGACTTGCACGACGCGTCCCACACGTGGATGTCGTCGATGAACGGGCCGCTCCAGCTATTGGCAGCGCAGTCCTTCGAATAGAACTGAAAGCGCAGGCGGAACATCGTGCCCGCCCACTTGGACAGCCAATAGCCGCGGTAGTTCCATTTGCTGGTCGACCAGCCACCGGGCAGCGTCGCGACCAGCGTCCATGCCTTGACGCCCTCTTGCTTGGCCCAGATGCGCAGGTAGTCGGTGTGACCGGTCGTCGTCCACTTGCCATTGACGTAGAAGCGGACCCGCAGCGGGGCGTTCTTCTTCATCTTTCGGGCGTCGATACGCGGCGTCACGGCCGACCCTTCCACACCGACCGTCGTATTGACCGGCTTGTTGCCGGGGCACACGTAGTTGGTGCCGTTGTTGAAGTTGAGCGAACACGTCGACGTCTTCGGCTTGGGCGCGGCCGGCGTCTTGTCGATGTGCCACTGCGGTCCGGGGCGATTCCAGAGCAGCCAGTTCTTATCTCGCGCCGCGCCACACGGGAACTTGGTGCCCCAGGGGATCGGCTGCGGAGCGTTGCTGCATCCCTTGATCGCCGCGTGGCTGCACTTGCCATCGCCGGTGTTGCACTTGTCGACCGTGCACGGGTTTCCGTCGGGGCAGTAATTGACGACGCCGACGCACTTGGCGGCCTTGCACGCGTCCTTGATGGTGCATTTCTTGCCGTCGCTGCACGGTTTGGTGTTGGCCTTGTGCACGCAGCCCGACTTGGCGTCGCAGCTATCGTCCGTGCACAGGTTCTTGTCATCGCAGCTCTTCGTGGTGCCTTTGCACTTCCCTGCCGAGCACTTGTCGCCCGTCGTGCAGGCGTTGCCGTCTGAGCACGCGATCGTCAGCAGCTTCTTGCTGCACTTGCCGCCGCCACACACCGCTTGCGTGCAGGGGTTGCCGTCGTTGGGGCATTCGTAGGCGGTCTTGCATGTAATCGTGGACGGAAAGGTGCCTGTGCGGATGCGCAGATCGTCGACGAACCATCCTTTGCCGCTGTTGTTGCCGCCGTCCATCGAGTCGAACTGCAGACGAACCTGCACCTTCTTGCCGCGCCACGCGTTCATCGCGATACGCACGAGCCGCCACTTGCCCTTGTCGTGGCGGTTGTCCAGCACAACGCCGGTCTGCGTCTTGAACCCATCGGCGCTGAACGCAATGCGGCGGCTGTCGACACCCACCGTCTTTTCGACATCGTGATACGACCAGAAGGAGAGCTCCAGTTGCCCGGTCGTCGGGACGGTCACGGCGGGCAACGTCGCGAGCCCGGCGACACGCTGCTTGCCGAGCTTGTAGTTGGTCCCGTTGTTGAAGTTGAGCGAGCACGGCGGCGACACGGCCTTGGGCGCGGCGGGAGTCGAGTCGACGGCCCAGTGCGGGGCCCCGGCTGCCGGTTTGGCCGGCGCGAAGGTGATGCCCTTGGTGCCGCACGCGAACTTGTGTTCGGCGATGGTCTTGTAAAGGCACTTGGTCACGCCGTCGCACCGGCCCTTGGTGCAGGAATCAGCGGTTGTGCACGGAACGCCGTCGTTGCAGGGCACGCCGTCTTTGGCAGCGACATGCTCGCAGGTGGACGCGAAGGTGCCTTTCGGCTTGCAGACATCATGGGTGCACGCGTTGCCGTCATCGCACGTGCCGGGCGCGATCTTGCCGGCGCATTTGCCCTTGGCGCAGACGTCGCCGGTCGTGCAGCCGTTGTTGTCGTTGCAGAACGTACCGTCGCTGACCGCCTTGCCTTTCGCGCAGGCTCCCTTGGCGCATTTGCCGGTCCCGGTGCACGCGTCGTTGTCGTCGCATCCCGTCCCGTCCTTGATCGACTTGCCCGCACAGCTGCCTTTTCCGTTGCAGACATCGCCGCTCGTGCAGCCCTGGCCGTCGTCGCACGCGCCTCCCGCTTTCGCTGCTCCGTGCCCGCAAGCGCCGGTTGCCTTGTTGCACGTGTCGAGCGTGCAATCGTTGCCGTCGTTGCAGTCCTTGGCGATTCCCGCGCACTGGCCGGCGGCGCATCGGTCCCCTGTCGTGCACTTGAGCCCGTCGTTGCAGGGGCTCAGCGCGGCCTTCGCCGTTGTTGAACACGCGCCGGCTTTGCAGACGTTCGTTGTGCAGGCGTTGCCGTCGTCGCAGTCCGAGGACTTCGCGCAGGTCGCGTCGATTATCGCCACGTCGTCGATGAACGGACCGGTGCCGTCGTTGCCTTTGCAGTCGACGCTCGAGAACGCGAACCGGAGGTAGAAGCGGTAGCCGGCCGCCGGCGCGAGGTCCGCCACGACCTTGTCCCAGCCGGAATCCGAGCTGTGGTCGTAGACGCCCAGGTTGGTCACGGCCCCGTCCACAACGCGAACCGCAGACACGGTCAGCTCGTCAGCGACGCCGGACTGCCACACACCGGAGAGGTTGAAGTGCAGCTGGATCCCCGCGCCTTTCTTGAGCTTTGTCGCGTCGAACACGCGGCTCTGCACCGCGCCCCAGACGCCGAACTGGGGACTGAGCGGTTTGCCGTCTGCGCAGGCGAAGTCCTTGCCGTTGTTGAAGTTCAGCGAGCACTTGGGCGACTTCGATCCTGGCTTGGCAGGCGTGGCGTCGACCGCCCATTTCGGCCCCCCTTTGCCGCCATCGAGCGAGAGGTCGGGCTTCCAGCCAGCGGGCAGGGCGCCGCACGCAAACGCCGTCTTGTAGGGCAGCTTCGCGTCGGGAACGCACGCGGCATCGACCTTATGCGAGCAGCCGGCAGGCCCGTGACAAGCATCTTTCGTGCAGATCTTTCCGTCGTCGCACGTCGCCTCGTCCGTGTCCCCGTCGCAGTCGTTGTCCTTTCCGTCGCAGATCTCTTTGACCGGCTTGCACGGTTGCGGGCTGGTGTCTTCGGGCGCTCCTGCATCGGCGCCAGGGCCGACGTCGTTCGCGCCAATGTCGGCCGACCCAGCGTCCTTGCTGGCGGTGTCGTTCGATCCCGCGTCGCCAGTCGTGCTGCCAGCGTCGTTTGCACCCGTATCCTGGTTGACGACCACGTCCGGCCCGATCAAGCCGGAGTCGGTCGGCGCGCCGCTGTCGGTGGGCGCGGTATCCAGGGTGTTTGTCCCCGAATCCACCCCCGAATCCTCCCCCGAATCCTTCGTCGTGTCAGCAACGTGGGTATCGGTGGACGTCGCGGGCTGCGTGCCGGGCTCGTCGGCGCAAGCGACCATGCCCAATGCGACGACAGAATACAGAGAGGCGGCACGTAATCGCATCTTCGAACAACTCCCCAGCCGCCATCACGAGGGACGATCGCGACGGCCGAACGAAAGCGTGGCGATCCTGTCGCGGCACGACAAGCACAAAGGGGCGCCGGGCGCCGTTTGCTTACAAACCAGAAAGCGAGGGGGCTACAGGTCGTCGACGCGCACGCAAATCGCGGTCACGTTGTCCTTGCCGCCATTCTCGCAGGCGGTGACGATCAGCGACTTGGCCATCTGCTCCATGTCGTCGACATGGGCGATCATGATGTCGCGGATCTGCGGATCGGTGATTTCGCCGTTGAGGCCATCGCTGCACACCATGTAGACGTCGCCGACTTGCGGACGCACCTTCTCGATATCGACCGCGACGTCTTCTTTGAGGCCGCAGGCGCGCACGATGATGTTCTTGTGCGGGAAGTTCGCCTCTTCCTCGGGCGTGAGGACGGCCATCTTCTTGTAGTCGTTGAGCAGCGAATGGTCTTCAGTCAGCTGTTCAAGCTCGTTGTCGCGGAGCCGGTAGACGCGCGAATCGCCGACCCACCCAACGACGGCGTAATCCTCGTCGAAATGGATGCCCACGACGGTCGTGCCCATGTTCTTGAAGCGCGCGTCGGCGTGGCCCCTTTCCCAGATCGAGTAGTTGCACCACTTGACCCCGGCGTTGAACATGTTCTCGGCCATCGTGCGGCCGCGCTCTTCGCGTCCTGGCCACGTGGCATCGGAGTCGGCGCCGCACCGGGAATAGAACTCCTTCATCGTCGCGACAACCATCTCCGAAGCGACTTCGCCACAGGCGTGTCCGCCCATGCCGTCGGCAACTACGAAGAGATTCTCAGACGAGTAGACGAGGAGGTTGTCCTCGTTGTGGGCGCGCTTCCGGCCGACGTTGGTTTCGCCGTATGAAGTAAGACGGAGTGGCAACGCTGCCTCCTATGCGACGCCAAGCCGCCGCTGGAATCCTAACCGCTGTAAGATTCTCGTCAAAGCCGTGGTCGGTTTGCCCGCGCCGGGGCGACGCCTGTACGCCGCGGACACCACGATTTCATCAGAGGTTCCCGATATTTACAGCTTCCAGATCTTGACGTTGTCGAAGCGAATGTCCGACAGCCAGTTGTTGAACGCGAACCACTTGCCCTTGACGGGTTTGGCGTCGTCGTAGGCGATCATGAATTTGCCGTCGAGGTACCACCGGACGGCATTGTCTGTCCTCACGATAGTCCATTTGTACGACTTCGCACGCTCGACGCGCTGATGCGGCACCTGCACGACGCGGCGTGGTTCGTGTTCGCCCAGCCGGCAGATCGTGTTGATGGTGTTGCCCCAGCCGCCGTAGATAATCGAATAGCCGGCCTCGTGTTTTTGCTCGGTGGCGAACACTTCGCACTTGGTGTCGCCATCTTTGGACAGCGATCGCGCGGTGAACTCGACGCGCGTTTTTTCCGGCAAAGGGACATTCAGCCACACGCCACGGTTGCGGTCGTCATAGACCTCGACGCGGTTTGCCTTGAGCTCGCCCGCGGTCACGGTCCACTCGCCGGGCAGCTTCACGCTCCACTTGTCGCTCAGCCCCGGGCCGTCGAAGTTGTCTTCGAACACGAGCGAGCCACCCGTCAGGCCGTCCTTGCGCTTGGCGTGCTTGGAGTCGGTGGAGAGCTGATTTGCTCGCGTCTGTCGCGTCCGTTCGCGGGTGGCGATCTCGGCTTCGGTCGGTCGTGGCGGAGGCGGCTTGGGCGGCTGGCACGCGGCGGCGATCGACGCGCACAAAAGCACGACGACAACAGGCATCGACCCGGCCGATGCAGAGCACCGCGCCGGTAGCTGGGGGATGAACGGCATTAGCCCGGCTTTGTCCTCACGGGTTAGAGCTGCGGCGGCATCGTCTTGAAGACGGTCAGCTCCTGCGATGTTGAGCGCAGCCGCGCGTTGAGCATGCGAATGATGCCCCACAGCAGCTTCACAGCCGTTACTTCCTGCCGCAGCAGGCTGAAGAACTCGTCGCGCTGAATCAGCAGCGCTTCGACGTTGCTCTTCGTGACGATCCCGGCCGAACGAGGCGTGCGCTCGATCAGGCTCATCTCACCGAAGTGCGCACCGGGGCCCAACTCAGCGATCTCGGCCCCGCCTTTCACGACACCGACCTGGCCATCCAGGATGATGTACAGCGATTCGCCGATCGCGTTCTCTTCGAAGACGGTGTGACCGGTGGGAAGCGCGATCTCCTTGCTGACACCGGCGACGCGGATGAGGTCGGGGTACGGCAGGTAACGGAACATCGAGATCGACTGCAGCGCTTCGAGCCGGCGTCGAACACGCGTGGCGCGATCTTCGGCTTGTTCCTGCTGCACGTCGATAACGATGACGGTCGCGTTGTCGGGCCCGCCGTTTTGCAGCGCGGTGTCGATGTACATGTCGACGGCTTCTTCGACGGCGCCGTGGGGCGCGATCGCTTGCATCGTCGTCTCGCCCACCGCGCCGTGCACGCCGTCGCTGCAGATGATGAAGCGATCCCCGGGCAGAAGCTCGAGGTCGAGAAGGTCGACGCGCGCCGTGTTCAGCACACCCAGCGCACGGGTCAGCGCGCCCTGGTAGGCGGCGCCAAGGTGGCTGCGATCCGGATCCCGGCCGCGACGCTTGAGGTCGTTGAGCAGGCTGTGATCTTCGGTCAGCAGGTGCATCGTCTTGTGACGAACGAGGTAGACACGGCTGTCGCCAACGTGCGCCACGAACGCGTGGTTGCCCGCGATCAACAAAGCTGCCGCGGTCGTCGCCATGCCCGAGAGATCCGCGCGCTCGGCAGCGGTCTGACGGATGCGTCCCGATGCTTCGCTTATGGCGTTTTCGAGCAGCGAACCGATCTCGCGGCGGTTGATCGTCGACTTGCCGGATCCAAAGGTCTGCAGCCGATCAGCGGCTGCGTACACGCGGGATCCGACCCATTCGCAGGCGATTCGGCTGGCTTCTTCGCCGCCGCTTCGTCCGCCAACGCCATCACACACGATGAACAGGTTCGTCGTCTCGTCGACGAGGAACGCGTCCTCGTTGTTCTTCCGAACGATACCCACATCGGTCCGACCGGCATGGGTGACCTTCATCTTGCCCATCGAGTCCTCCGCCACGTTGTCAAAATGCGCCGTTGCACATCGTTCGTTTTGGCGGGGAAGTCAAGGAACGAACGCCGATCGTCGCGCTTTTCGAGGGCAATGACCGCGCTTTGTACGGGCCGATTGACGTCAGAACTGCAGGGCCCATTGCACGAAGTACTGGTGCATCGTCGCCTCGCCGACGTGTTCGCTCAGGACGGCGCTCGGTGAAAAGAGCGCGCCTACCAGCTGGATTTCGCCCGCATTTTCGGTCGGCAACACGGCCCGGGCGTTCACTTCGGTCCCCAGCGGCGCCCACGTGTCGTCGAACTTGAGCACCGGCTGGTTGAACGCGGGCACGCGCGAGTGGCTCATCGCGCCGCTGAAGCGGGTATCGACGAGCACGCGCACATCGTTGCGGTCGCCGATGCGAACGCCGATTCCGTACTGCACCAGGTTGGATTGCGGAAACAGCTGCAAAACGCCGACTTGTCGGGCGAGGCTCGGGTACAGCGGGCGCCACGCGGCGGACGCGTCGTCGACGGTGTCGTTATCGCCTGAATGCCGCTGAAATCGCAGGTTGAAACCCAGGGGCACGCCGAGGTGACCACGCATCCGCAGCTCGGTGGCGAGCGATGTCGCGAGATGGTCGAGTGGATTGCTGTAACCCTGTGGGGTGACGGTTCCGTATTGGACCGCGCCTTCGGCGTCCCATTCCATCCAATACCAGGGCCGCAGCACGACCCGTAGCCCCATGTTGACGTTTTCGGCGCGCGATTTGCCGCGGTCGTCCGCAAACAAGAAGTACACGTCGGTCGTGATGATGCTCGCCGGTTTGGTCACGATGTACGTGCCCAGGAGCGTTCGTGTGTCCGACGACGAATCGGCCGCCCGGATCCGCACCGCGAGCAGGTCGATCGAGACGAAATCACCGGGTTTCCAGCCAACGCGGACCCCGTCAAACGCGTTGCCAGTCTCGTGGAAGTCGTAGCGGCCGATCCGTCTGCCCGCCCCGTACTCGAGCGCCATCCGTCCGGCCTGCACTTCGAAGCCGTCGATCAGTGGCCACCGCCAGCGCGCCCAACCCTGCTGCAATCCGAGGCTTGCCCCGACACGACTGCTGGATGAATCGGCGTCGAAGCGCGCGGGGCTGCCCAGGGTGCCGGCGGATTGAACCTGGAAGTACGCATCGACCGGCCCTTTGCCGAACGCGGCGCCGACGCGCATGCGCTGATGTACCTCGCGGCTTGCGTCGTCGCGGGCGGAATCGAGAGACGTCCGGTTTTGCGCGTAGACGCCACGAAACCGGAATGACGCGTCGAATCGTTGGCCATCGATCGGAAGCTTCGGCGTCTTGGGCTGGCCGAGCGGATCGCCGTAGATGGAGTCGGTGGCGAAGACGTCGAAGGGCGACGAGAGAGCGATGAGCGCCGCAACCGTGGTCGCCAAAGCCGCCCAGCGGCCGACCTCCCGGGGCGGTGGGTGAGCGGCGGCGCGTGGTTCGGGTGGTCTTTGGGCGGCGATCACGTTTGTCGAATCCCGCGCGGCGTCGAGCGCGGTTTTCGAAGGCCGCGCGGCGGCGGGCGCGATGCAGTGGTACCGAAGGTGGGACTCGAACCCACACGAGCTAAGCTCAGCGGTTTTTGAGACCGCCGCGTCTACCATTCCGCCACTTCGGCGCAGCGATCGGCGCGATGCACTTGCCCGCGCGCGATCGACTAACGCGGGACGTTTGACCAAGGCTGAGTCGGTGTCAAGCGAGGGCGAGGCGGCTGCAGATCGGATCGGAGTTGTTCGGACGTGAGCGTCGCCGCACTCATCGGCAATG
>CAZLMW010000018.1:0-37433 GCA_964560875.1 uncultured Enterobacteriaceae bacterium
CTAGCGGATTCGTTCGGAGACGCGACGGCTCAGCTCGATGATTGCGTCAGGCGTGCAGAGCTTGACCGAACAGCTCACGGCGGCAACGACCGGCTTGCGTGCGTCCGCGAAGACCAACGTCACGACGCCCGCGAAGTGGGCCCGGAAACCCTGCTCGGCGACCTTATCCGTGGGGACGACGTCATTGTAGGTGTTGCGCATCGCGTTGAAGCGCGTGCGGCTGTCGACGAGGCTCAGATCACGCCAAACCTGGACGCTGACACCGAAAACACCCTTCTTGGTCGATTCGTAATACAGCGCGTTGTACGCCTTGGTCGGATTGACGCCGGGCAGGTCCGAGCGACGGAACTTGTGCTTCTTGCCGAGCACGCGCTCGAGGTCGGCCGCTGAAACGTAGCCGGTGACATCCAGCGGCGGGTCGGGGCGCTTGACCGGTTTGTCGATCACGTGCGGCACCGGCGCTAGTTTCGGCGCACCCTTGGGCATTACGCCGGTCGCCGGCGGTTGCGGGGCAGCTGCGGCAGGAGCGGCTGCATTGGCAGGGGCAGCCGCCGGTGTCGCGGGCTTTTCGCCCGGAGGGGCCGCGCCTTCCTCGGGTTTGGGAGCGTCGGCTTCAGCCTTCTGTAGCGCTTCGGCCTGGGCGAGCGCCTCTTCGGGGGTCGGTTCAGCGCCAGCCCCCTTTGCTTCGGCGGCGACAGGTGCGGCGGGTGCAGCTGTGGGTTTAGCCCCCTCTCCAGTCGCTTCGTCGACGGCCTTGGTCGGGTCCGCGTTCGCTTCTCCAGCAGGCTTGCCTTCCTCGCCCGGCCTGGCTTCGGTGCCGGCCATGCCGACTTCCTTTTCGCCTTTCGCACCTGGCGCTGCGTTGTCGTCAGCCTTGGCCTCGGCGACCTTGTCTTCCTTGTCGCCGCGCTTTTTTTCTGCCGCTTTTTTGTCGGAATCACCGGCCTTCTTGTCGCCGTCTCCCTTCTTCTTGCGCTTCGCGGCGGCCTTCTTTTTCGACTTGCGTTTGACCTTCGGGCGCCTCTTCACCGCCTTCTTTTCGTTTTTGTCCTTGCCGCATGCCGACATGGCCGCCGTTGCAAAAACGGCGGTGAGTAGCAGGGTTAGAAGGCGATTTTGGCGCATCATATCGGGCTCCTCGCGCAGGCGCGGGCACTATCCGTGCATCCCCCAAGGGTGTCAAACGCAACGGGCGGCGTGGTCGCCCGCTACACACAACGCGGTTGCGGTCGCTGGCATTCCGAAGCAAGAGGCCGCGTCGTGCGTTGGCTTGACCGGCCCTGTTACCCCGCGCAGAATCGGCTGGTCGCGGCCTTCTTGGCCGTATCGGAGCCCCAAATGAACCGCTCACCCGCGCCCGGAACGGCCCTCTTGCCGAGGCCCGCATTCGCACTGTTCGTCGCGTTGACGTTCGCCTTGATGGCGACGCTTTCAGCATGCGGCGGATCGAGCGAACAGGCCAAGAAAGACGACAAGAAAGCCGCGAAGAAGAACGACGCCCCCGGCGCGAACGGTCCCGTCCAGATGGAAACCGATGGCAACCAGGCAGTGCAGCGCATCGACGTCAACGGCGACAACAAGCCCGACGTGTTCAAGTTCTATCGCATCGTCGGTCCGCCCCCCAAGGGCAAGGACGAGAGCGAAGCGCCCAAGGTCCTCGTTCGCAAAGAGATGGACGTCAACTTCGACCAGCGCACCGACATCACCGAGTACTACACCGGCGAAGCGGGCAAAGAGCAGCTGATTCGGCAGGAATACGACCTCGACTTCGACGGTAAGGTCGACGAGACACGCCACTACAAGTCCGGCCACGTCACGCTCATCGAGCTCGACCTTGGCTTTGACGGCCGCACCGACACGTGGCGCTACTACCAGTTGACCAAGAACGACGATGGCAAGACGGTCAACCGCTTGATCGAGAAGCGCAAGGACACCAACGGTGACGGCGCGGTCGACGAGTGGGAGTACTACGTCAAGGGCAACCTCGCGAAGGTCGGCTTCGATACCGACGGCGACGGTACGCCCGATAAGTTCAAGAAGGTCGGCAAGTAGGCATCACGCCAAGCAGATCTGCGCCGACGAGAGCTCGATTTCGCGGCCGTCAGTCGCCCGATTCGTCCCCGCCCTGCAGCGACCACCATTGGCGCCGGATGATCCCGGCGGCCATCTCTTGATGCGCCCTGGCGAGGTCTCGGGCGCGCTGTAGCCAATCGGGGACGTCCTGCGAGGGCGCGAGCACGTTGCGGGCGACGAACCCGTCGATCTCCTGGCGCAACCCCTTCACATCCTTGCGACCCAGCTCCTCGGCCGAGTCACCGATGAACTCGTCGTCGAACGCGACACCACAGACCGCGCGCATCGCCTCCGTCTGGAGCGGACCGGGGTGGGCTCGATTCGTGTCGACCTCGGCGTCCGGGTCGGCTATTTCCGGACCTTCTTCTTCTTTTTTGCCGCGCTTTTTCGTGCGGTCCTTGTCTCGGTGACGCGGTTTCCAGATGCCGCGCCGGGGTAACATCAGCAGGTGCGGGATCGCTTCGTGGTTGATGTGGCGGGGCGCTTGCACGCCGACTCGGAGCTCGAGCACCTGCATCGTGAGGTCGTCGACGTACCCGTGGGACGTGATTCCTTCCTGGCGCTGGAATCGTTTGATCGCCTGGCGCGTGACCGGTCCCAGCTTGCCGTCGATGCTCAAGTTGGTGCCGAGGATCACGTTGAGCGCGACCTGCACCCACTTGGGCATGAAGTCCTGGGTGTTGTCGGTCGGCGGCTTGAACCGTGTCGGGTTGAGCGTCCGCCGGCTGCTGTCGTAGCCGAGGCCGCTCAACATGCGCTTGAAGTCGCCCTTGAGCATGTCCGCTTTGGCCAGCCCCATGAGCATGAGGCGGCGGCGGTCTTTGACTCGATGCAGGACTTTCATGGCGCTTCCGCGGGTTGCCCAAACGGTATCAATGCGCGGCCATCACGTCACCTGTGAAGCGGGCACGGCGTGGGCGATCTCGCCGCGGAGCCAGCGGTCGAGGATGCGCGCCGCTGCGACTTTATCCACCACTTTGCGGCGTCGTGCGTTGCGGAGGCCGAGCAGCCGCAGCTCGTCGTGCGCTTCGGCGGTGGTTTGGGCTTCGTCGACAAGGAAGACGGGGCGCGGTTGCTTGTCGGCGAGTGCTTGCGCGAAGTTGCGGGCGAGCCGGTTCATGTCGTCGGCGCCGTCGGTCGCAATGGGCAGGCCGACGATGTAGACGCCGACGTTCTTCCGTTCGATGAGGCGTTCGATGGCGGCGATATCTTTGCGGGTCCCTTTGCGATGCACGACGTCGAGGGGCAGCGCGACTTCGACCTCTGGATCGGTGATTGCGACGCCGATGCGGGCGCGTCCCACGTCGAGAGAGGCGGCGATTTGGCTGCGGCGATCCACGACAACTCCGCGCTTGCAACGCGGTCGCGCTGCGTCCACAGTCCCGGCTTGCTCGGCCCCGTGAGCGAGGATCTACGCATGACCGCGCCCGTTGTCATCTACCGAACCCGCATTTGCCCCTATTGCGTGATGGCTGCTCGATTCTTCGACGGACGCGGCGTCGCCTACGAGGAGATCTACCTCGACGGCAAACCGCGCGAGCGCGCCGACCTCATGGCCCGCACCAACTTCCGGACAGTGCCCCAAATCTTCATCGGCGAGCAGTTCGTAGGTGGCTATGACGACGTCGCGCGTCTTGATCGGCAGGGCAAACTCCAGGCGCTTCTCGACGGAGCGCCGGCGCAATGAACCCGTCGGTCCGCTGGGTGGTTTTGCCAAGGTTGGGCCTGGTCCTGACATTGCTGGTCCTGGCATCGCTGGTCCTCGCAACGTCGGCCTGCAGCGGCTGGCAAACGCGCCGAACAGCGCTGCGTGATGCGGTTACGTCGTACGCCACCGCGGTTCGCTGGGGTCACGTGCAGAAGGCCGCACGCTACATTCCCGACAAGCAACGAGCCGATTTCATCGCCCGCAAGCGCGAGGCATATCGGCACCTTCGGGTGCACGAGGTCGAGGTTCGTTCGGTCAACTTGAACGACGACCAGAGCCGCGCCCGCGTCCTGCTGGCCATGGCGTTTTCTGTTGGTGGCAACCCGATCATCAAGCGCCACATGGTCGAACAGCAGTGGCGCCACGGCGATTTTGGCTGGGTCGTGGTCAAGCGCCGCCGCGTCAAGGCCAAGAAGTCCAAGTCGAGCACCCCCGGGGACCTGTATTGACGGGATCGGTCTCCACGGGGCCTGCCACGACCGCGATTACACCGGTCGTCGTGAAGAAATTCGGTGGTTCGTCCGTCGCCGATGTGGACCGCATCCGCGCTGTCGCTGACCACGTGGTCGCGACGCATCGCGGTGGCAAGCGGGTCGTTGTCGTCGTTTCGGCGATGGGCAAGACGACCGATGAGCTTGTGAGACTGGCGGCCAGGGCAGCGACGATGCCGGACCGGCGTGAAATGGACATGCTGCTGACCGCGGGTGAGCGCATTTCGATGGCCCTGTTGGCGATGGCGATTCGGGATCGCGGCGTGCCAGCGACGTCGTTGACCGGCAGCCAGAGCGGGATCATCACCAACGATCGACAGGGCAACGCCGAAGTCGTCGAGGTGCGCCCGTACCGCGTCGAGGACGCACTTGAAGCCGGCCACGTCGTTATTGTCGCAGGCTTTCAGGGTGTGAGTTACAGGCGTGAGGTTACGACGCTCGGTCGCGGAGGCAGCGATACGACTGCGGTCGCGCTGGCCGCGGCACTGGGCGCAGAGGCCTGTGAGATCTACTCGGATGTCGACGGCGTCTACAGCGCCGATCCCCGTGTCGTTGTTTCCGCGCAACGCCTCGCGGAGCTCGACCACGACCAGATGCTCGACCTTGCCCGGGCTGGAGCCCGCGTTCTTGCCGCCGATGCTGTCGCCTACGCGCGCGCCAAGAAGATCGCGTTGTTCGTTCGAGCCGCCGATGGTCGCCCGGGGGAGACGCTCGTTCGACGCGATGCGCCTGGCCTGCAACCTGTTCTTTGCGGCGTCGGCATGCGCGAAGACGCGTGGTTGTGGCGATTTGACATCACCGCCGACGCTGAGCTCCGCCTCGACGGTCTGCTCGACGGGGCCCAGCCCTCCGTGGTGTTGCATTCGCGCGTTTCGGCCGATGGGGCGAGCCGGCACGTGCTGCTGTTCGCCCGCGCCCCCGGAGACAAGGACGGCGATGCGCATCGACAACTCGCTGCGAAGATCGATGGGCTGGTGGGCGAGGAGGGCCGTGACGGACACACGCTTGTAACGGCCGTGCTGCGCGGAACACGAGCTGATGGCGCTGCACGACGCGTATTTGAATCGATCGCTCGAACGCATTCAGCGGCGGCGACGATCGTGCATGGCCGGTGCTGCAGCGCGCTCATACCAGGCGAATCGGCGGACGAATTCGGCCGCGTCGTTCACGACGCCCTGCTTGGAGAGGCGCAGTGAATCACCCTCTACGCCTGAAGTTGCTCGCCATTGCGGTCGCCGCGTCGCTCGTCGGCTGCACCGGCGGTCAGACGTTGCCTGAGAAGGGTCCGAAGACCGCCCAGGCCGTGCTTGAGAAGGCGCTTGCCCTGCCGTTGCCCAAGACGCTGCAGGGCATGTCGCGGTTGGACAGCTACGTCAAAGGCGAGGCGCGCAAGGGCGATGTCTTGTTGCTGCTCGAAAGGCCGGGCAAGGCGCAGTTCAAGGTCCTGACCCCAACCCTTGATCTGATCGCTGCCTTGACGACGGACGGCAGCCGCTTCTCGTCGTTTCAGCGCGGCCACGCACAGTGCCATGTCGGCGAGGCTTGCGCCGCCAACATCGCCCGCCTGGTGCCGATCGCGTTGCCGCCCAAGCAGATGGTCGACGCAATGCTCGGTTTGCCGCCGTTGATCGACAGCCCCAAGCGCAAGCTCGGGTGGGACAGCAAACGCGGCGCGTACAAGGTGCGGATCGGGCCGACCAAGGACGGGACGACGCAGGATGTGTGGGTGCGTCCCAACGATTTTCGCATCCTCGCGGCGGTGATTGAAAAGGGTGGAAAGCGTGTCGCCTCCATCGCGTACACCGGTCATGACGATGTCGCGAAGATGGGGCCCCCCAAGGTGATGAGGATGCTGCTGCCCGCCAAACAGATCGACATGTCGCTGACGCTGCGGGATGTCGAGTTGAACGCGCCGATCGAGGCGGACGTCTTTGCGCCGACGTGCCCAACGGGTACGGTAGCCATCGAGTTGCCCTGCCAAGCTGCCGGGCCCGTCCTGCAACCGCCCGCACCGGCGCGGAGCCAACCTTGAGCGAAAGTCCCCTGTTCATCGTGATGGAAGGCTGCGACGGCTCGGGGACGACGACGCAGGGCGACATGCTCGCGGACGCGTTGCGGCGCTCGGGGCGTTCGGTGTTACGGACTTCGGAGCCCAGCGGCGGCGAGATTGGCCAGCTCATTCGACGTGTGCTTCGCGGTCAGACCGACCGCCCGCTCACGCCCCAGATTATCGCGCTGCTCTTCGCCGCCGACCGCATTCACCACTGCCAGACCGAGATCGGGCCGGCCTTGGCGCGCGGCGAGTTCGTCGTGTGCGATCGTTATCTCGCGTCGTCGTTGTCGTTTCAGATCGTCGACGGTGAGGGCGGGATCTCCGAACAGTGGTTGCGCTCGATCAACCAGCCGATCATCGAACCGGATATCTCGTTGCTGGTCGACGTACCGCCCGAGACGTCGATGGCGCGCATCGCCAAGCGCGGCCGCCCCAGGGAGCTGTTCGAAGAGCTGCAGACGCTCACGAAAGTGCGGAAACGCTACCGCGCTCTGTTCGAAGCTGACGATGCTGGTTTCGGGCAGACCCTCATAGTTGACGGCCATCGATCGCGCGAAGAGATCGCCTATGACGTGCTGGGCAAGGTGATGAACATGCTCGGGGATCGCGCTCGCAACGCGGCTGCCCGTATGTCGACCGGCGTCTAAAAACTAGAGCGACTTCGCGCAGCGGAATCCGATTGTCGCGTCGCTTTCATTCCACATACGCATCCAGCCGCGATGGTCGCTGCGCCCTTCGCAGGGCTGGCCCTCGCGCGATCCGGATCCTTCGGCGTAGTGGCCGCCTCTCACAACCCGCGTTGCGAGCTTGTTGGTAGCCGCGGCATCGAGCACGAGCGGCTGTTGTGACGCGCTGTAGATCGGGCACACCGGCGCGCCGCACGTGCGGAAACATGCGCTCGAATCGGCTCCACAGCTGCAACCGCTGCAGTGGATCTTGCACGCATCGGCGCTCTTCTCGGTGGTGCGGCAGGCGAGACAGTCGTCGCAGTCGTACGTTTGGCCCATGTCGCACGTCGCCCGCGGATCCCCATCGCTTGCCGTCCACTCGGCGACGTTGCCGGCGAGGTCGTACACGGTCACGCCGTCTTCGAGCACCTGGTCTTCGTCGGCGGTGGCGACCTTTTCGGGATGATCGCGGACTGTGCAGCCGCCGAGGTAGATGTCGCGATCGCCGCACTCGCCCGGTCCGTTCCTTGGCCCTTTGGGTCCCCACGGATAGACCTGCTTGCCGGCGATGTCCTTGGCGGGTCCTGCTGCCACGCGCTCCCATTCGAACTCGGACGGCAGCCGCTTGCCGACCCACTTGCAGTACTCGGCGGCCTGCCCGGCGTGCACATGAATCACCGGATGGTCGGCGAATTTGTGGTTCTCGACGACGAGTTCGGAGTCGATCGAGCCGTAGTAGCGCTGGACACCGGGCGCGCTCATCTTGGCGGGCCGCGAACAGCCTCCGAGCTCGACGCAGTGCCGGTATTGCTCGTTGGTCACTTCGTGGCGATCGATGGCGAACGGCTTTAGCTCAACCAGCACGGACGGAGCGCCGGGATGCATCGCCTTGGACGTGTCGGTGCAGGCCGCAGGCAAGGTCACCCCGCAAGCTGCGTCGTCCATACCGAATCGAAAGACCAGACCGGACGTGACGGGAACCATAGCCGTGGTCTTGGGCGGCTCCCGACCGGTTGCACACGCCGACAGGATCAGCAGCGCGCCGATGGCCCATGTGCGGTTGTGGCGGCGTTCGAGGCCGTTGCTGGCAGTCACCGGATCGACCTCGCGTCCAGCGGTTTGAGCTTGCGGCTTTCGCTGTGCTGGCGTCCTTTCACGAGCTCCGCCGCAGGCACCGTGTTGCGGAACGCGTCCCACAGCACAAGCCCGAGCCCGATGCCCATCACGGCCCCACCGACGCCAAAACCGACATCCTGGTAGCCGGTGAACAGCTCGAATTCCCGGGAGTCGCGGTAGTACCGATCCGCCTGGACGCTCGCCAGTGCGCCGCTTCCGACGCCGCCAACCCCTGCAGCGAAGGTTGGCCAGCCCACCCAGGATCGCCAGGTCGCCAGTTGTGCTTTGGCTTTGAGCACGTAGTGGATATGCAGCTCCCGGTCGATCGGGATCTCGATGATCTCCTCGATGGGTTCGTAGCCTCGTCGCTTGATCCGGACACGATGACGACCCGGTCGTAGGTCGAACCGTCCGTCGTAGGGGGACACTGCGCGAACCTTCCCGTCGACCTCGATTTTGGCGCGCCGGACGTTGACCCAGATGCGCAGCGCCGCTCGATCGCGGTGTTTCTGTAGCGTGAACGCCGCGCGGACCTTGCCGTTGGCGGGGACCATCAGGTCCGCGTCGAGTGACTCGTAGCCGGGGAGTTCGAGACGCACCTTGTAGATGCCGGGTTTGAGCTGAATTCGCAGCGGTGTGGTGCCGAGGGGACGCCCGTCGAGGACACGCGTGACCTGGGCGCCCGGTGGGGTGCTGCCGATGATGACGCGCGCATTCTGGCGGAAGATGTGCTCATCCATGCGCGACATGAGGCTGCGGACGGCTGCTTCGTTGGGGGCGCTGCGACCGCCGTTGTCGTTCTTGTACCGTTCGAGGTAGGCCTTGAACTGCTCGCGCGCGTCTGCGTAGCGGCCCAACTTCTCAAAGCACTTGGCGATGTTGAAGAGGAAAACGGCGCGACGATCTGCTCCGTAGGCGAGCTGAAATTGTTGGTAGGCGGCTTCGTAGTTGCCAGACCGATACGCGTCGCGGCCGAGATCGGCGTATTGGTCGGCGCGCACCGCGGCCGCGTTATCGGCTACGGACGCGGGTGGCGGCGTTTGCGTGTAGGCGGCTGGTGCCAAGCCCATTACCAAGCACAGCGCACCGGTGATGACGCCAGCGCCGCGAGAACGCCACGCGTTACCGACGCAACGGCCTGGGAGCACCCGTGGGCGGGAGAGCTCGGCGGGAATGGTGGTAGGTGATGGGCGGGTCATCGCATGACGGTCGTCGAGACGATCGTCAGCTTACCGCTGTGCGGGATCACGTCCAAAGTCTGGCCACCCGGCGCGACACGACGGGTCATTCGCGTGCGTGGACGGGGCAGTTCGACCTGGTAGCGGACGCGCTTGACCTTGCCCGAGCCGATCTCGAGGAACGTGATCGCGAAGTCGCCCTTTGACGGCACCTTCACCACGCCGCGCTGGCCTTTGTTGAGCGTCAACACCTGCGTCGAGATGAGCTTGAACTGGTTGTACTTGCCGTTGAACGGACGCAGCTGGCCGCGCATCTTGTCCAGCCGCTTATCGACCACCGGCTTGTCGACCTTGGAAGCTTCGATGAGCGTGACCTTGAAGGACGCCTTGGCTTTCGCCTCGGTCGGGGTCTGGACCGGGACTGCCTTGGCAGCTGCCGACGCCTCGGGCGGTGTCGCGAATGCAGACGTGCCGACAAAGCACGCCGCAGCGCCGCATACGATCCCGATGATGAGCCGTTTGCTGATCATCCAGCGCCCTCTCCAGCCTCAATATGCCAGATGATGACGGCCTCGCCCGGTTTCTCGCCGCCTTCAAAGATTACGGTGCCGCCGTCGGACTCCATCTCCTCGATGATGACCTCGGGTTCGCCGTCCGCAGGAGCCGTCACCGCGGACGGAACCGCCGAGTCACCGTGCGAACCAGCTGTCATTTGCGGTCGCTCGACGTGCACAGCTTCGTCGCCCCCGAACTGACGCAGCCCGATCGCGACCAGCAATGCAGCCGCGACGAGCCCGGTCGCCATGACCGTTTTGCCAAAGCCGAGATCGGCCAGCCAGGCGCTGAGGGCCGGGAACATCTTCGCTCTTGCTGGCACCGGTGCGCGGGCTTGGACCGGCAGCTTGCGCATCACGCGGCCGCGAATCATCGACAGGTCCGCGGTGGTGTTGTCGCGCATGATCTCGCCATGCAGCGCGTTCTTGGCGAGCTTGAGATCGTGCACCCAGTTGCGTGCCGCATCCGAACTCGCGAGCACAGAATCGATGTCGGCGGTCGCTGTTTGGGCGTCGCTCAACTCGCCATCGGCGAACGCCATCAACTGCACGGCCAGCGTCTGTTCTTCGGTTCGTGCGGTGACGTCGGTGAGGTCGAGCTGCAGCGGCGCATCCATGACACCGACACGCATCGCCTGGCCCGTCGCGCCAAAGCCGCCCACAATCGCGCGCGCTTGCTCGTATTCAGCCAACAACGCCTCGACCTGGGCCCGCTCTTCCGCGGTGTCCAGTTCGTCATCGGCATGCGCCATGAGCAGCATCATCTGCTCATCGGTCAATCGCTTCTCGGCCATGATCGCCTCCCGCTGCACCTGGCCAACCCGTGGGTCGGCTCAGCGCCGCAGCGCCTCCTCGCGGTATTCCTGCAGCTGGGCCTGCAGTTTTTTCCGCGCGTAGAAGAGCCTGCTCATGACGGTGCCCTTGGGAATGCCGAGCTCTTCGGCAATCTCTTTATACGAGTAGCCGTGGACGTCGCACAGCAGCACGCACTGCCGATGCGATTCAGGCAGCGTCTCGAGCGCCGAACTGAGCGCCTTACCCATCCGATCCAGCTCGGCTTCCCGCAGAGGAGAGGTGCGCCCGAAAGTGCTCATCGAAGGCGTCTTGCCCTCCCCGAGCGAATCGGTCGTCATCACGCGATCGTCGATCTCACCGGCCCGCCGCGTCTTCTTGCGGCGAATGCGGTCGATCGAACCGTTCGCGGCGATGCGGCATACCCACGCCTTGAAATTGCTGCCCAGCTGGAACGAATCCAGCTTGGTAAACGCTTTCAAGAATGTGTCCTGGACCAGGTCCATCGCATCAGCCTCGTTGCGCAGGTGCGACATACAGATGTTGAACACCACGCGCTTGTGCAAATCCACGAGCTCGCCAAACGCGGCCCGGTCGCCTGCGCGCGCCTGTTCAACCAGTTGATTGACACGCTCGTCGCTCACGGCCGCTCCGCGCCCCGTCCCCCGAACAACGGACGACGGTAGCGCCTATTCAGATCATCTGCTGCGCGCATTCAACCACAGCTCGTGGGCATCAGGACAGTTCAGCGAGCAACAATGCGGGGCTCTCAAGCAAGTCCTTGACCGCCTGCACGAATGCGGCGCCGACGTGTCCGTCGATCAGCCGGTGATCGAAGGAGCAGGACATGTACATGCGGTCACGGATGACGATCTCGCCGTCGATCACGACCGGGCGCTTTTCGATCTTGTGCAGACCGAGGATCGCCGTCTCCGGCGGGTTGATAATCGGCGTCGCGAACATGCCGCCGAGCTTGCCCAGGCTGGTGATCGTGAACGTCGAGCCCGACAGCTGACCGAGCGACAGCTTGTTGGTGCGGGCACCTTCGCCGAGCGCGTTGAGCTCATCCACCAGCGAGCGCATGTTCTTGCGATCGACGTTGAAGACCACGGGCACCATCAAGCCGGCGTCGGTCGCAGCAGCGATGCCGAGGTGGTAGCTCCGCTTCACGACGATCTCGCCCTTGGCGTAGTCCACGTGGGCGTTGAGGTATTCGAACTCTTCGCGTTTGAGCACCGAACAAACGGCCTTCATGACAAAGGGCAGGAACGTGGCCTTGAGGCCGGCGGTGCGCAGCGCGTTCTTGAGCTCGACGATCGCCGTGAAGTCGACCTCATCGACGTAGGTGAAGTGCGCCGCTGTGTCCTTGGACATGCGCATCGTTTCGCTGATCTTGCGGCGCATTCCCTTGAGCTTGCGGACCTCGTCTTCGGCCGCGGCACCAAGCGGCGCCGATGGTGCGGCTGGCTTGGTCTTCGCGACGCCGTGGGCCCAGCGCTGCACGTCTTCTTTCGTGACGCGGCCGTGTTCGCCCGTGCCCTCGATCGCCGTGATATCGACGCCGAGCGTGCGCGCGAGTTTGCGTGTAGCTGGGGTGGCGCGGACCCGTTTGCCAGAAGGCGCGACCGGCGGGGTGATCGCAGCGACGACAGGCGCGACGGGGGCGGCTGCAGCTGGCGCGGATGCAGCTTGTGCCGGTGCGGCTGGAGCAGATTCGACCGGCGCGGGTGCGGGTGCCGCTGCGCCGTCGCCACCGGAAACCGCGATTGTGAGCACGACGCCACCGACGGGGACGATGTCGCCCTCCTCGAAGAAGCGCTTGGTCACCTTGCCCTGCTTGGGCGACGGGATGACAGCCGAGACCTTGTCGGTCAGGACCTCGAACAGCGGCGTATCCTCCTGCACCGCCTCCCCTTCATCGACCAGCCAACTGACCAGCTCGCCCTCGACCACACCTTCGCCGATGTCGGGCAGCTTGAACTCGAAAACACTCATAACGGCAATTCCAGCGTTGATTCGGGACGACGCCGATCAGGCGTACGTTGCGACGGTGCGCAGCGCGTTGAGCACGCGGCCGGCGTCGGGTAGGTAGGCAAACTCGAGCGTGTAGGGGAAGGGCGTGTCGTAGCCGGTGACGCGTTGCACGGGCGCCTCCAGCCAATCGAAACAGTGCTCGGTGACGACCGACACCATCTCCGCCGCGTAACCGCACATGCGCGGGGCTTCGTTGGCTACGACGACACGGCCGGTCTTGCGCCCGGACTCGACGATCGCCTCGAGGTCGTAGGGCAGCAGCGAGCGCAGATCGACGAGCTCGACGTCGATGCCCTCTTCGGCGGCCTTGGCGGCGGCTTCTTCGCAGGTGTGCACCATTGCGCCGTAGGTAATGACGGTGACGGGAGTGCCCTGACCTGTGAGCTCCCGGGCGATCGCGGCTTTGCCAATCGGCACCTTGTAAGGCGCTTCGGGAACCTCGCCCTTGGCGTGCGTGCCCCAGTTCTTGCCGTGGCGTGGACCGCGGTAGATGCGCTTGGGCTCGAGAACCATCACCGGATCGGGCGACTCGATCGCGCTCAGCAACAGCCCCTTGGCGTCGTACGGGTTGGATGGCGTGACCACCACCAGGCCAGCGTGATGGCAAAACAGCGATTCGGGTGACTGGCTGTGGTAGTGGCCGCCGCGAATGCCGCCGCCATAAGGTGTGCGAATGACGATCGGGCACGGGTACTCGCCGCCGCTGCGGTAGCGGTACTTGGCGAGCTCATTCACGATCTGGTCATAGGCTGGGAAGATGAAGTCGGCGAACTGGATCTCCGCGATCGCCTTGACGCCGTACAGCCCCATGCCGATCGCGGTGCCGATGATGCCGGCTTCAGCGAGCGGCGTGTCGATCACGCGGTCCTCGCCGAACTTATCCTGCAAACCAACGGTCGCGCGGAAGACGCCGCCGAATTTGCCGACGTCCTCACCGAGGAGCACGGTCGCGTCGTCTTCGCCCATCGCGTGGTGAAGCGCGTCGTTGACCGCTTGGATGATGTTCATCGTCGCCATGTCGTAGTCCTCAGCTCTTGGGCTCATAGTCGGCGTGGCCGGACGCGAGGTGAGCGACGAGCTCGGCCTTCTGCGTGACGAGATGCGGCGGCAGCTCGGCGAAGACGTCGTTGAAGAGCTCATCGATCGATGGATGGGGCTTGCTTTCCGCGACCGTGAGGGCGGCGAGGATCCGCTTGCCGGCGGTCTCCGTGCTGGCTTTTTCGCGGTCCTCGTCCCACAGCTTCTTGCCTTCGAGGTAGGCGCGCAGGCGAATCAGCGGATCTTTGGCGGCCCATTCGGCCTCTTCCTCGCGGCTCCGGTAGCCCTTGGGATCGTCGGACGTGGAGTGCGCGGCCAGCCGGTAGGTCTTGGCTTCGATGAGCGTTGGACCGTTGCCAGCGCGCGCCCAGTCCGCCGCGTCTCGCACCGCCTTGATGACGCCGAGCAGGTCGTTGCCGTCCACGAGCTGGCCGCGAATGCCGTAGCCGTGGGCGCGCAGGACGATGTCTTCTACCGCGGTTGTCTTATGCAGCGGCGTGCTGATCGCGTAGCGGTTGTTGCGGCAGAAGAAGATCGCTGGCGCCTTCCAAACGCCGGCAAAGTTGAGACCGACATGGAAATCGCCCTCGCTGCTGGTGCCTTCGCCGAAGAAGCAGCAGGCCACGCTGTCGGTTCCGCGGACCTTCATGGCGTATGCGGTTCCCGCGCACTGCGGAATCTGCGTGCCCACGGGCGAGGAGATCGACACGACGTTTTGAGCGCGCGCGGTCCAGTGCACGGGCATCTGGCGACCTTTCACCGGGTCGTCGACGTTGCCGACCATGTTGTCGATCCACGCCTGGAACGGCATCCCCCGCCACAGGGCGACGCCGGGCTCGCGGTAAGCCGGGAACATCCAATCGTCTTCGCGCAGGGCGTAGGCGGGGGCGTAGCTGCAGACCTCTTCACCGGTGCAGGCCAGGTAGAAACCGAGCCGTCCCTGGCGCTGCATCTTGATCATCCGATCGTCGTACGCGCGCTGGGCAAGCATCGCCTCGTACAGCGCGACAACGTCGGCATCGGGGATTGTTTCGGCGAATTCGTGGTCGACGATGCGGCCGTCGGGAGCCATGACTTGGAGCATCGTCGTGTCGACGGGCGGCGCGGACTTGGCCGGTGCGGCCCCGGTGGCTGATTTGCCGTTGGACTTGAATGGTGCGGCTTGAGCGGAGGCCATGGGACACCTCGTCGCGGCTGGGCTGATGCCGAGGGCATAGCGGAGACCGGCGGAGCGGAGGGGATAGACCCCGGTCGAACCTGGTGCGACCTGGTGGCCTTCGAGCGGGCCGGGTCATATCATGCGCGCCATGGTCGCTCAACCCGAACACACCCCCACTGGCCTTGCGTCCACGAGTCAGACACTACGCGCGGTCGGCTCCGTCGCGGTCGTTTTACCCAGCTCGCCGCCGCATCGTGCCGGCCATCTGCACGATGGTTTGGACGTGCTCCGCAAGCTCGGCGTCGATGCGCGGCCCCCCGTCGATCGCGCCGACCACGCCCTGCCACACCTCGCTGGTAACGACGCTCTGCGAGCTCGTGAACTGGCCGCGGCTTTGTCGGCCGCCGACGTTGACGCTGTCTGGTGTGGTCGCGGCGGAAGCGGCGCGCTGCGGACGCTTCATGTCCTCGCCGGCGCGCAATCCTGGGCGAATCAGACGGCAGGCTCCTCGACCCCACGCCTCGTCGCGCTCGACGATGCTGCGGCATCCTTCGCCGCGATCGACCCCAGCCGCCGCGATATCCCGCTGGTCGGGCTAAGCGACGCGACCGCGCTGCTGCTGGCCAGGGCGTTTGGAGATGTTGCTGGCGTGGCCATCCACGGACCGGTGGTGACGCAACTGCCCAAGCTCGACGCTGGATCTGCCGACGCCTTGGCGACCTGGCTCAGGGCCCCGGATCGCTTACCCGTCCTGATCGCCGAAGATGACGAAACGGCCGGCGTTGGCATGGTCGGTGGGCAGGCGGAAGGCCGGCTCGTCGCGGGCAACCTGTCGATGCTGGCGTCGTGCGCCGGTACGCCCGAGTCAATCGATACCGACGGCGCGATCCTCGTCATCGAAGAGGTCGCAGAGCCGGCCTACCGAATCGATCGCATGATCGCCCAGCTCAAGCGCGCGGGCTGCCTCGATGGACTGGCCGGGCTGGCGTGGGGGACGTTTACGGACTGCCCGCGACCAGACCTTGTCGCCGACTGCCTCGCCGATTGGTCGACCATGCTGGGCGTGCCCACCGCGGGCTCGTTTCCGATCGGACACGGTGTGCGCTGTCGCCCCGTCGCGCTTGGATTGCGCTACCGGCTTCGCGCCGACGACGGGGTGCTCGAGCCGCTGCAGACCGTATCGCAATGGCTGGCCGACACCTCACCGCAACGTCGATGAGCACCGAACAGCAGCTCACCGCCGCGATCGATGCGCCGCTTGTCGCGGACGTGGGCTCGGCGATCGCGTTGGCGATCGAAAGCGCGGATGGCCGCCGGTACCTGTACGTCGCAGGCCACACAGCCGCTTGGCAGCGCGATGCTCATGGCGAGTTGGTGCCGTCCCTCGGCGCCCCCGTCACGGCGAACACCCTTTTTGATCTCGCGTCGCTGACCAAACCGATGGCGACGTCGACCCTCATCGCGCAGGAGCTGTCGGACGCTGCAAGCCCATGGACCCTCGATACGAAAATCGGCGCCCTGCTGCCGCGCGTTGCGGGCTTGCCTGTCGCGGATCGAACGGTCGCGAGCCTGATCAGTCATGCGTCTGGGCTGCCGGCGTGGCGCGACTTCTACGCAGAATCGGTCGGTGAGGAGGACCAGCGCGAGGCGATCAAGGCGGCCGTATGCGCGAGCGAACCACAGCGCGCGGCCGGCCAAACCGCCGTTTACAGCGACCTCGGATTCCTGCTGTTGGGCTGGGCCTTGGAGGCCACCACCGGCCAAAACCAGGACACACTATTTAATGATCGCGTCGCCCGGCCCCTGGGTCTGTCGCGGACTGCGTATGGGCCGGTCGCTGGAAGCGAAAATGGCCGTTCGGACGTCTGTGCCACCGAAATCTGGCCGCCCAGGTGCGCCAGTGGCGCGCCCTTGATCGGTGTGGTGCACGACGACAACTGCGCGGGACTGGGTGGTGTTGCTGGTCACGCCGGGCTGTTCGGAACGGCGGGCGACGTGGCGATTTGGGCTCGTCACTGGCGCGGACTCGTCGACGGGTCGATCGGACCGCACGAGGCACGTGAGCTGGGGGTCGACGCAGACATAGCGCAGACCCTGGTCGCGCTGCGTGGAGCCCCGGATACGACATGGCGTGGCGCGTTCGACACGCCATCGCCGCCGCCCGCCATCTCAAACGCCGGGAGCTCGTCTCCGGCGGGAACATTCGGTCACCTTGGCTTCACGGGGACGAGCGTTTGGGTCGCCCCGAGCGTCGGTTCCGTCGTCCTGCTGACCAACCGAGTTCACCCAAGTCGTGACAACTCCACGGGCATTCGGCGCCTGCGTCCTGCGGTTCACGACCTCGCATGGCGCTGGTTGCGGCGCGATTGACCACCGTAAATGGGCGCTGCTACGCTTCCCGTCGCCCGTTCGTGGGGCGAAGGTGGTTCGTTGTCCGACGCCAGGCCAATCACGTTTGTGACCGAGTTTGTTTGCGGCTCGTGCTGGAATTCGTTTTCCCGCGACGACCCGGCGGCGTCTGAGACCCGTACGCACATCACGTGCCCGCATTGCGGTCACCCCAACCCGCTCGACCCAGACGAAGATGGGACCGCTACCGACAAGGTGGCCGCCGCATCAGCGTCCGCCTTCGGACCGCGCGGCGAGAGTTCTCCGTTCGCGGGTGCACGCGTCACAACGCAGCCAGGCGGGCCCGGCCCGATCACCGCCAACACCCAGCCCGGTGGCGGCGGGCCCGCGGCGCGGAAAAAAGCGCTTCGGGTGACGGCGCCCGGCGCGGTTACGGCCCCAGGTTCGGTGTCGCCCGCGTCGGCCATGCCCGAGCGCAAGACGTCGCGGACCGAAACCCAGGCCTACACGAGCTCGGACAGCCAGCAGATCAAGATCGAGGTCGATACCGCGCGCGCCGAGCGCCAGCGCCTTTCGGTCACCGCCAACGACGCGCTGCCGGACCCCGAGCTCTGGTCGCAGCCGACGCTCCAGGCGGGAGGCGCGGCCTCGCTCGATGATGGACCTGATCTCGATCCCTTCGCGCCGACCTTGGACGCCCCCGCAGTTTCAACCGCAACGGATGCGGCGGACGCACCCGCGTTGGAGCCAGCAGAGGATCCCTTCGCGGCCGAAATCGCCGCCGCGGTCGCGGCAGCATCGGGTGGCGACGCGCCTGCGCCTGCAACCGCGCCAGAACCGCCCGAGGTAGGCGTCGGCTTCGAGCTGCCCGACGCCGCCGACGCGCCGCGCCCCGACGACTTCGACCCACCGGAAGATGGCGCTGAAGCCGAACCGGAAGGAGACGAGCCCGAGGAATACAAACTGAAGGCGCCGACGGGCTTGACCTACAATTTCCACAGCCTCGACGCGATGTTGGGCTGGGCCGCGAGCAAGAGCGGCTCGGAAATGCAGGTCTCCGTCGACGGCGAGACGTGGTTCGACTTTGAGGCCTTCCTCGAGCACGTGCGCGCCGGCCATAGCGCGCGCACCACGATCAACAAACTGTCATCGGGCACGTCCTCGGAAGAGCTGCGTTTTGTGGGCATGGAGAGCGGCGCGATGCAGGTGCGCTCGGCGATGGACGACATCGCCGCGGTGGACGCGCTCGAGGCCGCCGAAGTGCGCCTGAACATCACGCCGATCGAAGGTTCGGGCGAGGTGCAACTTGTCGGCGCAGAGCCCGGCAAGCCTGTCTCTCCCACCGTTGCGATGCCGGCTGCCCAGTCGTCGCTCAACCCCGGTAAGGTGACCTCTCGCCCCACTGGACGCGTCCCTGCTGTGCCGTCGTCTCGCTCAAGCGGTGCACGTCCCAGCCGCACGTCCCGTTCGACAGGTCGCGCCTCGGGCAGTCAGAAGAAGCCGCCGGCGAAAGAAACGGACTCGTCTTCGGTGATGGTGATCGCAGCGGTTGTGATCGCCATCGTTGCTGTCGGCGCGATCGCGGCCCATTTTGGCGGCTTCATCAAGATCCCGGGCCTGCCTTAGTCCCGGTCTCCCGCGTCGCTGGTCCGGGCCGGCGTGCCGTCCCCTATCCTTTTCGGTCCCCACCCTTTCGGTCTCCCCCCATGCAGCGCTCCAGTTGGTGTCTCGGCCGCCAGGCCGCCCTCTCCATCGCCATCGTGGCGCTCCTGACAACAGCCTGCGTCGGCGTCGGCGGTCAGGTGGTCGCGCCGAAGACCAAGGGCGAACGGCTCTATTTCGATGGCATGGAGTACCTCGCTGAGGGCGCTTTCCTCGAAGCGCAGCAGACCTTCATCGACGCGCTGAAGCTGCCCGCCTACCTGCAGGTCACGTCGTTGGCGCGGCTACGGCTCGGCGATGCGCTGTTTCACCAGCACAAGTACGAGCGCGCCGTCGAACAGTACGAGTCGTACGCGCGCAGGCACGACGGTTCGTCCAACGTACCCTACGCGCGGTTTCGAATCGCCCGGAGCTACTTCCGGATGATTCCAACCGAGTTCTGGTTGCTCCCGCCGGTCTTCGAGATGGACCTGACGTCGGCCGACAAGGCGCGCTACCACCTTGAGCGCTTCATCCGCCGCTATCCGCTTTCACCGTTCGCGACCGAGGCCGCGAAGATGCGGACCGCGTGCATCGATCTGCAGCTGGCACATCACGGATACGTGATCGCGTTTTACGCGGAGCGAGAGAAGTGGATCGGCGTCGTGTCCCGGATGCACTACGTCATGAAGCGTTTCCCGATCAACGCGCACACGCCCGAGAACTACGCGGTGCTGGCGGAGGCGTATCGCAAGCTCGGCTGGCGGCGACGTGCGCTCGAGATGAACCAGGCGATCGCGCAACGTTGGTCGCAGCTTGTCGTCGCCGCCCAGGCCCGCCAGGACGCGGCTTCGATTCGGGCCGAGATCGTGCGGAGGAAAGCGGCGGGGGAGCCGGACGCCGAAATGCCTGTCGAGCCGCCCCCGAGCGCTCGTTTCCGGCCTGAACGTGCGACGATTGCCGAGCAAGTTTGAGTAGCTAACGGTTGTGCCGCGGCGCAACTTCGACTAGAACGCGCGCCCCACGGTCGATCGATCGACCATCGCACGTCGCGCATGCCGCGCGGCGCTACGTAAAGGAGGCCCCATGGCCAACAGCAAGAAAGGCACCAAGCAGGTCAACCCGCCCACCCCCAAGCAGCGCGTCAACTCCGCGTTCGGTGGCAAGCATGGCCTGGTTGACGAGATCATGAACCTCATCGGCGAGTCGGACAGCGATCTCCGCTCGCGACTGCTGCAGGTGAGCAACACGCGCCTGATGTCGCACCACCACAACGCCAAGCGCATGGTGTCCAAGTTCGGCAGCAAAGACGGCGCGGTCGAAGCGATCTGCGCCGAGCGGTTCCCCAAGGGCAACGTCCCCGAGGGCTACCGGGCCAAGCTCGAAGGCTTCTCCGCGTGGCGTCTCATCGACGCGCACCGCCAGTCTCTCGACGCGACCAAACGCGACGCCAAGGCCGCGACCAAGGCCGCTAAGC
The DNA here is from genome assembly GCA_964560875.1 of uncultured Enterobacteriaceae bacterium. Classification (GTDB taxonomy): domain Bacteria; phylum Myxococcota_A; class UBA9042; order UBA9042; family UBA9042; genus CAZLMW01. The sequence continues at coordinate 20,332 of CAZLMW010000018.1, forward strand.
GCAAGGCCGCCCGCGCCAAGCGCCGCGCCAAGGTCCGTGCTCGCCGCGCCAAACGCTAAGACAGTCGGCCGCCCGAAACGGCCGATTCCCTTACCCCTGCTACGTCAGCACGTCGCGCAACGCGCGTCCTGTGTGGCTTTCGTCGACCTTCGCGATCGCGTCGGGCGTGCCCACAGCGATGATGCGTCCGCCCGCGTCTCCGCCGTCCGGGCCGAGATCGATGACGTGATCGGCGACCTTGATGATGTCGAGGTCGTGTTCGACCACCAGCACGGTGTTGCCGCGATCGACGAGCTCCTGGAGCACGGCGAGCAGGCGTCGGACGTCTTCGAAATGCAGCCCCGTTGACGGTTCATCCAACACGTAGAGCGTGCGCCCGGTGCCGGGTCGTGCGAGCTCCTTGGCGAGTTTGACGCGTTGTGCTTCGCCTCCTGACAAGGTCGGCGCCTTCTGGCCCAGTTGCAGGTAGCCGAGCCCGACGCGCTCCAGCGTGACGAGGATTCGGTGCAGCTTGGGGTGATTGCGAAAGACGTCGACCGCCTCTTCGATGGTCATGTCGAGCACATCCGCGATCGAATGGCCCTTGTACTTGACCTCGAGCGTCGCGCTGTTGAATCGCCGCCCCCCACAGACATCGCAGGGCACGTAGACGTCGGCGAGAAAGTGCATCTCGATCTTGAGCACCCCGTCGCCCTTGCAGTGTTCGCAGCGGCCGCCTTTGACGTTGAATGAAAACCGTCCCGCCGCATATCCGGCCACCTTGGCGTCGGGCAGGCTGGCGAAGATGTCGCGAATACCGCCCCAAAGCTGGGTGTAGGTCGCGGGGTTGCTCCGCGGTGTGCGTCCGATCGGCTTCTGATCGATCTCGATGACCTTGTCGAAGTGATCGATGCCCTTGATCGACGTGTGCTTGCCCACCTCGCGCTGCGATTTGTGCAACTCACGGAGCAGGGCGGGAAGGAGCACACCGGAAATCAACGACGACTTGCCGGCTCCGCTGACACCGGTGACGACCGTGAAGCAACCGACCGGGACCTTGGCATCGACCGATTGCAGGTTGTTGTGCTCGGCCCCCTTCACGCGGAGGTAGCGGCGACTCTTGCGGCGCTTTTCCGGTACGCCGATGACACGAGCGCCGCTCAGGTACTGCCCCGTCAGCGACTTTTCACATGCGAGGAGGCCAGCGACGTCGCCCGAATAGACCACCTCGCCCCCGAGTCGACCTGCGCCGGGCCCGAAATCGACCACGTGGTCGGCCGCCTCGATGGTTTCGCGGTCGTGTTCGACGACCAGCACCGAGTTGCCGAGGTCTCGCAGGTGGCAAAGCGTCCGCAGCAGGCGCGCGTTGTCTCGCGGATGCAGGCCGATGCTTGGTTCGTCGAGGATGTAGAGCACGCCTGTCAGCTCAGACCCGACCTGGGATGCGAGTCGGATGCGCTGGCTCTCCCCGCCGGACAGCGTCTGGCCGCCGCGCTGCAGCGACAGGTATTCGAGGCCGACATCGCACAGGAAGCCGAGGCGCGCGCGGATCTCCTTGACCAGCTCGGCGGCGATCGTCGCGCGGTTGCCGATGAGTTGGAGGTCCTGAAACCACGTCGAGAGGTCCCGCACCGGCATGTGCGACAGCTCGTGGATTCGTTTGTCGCCGACGCGCACGGCAGCGCTCTCCGGTCGAATTCGCGTCCCGTCGCAGTGGCTGCAGCGCCGCTCGGCGAAGAAGCTCGCGTAGTAGGCGCGCATTCGTGGGCTGCCGGTTTCGCGCCATCGCCGCTGGGTTTCGGGCACCACGCCTTCGTGCCGCATCTCCCACGTTCCCGAGCCCCGCTTGCCCTTGTAGTGGACCTTGACGCGCTTGTCGGCGCCGTAGAGCAGCAGCTTCTGACTGGCCTCGGGCAGGTCCTTCCAAGGCGTATCCAGCGCCACGCCATACTCGCGTTCGAGCGCTTCGAGGCGACGGCGCGTCCAGCTCTCCTGGTCGACCTGTTTGGCCCACGGGACGATGCAACCTTGCGAAACGGAGAGCGTCTTGTCGGGCACGACGAGATCGGGGTCGACCTCAAGCGCGATGCCCAGGCCGTTGCATGTCGGACACGCGCCGACCGGGGTGTTGAACGAAAACGCGGGCGGTGACAGCTCGGGATAGCCGATGTTGCAGTGGTCGCAGTGGCGGGCTTCGCTGTAGTTCTTCTCGACGGTTTCGCCCTCCTCGCCGGGCCGGACGACAGTGGCGACGGCGACGCGCCCTTTGCCTTCCTTGAGCGCGGTTTCCACGGAGTCGGTGAGGCGCAGTCGGTCCTTTTCGCGGACCACGATGCGATCGACGACCAGATCGACGTTGTGCTTGCGCTTCTTGTCGAGGGTCAGGTCGGCGGTGATGGCGACGACCTCTCCGTTGATTCGGGCGCGCACGAAGCCGGATTTGAGCGCCGCTTCGAAGACGTCGGCGAACGTGCCTTTGCGGTTGCGGGCGATCGGAGCGAGCACGAGCAAGCGCGTATTTTCGGGCAGATTGAGGATGTCGGCGACGATCTGGGCGGGATCTTGCGTGCCAACGACTCGGCCGCACTTGTAGCAGTGCTGCACACCGGCGCGCGCAAAGAGCACACGCATATGGTCATAGATCTCGGTGATGGTGCCGACCGTGGAACGCGGGTTGTTGCTGGCCGTCTTCTGGTCGATCGCGATGGTCGGCGACAGGCCGCTGATGCGGTCGTAGATCGGCTTGTCCATCTGCCCGAGGAACTGCCGCGCGTAGGCCGAAAGGCTCTCCACGTAACGGCGCTGGCCCTCCGCGTAGAGCGTGTCGAATGCAAGGGACGACTTGCCCGAGCCGCTGACCCCCGAAAAGACGACGAGCGAACCCTTCGGCAAGTGTACGTCGACGTTGCGAAGGTTGTGTTGGTTGGCCCCAAAGACACTCAGGGTGTGGGCGTTGAAGCCGCTCCTGGTGCGCGTGGGCCTCGGATGCTGCTTCGCGGTCACGTCATTGCCTCCAACACGGCCCTTTCAAACGCTTGTGGATCGCCACCAAAGGACGCGAGCTGGGCGCTGTCCATGTCGGCCGCGATACGGCCACCGGCGAGGACGACCGCGCGATCGGCGACGGCCAGGGAGGCCTCGGCGAGATGGCTTGCGACGAGGATCGCGGCACCGTCGGCGCGGCGCTCGGCGATCAGCTCCCGCAGCGCGAGGGCCGAGGGGATGTCCAGCCCGGCGTAGGGTTCATCGAGCAAGAGCGCGGCCGTGTTGGCCGCAAAGGCGATGCTGAGCGCCGCTTTTTGGCGCATGCCGCCGGACAGTGCGTACATCGGGCGATCGAGATGGCCAGCGAGTCCCAAACGCGTCGCGACGGCTTTCACGGCGGTGCGGGTCTTGGCGGGCTCGAGGCCGCGGAGGTCGATCAAGGCGTCGGTGTGCTCGTTGGTGCTCAGAAAGTCGGCCAGCGGAGCGTCCTGGGCGACGTGCGCAACATCGATTGGCGCCGTGGCTCCGAGCGCGTCGATTCCGCCGGCTTTGACGACACCGTGGTCGGGCCACATCTCCCCGGCGAGGATGCGAACGAACGTCGATTTTCCGGCCCCGTTGGCGCCAAGTAGCACCGTCACCGTCGACGCTTCGAGATCGAGATCGATGCCGTGCAACACGCTGCGGTTGCCGTAGGACTTGCGAATGGCGCGGGCGGCCAGGGGCGCTGTCATACCGAGACCTCCCATCGCGCGAAGCCGACGCCCACCAGGACCAGAAGCACACCGAAACGGCCGATCCATGCACGCGCCGGGCTCGCTTTGCCCCGAGTTCCGATCGCCGCGGCCGCAACCGAAAGTCCAGCGCCGATCGCCGCGCCGAGCCACTGGTTCTCCGACCAGCCGAGCAGCAATACCGCCAACCCGGGCACACCCAGGCCGATCGCGAGATCGCCAAGCGCCCGTTCATGGCTGCGAACAGGTGCCGTCATCGTGTCTACCGCCGCCGCGACATGGGGCAGCGAACCGAGCAAGTCGTAGGCGCGAAAGACCGAGTACAAGCCGATGCCAAGCGCGACCAGGGCGACGGAAACGACCGAAGATCCGGGCTGCAGGAGCCACGCGGCCCACGCGACGAGCACCACGGACGCGACATGCGAGGCTGGGTAACGACGGACCCAACTTCGCGCCATGAATTGCAGCGCAGCGCGTCTTTTCTTTTCCCTTGCAGCGACCAACAACCACGCGCCCGGCTCGGCGACCGCCTCCGATCGCACGAATCCGCGCTTGAGCAGCTCGGCGACCAGCACCAGCCCGGCGGCTGCTTTGGCGCGACCAGATGTCACGTCGACCCGGGCGAACGTCGCTGTCAACACGGCGCCCGCGAAGGCGAAGACGGGCCAAATCGGCAGCCCGCTGGTGTTGCTCGCGACTTGCCAATCGCCGCTGCCGTTGAGCCACGCGATCGCAAGCGCGGTCGGCACCAATCCGAGGGCATAAGCCACGGCCGGCGCGTAGAGCAGGGGGGCGGTTTGGGCGGGGCCGAACGCGCCGCCGCCGCTGATGGCCCGCCACGCGCCACCACCATCGAAGACACGCACCAGCGCGCGATTTGTCGCCGCAACCGCGAGCAGGTGAACGGTCCACAAGCCCCCGACGTGCAGCGCCAGGGCGTCCACAAAGCGGCTATTTGCAGGATCGGAGAGCGCCGCGATCACCCCGAACAGCAGCGTGGGGACAACGGTTGCGGAGGCCAGAATCGTCGCTTCGGTCAGCATGCCAGCGAGAATGCTGGCCGGGGATTCACCGAGGCCGCGTCGGACAGCGTAGTGGCCCGGTGCCGTGACCAGCAGGAGCATTCGGAGCGGCACGAAAACGGCGGCTGCGGCGGTGACAAGCAGGACCGAGTCCGCGTTGATCGGCGCGTCGATCGCGGCGCCGGTGAGCTTCACGAGGTGGCCAACGGTCAACCACGCCGACAAGCACGCCCCTACGCCCCATGCCACCCACTCGATCGCCGGGATGCTGCGTCGCAGACGTCGGGTTGCGTTTGCCATGGCCATCGGCGCGCCTCCAAGCGGCGGGATGATGCCTTGCCCGCAGCCGCGTCACCAGCCACCATCCGCGCCATGGACGACGCAACCGCTACCACGCCGTATCCGAGTTTCGCGCTCGAAGACACCGACCAGGCTGTCGGGCTTTTTCGGGTCCTCAACCAGCAGGGCCAGCCCGTCGCTGGAGAGAACGCAGACACCGGTGTTTCCGACGACACAGCCGAGAAGATCTGGCGTTCCATGGTCCGGGTGCGCGTGATCGATGAGCGCATGCTCGCCCTGCAGCGCCAGGGTCGAATCGGGTTTTACGGTGCAGCGACCGGGCAAGAAGCTGGCGTGATCGCCGCAGCCGAGGCGCTCGACCATCGCGACTGGATCCATCCGGCCTTGCGCGAAGGCGGCATGGCGTTGCATCGCGGCTACCCGCTGCACACGTGGGTTTCGCACTGCTTTGGCAACATCGACGACCCGACATCCGGCCGCCAGATGCCGTGCCACTACGGGTCGCGTGAGCACAACTACATCACGTTGTCGTCGGTCATGACGACGCAATTCCCGCAAGCTGTGGGGACCGCGTACGGCATGGCGCTCAAGCACAAGGCGCCCGATCGACCCGTCTGTTTCGCTGCGATCGGCGATGGCGCGACCAGCGAGGGCGATTTCCACGTCGCCATGAATTTCGCCGGCGTCATGCGACCCGGTGGCCTTGGTTTGCCGCTGCTCTTCTTCTGCCAGAACAACCAGTGGGCGATCTCGACGCCTTTTGAAAAGCAGTGCGCTGCGCCGTCGCTCGCGATCAAGGCCCACGGCTACGGGCTCATCGGCATTCGCATCGACGGCAACGATCCGCTCGCCGTGTATCGGGTCGTCCGCGACGCTGCTCAACGGGTCCGCGAAGGCGGTCGACCGGTCTTCATCGAGACGCTGACTTATCGGGTCGGGGCGCACACCACCAGCGACGATCCCAGCCGCTACCGCGACGAATCCATCACCGATCAGTGGCGCGATTTCGATCCGATCCACCGCATCGAACGCTATCTGCTCAAGCGCGATGTGATCGACGAAAAGACAGCCGCTGCGTGGCGCATGCAATGTGACACCGAGCTCCGGTCGCTGCTCAAGGACGTCGAAAAACGCCCGGCTCCGCCCCTGGCAACGCTCTTTTCGGACGTCTACGCCGAGATCCCGCCGCACCTGCAAAGCCAGCTTGCGACGGCACGCAGGTAGCCGATTTTCCGCATGAATAGCGACGTCGCCGACGTCCTGCGCCGAGAATTCGGCCACGACGGCCTACGCGATCACCAGCAAGCCGCGATCTCGGCGGTTTTGCAGGGTCGCGCCGCGATGGTCGTGTTGCCCACCGGCGGCGGCAAGTCTCTCTGCTTCCAACTCCCCGCCGTTGTGCTCCATCGACAAGGCCGCGGGTGCGCCATCGTCGTGTCCCCACTCGTCGCGCTGATGCAAGACCAGGTCGACGCGCTGACCCGCCAGGGCATCAAGGCCAGCTTCATCAACGCAACCGTGCCCCGCAGGGAACGCCAGCGCCGGCTCGATGCCATGGAGCGCGGCGAACTCGCGATGATGTACGTCGTGCCCGAGCGCTTTCGAAGACCCGCGTTTCGCGCCGCCCTCGAGCGAACCGACGTCTCTCTTGTCGCGATCGACGAGGCGCACTGCATCTCACACTGGGGCCATGACTTTCGGCCCGACTATCGGTTGCTCGGCACCTTCACCAAGGCCTGCACGACGGTGAAAGGCAATCCCGCGCCGCTGATCGCGCTCACCGCCACCGCTACACCAGGCGTCGAAAGCGACATCATCGATCGACTCGGCATGACCGACGTTGTGCGCATCCGGGCGCCGGTCTACCGCGCCAACCTCCGGCTCGCTGTGGTCGGTTGTCACGGCATCACCGACAAGGCCGAGCACATCGCGGAGCTGCTCAAGCGCATCGGCGGCGCGGCCATCATCTACACCGGCCTCATCGCCCGCGGCGAGAAGCTACGCGCCGAACTCGAGGAGCGCGGCGTCCACCTGCGTTTTTACAACGGCGACCTTCCCGCCGGGCCTCGCAAGCGCTTGTCACGTGCATTCATCGCCGAGGACGAACCCGCGTTGCTCGCCACCAACGCCTTCGGCATGGGCATCGACCGCCCCGACGTGCGGCTGATCGTACACTGCGAAATCCCCGGCGCGGTGGAGTCCTGGGCGCAGGAGATCGGGCGCGCTGGCCGCGACAATGGTCCGTCCCTGTGCCTGGCGCTGCTCGATGATGACGACCTTGCGATCCACCAGCAGCACGTCCGTAACGCGCACCCCGACGCGGCAACCATCGTCTCGGTTTGGGAGGCGATCGCCGAGATGAACGGGGTCTCTGCCGGATGGACCGAGGCGCGTTTTCGACAACGTTTTGCCGGGCGCGACCGGCGCGATCATCGGGCGATCACTGCGATGAGATTGCTCGCATCCGCCGGCTGCATCGGCGGGTCTTTCGAAGGCGGCGACCTGCACGTGCTCGACGAACCAAGCGGCGAACTGGTGGACCAATCGCTCATCGACGCGCGCCGTTTGCGCGGCCACGAGAGGCTGCTGACGATGTTGGCCCTCTGGCGCCGCAGGTCGTGTTTATGGCAAGGAATCGCGGCGCATTTCGGCGAATCGCTCCAAGGTGACGAGGCTTGCCGCGCGTGTTCGGCCGACGTCGGGCTTGAGAGACTGCTCGAGGGTCTGCCGCACCGACACGAGCCGCTGGCCGAACGGGAGCCTCCCCGTCGCGTCGATGATTTGCCCTACCAGGTCGGCGACTGGATCCAGGTCGGCAAGCGCATGGGTCAAGTTGCGCGCATCGGAGGGCGCCCACAACGGCGTCAATTGCGTGTCCTGATGGCCGATTCGATGCGCGAGGAGAGGGTGATCGTGCACGCTGACGGCCCCTCGATCCGCAAGCTCTGAGGCTCAACGTTTGCCATGCAGCGTGTCGCCACCGCCGTCGTCGCAGTTGCCGTGTGCGCCGCAGCGCTCGTTATCGGAAGCTCCGCGCATGGTCACGACGGCGATATCAGATGGCGCACGCTGACAACGACCCACGCACAGATCCACTACCCCAAGACACACACCGCCTTCGCGCGGCATGTCGCGGACGTCTTCGAGGACGGCTGGCGGACGCTCACGCCGGTCTTCAACTATCGGCCCGCTACGCCGGTGCACGTCACCATCGACGACTACAGTGACGCCGCCAACGGTTTTGCGAACGTGAGGCCGTACGACCGCGTGCACATCCGCGCGTACCGGCCACGCTGGCTCGACGATATGGCCGGGCACGGCGACTGGGTGCGGCTATTGGTCTTTCACGAGCTCGCCCACGTGCTCCATATGGCCGATCACGGTGGCGTCGCGCGCATCGTCAACGCGATCCTCGGCCGCTCCTACTTGCCCAACCAGTACTGGCCGCGACTCTTCCTGGAAGGGCTCGCAGTTTGGGCTGAGACACACCGACCCGGCTTCGATCGCGCCGGCACCGGACGCATCGATAGTCCGCAATTCATGATGAAGCTGCGCGCCGCGGTGCTCGACGGGACCGTGCCCAAGCTGTCCGAGCTGACGGGACGCCCCCTCGACTGGCCGCGAGGCAACAGCTGGTACCTCTGGGGCAGTGTCTTGTTCGACTACCAGGTGCGTCATTTCGGCACCGACAAGCTCAAGCAGCTGCTCAAGGCCTATGGTGAGCGTCCCATCCCGTTCGCGGTCAACGCGCTGTATCGCCGGGTTTACGGGATCTCGGCGCAGGCGATGTGGGATCGCGCGATCGAGGAGCTTCGTCGCCGTGTACACATCGAGAGCCACTGGCGCGACCGCGCAAAGGTGCCGCCACGGTCCGCTGCGGAGGTGATCAAACAAGCTGCGCCGGACGGCCCTCCCGTGGCGGGATTGCCTGGGGAAGGCACACGCGTCACCCGCGACGGCGAGACGAAAGGCCGCATCCGGATGCACCCCGATGGACGGCATGCGACCTACGTGCAGATCCCCAACAACGGCCTGTCACGCGTGGTCGTGCTCGATCTTGTCAGCGGCAACAAGAGCGACGTATTCGTCTGTGAACTCGGCTGCCGAGAGCCCTTTTTCAGCGCCGATGGGCAAACGCTGCATTGGCTCGAAGCCCGCCCATATCAGCGTGTTTATGGTTTCCAGGACGCCTTCTCGATGCCGCTCGATGCCCGCATGCGGCCCCGGGGACCGGCGAAACGGCACTCGGTTGGGCAGCGCCTCCGCCGTTTTGGACCGACCAGCGAGCTCACTGGCCACGATCCCAAGCATCCCGCGCCGGCACCATCTACGAAGGGCTTGGATCCGCAACACGGTGCTGACCTCGTCGATCGCGGCGCATTTCGCGACCTGGTGCGCAACGGCTTGGTGATCGCCCGGTCTACGCGCGGCATTCGGAGCTTCTCGATCACGCCCGACGGTCGCCGCGCTGCCCTCGTCATTCCGCATGGCAAAGGCGATGAGGTCCACGTTCTTGATGTGCCCGCCGGCTCCGGGCTTGTCGCGGCATCCACGATCGAGCGGCCCACTTACTTGCCGCCGAAAACCGAAGTAACCGAGACGGAGTACAGCAGCTTCGCGAGCGTCTTGCCGCGGGCTTGGCGACCGATCGTCGCGGCCTCGGCGGATGGCGGAATCGAGGGCGTGACGCTCGGATTGCGCACGGGAGGACGCGACGCCCTGCGCCTGCACACGTGGGATCTGACCATGCAGAGCGACGTCGCGTTGAGGTTGCCGATGATCTCAGCTTCCTGGACCTGGCAGCGCTATGAACCGACCTGGACGGCCGCGGCCACCTACCTGCACAGCACCGCCTGGTTCACCCGTGGCTACCGCCTCTATCGCGTCGCCGATCGCCGTGCCATCGCCCAGTTGGGCGGCTCGTGGCGCTACCCCGTGCTGCGGGATGTGCTCGATTTTTCGGCCAATGTGCGCGCCGCGGTGACCACGCTTTCCGACGATATCGACCGCTTTCGCCGCCAGCTCGACCAGCATGATCCGCACGGTCCCGCGCCCCATGAGCCGTTTGAAGGACGCACAACCACCGTGTCAGCCGGTGTGTCGTGGAGCCGGCAGGAGATGTATTTGAACAGCGTCGTGCCCGAGCGGCTCCGGAGCCATTCGCTCTTTGTCAGCTATGGCAGCCGCTACCTGCTCAGCGAACGACCTCGGCTGCGGGTCGACATGCACGCCAACCACATGTGGCCGCTCGGAAAACACCGCGTCTTGCAGTGGCGAGCACGCGTCGGTCTTGGCCAGGTATTCGAGGACGAGGCCGCGCCGTATTCGATCCATGGGCTGCCACTCTTCAACCCCCAGTCGCTGCTTTTCGGCGGCGCCGGGAGCGATTTTTCGGTCGTGCGTGGCTTCATTCAGCCCGTCGGTGCCAAGGCGCGTAGCCTGCGAGGGCACGGCATGGGGTGGACGTCGCTGCAGGTCCACTGGCCGCTGTTCAATCACGGCGCCGGGCTGGAGCTGCTGCCGGTGTTTCTCGCCCGGAGCTGGCTTGTCGTCTTTGTCGACGCCGCTGGCTTTGTCGATCGCGGCGAAACGACGCGCCGGCAGCAATCGGGCACAGGATGGGTCGGGTCGGCCGGGCTCGAGATCCGCACCGGACTTGAAGCCGGGTATCGTTCACAAGGTAACATCGTGATCGGCTACGCGCGGGCCTTCGGGGACGTGGCGTCGAGCCAATGGTACCTTCGTCTCGCTCCGTGAACCGCGGCCATTGTCGTCAGCAACGACGCCGCGGATGAGGCATCCACCATGACCGAGCAAACCGGCCCCGCATCCGACGCCATCGCCGCGATCGACATGGTGCGTGCGCTGCGGCGTCGCGGTGACATGTATGCGGCGATCGGGCTCGTTGATGCGACGTTGGCGCAGCGGCGGATCGGGCAACCTGCGACCGTTCCCCTGGCCAATCACGCCGGCTGGCTGCACCTCGAACGGGCCCATGCTTATGCGTCGATCGGCAAAGTGGCCGAGGCGGATCGAGACGCGATCGCGGCCATGGCGCAGTTCGAGCGAGCGGACGATCGAGGCGCGCAAGCGGCTTCGTGTTTGCTCGTGGGCGATCTCAATGAGCAAGCCGGCCAACCGGCGCGAGCGGCGATGTGGTGGCAGCGAGCCCGATCCCTCGCCGAGTCGGCCGGTTCGACGCCACTTGCTGCCCGAGCGCTCGCGTCTTTGGCGCTCTCGGACCTTCGGACCGGACAATTCGACAACGCCGATGTCACGCTCGCCGCCGCTGAAGATCGCGCCGCCCAGCCCCTCCAGGACGCGGTCGCCAAACGCATCCACAAAGTCGCTGGCGACGCAGCTCCTGCGGGCCAGCAAGCCACCGGCGCGGAGCCCGAAAAGCCCGCGACGGGAACGGACCTGCGCGATCAATGGGTCGAGGATGCAGCGGCCGTGCAAGACCAGGTCGCGCGCGCCACGATCGCCCTTGTTCGTGCGCGCCAGGCCATCGCGGGCGGGGATAATCGAACAGCCAGGTTGCTCTTGTCCGTCGCCGCCGAAGCTGGACGGGAGCTCGGCGCCACGAGCCTGCACATCGACGCTTTGCGACTCGACGCCGCGGTCGCACGCCGAGAAGCGGATCCCCGAAGCGCGGTCGAATCGCTCACACTCGCGGCCAACGCGGCGCGGGAAGCGGGCCTGGAGGTCGCGGTCGCCGGAATCGAAGCCGAGCTGGTCCTGGCGCTCGTCGACAACGAGCAGTGGGACGAAGCGTTTGCCCTCCAGCAGCGGGAACCTTCCGCGGCGGTCGCCGCTTTGCCCGGTGTCGCCGCAGGTCGCCTCGAAGCTTTCGCCGTGCTGTCCCGCAAGGCTGGTCGCCTCGACGCCGCACACAAGGCCCTCGAAGACGCCGCTCGGGTTCGGGCCGCCGCCGGAGACGCCGCAGGACGGGTTCGAACCGTCGCCCTTCTCGCCAATGTTGCGCTCGCGGGTGGGAGCCTGGATGCCGCCGAGCAGGCCGCGTCGATCGCCGCTTCCGACGGACGTCGAACAGGTCGCCTCGACGCGGTCGTCAGCGCGGAGATCGCGATGTTGCGCATCCGGTTGCGGCGCGGTCGGCACGACGAAGAAACGATCGCGGCTGCCCAGACGTTGTGCGACGCGGCCGCGACCGTCGGAACAGTCGCCCAACGGGTGGTCGCCCTGGATCTGTGCGCAGCCCTGCAGCTTGCTGGCGGGGACGCTGCCGCAGCTGCGGAGACAGTGGAACTCGCCATCGCTGCGGCTAATGACCAGCCCCTGTTGCGTCTCCGGGCCGGTGCCTTGGCGCGGCGCGCAGACGTCCGGCTCGCCCAGGGTGCACCGCGCGATGCTGCCCACGCCGCCCGCGACGCCGCCGAGATCGCGCGTGAAAGTGAAGACCACGAGTCGCACGCCCGCGCCCTGTTCGTCGCTGGTCGCGCGCTGCGGGCCCTCGGACGGCATGACGAAGCCTTGCTCGCCGCCACGCACGCCGCCGAAGAGTCAGCCGCAAGTGGGCGCCCCGACATCGCCGGACACGCGCTGTATTTCTGCGGCAACAGCAACCTCGCCATCGGTCGTCATCGCGAGGCGCTGCTTGCGTTCGGCCGGGCGCTCGAGATCGAATCCATGGTCTCCCAGCCCCGCCTGCGTGGCAGCATTCTGCGCGGGATCGCTGCGTGTCAGCGCGCGCTCGGCGATGGCACCACCGCGATCAAGACGCTCGGCCAGGCCGCGGCGATCGACGACGAGTTGGTGCAAGCGCTGTGCCAGGTCGACGCGGCAACGATCGAGGTTGATCTCGGCCGACACGAAGCCGCGCTCGCGACGCTCGAGGCGATCGACCAAGACGCGCTCGATAAAGCAGGACTCGGCGATCTGCTCACGCTTCGGGCGCGCTGCGAAGTCGCGCTCGATAAGAAGACCGCCGCGGCTGCCACCCTGAAGGAGGCTGTGCAAGCCCACCGCGCCGGTGATCCACGGGGTTTGGGCGCAGCGCTGTACCTGCTCGGCCAAGTCGAGGGGATGCTCGGCAACGGCCAGGCTTGCGGCGACGCGCTCGGAGAGGCGCTCATCATCACAGCGCGCCTCGGCCTGCCGGAACGCCACATGATCCGCCGCACGATCGAAAGGCTGCACACCCAGGCCGGAACTCCGTAGTGTCTCGTCGCGGACAAGCCGATCCGACGACCGCGACACCAAAAACGGCCGCGCAGACCCATGAATGGACCACTGGTGTCTCGTTGCAAGGAAACGATCAATGGACGGCAACGAGATACAGCCGCGCAGCGGAGGTTGGGGTGAGGCACGAAAACGACGCTTTTCGGGCCGAGGGGCCTCCCCCGCGAGGCCCCTTGCAGATGAAAGCTAGTGGTCCGACATACGGCCGGCAACTCAGCAAAACTCCCAAAACGGACCACTAGATGGCGCGCTCCAGCAACGCACATGTTCTCGCCCATGAGACCGGCACGCTCACGCGCCGCGCCGGCATCGAATGTGTGCTGTGCTACCCAAACACCTACCGGGTCGCGGGCGCGTCCCTCGGCTACCAGGTGGTCTACCGTATCCTCAACAGCCGCCCGGAGCTCAGCTGTCAGCGCGCTGTATTGCCCGACGACGCCTTCACCACAGACCGCGCCCTGCCGATACGCTCCCTCGAGCACGGCATGGGCCTCGAGCAGTTCGACGCGATCTTGTTCTCGATCGCCTACGAGCTCGATATCCCGCACGTGGCCGAGATGCTTCGCCGCGCGTCCATCAACCCGCTCGCCGACGAACGCAGCAGCGATGATCCGCCTGTTATTGCCGGTGGCCCGCTGACGCAGAGCAACGTGCTCGCCCTAGGTGCGTTCATCGACATCGGCGTCATCGGGGAGGCCGAGGTCGCGCTGCAATCGCTGCTCGACTGGCTCCAAGCGGGGATGCCCAAGGCCGAAATGATGGCCCTCGCCGCGCAAACTCCGGGCTTTTGGGTGCCCACGATCCACGGCAACGCGGTGCCCGACGTGCTCGCGGTGTATGGCCAACACATCCCGGCGATCGGTCAGTGGTACTCCAGCGAGGCGGAATTCCGCGACATGGCGCTGCTCGAAACCAGCCGTGGGTGCCCGCGCTACTGCCGTTTCTGCGTCGTGCGGGCCCCGGTCTCGCCGATGCGCTCCCCACCCTTGCAAAGCGTCGTCGACGCGCTCGATCACGAACCCTATCTGAGCGCACCGCGGATCGGGTTCGTGGGCGCCGCGGTGAGCGATTGGCCGCATATCAAGGGCGCTCTGGCGGCCGCGGTCGAGCGCGGCAAGGGCGTTGGAATCAGCTCGCTGCGGGCCGATCAACTCGACGAAGAGTTTGTTTCGCTGCTCGCCGCTGGCGGCTTCCGTTCCATCACGATCGCGTCGGACGCTGCGTCTCAGCGGATGCGCGGCAAGATGATGAAGGGGCTGCGTGAACGTCACTTCATCGGTGCGGCGCGGTTGGCGCGAGAAGCCGGCATGCGGTCCATGAAGCTGTACGTGATCCTTGGCCTGCCCCAGGAGCAAGACTCCGATCTCGACGAGCTCATCGCGATGTGCCTGGCGATCTCGAAGATCATCCCGCTAGCGATGACCATCTCCCCCTTCGTGCCCAAGCTCCACACGCCGCTGGCCGAGGCGCCCTTCGAGCCGATCAAGACCCAGATGAAGAAGCTCAAGCGTGTGCAGCGCGCGCTTTCGTCACGGGTCGACGTGCGCTTTGATTCGCCCCGCTGGGCATGGATCGAGTACCGGCTATCCCAGGGCGGGATGGAGACGGGGCGCGCTGCCTGGCAGGCGTGGCAAGCAGGCGGATCGTTCGCGGACTGGAAGCGCGCTTTTGCCTCGATCGATCAGGGCAACCACGCCGAAGAGCGGGCCGCAGTTGGGGCCGCTTTGCAGCACGATCTGTGGCCGCTTACCGGCGCGCGGTAACCGCGTTCCAAGGCGCTACGATCCCGACCGGTAGCCGCAGGGCGACTGGCAAATCGGCACCATCGGGCAGTCGAACCGCAGGTGGTCGTCCGGGGCCACGTCCTCGAACGCGGCAGCTTCGACGGAGCCGGATGGCAACAGCTTGCAGAGGGTCCGTGAGATGTCGATCAAGCGCGCCTGGCTCGACGCGAAGTGGCTGTCGATGAGGCGCAATCGGTAGGCCATCATGCGGTTGGCGCGCGAAGGGATGAACGCGACCTCACGCGCGGCAGGCTGCTTCCACGCCTCGATCCGGACCATCTCGCGGATCAACCAGAACACGGCCGCGGTTGGTGCGCCGCGCAGCAGCCCCTGGCTCAACATGCCAAAGAGCACTTCGGTCGACGGCGCTTCGGCCAGCAGCGTTGGCGTGTCCTGTTTTCGGGCAAGCGCGCGACCGCCAATCACGGCGTCGAACAAGGCGGCACGAATCGCGCGGGACGGTGCATCGCCCTGGGCAAATCCCCAGCGAACCGTGACCTCTGCCAGCGCCTCGGGACGGTCCAGCAACACGGCTGCGGGCCCGAGGCCGCCAACGCGCTCAATGAACAGGTCGCACAGCGATCCGTCGGGACGCTCCGCGGACAGGCGCGCCAGCAATCCAGCCATGAACAGGTGTCGCGCCGCTTCGGTGCGAGTCAGGCGCGTTTCCAGGCCGTACGCCACGAGCAATGAGCCGCCGCCGAGTGCCTTTTGGCGGCCGTGCTCGCGCAAGCGTTTGACCACTTCGGCCACGTCCAGCGCATCGTGTGTACAGCCAATCTCGATGGCGGAGGCGCGGACGAGTCGGCTCGGGGCGATGGTCTGTCGCGGCACGGGTGGGCGCGCGGCAACTTCGGCGGGATCGGCGGCTTCTTCTGCGGCGGGCTCGGCCTCAGGCTCGAACTGCGCGGCGTACTTCTCGAATATAGCGTCGTCGATCGGCGGCGCCTCTGGCGGCAGATCGAGCGCATCCTCTTCGCTGGGTTTGGGCGGGGCGGGCGCCGGTTCAGCGGGCTTCTTCGCTGCTGTTTTCGCCTTTGCGGCCGGCTTCTTGGCGGCCGGTTTCGTTTCGGCCGGCTTCTTGGCGGCCGGTTTCGTTTCGGCCGCTTTCGTTTGGGTTTGCTGTGCGGGTTGCTTTGCCGTCGCGGCGGCCTCAGGTGCGTTCGCGGCTGCCTCCTGTGCTGCCAACTCGGCGGCTGCCTCTGCGGCTTCTTCCTCTTCTTCCTCTTCTTCCTCGAGGAACTCGTCCACATCGATCATGCGCAGCCGCGGCACGATAGCTTTGCCTTCGTCGGTCAGACCCCAGCGGATCCCGATGAGCTTGATGCGCCCCGAGCACACCATCCACTTGATCCACGCCTGGAAGTCGGGCAGCCGGATCTGCTGGCCCGGGTAAACGTAGCTCGTCAGCATCCGGTGCAGCTCGTAGGTCGAGTGCAGGCGCCCGCCGCCTTCCATGTCCAGCGCTTCCATCACGTACTTGACGAGCAACGTGTTCTGGTCGAGCAGCCGTTCGAAGAGCGCCGTTTTCTGGTCCTCGAGCTCGTCGATCCCAAAAAACTTGGTGCCCCACGCGCCAAGCGCCGCTTTCTCGCCCTTCTTGTGGTGGATATCGAACAGGCTGAGCGCCACGCCGAGTGTGTCTTTGTTCCAGATCCCCTGCTCGCGCAGCCAGTCGCGAAAACCCCGATAGGTCAGGTCACTGCGGTGAACGTGACCGAGGATCTTGTTGCCCGTCGTCAACAGCGCCTGTTCGGGCGTGTCGGGAAAAACCGCATATTCGATACGCTGGACCATGCCACGCCCTCCATGAACGACTGCGCCGGCAGTCTATCGGGCATTTCTCACAAGTCCACACGCCCCCGTCGTCGGGGTGATCGGTCACAACTGTTTGAAACCATTGGATTGCGCCCAATTCGCATCAAGTTGACCACCGCCCTGCGCGCATCTAGCATGGCCCCGCATGGCTTCATGCATTCGTTCGCCCGTCCAAGCTGTCGGGCCCGTCGATGTCGGCGACTGACAATGTTGGCGACTGATGATGTTGGCGACTGATGATGTTGGCGACTGATGATGTTGGCGACTGATGATGTTGG
>CAZLMW010000018.1:37533-87423 GCA_964560875.1 uncultured Enterobacteriaceae bacterium
ATGTTGGCGACTGATGATGTTGGCGACTGATGATGTTGGCGACTGATGATGTTGGCGACTGAGCAATCTTGGCGACTGATAATGTTGGCGACTGAGCAGTGTTGGCGACTGAACAGTGTTGGCGACTGGGCAATGTCGGCGACTGGGCAATGTTGGTGGCAGGGGGGCAATGACCACGCACCATCCATGACGGCAACTCTTCTCAACCAACGCCTCTCGCACCGTATGCGCGCCACCAGGGCGGTCGCGCTTGTCCTGGCCACCGCGCTGGGCGCCGCTGTGCTCCTCACGGCGCCGTCCGACGCGCTCGCTCGCGGCAAACAATCGGTGCTCATTTTGCGGGTCGAAGGCACCGCAGTCGGCGACAAGGAACGCATCGCGTTGACCAAGTCGCTGGCCCGCAAAGCCCGCAAATATCGGCACTACCGCATCCATGTCTCCAAGACCGACCTCGTCGAGGAGATGTTCGAGTTCGAGTGCACAGAGGCCGGCGTCAGCTGCCTTTCGAAGATTGGTAAGAAGTACCGCGCCAACCTCGTTGTCTACAGCGAAATCACCAAAGCGGACGGCGGCGGCTACTCCTGGTCGATGCGCGTTGTGCAGATGAAGAGCAAGGATTCGCCGATCGCGCGGGTCGCCCAAAGCACGGTCCAAAAAGTCCCCGACGTGGCGCGCCCCAAGAAGGCCGCCGCGAACGGGTTGCTCGTGTTGATCGGGCCGGTGGACCTGCCGCAGACACGCACCGTGAAGCAGGGCGTCTTGCACGTCCGACTCATCGGTGGCGGCGTGGCGCTCGTGTACGTCAATGACAAGCTTGCGGGCCGTTCGTCACTGTCCGGACTGAAGATCAACCTGCAGCCGGGCACCTACCGCATCAAGGTCGTGCGCGCCGGATACAAGGACTGGAGCCAGTCGGTGAAGATCGCGTCGGGCAAGACGATCGATCGCATCGTCGAGCTGGATCCATTGCCCCAAGCAGCGACGAAAGTTGGCACCAAGCCCGTGGTGGCGACTCCGTTGACGCAGCGCTGGTACTTCTGGGCTGGTGTCGTCGTGGTTGGCGCAGCCGTCGGCGTGACCGTTTGGGCCCTCACCCAACAGGACGAAGAGCAGCAGTTTGGCAACGCCGCGTTCTCGCTGGACAGCAACGACGCCCACCTCGACCCGGTGTTCGGAGGCGGATCATGAAGCGCCTCGTTTCGCGGGCATGGGTCCGTTTTCCGGCCGTCCTCGTCTGCCTCGGTGCGCTCGTCGCGACCGGTTGCGCGGCCGATGACATGGGCGATGACGGCGAGCTCGGCACGTTCTCCTTCGCGTTGACCGGCGTGATTCCCGGGGTCAAGGCGATGGAGGTCAAGGTCTTCAACGGCCCCGTGACGTCGCTGACCAAGGTCCACAAGTTCGAGCTCGGTTGCATCCCGTACGTGACCGGCGCGGATTCGTCGAACAACGCGTTTACGCTCGACAAATTGCCCGCGCGGGACGACTACTCGATCCTGGTCAACCTCTACAGTGATGACGCCTGCACGAAGCTGACGGTCCGCGGTTACCGAGGCGGTATCACGGTCGCACCCGGCACCGAAAAGGACGCGACGAAGACGCCCTACTACATTCAGCCCTACCGCATGGGTAAGTTCACGGGGCTGGCGACGGCAAGCGCGATCAAGCGTGCCGAAGTGCAGAAGCTGTCGTGCACGACAGAGAGCGATTGCCGCGGAGCAAGTGGTCACCCGGCTGCTACCTGCGTCAACAACCAATGCAACCTCGACAGCCTGTTTCCGCTCAACGGAGGCGCCGGCCGCGCTTTCCCCAACGTCGTGGCCCTGCCCGATGGTCGCGTGGCCATCAGCGGCGGCTTCTCTGTGCAACCGCTCGATGGGCGTTGGACGGCGACAAAAGAGCGCGTCGAGGTCTTCGATCCCACCCTTGGCCGATTCCTCGACACCGCGCTTTCGATCGACAACTTCGGCGTCGAGGCGCGCGTTGGGCTGGGCACCGCGATCCCGTGGACCGACTCGACGTTTGTCCAGGTCGGCGGGCAGGGCAAAGTGCGCATCAAGATCGTGCCGCAAGGTGTTGTGTCTGGCTTGATGGACGCCGAATGCGCCGGCGGCGCTGCAGCTTGCCCGGTATCCAAAGCTGTGTGGCATGTCGACGTGACCAAGAAGTCCTCCTCCGGAACGTTGTTGCCCGGTCCGATCGCGCTGCCGGTCGTGGCCAAGGTCGCGACATCGGCCGGAACCCGGGTCCTCGTGGCCGGCGGCGTTGAAGTTCCCGTGCCGACCGCTGGCGACATTCCGCGCCGGGGTGAAGCGCTCCTTTGCAACGTCAGCTCCGGCTCATCGGACTGCAACGAGGCAAAGGCGAAGATGAAAACGGGTCGCGCCAACGCGACCTGGGCTTGTGTGAAGACGAGCGCAAGCGGTTGCACGCATCTGCTGATCATCGGCGGCCGCTCCGCGAAGAGCTCCGCCGCGCCGCTGGCCGAGGTCTACAACGCGCAGACCGACACGTTCGACGAAGTGAACGTCGAAGGAACGCCGCCGCCACAGGCGCACGGCGGTTCGCTGGTTCGGGCTGGCAACCGGTTCTACCTGCTCGGCGCTTCGGGACAGCGCCTCTTCCTCGAAGGCCGCACGCCCAAGTCCACGAGCCCGATCGCGCCCTATCGCCTCGATGTCGACACATCATCGAGCACCTTCAAGGTGACCTTCTCCAAGGTGAACGTGACGGCCTCCGGCGTCTCCGGCGGAGGTGCCCGTGCGCTCGTTGCCGCGATCGGTTTCTCGGACGGCAGCGCGGTCATGGCCGGCGGCGTCGACGCCAAAAACCAGATCGTGTCCGACGCCATCGTCATCAACAAAGACGGTGTCGGCGACGCCCGCGTGCCCCTCGAACAAGCCCGATACGGCGCCGGAATCGCCCCGATCACGGCCAGCGGCCCCCTCAATGGGTGCGCGCTGCTTGCTGGCGGTATCGGAACGGCGAACGGCGGGGTGGCACCGACCCACCACGTCGAGGTGTATTGCCCGCCGGCTCCGTAGCTGCTGATGCGCCGCGCCGAGCGGTCGCGCCCTGCGATCCCATCCGAATCCATCCTCGCCGCCGGCGCCCTGGTCGCCGGATTCGCATGGCTTGTTGCTCCCGGTGCGGCGTTCTTTGATAGCGGCGAGCTCGCAACCACGGCCCTCGATCTCGGCGTACCCCATCCCACCGGGTTTCCGCTGCTGAACCTGGCCGGGCACGCCATCGCGATGGTTCCGCTCGGTCCCGCATCGTCGCGCGTGCACTTGCTCGGTGCCGTGCTGACCGTCGCGGCGGCTTTGGTGTGGCTGGTGACGTTGCTCGGCTCGCGATCAAAACAGCTCCCCGGCGAAACGTGGTTGTGGTTGGCGACGCTGGCGGTGGCCGTCGCAAGCCCGTCCCTGGTGCGTCACGCCATCGCGACCGAGGTGTATCCGCTCGTCCTGTTGCACGCCGCGTGTCTCGCGCTGGCGGCCTCGCATCACCATCCGCGCGCGCTGGCCTTCGTCTCGGGACTCGTCGCGATTTCGGTTGGAATCCACGCCGAATCGGTGCTGCTTGCCGGCCTGACGCTGATTGTCGTGCTGGCGATGAGGCTGCGGGCTGGCGGGGTCACGAGGCTTGGCGGTTCCGTCGCGGCCGGGCTCACATTCGTGGCTGTCGGAGGTCTCGTGATCGCCTATTTGCCGCTGGCGGCCACGCGTCCCGCCGGATTCAGTTGGGGTGACGTCACGACGCCCGCGGCGTTATGGGATCACCTGTCCGCCGCGAGCATTCGCCGCGCTTTTGACAGCGATATCGGCACTGCGGGCGCCGGCGTGGCCGTCATGCGCCTTGGAGCGGGAGTCTGGCGCGACATCGGGTATCTCCTGCCGGTCGCCGGGATCGGCGTCGCGGCGGCTTGGCGAGACAGTCCGCGCGCATGCGTTGCCACCGGCGCATTGATCGTGGTGGATGCGCTCTACAGCGTCCTGATCAACCCGATGGGCCTTGTCGACCAGCAGTGTGGGCTCATTGTCGCGCTCGGTCTCGGCGCGCTCGCGGCGCGTGGCTGTGTGGCCGCGGTCGAGTTGTTGGCGACACATGGAAAAGCAGTCGCGGTGGTCGCGCTTGTCGGCCTTCTTTCAATCGCCGGCTTGCGCGCCACGGACGCCATCGCGGCCCAGCATCCGGCGTCGATCGTCTCGATGGCCCGGTGGACGGGAACCTGGTTGCAGCGTCGACCCGCCGGACAGCTCGTTGTCGTCTCGGCCGACCACACGGCGTCCGGCTGCGTTCACGCCCAGGTCGCCGAAGGGCAGCGCCCCGACGTCCTCTGCATGCCCGGTGTGTTCGCGCGGCAACCTCGCATGTTGAAAGTTCTCGCCCGGACCGGTCGCTCCGGCTTCGACGCCGCGATCGTACCCACCCGAAAAGCCGAAAATGTGCGCGATATGGCCGCCGCGATGGCCAAGTGGCTGCGCCCACCCCTGCGCAACGGACCGGTCGGTTGGGAGCTTGGCAATACGGCCGAAGACGCCCAGGTCGCGGCCCATTTCCGGCCCGGATTTCCGGCGGGAGAGGTCACGCTCGGCGCGGTTTCCGACCGGGATGTTCGCCGCGCCGTCGCCTCTGGCATCGAAGCAGCGGAGGCGTACTGCGGCGTCGACAACGTGACGTGTCCACCCGGGAGTGAAGCCGCACGTTTTGTCGCGCGATGGGCGTCCGTCACCGCCGCGCGCTTGCTCATCGCCAATCGCCCCGGACCCGAAAGCTTGCTCGACGCGGCCATCGCATGGTCGCCGCGCGATCCGCACATCCTCAACAACCGTGCCGTTTGGCAGCTGTCGGTCGGCGATATCGGGGGAGCCCGCAAGACGGCCGCGATCGCGATGGCGAGCCCCGTGCCGTACGCGCCCATCTACCGAACCGCCACCCGCGCCGCCCTGGCGGCCGCCGACGTGGACTCCGCAATCACGCACGCCAAGCGGTTGCTCGAACTCCGACATCACAGCCCTGGCAGCCAACGTTGGCTCCGTCGTCTCGCCCGCGACGCTGATCCCGCGGTCTCCACCCGGCTCCTGGCCCTTGTCGGTCGCGGCGGATGACCTCATCCCCGCCGTTGGTTATCGTGCCGACATGGCGCGTATGGTTCCCGGAAATGGCCCCCGCAAAGGTCAGACATTGTCGATTCAGCGGCGCCTGTACGACACGTTTTCAACCGAGCTGGAATCGAACTTCCTCGTCGTGGATCGGCCGACCTGGATCGACCGTGATCCCGCCACGTCTCTGCCCGCGGACGGCCGCGCGGACTGGCTGATCGCCCACCCCGATCGCGGCATCATCCTGCTTGACGTCGTTCACGGGGGCCTCAGCTACGACCCGCATGTCGACACGTGGCGCGGCGGCGTTGGCTCCGTTCGAATCGACGATCCCTTCCTCCGCTTGCAGCGCGACGGCGAAAGGCTCGGCGACGCTCTCTCAGCCGACCCCGGCGCCCTTCCCGTACGACCCGTCATCGGCCACGCTGTCATTGTCCCGGATATGCGCGTGCCGCGAGATGGGTTCGCTGGCCACGCCCCGGCCGACCGCGTCATCGATAGCGTCGGCCTCGGGTCCATCGCTGAACGTATCGACGGTGTCTTCAGCCACTTCGAGGCCCGCGACGGCGGCTCGGGCAACGCTTCGCCGCGCTGGTGGTGGCGCGTGCTCGAACGCAGATTCGCGACGCCTGCCGCGGTGCGGGATCGCCTGGGTGCACGGTTGCGCCGGGACCGCGAAAACATGCTCGCCTTGAGCGATGAGCAGGTCGGGGTGCTCGATATGCTGGCCCGGGTGCGTCGCTTGACCGTGTACGGGCCGGCGGGAACCGGAAAGACGGTGCTCGCCATCGCCAAAGCACACATGCTCGCCGAGCAGGGCATGCGGGTCCTGCTGACCTGCTACAACAAGGCCCTCGGACGCCACCTGCAAGCCGTCTGCGCCGATGAGCCCCGGATCAGCGCGATCCATTTTCACGAGCTCTGCTACGACCTGCTCGAGCTCAAGCGCCGCGGCATCCAGCCCCCGAGCGCCGGACGCCAGCGACACCTGTTTTACAGCGAAGAGCTTCCAGCGCGCGTGATCGCGGCTGCTGATCGTCTGCCACAGCGTTACGACGCGCTTGTGGTCGACGAAGGACAGGACTTCAGCCCCTCCTATTGGCGCGCCCTCAACGCTCTGTGCGTCGACTCGGAGACGGCCATTCGCTACATCTTCTACGACGATCGGCAGCGCATCTTTGGGCTGGATGGCGGCCATGTGCACACCGTCCCCGGCGCTGATGAGGCGGTCGTCCTCCGCACGAATTGGCGCAACACCCGCGCGATCCACGGCCACCTCGCCAAGGTCGAACCCACGCTGCGCGACACACCGTGCGCATCTCCAGCCGGCGTCCCCGTCCGCGTTCAGCCGCTCGTCCCCGACCGCCGCCAGGCGCTCACTGGCCTGTTGTGGCGCCTCGTCGCCGACGAAGGGGTCCCTGCCAGCGACATCGTGATCCTGAGCGGCCGCAGTCCCCAAAAGAGCGCGACCATGGAGCTGCGCCAACCGATCGCTGGACTCCGGCTCACCTTGTCTCCGACGCCGGGCTCGGTGCTCGTCAGCTCGATCCACGCCTACAAGGGCCTCGAATCGCCCGTCGTCATCCTCACCGAGCTCGACCACTGGCCACCCGAACGCGCCCGTCGCCTCTACTACGTCGGCGCATCCCGAGCGATGAACCTGCTGTGCGTCATGGCCGATGCCAACGTCGTTCGGGGCGAGCTGTGACCCATCCGCTTGCCACGTGCCTCGTCTTCAGCGCGGTCCTATGTCTGGCGGCCGGAGGATGCGGCCGAAAAGACGCGACGCCCTCGAAACAGCCGGAAGCTCCGGGGTCAGTCGAGACCAAAGTCGCCAGGAAGCCGAAAATCCCGCGTTTTTGTGTGATGGCCGTGCGCGTTGAAGTCGTCGCCCATCCCGCGACCCGCCTTTCGCCCACCGTCTTGCGCGAGCCTATCGCCAAGATGCTCGCCGATTTGCCACATGTCGCAGGTTTGAAAGACAAAGCCGATCAGCCCGAGAAGTCGTGCGCCAAGACCGCGTCGCGGGATGAGAAAGTGGGCATCCTGCTGCAAATAACCGCGACGCTGCGCGGTACCGATGGCAAGGAAGTCCCCGCGAACGCGCCGGCCAGCGCGGGGCAAATGCACATCAAGACAACGGTCCACGCCGAGCGAGGCGATGAAAACGGGCGGCCGGAGATCGGGCTGAGCTCCATGCAAGCGGCGGTTCCGGTCACCGCGCGCCATATCGACAAGCTCGATCGGTTCTCGGCGGTTCGCGTTGTTCGGGCGGCGGCCTTCGCGGCGTCCGATGCCCTCGGCCAGCTTGCGGTGCGCCACGTCGATGACGCGACCGTTCGCGGGTACCTTGCCAGCGATACTGTGTGGCAGCGCGTCGCCGCCGTTCGTGAAGTCGGCGAACGCGGCATCGAAGAGGAGCTCGAAGCGATCCACGAAGCCGCACGATCCAGCCGCAAGGATATCGCCCTGGTCGCCATCGCCACGTTGGGGCGGCTCGGCAAGAAGGCTTCCGTGGATGTCCTCATCGAGGCTCTTGATCGGCCCGCGGTCGCCGTGATCGACGCCGCGCTTGTCGCCCTGGCCGATATCGGAGACGGGCGCGCAGTTGAAGCGATCACCCGCATCGCCAAGACACATCCCGCACCATGGGTTCGTCGTCGCGCGCGCTCGTTGCTGCGAATGGACGGGAAGTAGTCGCACTCGCCAGCGGTTCGAAGAAGAGATCGACGCGGCGGCAGCTTGATTGGCGTCGCGAAAACCCGCGCTTTGCGTTAGAAAGCCGGCCCGTCCGACCCACTGGAGGCGCATGTGAACGTTCTCGACACCCGCTTTCATCTTGTTGGCATCGGAGGCATCGGCGTCTCGGCTGTCGCCAGGCTGCTCCACGCCCGCGGCGCATACGTGCAGGGCTCCGACGTCCGCGAATCGCAGATCACGCTCGCGTTGCGGGCGCTTGGCGTCAGCGTGCAGATCGGTCACGACGCCTCGATGCTCGACACCGCCGACGTCGTCGTCCGCTCCACCGCGATCCCGGAAACCAACCTCGAAATCGTCGCCGCCCACGCGCGCGACATGCCCGTGGTGCACCGTTCCGAGGTTCTCGGCGCGTTGATCGACACCCGCAGCAGCGTCGGCGTCATTGGCACACACGGCAAAGGAACGGTCAGCGGCGCTGTAACCTGGTTGCTGGATGCTGCAGGCCACGAACCCGGCTACATCATCGGCGGCCTGCTCGAGAATTTCGGCGACAACGCCCGCGACGGAAAGACCTGGCTGGTCGCCGAGATCGATGAAAGCGACGGCTCACTTGTCAACACCCGCCCGCAGATCGCGATCCTGAACAACCTCGAGCTCGATCACCTCAACTACTACGACAGCTGGGACAAGCTCGAAGCCGCCGTGATCCGCTTCTTCGTGGACAACCCGCGGCTGCAAAAGTGCGTGATCAACGCCGACGACCCCGGCGCGCGCGCCATCGCCGCAAAGCTGCGTGAAAAAGGCCTCGGCGACCGCATCGTGACGTTCGGGTTCGCCAGCGAAGACGCCGACTACCGCGGGATAGACCTGCAGACGTCGCGCATGTCCGCGCAGTTCACCGTACACGGCGCCGATGGTGTGCTCGGTTGCACGTCGATCTCCCTGCCCGGCTCCTACAACGCAAGCAACGTGCTCGGCGCGATGGCCGCGTGTCATGTCGTCGGCGTGCCCTTCGATGTGATCGCAGCTGCAGCGCCGGCCTATCGCGGGCTCGAAAACCGGTTCACCCTCGTCGACGCCGATGGTGTCGAGGTCGTGAAGGACTACATCAGCCATCCAACCGGGATCCGACGGGTGCTCGGCGCGGCGCGTGAGCAAGCCCGCGGCGATGTGGTCGCCGTGTTCAAGCCCTATCGGTTCACGATGATCCACTACCTGCAGGACGACTACGCCGAGGCGTTTGCCGAGGCCGATCGCGTCGTTGTCACCGAGCTGTACACGGCCGGCGAAGTCCCGATCCCGGGCGTCGACACGGACCTGTTGTGCCGCCGCATCGGCGAGCGATGTGATCAGGTCAATTACGTGCACGACCTCGACGCGATTCCGCCCTTCCTCGACGAGACCGTCGAGCCCGGTTCGACCGTGCTTTTCTTCGGCGGCGACGACCTGTTCGCCGTTGCGGATGGTTACGTGAGGGCCCGCCGGGCGCGGGCTTGAGGGGTCGGGAAGCGGCCGATGAACGACGCGACGATGACACCGGGCCAGCGGCTCTTGCAGACCACAGCGTGGTCGGATGTTCGCGGTGTGGCGTTCGCCGTATTGGGCCTGGGCCGCAGTGGAATCGCTGCTGCAAACGTGCTTGCGCGGCGCGGTGCCGACGTCCAGGCGTACGACGACCGCAACGAGAGCCAACTCGAAGCGGCTGTGGCCAAGCTCGACAAACGGGTTCGTTGGCGCGCTGGCGGCGGCTACATCGCGCGGCCCGCAGAGATCTGCGTCCTTTCACCGGGCATCGCGCCTCACACCGCTTTGTATCGGCGCGCAGACGCGACCGCGGGGGCGTTGATCGGTGAGGTCGAGCTCTTCTTCCGCCTCGACCGCGCCGACGACGGCGGACACCGGCTGATCGCGATCTCGGGCACCGACGGCAAGACGACCACCGCGATGATGATCGCCCATCTGTTGCAGACCAATGGCGATGACGTGTGCCTCGCGGGCAACATCGGCACGCCGTTGTGCGAGGTGTTGGACGAGCTCGAAGCGACGACATGGGTGGTCGCCGAAGTCAGCGCGTTTCAGCTCGCTACATGCGTGCGGTTTCGACCTGATATCGCGGTTTTGACCAACGTTGCCGGGGACCATGACGACTGGTTCTCGGGCGATCGCGACGCGTATGCTGCCGCGAAACGCGCCGTCGCCCGATGCTGCGGGACCGGCGATCGGGTCATCTTCAACGCCGATGATCGCGCTTTTTCCATGATCGATGAGCAGTCTCCCGCCGCTCGCCACATCGGCTTTTCGGTCAGGGCATCGCGCGAAGACGGCTTCTTCTACAGGGACTCAACGCTTCGTTTCGCCACCGGCGGGCGCGTCATCGACCTGCTGGCTTCAGCCCAACTTGGCGCCGACACCGGCAACCCACTGCCCGGCCTCCACAACGTCGCCAACGCCCTGGCCGCCTCTGCCGCCGCCTTTTCATCCGGGTTGAGTTTCGCCGCGATCGAGGCCGGTCTGCGCTCCTTCGTGCCCGCGCCACATCGGCTGCAAGCGGTTGGCACCATCGCCGACGTGCGATTCATCGATGACTCCAAGGCGACCAACCCCCACGCCGCCATCGCCGGCCTGCGCGCCACCGTATGCGGCGACGAGGACAAGCTGGTGTGGATCGCTGGCGGAAGCGAAAAGGACGCCGATTTCTCCGAGCTCGCTGCCGAGGTGGGCGAGCGTGTGCACGCTGCGGTCCTGATCGGGGCGAGCCGTGAACGCCTTGCCGCCGCGCTCCCGTCCACGGTGTCGACCTGCTTGCGCGACTCGATGCACGACGCCGTCGCCGAGGCTTGGAGCCTGGCCGGACCGAAGGGAGTCGTCCTGCTGAGCCCCGCGTGCGCGTCTTTCGGTCTGTTTCGTAGCTATGCGCACCGCGGCGATGTGTTCATCGAAGCCGTTCAGCAGCTTCGCGCGGCCGTTGAGAAGTAGTCGTCCGCCAAAAAAAACACCGCTGTTCGGTGCTCTATCGTTTCAGATGTTCGCGGCACCATCGGGCGTTGGCGCGGGCGGCTCGCGGGTTCTGGCCCTTCTTCGCCGCCTTGTCGAAGTGGACCGCGGCGGCCCGATATTTGCCGGCGCGAGCCAGGAGCACGGCGCGCACATACGTCGCTGGATACGTCGCGTCGTCGGCCGCAAGGGTGTCGAGCAGCTGCAGCTTGCGGGACGACGACAAACCGGTGTGAGCTTCGATCCGATAGGCGAGCAACAAGCGCAGGCTCTCGGTGGCGATCGCGGGCCTTGGCGGGGGCACCCGTCGTGCGAATCCGAGGATTCGTAGTTGGATGAGGCTCTGGATCACGAGCGTGCAAGCCGGATCGACCCGCTGACCGCGCACACAGGAGTCGAGGCCCGCGCGACCGATCGCCCTGGCGCTCCCCGGAGCAGCCGATTCGATCTCAGCCACCGCTGCAACCGGGGTCGCCGCCTGCGCCAAAGCCGCGAGTGTGGTGCCGTTGGAGACGGCGAAGACAAGGCCCGCTTCAACCTTGGAACCGACATGGCGCGCCAACAAGAGCGCCAGCGCCTCGAGCGCTTCGTTGCCGTACGCAAGCGCATAACCGCGCACCAACTCTTCGATCTCCGCCAGCCTCCGACGTGCCCGCGGGCTCGCCTTGGCGCCCTCGACCCCAAGCTGCTTTTCGAGTGTGAAGTAGCCGGGCAGCCGAATCGCGATCGCCGCCGCGAGTTTCTTGGCCGCGGGGGATGTCGCCGCGCCCTTGTTCAAAAGCGCCTGACGTCGCACCTGCAGGCGCTGCAATGCCGCCGGTGAAGGTCGCCACGAGTCGAGGCGCAGCGAAGGTTTGCGCACGGGTTTGAGCGGAGTGGGGTTCAAGACCGTCCACACGGCGAGCGCGCCCATGATCACAAGGATGGTGGCGACAAGGCCCCGCGGCGGCACGAGAACGGGCTGGACCGGGCCGTCTTCGGACAGCGGCTGGTCGTCAACTGCGGGGGAATCGGTCAACGAACTGCCCGTGCAAGTCGCCGCACAGAGCGCTCGATGTTGCGGTCGGTCCACGTCTGTTCGCCGACGAATCGCGCGATGATCTGGCCATCGGCGATGACATAGGTCTCCGGCAGCTTCCGCGTGCCAACGAGCGTTCGCATCATCGCGTCTTCACGCCCTTCCTGGCCTTGCGGATCCCGCGCCCAGACGATCGGCGATGGCATCGTGGCACCGAGCTTCTCGGCAAGGACACGGGTCTGCGTCTTCCAGTCATCGTCGTAGGAAACCGCCAGCACGCGCACGCCATCGCTATGAAGCCGGCCGGCCAGCAAGTGCAGCGACGCGAGCTCGTCCAGACAAGGCGGACACCACGTAGCCCAGAAGTTGAGCAGAACCACCTGTTTGCCCTTGAGCAAGCTCGCGACCGGCTGCTGCAATTGGCCGTTCTTGCTCTGCGGATGCGCCTGCAGCGGGACGTCGTAGCCGGGCTTCCACGGGCGGCTTTGGATCTCGGCCCCTGCAGCTTCCAGCGCTCCCATCGCGCCTTCGATCCCCTCGCCTGCGGTCGCGGCGTTGTAGACACGCCAGCCGATCGCGCCACCACAAAGCACGACGGCGAGCGCGACAACCAGCAGCTGCCGTCCGCGCGTCGTCCCAGGGGCTCTTGCGGCGATCGCGGTCACGTGTCGGGCTCCATCCGCGGCGAAGGTACGCGCTTGGATCAGGGTTGTGTCGCCGAGATTCCAGGCGGATCCGGGCGGCTGATGGTGGCTTGCCCGCGCGGTGGCAGCAAGGGTGTCAATGCGCGCTTGTACGTCGGATGCAGCGCTTGAGGAGCCGCGATGATGTACAGCCACTGTTGCGCGATCGGGTACAGCATCACGCCGGCCTGCCGCCACGTCCATTCGCCGGATTGGTTCGCCGTTCGCATCGCCTTGAAGTCACCATCGTCTTGCGTGAGCAGCCGGTTGCGCCGGCCGATCAAGAGCACGCCCCCAAGCGGCAAACGGTGGCATGCAATCCGCTCGGAACGCAGCGCCCAGGCCAGACCGGTCAACTCGCCATCACAACGCCCTTCGCGCCAGACTCCGCTTCCGTAGCTTGCGGGCACCCGGAACGTGACGTTGTCGACCTGCACGACCTGTGGATTGACCACGTCGATCTGGATCGGTTCGTCGATCAAGGGAAACGCTGTGACGCCCGCCACCATCACCGCGCCGAATAGCGCTGCGCCACCGATCACGACCCACATCGCATCGCGGCTCCGACCCGGCGCACGCGGGACCAACAGCTCGCCGCCAGCGTCGCGCAACGAGATCACCAGCCGATAGGCGACGGCTGTGCCGGTCAAAGCGCCGAAGACGTGCGCCCAGCCGTCGGTTTGGCTGCTTGCGACGCCGGTGGACGCGATCCATTGCATGATGAGCGCGGCGCCGATAACGGCCGCGGGTATCGCGATCAACGTCTGACGCAGCGGCTTGCTGAGCTTCCGTCGCAGCCGCCATCCAACTGCCAGCAGCGCGCCTACGAGTCCGAAAACAGCGCCGGAAGCGCCCACGGAGACGGTCTGGCCAGAGACCACTGTTCCAACGACGCCACCGAGGGCTGCCGTGGCGTAGATCAGCCAAAGCCGCAGGCCGCCGAATGTTGCCTCGACGTACCGCCCAACCAGCACAAGGCCGATCGCGTTGACCATCAGGTGTGGCCACGATTGATGCAGCCAAGTGCCCGTGAACACGCGCCACCACTGGCCTTGCAGGATCTTGTCGGGGATCACACCCGCCGCGAGCATGACCTGCAGCGCCCCACCGTCGACGCTCTTGGCGCCCAGTACGAGCGTCGACGCACCCACCGCCACCAGCACCGCAGCCAGCAGCCACGACCAGCGAGGCGGCCTGCGAAGGGCGGTCCGCAGGCGCAGTTGGAATGCCAGAAAGCGCGCGGCGTCATCCGCGTCCGGCGATCGGTTCATGGGCCCCGCGGGAAGAGTCGGCCGAACGCTTCGAGTACGTCGGTGTGCTCGCGGTACGTCGTCCGCATCTTCTCGAGCCGCTCCTGGATCGCGCCCATGCGCTTTTCGAAGTCTGGCCGCACTTCCGCGGGGATATCCTGGTCGTAACCGGCCGATCGCAGCCGCGCCTTGATGTCGCTCGCGGACTTGAACACACGCTGAATGCGGTCGGCGTTCTTGTCGCGGTACTTGTCGAGCGCCTTGGCCGCTTTCTCGGGCGTCTTCGCGTATGTTTCGAGCAGATCGACGCCCTCTTCGAGCAACGCGCAGGTCTGCTCGATCGTGTTCTTGACGTCCTGCAGGGTCTTGCTGTCCAGCTGCATCTGCGGGTTGCCGTAGTAGACGCCGCCCGACTTGGCGTCGACGCTCCGGTACTTTTCGGGGGGCGCGATCGGCTTGCCGCTGGCTACATGCTCGCTCGGCGTGCTTGTCACATTGCCGGTGGTGGGCTGCGTGGCGGCAATCTTGGCCGCTTTGGCTTTCGCGGCCTGGGCGACAGCGGTGACTGGCTGCGCCCCATGGTTGGCGGACGGCGCTGTTGCAGGGGCCGGTTTGCGGCGGCTGCAGCCGAAGGCGACAACGACAAGAGCGACACCCAAAAAGGCGACAGTGACGCGGCTGGCGTGGTTCAACATGGAATTCTCCTCGACCCCCGTGCGGGACGGCCGGCTACAGGGCTTGGAGGATCGTACGCACCCACGTCGCGCGCTTGTGATTAGGGTACTTGGTCAGAAACGCCTTGTAGACCTTGCGGGCGCGCGACTGCTGCCCGGTCTGCTGGTACAGCGTCCCGAGCATCAACATGGCGGGCGCGTGGGTCCCGGCGCGTCGCAGCACATTTTCGGCCTTCTTCAGCTGTTGGGCGTCGAAATATGCCTGACCCAGCTTGGTCAGCGTGCGCTTGCTGGGGCGCATCTTGTGGCTGGCGGCGAGGCTGGAGATCGCGGCGCTGTATTTGCCCTGTCGGAGCTGCTGATCGCCGAGGTGATACAGGTCCGTCGCGTCCAAGCCGGGCGGTGGTGAGGCCCCAGCGGGCGGAGCGGGCATCGGTGGCGGCGGCGACGGGCGGCGGGAGGCCTTGGGCGGACGGCTACGCCTGGCGACCGACGCTCGTTTCGTCGCGGTCTTGCTGCGTGGACGCTTTCGAGTCGCCGGCCGGCGCGTCGGCGCCTTCTTGCGGGGTTCGCCGGCACGAGGCGGCTTGGGCGGTGGTGGCGCGGCAGCGGGCGCTGAGTCAGCGGCGGTTTGGGGCGTGTCCGGTTTGGCGGCAGGGGGCGGGCTGGCGTCTACCTGGTCGGTCCCGTGCGCACCGACGGCGGCGAGATCCTGTTGTGCAGCTGGCGGGACGTCCGGCGTTGCGGCGGCAGGTAGGTCGGACCGTTGGCTGGGCAGCGGCGATGGATCAGCGAGCAGCTTGTCGATGTGCGTGGCGAGCCCGACCGGCGGTAGCTCTTCGTCCGCCTCATCGGAGCACGCGCCAAGCAGCGCCACGAGGGCGACGGACGCCGCACCTATGAAACCGACAGAAACTGCGAAGCCATCGCGCATGGCGTCCGAGTATGCCGCCGCGGCGACCGTGCTCCAAGCCCGTGCCGCAAACAGTGCGGCGACTGGCGTGGATTCAGTCCGACCGTGGATGCTGGCTAGCCGTGGATGCTGGCGAGGAACGGCGCGATGACCAGCGCTACAACGCTCATCAGCTTGATGAGGATGTTCAGCGACGGGCCCGCCGTGTCTTTGAAGGGGTCGCCGACGGTGTCGCCGATAACCGAAGCCTTGTGCGACTGCGAACCCTTGCCGGTGTCGTTCTCTTCGCTCTTGGGCTCGCCTTCGATCTGCTTCTTGGCGTTGTCCCAGGCGCCGCCCGCGTTGGACATGAAGATGGCCATCATGACGCCGCAGACCGTCGTGCCGGCGAGCAGGCCACCGAGCGCGTCCGGGCTCCAGACACCGATCACGATCGGCGCGATGACGGCGAGCAGGCCCGGCTTGACCATTTCACGGATGGCGGCTGCGGTGCTGATATCGACGCACTTGCTGTACTCCGCGGTCGCGGTGCCTTCCATAAGGCCGGGGATCTCGCGGAACTGACGACGCACTTCTTTGATCATCTCCATCGCAGCGCTACCGACCGCCTTCATCGCCATCGACGAGAAGAGGAAGGGCAGCATGCCGCCGATGAACAAGCCGGCCATGACTTTCGGGTCGGTCAAATCGATCGACGTGACGCCAGCCTGCGTACGGAAGGCGGCGAAGAGAGCGAGCGCGGTGAGCGCGGCCGAACCGATAGCGAAGCCCTTGCCGATGGCGGCGGTGGTGTTGCCGACAGCGTCGAGCTTGTCGGTGCGCTCACGAACCTCGGGGGGAAGTTCGGACATTTCGGCGATGCCGCCGGCGTTGTCAGCGATGGGGCCGTAGGCGTCCACGGCGAGCTGGATACCGGTCGTGCTGAGCATGCCAAACGCGGCCATGGCCACGCCGTAGAGATCGGCGAACGTGTATGCGATGAGGATGGCGGCGACGATCAGGAGAACCGGGATGGCGGTGGACCGCATGCCCACGCCGAGGCCGGCGATGATGTTGGTGGCGGAGCCGGTCTTGGACTGCTCGCGAATCTCCATGACGGGCGGCTTGTCGGTGCCGCAGTAGTACTCGGTGACCATGCCGATGAGCACGCCGGCGCCGAGGCCGCCGATTGTCGCCAGGAAGATGTCCGTGCCGCTGACCGGGTTCTCACGGCCCACGAAAGCGAAGCCGCCACCAGCGAAGTGGTTGGCGATGAAGTAGGTCGCGCCGGCCATGATGGCGGCCGCGCCGAACGTACCGGTGTGCAGCGCCTTGGACGGGTCGCCGCCCTCCTTGATCTTCACGAAGAACGTGCCGATGACACTGACGATGATGCCCACGCCCGCGAGCACGAGGGGCAGGACAACTGCGTTGGTGGCCGAGGCCTGCGCAGCTGCGTCTCCGCTTTTCCACAGCGCGGCGCCGAGGACCATCGCGCCAATGATAGCGCCGTTGTACGACTCGAAGAGGTCAGCGCCCATCCCGGCCACGTCACCGACGTTGTCGCCAACGTTATCAGCGATTGTCGCGGGGTTGCGGGGGTCGTCTTCGGGGATACCGGCTTCGACCTTGCCGACGAGGTCAGCGCCGACGTCTGCGGCTTTCGTGAAGATGCCGCCGCCAACGCGGGCGAACAGCGCGATGGACGAGCCGCCGAGCGCAAAGCCCGTGGTGACCTGCACCGCGAGAGGCAGGTTGTCCGACCACATGTTGGTGAACAGCAGCATCAGGATGTTGATGCCGACGACACCGAGGCCGACCACGCTCATGCCCATTACGGCGCCACCGGAAAAGGCGACGTCGAGCGCACCAGCCAGACCCTTACGAGCTGCGGCGGTGGTTCGGATGTTGGACATCGTCGCGACCTTCATGCCGAAGAATCCTGCGAGGCCAGACGCGATCGCGCCCGCGACGAAGCTGATTGCGATGTGCCAGCTGCTCCCCTTGAGCCCGGCGTTGAGGCCGGCGAGGGCAACCGCGACCACGACGACGAAGATGCTGAGCACCTTGTACTCGCGAGACAGGAAGGCCATCGCACCATCCGCGATGTAACCGCCAATCTCGATCATGCGGTCGGTACCGGGGTCCTGGGCTTTGATCCAAGTCGACTTCCAGCCCGCGTAGGCGAGCGCGAGTACTCCGCAGCCCAATGACGCGAGCAGCAGCGTCTGCATATCCATGTGGCTTGTCCTTGTCGCGGCCGGCTCGGTCGGCTCTCGGGAACCGACCCCGTCGAAGCGCGATTTCTATAACAATTTCAATAAGTTGTACGGTCCCCGTTGGATCGGGGGCGCAATCATAGCGGAAACGATGCTGACGTCAACCGGCAGCGGCTAGACAATGGCGATCACAGTGTTCTCTAGCGCTCAGCGCCACAGAAACGGCTGTTTTCCGGCGCTCACTTCGCGCACCGTCAGCGCAAACCAGAGCGTGGGTGCAGCCGCAGGTGTAGCCGGGAAGTCAGGCGCCCAGCTCGTCGAATAGAGCAGCGGTCCGCCGGCGATACATGCCAGCTGTGCCACCTCGGAAACGAACGCTCGAGCCCTTTGCTTTCGCCCGAGCCGATGATCGGCAAGCGCCCGGGCGATGGAGCCCTCGACAAACCAGACGTTGGGGCCCTTTTGATAGGGTTTGTAGCCGCGCCACCCGCCGTCGTTGACGCCATGAACCCGATCGACCCACGCCAATGCTGACACTGCGCGCTTATTGGCGCCCCGCGAGACATCGAAGAGCGCGGTCCACGTACCCGCTGCGTCGAGCGCGCTGATCCGATCGTGTCCCGTCGGCTGCAACCCCTGGGCGTAGCGTCCTTCGTCCTGCAGGTAGAGGCGCGCTGCGATCAACGTGGCGAGCGCGGCCGGGTCGGTCCGGGTCTGGAAACCAGCGTGCCGCAGAGCCTTGAACGCGAAGTAGGCGTCGACGTTGTGTTCGGTGGAAGACCAATCGGCGACGTATCCGGGCTCGAAGGACTTGCCCCCGTCGATCCAGCGCCCGCTGCCGCCGCGCAGCAGTCCGGTCTTGGCGTCTACCTGCCGATCCAGCCACTTGGCTCCGCGCACCGTTGGACCGGCGAATCTGTCGTCATCGAACGCCTCGGCATACATCGCAAAGGCGTAGGTGACCCACGCGACCGCGCCGGTTCGCACGTATCCGGCGTTGTAGAAGCTGCCGTGCCGCACGTCGAACGAGAAACCCCAAGCGCCGTCGAGTCTCTGTAGCGCGGCGAGGGTCGCGAGGATCTCGGCGGCGTCTTCCTGGTTGCCGTTGGCCGTATGCCACAGGGCGTACAGCGCGTTGTCATAGGTATAGCTGCGCCACTTCAACCGCTCAAAGCCGTTGGGTGCCCCGTCGAACTTACCGGGGAAGGGAAAGGTGATCACCGCGCGGGCGTCCGGTCCGGCGTCCCTGGGCGTGAATGTGACGCTTTTTCTGCCGGCGCCGACGTCGTACATCGGGCGCGACTTGAACGAAACGACGCGCAGGGCCGCCACAGCGCGCTTGGCTTCAGCGACGGGATCGGGCCGCGCGCAACGGGCCTTGTCGGTGGGCGAGACGACCGGGGCTGCGCAACCAAGGACCGCGACCGTCGTAACGACCGCCACGGAGCGGATCACTTGAAGGGCTCGCCGGCGCTTGCCTTGATGATGCGGTCGACCAGCGGCGCATAGACTTCCCATGTCAGCCGCGTGTCGTCTGGCATCAGGTGCATACGCGCCATCCATTCACGCAGTGTTGTCACACCCGCCATCCACGCCGGCCCGAGCGAGTGACCGCTATCGGAGAAGTCGCCGGCCATGTAGACGCGGGTGAGCTCGTCGTCGTGAACAACCGCGGGGAAGCGATCGGGGATGCCAAACGCCTGCAGCAGGCGGGCTCCGGACTCCTCGAAGTCAATTCTGAACTCGGCGCGTACTTCGTGTTGGTTGACCGCCTGCACAATGTCGAACCAGAATTCATACGGGATCTTGCGGTCGCCGGAGCGCAGGTAGATGGGCGGGTCGGCCAGCTCGATACCTTCGCGCATCGCGACCACGCGCCCGTCTTCGTGCACGAACAGCAGTCCGGGGCCTTCCAAGTCCCACTTGCGCTTGAATTCGAGCTCCCAGCGCCTCCGCACCCAGTCGGCGATCTCGCGGTAGTCCGAGAAATCGTGGAGGTGACGCGCGGCCCAGCCTGTCCAGGAGACGCCGAGCATCCGCTCGAGTCTTTTGCGGGCGCCGGCGCTCGTCGGGCTACCGAGGCAGTTAAATTCGCCCACCAACCTGCCGCCGCCGCGCACGAAACGCTCGATGGCGGCCGCCTCGTCGTTGTTGATGCCGCCGTAGATGCGGTCGGATAGCTCGAGGTGCTCCACCTGGTTGCGCGGACTGATGTAGTCGCCTGTGTACACACCGTAGGCATCCGCGATGTAGAGCAGCTTGTGGTTGCGCAGGTGCTCGTCGTTGATGTCGACCGCTTGTCCGGCGCGCGGGTCGTAGCCCACGTAATCGCGCTGAACACTCCACAGCAGGCGGCCCTCTGGCGGCTGCACCTTGTGGTATGAAAGCAGCCACATCAGCCGCTTATGTTCGCGGTAGTTCTGGAACGGAACCGTCTTGTCCATGACCACAACGCTGGTCTGCGGTCGCTCCTTGAGAAGCCACGCCAGCGGCATCGCAGCCATGACGGCGATGAGCACGGTCACGATGACCGGAATGAACAGACGGGCACCTTCATAGGTTCGCGCCTCTTCTCGGAAGCCCGACCGCACCATGCGGCCCCATTGGCGGCTGCCCAGCAGGTGATTGATCATGCCGCGGATACGGTAAAACAGGACCATCTGCCGATAGCCGAAGTTCTCCATCAGCGCGATGAAGATGAGCCTGCCCATGTCGCCGCGGGCCCGGAAAAACGACAGCGATAGCTCTTCGAGCAAGATCCCGCCCAGCGACAACAGGAAGCCGGACAGCAGCGCCATGATCCCGAACAGGGACGCGAAGAAGGGTTCGAGCATGCCGCCGAGCAGGGTCAGCAGCAGGTAGATGTAGCCGAAGAATTCAATCAGCGGTCCGATCAGCTCGAACAGCCAGAAAAACGGCATGACAAACAGCCCGATCGCGCCGTAGCGGGGGTTGAGCGTCATGCGTTTGTGGCGCCACAGCGTGTCGACGAGGCCGCGTTGCCATCGATCGCGCTGGTTGCCGAGGATCTTCACGCTTTCGGGGGCCTCGGTGAACGAGACGGGGTCGGGCAAGTGGCGAATTGCACGGGCCTGCAGCCACTTGGGCACGTCGTGGCGGAGGCGGGCGACCAGCTCCATGTCCTCGCCAACCGTGTCGGTCGCATAGCCGCCGGCTTTGACGATCGCGGCGCGCCGGAAGAGACCGAAGGCACCAGAAACGATGAGGTTTCCGCCGAGCGCGTCCCAGCCGAGGCGGCCGACCAGGAAAGCGCGCATGTACTCGACGACCTGGAAGCGGGCGAGCCATTTGCGGGGCAGGCCGACCTCGACGACGTTGCCGCGTTCGATTTTGCAGCCGTTGGCGAGACAGAGCGTGCCGCCGACACCGACGACGTCGAGATCGCTCAGGAACGGGCGGACAAGGCGCAGCAGGGCGTCGGGAATGATCAGCGTATCGGCGTCGATCGCGCAGACGAGCGGGAATCGCGCGGTGTTGACGGCGCAGTTGAGCGCGTCGGCCTTGCCGCCGTTTTCCTTGTCGATGACGACCAGGCGGCGGTTGACGGCGGAACGATAGGCGGCCCGGATCGGGCGATGTTGCAGGTCGCGACGCAGGTCGATCGGCACCGATTCGAGGGCAAATGCCGTGCGGAGACGAGCCAGGGTTTCGTCCGATGAGCCGTCGTTGACGACCACAACCTCGTGCTGCGGGTAGCGCAGGTTCAGCAGGGCGCGGACGGATGCGACAACGGTCTTCTCTTCGTTGTAGGCCGGCACGATGATCGAGATGGGCAGGGTTGCGCGGCCGCGGAGGCTCACGCTTTCGGGCGAGCTGCCTTCGAGCTCGCGACGCACGCGGATCACGCCGACGATCGCCGCCGCGAACATAGCGATATACCCCGCCGTCAAGACGATGAAGTAGACCAGCACAAACCAGTTGAGAAAACTGACCATGCGTGTTGCGTGTCGTCCTTGCGGCTGCTAGCCGCCCTCGGTGGTGAGTCGATGCGCAGCCAGCGCGCTCGATGCGTTTTCGTTGCCTTCCGCCGCCGCCTGGCGCAGGTAGGCCAGCCCTGTTGCCCCGCAGCGTCCGAGCGCGACGGCGGCGTTGTGGCGGACCCATTCGGCGGGATCCGCGAGCAGCTTGGCGATATCGCCCGCGGCGCCTTCCCCTCCCAATTCAGCGCAGGTGCCGACCGCTGCCGATCGGACTTCCCAAAACTCGTCTTTGAGCGCCGACAAGCATGCTGGCAGCGCGGACGTGTCGTCCATTTCCTTGAGCGCCCGCAGCGACTCGATGCGCACCTCGACATCGGCATCGGTGACACCCGAGATGATCACGTCGATGGCTTCCCGTCGGCCGGAACGCCCGAGCGCGCCGATGCAAATGTAGCGGATCTGCGGGTCATCGGATTCGGAGAGGTTGGCCAGCTGGCGCAACGGCAAGGGTTCGGTCGCCGCCAGCGAGTCGATCGCGCGGGTGCGGACGAGGCGGCCTTCTTGCGAGATGGGTCGGAGGGCGACCAGGGCTTCTTCGGCTCGGCCAAGCGCGCACAAGGCTTCGAACGCCGCGATCCGGACGTCGGGCAAGCCGTCTTTGACAAGGCTGGCGAGCATGTCGCTCGGATCGTTGAGGGCGCGCGCCTCGCGGATGGCACGGAGGCGTTCCCAGGCGCGCTTGGTGACGAGCGATTTGGATGCTTCGGCGAGTCCGGCGGCGATGAAGAGCTCGGCCAGCGGCGTCGCGCTTTCGATGGTCATGTACTCGGCGAGCTCGGTCAGCAGCCGCCTCGAGTTGTCGGGACCCAGCCGACGCAGGAGACGGTTTGCCTCCGACTTGGCCGCGTTGTTGCCCGATTCCAGCTCGGGGATGAGCTCGCTGAGTCGGCGACGGGCCTGTTCGTAGCGCTCTTCGCTGTTGATCGCCTTGCGCCGCAAGAACACCAGGCCCAACAGCCCGAACACGACGATCAACACCTGAACGACGACGATAATGACGACGATGAATTCGGCCGTGGAGAGGCCGTCAAGCCAACTCAAAACCGTGCCCTCAATGCGATCAATAGCTCGATCAGCGTCGCGTCGATCTCACCGACGTATTTCATGGCCGTGACCATGCCGCGCACGCCCCAGCGCAGGCCCAACCAACGCTCTGCGCCAACGACGAGCGAGACGGCCGACTCGTCCTTCGCGGCGATGGAACGCCGGCTGCCGAACACCGACTCCTGGCCGACGTACAACCATGCAAAAGCCGAGGTCTGGACGTTGGCCTGGTAGCGCATGCGCAAGAAGATCGTGTGATCGATCTGCGGGTCTTCGAGGTCGCCGCGCAGGACCAGGAGGTAGCCGGGCTTGATGAACAGACGGCCGAGCTGAATTTGTGCGTAGGGACCAATCGAGAGCTGCGGCGCGATCTGGTAGCTCGCGTAGCGGATCCAGCCGCCGAGCGCGAACTTGCCGAAGTTGTAGGCGCCCTCGAGCCAGCCGTCGATGGTCGGCAAGAAGTCGGACGGCAGGGGCGAATACGCCAGGCGCGCGTCGCCGGACAACGAACCGCTGGTGAAGAAGAGCTGGCCGAACAACAAACCACCAGCGCGTTGCGCGGCGCGTCGTTCACCGTAGACTCCAGCTTGCAGCGTCATGTTCTTGGACCAGGTGTACGCCGCCGATCCCTGGGCGCGGAACCACAGGGCGGACGTATTGGTCGAGCTGAAACGTGCGCCGGCGGCGAAGACCTGCGCCTCCCATCGGTACAAGGCTCGCGCGAGGCGCCAGGCCAGCTCGTCGGGAAGCACCATGCCCGGGCGCAGCATGGCTTCGGCGAGGTAGGGCCGGTCGATGGTGATGTAGAGATCGATGACGCGCAGACGCAGACCGTAGTCCGCATCGCCCCGCAAAATAGCCTCGCGGTACGCCCGGATGGCGCCACGAATGTCCTTGCGACGTAGGCGAATGTCTCCCACCAGGCGCAGCGCGGCCGTGTTGTAGTTGTCGAGCCGGTAGACGCGCGTTGCCTGTTTTTCAGCCTCGTCGATACGGTCGAGCCAATAGAGAATCTTGGCCCGCTGCATGCGCACTTCGGTGTTGCGCGGCTGCCGCTTGAGCACCATCTCGGTGACGCGAAGGGCCTTCTTGAGCGCCTTGCGTTTGACCAGCGATCGCACCGTCAGGGCGTTGGCCGGCAGTCCTTCGAACACGAGGTTGCTCGGCAGCTCGGCGCGGATCGCCGTGCGGGTTGTCGGCATCGCCCGCGTGGTCGGTGTTCGGGATCCGGCCACAGGCCGCGTCTTGACCGCCCGATGAACTGCACCTGGCGCCTTGGAGTGTTCCACGCGCGCCGGGACCGCAGCCTCCACCGGCTTGGGCGCCGTCGTCGCAGCTTTTTGGGCCGAGACCGGCCGCACTACCGCGACCGCGAGCACGATTGCCGATGCACGCGCGAGAGCTCGGAAACGCTTTGGCGACGGGATGTTCAGCGCGCCCTCGTTTTCGCAAAGAGACGAACGCCGCGCGCGTGCGCGGTCGAACTCAGGGGTGCAAGCAAGAACGAAATCTACCACGGATCCCGAGGCCGACAAAAACCGGGACGGGTCCGCATTCGTTCGGTTAGTACACGTCCGCACGATGGCCGTTTTCGCCGGCCGGCTATTCGAGGAAGCCCGACTCCGCCAAGAGCGCTCGAGTCACCCCGGCTGACCCTTCGAACGTCGCGAGTCGCCGCACATACTTGGCGAGCACGTCGGACTCGAGGTTGACGCGCTTGCCCACGCCACCTTGCAGCAGCTGCGTATTGTCAGCTGTGTGCGGGATGACGGTCACCCGGAAGCGGTCGACGGATACATCGTTGACCGTCAAAGACACGCCGTCGATCGCGATCGAACCCTTGTGGGCGACTTCCGGCGCGATCTCGGGCGGCATCCAGTACGTCAGATCCCAACAGCCACCGCGTTCATCGCACGCGACGAGCTTGCCGGTGCCATCGACGTGGCCGCTGACGACGTGGCCGCCCAGGCGATCGCCGACTCGCAGCGCGCGTTCGAGGTTGCAGATCGACCCCGGCCCGAGATCTCCGAGCGAGGTGAGCTTGAGCGTCTCGTAGCTCGCGTCGAACGCCATGTGCACTCCGTCACCCTGCACCTTGAACTCGACGACGGTCAGGCACGTGCCATTGATGGCGACGCTATCGCCGAGCGCGACACCGGGATGAGCGCCGTCTGCCCACGTGGCCGCGATCATGACGCGCGCGTCGGCGCCCTGGCGATCGAGGCGCACAACGCGCCCCAGTGTCTCGATGATTCCGGTGAACATCGGCGTTCTCCTTATTGTCCTGGACGCTGGTGAAGCCGCGCGCTGATCCACGCGTCCGCACCGACGGCCTGCAGCTCGTCGATCACCAACGGAACGGCCTGCGCGATCGTGTTTGCGCCAAGGTTGCCGAACACGGGAGCGCCGGTTCCGAGCAGCTT
This sequence comes from uncultured Enterobacteriaceae bacterium, assembly GCA_964560875.1. Classification (GTDB taxonomy): domain Bacteria; phylum Myxococcota_A; class UBA9042; order UBA9042; family UBA9042; genus CAZLMW01. Next base: position 62,537 of record CAZLMW010000018.1, read on the forward strand.
GGCGCCGAACATCATGTCCACTCGGTCCACCAGCCCGGCCCGCAGCACGGCACCCGCGACGGTCGCGCCGGGCTCCGCAAAGACCGCCGCCCGACCGCGTCGGAGCAGATCGGCCAGGACCAGGCGCAGGTATTCGTCGTCGTCGCCAGCGTCGATCGCCACCACGATCGCCCCGGTCGACTCCAGTGCGGACCGCCTCTCGGCACCGTGTCCCGTCGTCGTATAGACCAGATTTTCGCGCGCGGTTTCGGAGAACAGGGATGCGCTTGGTGGCGTTCGGAGGCGGCGATCGAGCACCACGGCCGCAGGCTGGATTTCGCAGGGGACGTCGCGCGCGGAAAGGCGGGGGTCGTCCGCTAAAACGGTGCCGCTGCCGACGAGGATCGCGTCCGCATCGGCGCGCAGTCGGTGCACTTGGTGCCTTGCCGCCGGACCGGTGATCCATTGCGACGTTCCGTCGGCCGCGGCTGTAAACCCGTCGAGCGTTGCGGCCACTTTCAGGCGCAGGTGCGCGCGTCCGCAGCGATGATTGACGAAAAACACCTCGGCAACGCGTTCACAAGTGGCTTGCTCGATGCCGCGCTCAACATCGACTCCATGGTCTTGAAGGTAGGCGCCCCCGCCAGCGGCGATACCGTTGGGATCGCCGGCCCCGATGACCACACGAGCGACTCCGGCCTGTAGCAACGCGTCTGCACACGGCGGAGTTCTCCCGGTGTGATTGCACGGCTCAAGGGTCACATAGGCCGTCGCCCCGCGCGCCTGATCGCCGGCGTCACGCAGCGCAAAAACCTCGGCGTGAGGTCCGCCAAGCTGCCGGTGCCAGCCTTCTCCGACGATCTTGCCATCGGCCACGACGACGCAGCCCACCGCAGGATTGGGGCGCACCCGTTTGTCAGCTTTCTTCGCGAGGTCGATCGCGCGGCGCATGAACAGGCGATCGGTATCGCCGTTGGTCGGGTCGTCCGCGTCGGTCACCGCTCGTTCCGTTCGGCCGTCTTGCGGTCTTCCACCAGGTTGGCTACCGCCTCGAAGAGCGCATCAATGTTCTCGAACTCATGGTAAACACTGGCGTATCGCACGTAGGCGATGTGATCGGCCTGGCGCAAGAACTGCAGCATCTCTTCGCCGAGCGCGCGAGATGACACTTCGCGCTTGGGTCGTTCGCGCAGGCGCACTTCGAGATCACGTGCAAACGCTTCGACATCCTCCAGCGGCACGGGGCGGCGATGCAGCGCTTTGAGGAGGCCGTCCATCATCTTGGTGCGGCTGTATTGTTCGCGCTGACCGCCCTTCTTGATGACAAGGATCGGCGGCTGCTCGACGCGTTCGTAAGTTGTGAAGCGGTGGCCACAATCGGCGCATTCGCGGCGCCGTCGGACCGCGTTGCCGTCGTTGGCCAGGCGCGAGTCGACGACCCTTGTATCAGCGCCGTCGCAGCGGTTGCAGTTCACGGTGATTGATAGCCGATGACGATCTCAACCGCGCGCTTCGAGCGCGGTGATCTTGTCGAGCCGGTGTTGGTGGCGCGCTTCGAATGCCGTGTCGAGCCACGCCGCGATGCACTCGGCGATCGTGACCGGTCCGAGCACGCGGGCACCCACACACAGGACGTTGGCGTTGTTGTGTTGCGCTGCGAGCCGGGCCGTCGTCACGTCGTGGACGAGAGCCGCTCGAATCGTGGCGATCTTGTTGGCGGCGATGCTCATACCGATGCCGGTGCCGCATAGCAGCACACCGCGATCGGCGCGACCGTCGGTGACGGCCCGTGCGACGCGCTCTGCATAGTCGGGATAATCGACGCGCTCGCCGGCGGCACAGCCGCAGTCGACGATCTGAATGCCACGTCCGGCGAGATCGGCAGCAACGGCGGATCGCGCTTCAACAGCGGCGTGGTCCGAGGCGATCGCGATTCGCATTAGCGCGCCCTCGGCAAGTTCAGGTGGGGCAGGCCCGGGACGATCTTAGACCGCCTCTTCGAGCTCTTCTTCGGCCACGGCCACTTCGATCACTTCACGGCCGCGGTAGTGCCCGCAATCGCCACAAACGCAGTGCGGACGAACGGTCGCACCACAGTTGCGGCAGATGCCAAGGGTGGGTGCGTCCGTCTTGTCGTGGTTCGCCCGACGGCGATTGCGGCGCGATTTGCTCAGTCGTCGCTTGGGTACCGCCATCTTCTACTCCACTGGAACCCTTCGGATTCGCGGCATTGCTTGGCAAAGGCCCTGACAGTCGGGTCCCTTGGGGGCGCGGATACTAGGGAAGGGGTATGGGGGTGTCAACGAGAATCGACGGGCGTCTCGTCGCGCGGTTTTCGGCGTCATGTAGGCTCGCAGCGCTGTAGGCAATCCGACGCTGCCATCGTTGCTTGATGTTGACACCGTGCCGGGTCGAGCGAACAATCCACCGTCCTCGCCGACAGACTATGGGGAGCGCCTGTGATCCGGGAGCACTGCCGATTTCAACTCGAAGCGTCCAAGCTGGGGCGCGACGTGGTCTTTCAGGTCACGGTTTTCGAGAAGGAAGAAAGGCGCCGCCGCAAGCTCTTCGCAGCGACCCAGTGCTCCGATCCGTTCCACTTCCTGATCCAGTTCATCATCCGCGAAGCGCCCGATTTCGACACGCTCTTGCATCGATTTGTCGGGCAGTTGGAACACCGTGGATTCGAGCCTCAGCGCCTGCGCATCCGTGATGAAGGCAAGTGGGCCAACTGGCAACCCGTGCCGCGCGCCCCCGCCGATGCTGCCCAAACTGCGGCTGTTGCTGCGGCTCGATCCGCGCAGAAGAAGGGCAAAAAGGGCAAGGCCAGCAAGGCATAGCAGACCGCGCCAAAGCTTCGCCTCGGCGCAGGTGCTCGTTGTTTGCAAGCGGGCTGAATCAGCCCCCTCGACCGAAAAAAGTGTCATTTTTCCGGCCTCACCCCAAATTCGCGCTCCGCGCGGCAGACTGCATTTACGGCCCCCACGATGACCGACACGATTTACGGCGCAGTCTGCTAGCTCCGCCGATTGAACGCCGACATGTGGCCGATACGGCCGCCTATCCGCCGAAGATCGGCTCGCTCGCTTCAAGTGTTTGCCGCGCTCGTGTGCGAAAGCGCCTGTTGCCGGCCGGATCGCGGACCGTCACGCGTGCGCCGTCCAGGTATTCAGCGAGAGGGATGAGGTGCTTGCGCGTCAGGCCGACGACCTCTTTCAGCTCGCCTGTCGTGAAGCTCTCCTGGTCGCCGTACCGCGAAAACAATGTGGCGACGGCGTCCTGGAGCGAGTCTGCAGCCACATAATAATCGCGCGCGATTCGCAGCAGTCGACCGCTGTCACAGGCCGTGCGAACCGCGACGTCGAGCTCGTCGCGCCCGACGCCGGATACGCCACCCGGGCCGACCAACTCGATCGGCGCAGGCGTCGCCAGTTTGCAGCGGCGGATCGCTTCGATGACCGCTTCGATGACCTCGGCGCGCGCTGTGCGAATCGTCGGTTTGAAGCCGGGCATCGCGAGCGCGGTCCCGTGTCGCGCAAGCGCGGACGACTTGACGAGCCGATCGATCACGCCTCGCAGCGCGTCGTCATCGAGCCACGCGCCGACTTGTTCAATCAGGCTGTCCGGCTCGATCCCCGGGCGATCGGGGTGTTCTTCGTGCGATCGGCCGACGGCGCTGACCAACCTCTTTTGCAGCTGGTTGACGGCCGCGGGGGCGAAGTAGCGAGGGCCCTGGCCGAAGCGCCGCACCCGGTTGCGCGATAACGCACTCTTGAGCGCCTTGGTCACGGCGGCCGCCCCGTCCCGCTCGAAACGCACCAACTCGTCCTCGCTGTGTCCGCGCATCCCCGCGATCGTGAGCAGCCCGTCGAGCCGCTCGGCGATGTCGCTGGACGACAGGGCCGCAAGTGCGTCGAGGATCGCCTGGTCACCGAGGCGATGTCGCGGCGGCAAGCAGTGGAGCAGCATCCCGCCCGCGATCGTTCGGCCGTAGCGCGGATCGAGCGCCGAACCCCGCACGACGAACCGCTCACCGGGCGCCAGGGCCAGCGGGCGATCGAGGTGCAGCTGCACAAACGCCTCATCTCCCGGCATCAAGGGCTCGCCGGTGAGCTGCGTGATGGCGGCTTCGACGTGGGCCGTGCCGACGTGCAACAGACCTCGTTGTCGCGACTTCATCGGCTTGGTGACGTGGCCGAGCAACTTGATATGCGCGTCGACGCGGTTGGTCGTGATCAAAGCTCCGGCCGGAGAGAGCACGCTGCCGACGGGCACCTCTTCGACGGCCGCGCGCGCGAGGTTCAAGGCCAACCTTCCCGCTCCAGCGAACCGCTCGACGCTGCTGCCATGTCGTTCGATCTCGCGAACCCGCGCCGTTCCTTCACCCGGCCAGACGCGCAGTACGTCGCCGATCGCGACCTCACCGCACGCGGCTGTGCCGGTCACAACGGTGCCGCGCCCCTTCATCGAAAAACTGCGATCGACAGGCAATCGGAACGGTCGCGCGTGGCGGCCGGCGATGTCCTGGCTCTCGCGTACCGATGACGCGAAGGCTCCCAGCCCGTCGCGCAGCGGGCCGATCAGGTTGTCCGCGTCGCGGGTCGAAAAACGCAGCAGCGGCGCGCCTTCGAGGAACGTGCCTTCAAAGGACCCCGCGATGTCCTCTTCGACCAACTCGAGCAGATCCTCGTCGGCGAGATCGGTCTTGGTCACGACGATGATGCCGCGCTGCACGCCGAGGAGCTCACAGATCCCCAGGTGTTCGCGCCCCTGCGGCATGATCCCTTCGTCTGCGGCGACCACCATGACCACGGCGTCGATGCCCGCAGCGCCGGCGATCATGCGGCGCACAAAACGCTCGTGACCCGGCATATCGACGATGCCGATGGAGATGTCGTTGCCGCCCGCGTCCGGCACGACCATGTGGGCGAATCCCAACTCGATGCTGATGCCGCGGCGGATTTCTTCGCTGAGACGGTCGGTTTCGACGCCCGTAAGCGCGCGCACCAACGACGTCTTGCCGTGGTCGACGTGGCCGGCAATACCGAAAGTAAGAGCGGGGTTCATAGGCAGGGGGGCAGCATAATTGACCCTCCGTGACGCGCAAGGTAGCGTCGGCAGGCGCCCGATTGACGACGATCGTAGCCATGGTCCCGAGCCGGAATGACGCCGCGTACGATGCGCGGAGCAGCCGGCCGGGGCGGTTCTTGCCGAAGCGACGAGGACGCACTTGAACCTCCGGTGTCCAAATTGCGGTGCGGTCTTCCCCGACGCGGCGACCGGGGGTGACGCCGAGTGCCCCCTGTGTCTGCACACCTTTTCTGCAGGTGGCGACGCGGCCACGGTCAGCGGCCCGTCTCTCAAAGAGCTGGAAAACAGCGAGACAATCGCGCTGGCCAATCCGAGCCAGGCGCTGCCGAGCGATCCAAACGCAAGCGGTGGCAACACCGTTGCGCTCGGCGGCCAGGACCCTTTCGCTGGCGGCGATCCCTTCGCGTCCGGCGGCAGCGATCCGTTCGCAGCGGGGGCCGATCCCTTCGCGGCGGGTACGGGTGATTCTTTCGGTGGCGGCGGCGACCCGTTCGACAGTGGCGGCTCCGCGCCGGCGTCCGGTGGCGATGCTGGCTCTGGCGGCGGCGACGTCGACTTCGGCGCGCTCCTCGGTGGGGCGACCGACAGCGCGGACAGCGATCCATTCGGTGGTGGCGGCGGCGATAGCCCGTTTGGCGAGTCCGCGGCACCCGCAGGTGGCGACAACCCATTTGCGGCCCCAGCCGGCGGCGCGAGCGATCCTTTCGCAAGCGGCGCCCAGCCAGCCGCAGATCCCTTCGCAGCAGACGATCCTTTCGGCGGCGGCGGCGGCGGCGATCCTTTCGGCGGCGGTGGCGATCCTTTCGGCGGCGGTGACGATCCTTTCGGTGGCGGCGGCGATCCGTTCGGCGGCGGTGACGACCCGTTTGGCAGCAGCGGCGATCCGTTCGGCGGCGGCGAAACCGACACCGTGGTCCTCCCCGGTGGCAGCGGTGGCGGCGACTCGCTTTTTGGCGATGACGACGACGAAGACTCCCTCTTCCTGGCCACGCCCAGCACGTCGGGCGCAATGTTCGACGAGGACGAAGAGGAATCCGCCGGCAGCTTCAGCGGCATCTCCGCGCCCGTCGCAGCCCCAGTTGCGGCGCCTCCGACACCTGCCGCGCAGCAATCATCGGGCGGCATCGGACGCGTCGTTGCGCCTTTGCTCCTTGTGGCGGTCGGCATCGTCGGCGCCGACTACATGGGCTATCTCGATCTGGGCATCACCAAACATCTGTTGCCCGGACTCACCGGTGAAAAGGTCAAGACCAAGAAGGTTAAAGTTGCGGCGAACCTGCTCCAGCCCGTCCCGCTCGATGACTCGTTAGGGGCCTATCTGCAGGAGGTCGATCGCCTCGACCGTGTCGCCAAGTTGTCACCGCAAGACAAGTTGGTGCACGCGCAGTTGGTCGATCGCCTGCTCGACGTCTACGAACGCTTCCCGACGGTCTTCGACAACGAGCCCAAATACCGCAAGCGCCTGGAGGGTCTGCAGAACAAGGTCGGTATTCCGACTCGCTACGGCGTGTTGACGCTGTTGGCCGAATCCAAGCTCGACGAGGTGCAACCGCAGCTGCGCGCCCTCGCGGATTCTGCGAACGCCTCGCCTGATGACTACGGCGTCGCCGCGCTCGGCATGATGGACTTGTTCCGCATGAATCGACGCCGCTACGTGCTCAAGAACCCCGGCGAGTTCAGCGACGCAGGCGTTGATCCGATGGCGCTCGCGCAACCCGAGGACAAATACCTGGCCCACGCCCGCAAGTGGCTCGACAAGGCCCTGGCGATGGCGGGCAAGTCGGTCAACAAGCTCAAATTCGACTACTACAACGCCCGTCTGCGCGACATGCGAGGCTCGTGGGCAGCGAACGAAAAAGACATCCCAACGATCGTCAACGCCCATCCCAAGCACAACCGCATGCGGCTGCTGCTGGCGTCCGCTCACCTGGCGTCCAACAAACTCGGCAAAGCGGCGGCGTTGCTCGGCACCGCGTCCGAGCAAGCGATCGGCAGCGGCAACAAGTCCGATCTCGCGATCGTGTACGGCATCGAAGCGCGCCTCGAAGCGCTCCGAGGGCGGCCAGAAGACCAAATCACGGCGATGCAGGGCGTGCTCAAGCTGCGGCCTGGCGACGAGCTCACCACGATCCGACTCGGCCGCCTGCAGTTGAGCCAAAAACACGCCCAAGAAGCGCAGGCCCTGCTCGTCGACGGCAAGAAGAAAGGCATGAAGTCGATCGCGTTCGAGGTCGCGTTGGTCGATTTCTGGCTCTGGTCCAACCGCACCGAAGACGCGCTCGAGGAGATCAAGGTCGCCACCAAGCTCTATCCGGACACGATCGAATTGCTCTACCTGCGCGGCCAGATCGAAGACCGACGGCAACACTACGCCACGGCCCGCGACTTCTTCTCGCAGGTCGTCAAGCGCCGGCCCAAGCACCTGCGGGCCATCCTTCGCCTTGCCGAGCTGCAGAGCCAGGCCGGCCGCCACGACGACGCGCTGTTGACCCTCGAGGCTGCCCGCAAGCGCCTCGGCGAGATCGCAGAGCTGCTTGAACCGATCGCTGACGAACTCTACGTCCTCAAACGCATGCGCGAGGCCCGCGCCATCTACGGGAAGCTGCTCAAGATGCAGCCGAGCAACAAGAAATACCTGGTCAAGTCGGCGCGAATCGACATGGACAACGGCAAGGTGGACCGCGCACTGCTCTACATGCGCCGCCTGCGCGACGACGGCAACCTCGACATGAACGGCGCGTTGCAGATGGCCGAGGCGCTCGTGCTCAAGGGTAAACACGGCGAAGCGGCCAAGACGATCGTGCCGTTCGCCGAGCGCGAGCCCAACAACGTGCCGCTCAACACGCTCGCGGGCAAAGCGCTGCTCGACAGCAAGCAGATCGACCTGGCGGAGACGTTCCTCAATCGCGCCCACGGCGTCGCCCAGAGGCAGGGTGGCAACTCCGAGACGCTGTTTCACTACGGCCGTCTCGCGTTCAAGCAGGGACGAATCAAGCAAGGCATCGCGCGGCTGCAGCTCGCGATCAAGGCCGACGACGGCAAGCCGTACTACCGCTACTACCTCGGCTCGGAGCTGATGCGCATCGAGATGAACAAGGACCCGGACAAGGATCCCAAGGGGCTCGGCGAGGTCGCCGTGCGCGAGATGAAGTGGCTGGTGCTTCATGCTCCGCGCTTCGCCAAGCTCGGCAAGCCGCTGGCCTGGCTCGATGACGTGCAGCGCCAGCTCGGATTTCATTTCATCCGCGAAAAGCGCTTCAAGGACGCGATTCCTCACCTGCAGGCCTCTGTCGCCATCAACAGCCGCCACAAGGAGACGCTCGGCAAGCTCGGTATGGCGCTGTTTCGGGTCAATGACGACAAGGCGCGCGGGGTGCTCGAGAAGCTCATCAAGCTCGACTCGAAAAACGCGTACGCAGCCCTCTATCTCGGTCTGATCGCTCAACAGAGAGGCCAGAGTACAGCCGCCCTCAAGTGGCTCCGAAAGGCGGCCGTGAGTACCGATGCCGAGGTTGTCGAGGCCTATTTCCAGATCGCCCTGATCCACCGCGACCGCCGCCAGCTCGCCGACGCGCGTCGATGGCTCAAGAAGTTTCTGCGCGTCGCGCCCAAGGACCACCCGTTCCGCGAAGAAGCGGAAGGAATCCTCGAAGATCTCTCCCGCGGGTAGCGGCAAGCGCCTGGCGCGGCCGTTCTATGTGATCAGCGTCGCGTCACCGTACGAATAGAAGCGATAGCCCTTCGCGACGGCCTCCGCATACGCGTTGAGAATGCGCCGCCGTCCTGCAAACGCTGCCACGAGCACCAGCAGCGACGACTCGGGCAGATGGAAGTTGGTCATCAGTCCGTCGATGGCGTTGAACTGGTAGCCGGGCAGGATGGTCAGGTCCGTGTCGCCCGCAGCCGCTTCGAAGGCGCCGCGCCGACCGACGACAGACTCGAGAACACGGGTTGTCGTTGTGCCGACGGCGATGATCGGTCGCCCACAATCGCGCGCGTCCTGCAGCTTCTTTGCCGTGGCGTCGTCGAGCTCGAAACGCTCGGGAAGGACACGGTGCGCGCGCAGATCTTCGACGCGAATGGGGAGAAACGTGCCCGGCCCGACGTGCAAAGTGATCGCGAGCTGCTCGATTCCCCGGGCGATCAAACGTTCGTTGACCGCGTCCGTGAAATGAAGGCCGGCTGTCGGCGCGGCTACGGCACCGTCGGTCGTCGCGTGCAGGCACTGGTAGTCGTGTCGATCCTGCCCGTCTTCGGCCTCGACACCGCTGCGGATGTACGGCGGTAACGGCACACGGCCAAAGCGTTCGACCAGCTCGGTGACGTCCGCGACACCCTCGAAGTCCAATCTCGCCCGTCCGCCACCAAGGACATTGACAACTGTCGCGTGGACATCGGGCGCATTGCCGTCGCCGACAATGATCGTCGCGCCATCGCGGAGCCTCTTGTTGGTGCTGTACAGCGCGATGAGACCGGTGGGATGGATACCGGGACTCGGGCGTGCAAGCAGCAACTCGACCCGGCCGCCGGTGGGTTTGTGGCCGACCAGTCGCGCCGGCATCACGCGGGTGTTGTTGACGACCAGGATGGCGCCGTCGGGCAGAGAATCGGCCAGGTCGGCGACCGTGCGGTGGGCAATTGCGCCGGTCGATCGATCCAGGCAGAGAAGGCGCGCGCTGTCACGGGGCGACGCTGGCCGCTGCGCGATCGATTCGGCGGGAAGCTCGAAGCGGTAGTCGCTCAGCTCAAACGACGCGTCGTCGCGAAGGTCGGATCGAGAAGCCGTCTCACGCACCATCGTCGCTCTCGTCCGTGCTTGCCTTGACCAGGCGGGTGACTTCGCAGCGGCCGTACGCGCGCTGCCACGTGATCGTCCACCCATCCGGCACGTTCCACGTCGACTCGCGGCTGCGGGGCGCTTCCACGATGATCTCGCCGTCGTCTCGCACGATGTCGGCATCCGCTACGGCCGCTACGATCGGATCGATGAGACCCTCTTCCCACGGCGGATCGACGTACGCGAAATCGAACCGCCTTGGCTCCTGCGCAAGCCTGGCCAGCGCCTTGTCCGCGTTGAAGGGCATGACCTGTGCCTTGTCGGTCATCTTGCAGCGCTTGAGGTTGGCGACGATCACACCGACCGCGTCAGGGCTCGGATCGACGAACACGGCACGCGCGATGCCTCGTGACAAGAGCTCGATGCCGACGGCGCCGCTGCCGGCACAGATATCGAGCACGTCGCCGCCGTCGAAGAACCCGCCCAGCGCGCTCATGACGGCTTCTCGAACGCGATCGGCGGTGGGCCTCGTCGCCACACCTTCGGGTGCTTGGAGGCGAATGCCGCGGCATGTACCCGCGATTACACGCATCGTTTCAGCTCCCCAATCGCCTGGCGTCCATCGTCGCCGGGCGTCGACCCTTCCGCGGCGGGCGCCGTCGTACCACACTCGGCCCGATGACTCGCCCCCTGCTGGTGTTGACCCTGGTTGCTGCTTGCGGATGCGAGCAGCCGGCCGCGCCGTCGTCGCCCAACGCGCCGATTCACGTCCGGGCCGTCCGTCCACAGCGCAATCGCGCCAACGTCGCAGCGGTCACCGTGCGTTTCGCCCACAGCGGCCTTGAGCCGGGCAAGGTTGCGCAGGGATATGATCGTCTGCAAGTGGCCGCCGTCTTCGCCGACAGCGATCGCCGCGATGTCCACCTGGTGCGGGATCTCGTTGTGCAGGGTCGCCGCGGTCCTCGCTTGCCCGCCGCCGACGCGTGCATTCGCCAGGCTGGACCGCTCGACCCGGCGACGCATACCGGGATCGCACCCAGCGCGCACATGCAGCTGCTCGATGTCGGCAACGTGCTGCTGGCGTCCGGACAGCGGCGCCTTCCGCTGCGGATCGCGATGGTTCCCAGCTTGTTTTCGGCGGTTCGCGGCGTTCGCTACGACGGACAGATCGACAACGCGCGTGAGTGGCTCGCGGCCAAGACGCTCGGACTGCAGGCGACTGGTGGCGACGGCGTTGGGCGTTTTGAAGCGACCGTCAATGTTCCGCGCCCGGTCCGGCTCACCCGTGTTGGCGGCAAGCCGGTGCGTGGCGGCCATGTTGTGGTCGACGATGATCCATCGGGGCTTGAGATTCGTTGGGGTTCGGTCGACGGTTCCGCTGGCCTCGAAGTGGTGTTGGGCGTGGAACGTGGGCAGAGCCTCGACTGGATTCGCTGCCGCCTCGTCGACGACGGCCACTTTACGATACCCGCTGGGGTGTTGACGGATCTGCCCAAACGCAGTGTCCGTCGTCCGTGGTTGATCAGCTTGGTGCGATGGCAAACGGCACCGATTCCCGGGTTCACCGGCACGCCGTTGCGGCTTGAGCTCGTCGACCGCGTCCGGATTCGCTAGGACCAGGTTTGTGTCAGTCGCCGGACCGCGCGGGCTTGCGAACCGCCGTGGCCCAGATCCGGTGCGGGATGCATAGCGGCTCGTCGGGGAAGTCGCGCGCCAGGATTGCGGCGAGTTTGCGATCGAAGGCCGCGACCTGATCGTCGGTGAAGTGTCCCGAGCCAACACCGTTGCAGGTGCGAATCCGACCGCGCCAGCCGGCGTGGGTGAACGGCTGGTTGTGGTTGAGCGAATGTAGCAAGCCCGCGCGGCGCGATCAGGTCAGCTCGACCTCGACGACCTGCGCGGGCTTGGGGGCTCTTGCCACCATCGCAGCACACGCAGCGCTCGCAGGGTGTTGATTCGACTTGGCTTGCCGGGCTGTTGCACGTGCTGCCAGACCCGCTGTTTGCCGCTGTTACAACCTGCGTGAACTGCCCGATCGGCGGCAGATCAGTACCTGGGTCACCGCAGAATCGTCGACCGGCACGTCCTGGAAGTCGGCGTCGTGCGACAGGGTTTCGAGGCCAGCGTCGTGGGCCAGTTCGCGCAAATGGTCCGGGTCGAATTTGCGCTGGGTCAGCTCGATGATCTGCGTGTCGTCCAGCGGGCCGGGTTCAAGAGGCTCGTAGAAAAAGCGACATGTCACGATCTCCGTCTGCGCGTCCCAGGTGTGGTTGGTGCTGTATTCGAGCAGCTGCCGCGTGGACGGATGGCGAAACCTCGTCCGGGCCCAGCGGCGATCCGAATCGCGAAGCAGCCACTGCAGGTCTGGCACCTCGACATCCAGGGCGAACAGGCCGTCCGCCTCCATGTGGCGATGCGCGGTCAGCAACCCCCGAAGCACGTCGTCGTCCGTGTACATATGCTCAAGCGAATTGAACGGACAGATAACCAGCGGAAACGTCCGTTCGAGATCAAGCGTGCGCAGATCGCCTTGGGCGAACGCCGCGTTGGGCCGCATCGAGCGGGGCAATCGCAACACACCACGCCGGGCCCCTGCGAGCATCTGCCGGCTCAGGTCAACGCCGGTCACCGAATAGCCCGCCCGCAGCAGCGAGCGCATGACGCGCCCGGTGCCGCAGCAGAGCTCGAGGATGTTCGCGCCGGGAGCCAGCTGGGTGTTGGCCAGCCGGGTGTAGAAATACACGTCGTCGCGCCGCCGCCGGTACTCGTACTCGTACAGATCGGCGTCGATATACGGCTCTACGGCGCCGCGCGCGATATCGCTGGGCTCGTCCTTGCAAGGCATCACCCCCGTAGCAAGTCACCTTCGGGCGCGAATTGCCACCGAATTTGCGAAGATCGCCCGCGATGGCGCTTTGCCGCCGACTCGGTCACGATTCTCCGCCGCATCGTGCAAGGCGCCGACAGTGTCGCCCGGGAGCCCAAGGCCGTGTCCAATCGTCCACCGCCGGCAGCGGTCCCGACAAGGCGCTGGCTGTTCAGTTGTCGACATACCCACGAGTCCCGCCTGGTCGAGGAGCTGCAGCGGCAAGGCTGTGTGGACGCCGCAGCCATCGAAACGATCCCGGGCCTTGTCGCCGCCGATGGGCTGCCACGGGATGTCGACGCCACAGCGCTGCAGGCCTGGGATCCGGTGTTCGCGCTGCAGGTCTTGCCGTCGGTCGTTACGGTGCACGCGCCATCCATCAACCGACTGGCCGCCGCCGTCGCCGACCACCTCGCCGGACCGATCGACGGGATCGCCGCCCAATGGCTGCTGCACGTCCTCGTCCCGGGCATGTTCAAAGGCCAGCCAAAGCCAGCTTTGCAGCGTCGTGCGTCCTTGGTGGCCCAAGCTGTTGGCAAGCGGCTCGGGCGCACCCGAAGACGGGCGTGGAAACAACGGCGCCCGACACATCCACGCCCGACGCTGATCGCGCAAATGCTGCTGCGCGACGCCGAGAACCTGTGGCTCTCCATCGCCCCGACCATCCCCCTTCCGACCGGCGCCACATGGCCAAGTCCGTTGCCGGCAGGACTCGCTGCCGTTGCCGACGACCCGCTCGCTCCGTCCAGCGCCTTCCGCAAGCTCGAAGAGGCATTCGCGTGCATGGGCCGCTGGCCGGGTCTCGGTGATACCGCGGTCGATCTCGGCGCCGCCCCCGGGGGCTGGAGTCGGGTGTTGCTCCGCTACAGAGCTGACGTCATCGCCGTGGATCGGTCGCCCTTGGCCGCGTCACTGATGGCCGACCCGAAGATGAACTGGCTGCGTGGCGACGCTTTCAAGTTTCGACCCCACGAACCCGTCGACTGGCTCGTGTCCGACGTGGCCGCCTACCCCGAGCGGGTTGTCGAGCTGCTCGACGTGTGGTGCGGGGGCAAGCAGGCTCGCAGTATGGTCGTGCAGATGAAGTTCAAGGGCGCGACCGACTGGGCGGCCCTCGACGAAGCGCTCGCTGTGGCCCTGCGGCACGGGTTCGCGGCACGGGCGCGCCACTTCTTCAACGACAAGAACGAGGTCACCTTGATGGTCGCCCCCCTGTAAAACCGCTCCTGCACACGGCGACGAATGCCGGCATCGGCTGGGCGGGGCGTTTGCGACGGCTGGCGCTTGGTCTGTTCATCGAGGCGTGGCCGATAGATTTGAGGCGAGGTGGCAGTGACTTTAGTCGATTGGACGCCGGGCCCCAAACAACCAGGCCAGCTCGCGCAAGATCACCGTGCAGAGCTTGTCGGCCTGTCCGTGTCGGTCTGCGGGCTCAGCCAGCAGGCGCGATCTCACCGTCCTTGATCTTCGCGGGTGTGCCCGCTCTGCCCGCTGGCGCGAGCTGCTTCACGATGTCGTTGGCGATGGCGACGATCGACGGCCGAACCGTGCTCAGCAGCCGCTTCTTGATGTATTTTTCCGCCGGCGCGATCGCTTGCTCCTTGATGGGGCCCCATACGATGTCGAACGCCGCGGTGCCTGCCGCGCCGCCTGTGATCTTCACCTTCGCGAGCAGCTTCTGGAGCAGCGGCTTGAGCGCGATGTTGGTGATGGCGCCGAGCGCGGCTGTGACCTGCGTATCGACGAGCTTGCCAAGGCTGTTGGCTACGTGCGTGGCGCCGTTTTCGACGTAGCCCTTTTCGATCACCTCTTTCAACGCCCCGCGAGCGCCTTCGAGCAGGGCCACGATGCTGTCGATGAGATGGCTCACAACAGCCCGCTGCATCGCGCCGTGGCCGCCGAGCAGCCCGTCTTTTGCGGAATCGGCCTGGCCGGCGTCCGATGCTTTCCAGTCCGATTCGGCCTTGCGGTAGGCCGCCATGTACTTGCCTTTGAAGTCGTTTTGGGCCGACCGCACCTTGTTTTTCCAATCTGGCGTGCCTTGGGGATTGGCCTGCAGCTCTTTGAGCTTCTGTGCCGCGCTGCTGACCCCCCGATCGCGGAGGGCCGCCTTGCCCCACCTCTCTTTGCGCTTGGGCTCCTGCTCTTTCTTCTCGGTCTGTCGGGCCTTGTAGGCGGCGCCCGAGCCGGCGTCGACGCTCGCGCCCTTGGCAGCGTTGATCAGTGTGCCGATCGTCGCATCGACCGCGCCTGCAAGCTCCTTGCGGATGTCGGCTTCTGACGTCTTGCCGTCAAGCCCGCTGTACATCAGTTTCGTGCCGGTATCGAGCACGTTCTGCGCGACGTTGAAGATCCCGTATCCCGCTTCCATCGCGCCTTTGACGGTGCTGACGACTTCGGCCAACTCCATCCCCGCCATCGCGAGGTCGGCGGCGTCCCCGGCGGCTTTGGCGGCACCAGCACCACCGCTGGCGGCCGACTGCAGCACCGATCCCCAGACCTTGCCGCTGATCTGGGCGGACTTGGTGCGCATGGTGCGGTAATCGGCCTCGAACTCGGATGACACGCTGTAGTGGTCGTCGAACTCCTTTCCGAGCGCGTTCATGTTCTTGGAAGCACGCGCAAAGAGCGCCTCGCCGACCCACGGCAGCCCGCTGAAGCTGTCGAACACGCCGGCCGAGAAGTTGCACGCCGCGCCAGGCAGCATCTTGTGGGCGCTCTCGATCGTGTTGATCTGGGCACGATCCTTGGCGCCGTGCTGCCCCGCGGTGTCCACGATACGGTCGGTGTTCTTGGCGTTGAGATGCGCGCGCGCCTCGGTCACGAGTGTCTCGAGCGGGCCGATCTTGTTGAACAGGACCTTGAGCCGGGTCCCGGGGGCCAGCGCATGTTTGCCGACGATCGCCTTGTTGTATTGCGCGAGCTTCATCGCCTCGATGCGCAGCTCTATGATGCGCTTGATGCGGCCGCCGGGGCTGTCGGCCATGACCTCGGCCATGCGCTTGCCGTTGAGCAGCTGTTGGTTGATGCGGCTGAGGATCTCGCCGTAGATCGCGCGCAGGTGTTCTTCTTCGACATCGGGATACGGCTGGCGGCGCTTGAAATCGGCGAACAGGCCGGCGTACGGGGCGGTGAGTTTGGGCGCGCCGAAGAGCGACTTGGGCTTGGACTTGGGGTTACAGCCAAATGCTGTCGCGCCGGCGACACCCATGTCGTCGCCGCCATTGGATGGGTCGCGTTGGTCGCGGATCGAACCGCCTCCGCCGTCGGGCGAGACGAAATTGCGACCCGCGGCGTAGTTCATCGTGCCGGCTGGTGCCGCAGCGTTCGCGCCGGGTGCAGGTGCCTGGGTGGATTGCCCGGAGAGGCCGACCTGGTCGTCCTGTAGCTCGCGGGTTGGGGCCGGTGACGGCGCAACGTTGGTCACGACAATCTCCAACCGCTGGCACCTGTCGATCGCGGTTCGAGGGTCCTTCCATTCCCTCGGGCGGACGACTTGTGCCAGCGATGACTTATCGCGGTGCCCCGTCAGGTTACAACCGCAATCCCGCGCGATCCAATCTCTTTGCAATCCGTGGAGCATCGTGGGGTCAGCACACTCCAGCCGGGCGCTGCAGCGCGATTGCTCACGGTCAGCAATTGACCGATGCTGCGGCCGATGCATTCACGCTGTCACGTCGTCGCGTTCCTGTTTGCGCTTGTCACCGTTGCATGCGGCGGTCCGCAGATTCGCTATGACCACGCCACCGCGAAGTCGCCCAAGGTCCACCTGGTGCGCTTGTCGATCGCCAACGTGCACCTTGTCATCGGAGAGAAGGTCATCGTTTTCGACACCGGCGGGGCCGGCAGCGCCGAGGACATCATCGAAGCGATGGCGCACGTGGGGATCGGGCCCAAGAAGGTTTCGCTCATCCTGCTGAGCCACGGGCACGCCGACCATGCCGGTGGCTCCCTCGAGCTGGCGGCGCGCACCGGGGCTCCCGTCGCCGTGGGACGCGGAGACCTGTCGATGGTCACCGCCGGCAAGAACCGCAAGCTTCAACCGATGAGCGTGTTCGCGCGCTTTCTGCGGCTCTTTCTTGCGGACCGCTATCCCGCTCATACCCCGGCCGTCGTGATCAACGACAAGCTCGATCTGCGGCCTTATGGCGTCGCGGGACAGGCGGTCCTCTTTCCTGGACACACCGGCGGCTCCGTCGCGATTCTGTTGCCCGAAAACGTTGCCCTGGTTGGTGATCTGATGCTCGGCGGCGCGTTCGGTGGGGCGGTCTGTGCGCACTCGCCTGGCGAGCACTACTACCACGAGGATCGCGGCCAGGTGCGGCGCAATATCGACGCGCTGCTCAAGCGCGGGACGCGAGTCTTCCACCTCGGACATGGTGGGCCTGTCTACGCCAAAGACGTGCGTGAGGCCGTCGACGATGGCGCGTTCGGTCCCGTCGTTCCGCTGCCTCCCGGTGTCACGATGACCCAGAGCTTGCTCGCACTGTAGCCGCCGGGGCCAGCTTCGACCGCGAAAACCATCCGATCCGATCGCTGTCCGGCTGCTGTTCAAACAGGGTTGTGAAGTCGCGTGGCAAACCTATGCTCCTCGCGCACTTGGCCCAGATTTGATTGGCGGTCGGTCCCCGATTGGGCTATGAGATGCGCCAAATCGTGGCCGACTACCCGCCACGCCCTCGTCTGGAGAGCGACGACAGCATGTTCAAGCACATCAAATCTGACCTTCCAGCCGCAATTGTTGTCTTTTTTGTCGCTGTACCGCTTTGCCTTGGCATCGCGCTCGCCAGTGACGCGCCGCTTTTTGCGGGCCTCATCGCCGGTATCGTCGGTGGCATCGTTGTCGGCGCCATCAGCGGCTCCCCGCTCGGCGTCTCCGGCCCCGCGGCGGGCCTCGTCGTCATCGTTCTGTCAGCCAAAGCGGACCTCGGCAGCTACGAAGCGTTCTTGTTGGCCGTCGTCTTCGCCGGAATGCTCCAGATCGCCCTCGGCCTTCTGCGCGCCGGTGTCATCGCGTACTTCTTCCCGTCCAGCGTGATCAAGGGAATGTTGGCGGGTATCGGCGTCATCATCTTCCTCAAGCAGATCCCACACGCGTTTGGACACGACTCCGATCCCGAGGGCGACATGGCGTTCGCTCAGGCCGACGGCGACAACACGTTCCACGCCTTCATCAGCATGCTCGGCGACCTGAACATGAGCGCGATTGTCATCACGGCAGTGTCGCTGGCGATCCTCGTCCTGTGGGAGAAAGTGTTGGTCAAGAAGCACGTGTTCTTTCGCCTCGTCCAGGGCCCGCTCGTCGCCGTCGCGTTCGGTATCGCGTTCCAGGCCCTTGCGTCGTCAACGGGTTCGGAATGGGCGCTGGCGCCGTCCCACCTGGTCAGCGTGCCGGTCGCCGCCAACGCGTCGGAGTTCTTCAGCAACTTCACCTTCCCCGATTGGAGCTTCATCCTCGACCCGCGGATCTATGTCGCAGCGGTAACCATCGCGATCGTCGCGAGTCTCGAGACCCTCCTGTGCGTCGAAGCGACCGACAAACTCGACCCCAAGAAGCGCGTCACGCCCACCAACCGCGAGCTCATCGCGCAGGGCATCGGCAACACCCTCAGCGGGCTCATCGGCGGCTTGCCGGTGACGCAGGTCATCGTCCGCTCATCGGCCAACAT
This sequence comes from uncultured Enterobacteriaceae bacterium, assembly GCA_964560875.1. Taxonomy (GTDB): domain Bacteria; phylum Myxococcota_A; class UBA9042; order UBA9042; family UBA9042; genus CAZLMW01. Next base: position 80,919 of record CAZLMW010000018.1, read on the forward strand.
CCAGTCCGGTGGCGTGACCAAGATGTCAGCGATTCTGCACGGCTTTTTCCTCGTGTTTTCCGTTGTCCTGCTGCCCGGAGTGCTCAACATGGTGCCGCTGGCGGTCCTCGCAGCGATCCTGCTGATGGTCGGCTACAAGCTGGCGCGCCCTGAGCTCTTCAAGCAGATGTTCGCCAAAGGTCGCGAACAGTTCATCCCGTTCGTCGTGACGATCGTCGGCATCGTGCTGACCGACCTGCTGTCCGGCATCGCGATGGGCATGGTCGTCGCGATCGTCTTCATCCTCTTCCGCAACTACAAGAAGTCCCACTTCCTGCACATGGAAGAAAGCGACGATGAAAACCACACCCACCACATCCGCATCCACTTCGCCGAAGAGGTGACGTTCCTCAACAAGGGCGCTGTGACACGGACATTTGATGAGATCGAAAACGGCACCAAGGTCGTCATCGACGCGGGCGACTCGTATTTCATCGACTCGGACGTGCTGGAAATCATCGAAGAGTTCTTGATTGCGGCAAATTCCCGCGAAATCGACGTCGAGTACCGTCGCATGGGCTCCAAGAAGCCGCCGGTCGCCATCGCGGCATGAGCCCGGCGGGCGCACCTCGTTGCCGCCAGCGCCTCTTGCGCAGCGTGCCGGTGGCTCGAATCGAAGTTGTGCGAGCGGTTTGGGACGCTACTTGCCCATCAGCCAGTCGAGAAACCCCTTCTTCTTTTGCAGCTTCACCTTCTTGGCGGGCTGGTTGGGGTCGTGGCCCTTGGCTGCGGGTGTCTTCGTGCGGCTGCTGCGGCGCGTTTCGCCGGTCTTGCGGCGTTTTCGATCTTTGCGAGCATCCGTATTCTTGCGGCGTCGCTCGAAAAGCCGGAGCTCACGCTGCGCGTCGACATGGCGCGGCGACAGCTTCAGGCAGTGCTCGAGGTGTTTGCGAACGGCGGGAACTTCGCCCTGCAGCTTGCACCAGATGGCCATGTAGTAGCTCGCCTGGGCCTCGATATGGTCGGCGCGTTCGAGCTTGATGACGCGCTCGAGCAGCTCCTTGGACTCGGCCGCACGGTCGTCTTCGGGCAGGTTGGTGTTGTTGAACACCGCCCACGCGAGCAGCACATCGCATTCCGGATCGCTGTCGGGACCAAAAAGCTCGCGCGCCGCACGCAGGCCATCTTCCGCTTGGACCCAGGCGCGCTGCTGCAGGACCTGCTTGCTGCGGTGCATGTAGATGCGGGCGAGATCGGGATTTGGTTCGCCGCCACCGGGTGCGGTCGGCGTGGGGGCGTGGCCCAGCGAGTGATCGTACTCAGCGCGTCGGTGGGGGTCTGATAGCGTGTTGTGTGCCGAACTTACAGCCTGGAAAGCGCGCGTCACGGCCGCCTTGCGCTCCGGTTCGTTGAAGACCTGCAAGTCGGGATGAAGGAGCTTGGCGAGACGGAAGAACGCGTCGCGCACTTCGGCGTGACCGGCGCCGGTCTGCACACCCAGCAACGCGTAATGGTCGACCTGGTGCTGGATCCGGTCGGTCATCGTCTTCAGCGCATCGAGGGATTGCTGCTCGGATTCAGACATCGGCGTCACCTGCTTTGGGGAAGATGGGTACGCGGGGCGCAAAACGTATGGCGTGGGCGCTGCAGGCAGGCCGCCAAAGCGCGCGGCAAGTCTTACACAACCGGCTGCACATGGGCTAGAGTCCGCCGCTCGCTCGGCCCGCGATTGACGTTTTTTCACCGCGTTGTCGCGGTTGCACAGGTCGGGCGTGTCCTCCTGTCCCAACGAGCAGAGGCGCACGTGAACGCCACAACTGCCCACTACCACGTCGCGATCGTCGGCACCGACCTGGCGGGGCTTATCGTCGGGGCGTTGTGCGCCAAGCGCGGCTATCGGGTCATCGTCATCGGACACGGGGGCCACCCGCTGCTGTATCGGCATGAAGAACACGTCTTCTGTCGTCGGCCCCAGCTCATCTACGGCCTGGGCAGCCCGCCGGTCCGCCACGTCTTCGAACAGCTCGGCCTGGGACTGGAGCTTCGCAACCTGCCGATGCCGATCGATCCCGGCTACCAGGTTGTCCTGCCGCGCGCTCGCGTCGACGTCACGACACACACCGAACACATGCGACGCGAGTTCGAGCGCGAATTTCCGGGCGAACGACAGGCGATCGACGCGTTCTATCGGCGTGTGGCTGAGATCGACGCGCAGGTCGAAGAGGTGCTTACCCTCGGCGTGCGCATGCCGCCGCAGGGGTTGATCGAAGGGCTGAAATTCCGCCGCCTGGTCAAACGTTTCCCCTTCCTCGACGACGAATGGGCCATCGAGGATCCGCTCGCAGCGTTCGCCCACGGGCATCCGTTCCGCGCGTTGACGCTCGCCCCCTTCCGATTCGCCTCTTCGATGCTGCCTGCCCGCCCCTACCCGGCGACCCTCGTGCGCTGTATCAATGAGCTGCGCAAGGGCGTTTTTGAGTTCAGCACGGGCCCGGACACGTTGCGGGATCTGTTCACGGGCATCATCCGCGCCGCTGGCGATTTCCGTCCCGACGCGCGCGCGACCGGGATCGAAATCCGCCGCGGCCGCGCCACGCACCTGCAATTGCGCGACCGGCGCCAGGCGCTGGGATGCGACGTCCTGGTCTGCAACACCGACCCGAAACGCTTCTTCGCCCTCATCGACACCGAAGAACAGCGCGAGGACTACCATCACGTCGTCCACCAGCTGCAGCCGATCTACTACACGTTCACGGGCAACTTCGCGGTGCATGCCGACGCGATCCCCGAGGCCATGGCCCCGCACGTCTTCGTGGTCGGTGACGAACGCGGCCCGCTCGAGGAAGAAAACCTGGTTCATATTCAGCGAGATCCCGGTCCACGCAGCGCCCACAAGAACGTGCGGACCCTCACCGCGTCGATGCGCGTCCCTCTTGCGGCGGCATCTGGCGGGGTCCCCGGCGCATACGAGCTGCTCGATTCGTTGCAGCGCGGGGTTGAGCGCGTCGTTCCCTTCCTCAGCGAACACCTCGTCGATCGCCATACGCCATGGATCGCTGACGACAGCGCCACCAAGATCGACCTGCAGGCCCTGCAGCCGTCGTACGGTGAAGCGATCGCCCATACGCTCGGCACCAGCCCGATCGCTACCGTCACCGGCTACAAGAACATCTTGATGGGGTCGGACGCCTCGTTTTGCGGCTTTGGCTCCGACGGGCCCTATGTCGCGGCGCTGCACCAAATGGCGCTCATCGGCGATCTCGTTTCGGTGAAGAGCGGCTTCTGATCGTACGTTGATGCCCAGACCGTTGCACGGCGCGTTGCCCAGACGTCGCGCCCGGGAGCCCGCCATGCCCGTCTATTCACGATCTGCGCTTTGTTCATCCGGCAATAGGCTTCTTGCCGCCGCGACAGTCCTGGCAATCGCCATACCGACCGCGCTCGCCGCCTCACCGGGGCCCGGAAAAACCGGCGCTGCAGCGCAAAAGGCCACCGCCAAGCCCGCAAAGCCGGCCGCCAAGACGATCACGTGCACTTTCGCCCAGTGTTTTCGGCAAGCGATGGCCCGTTCGCCGCTGATCGCGGCCGCGCGCACCGACATCGACAAGTACGCCGCCCTCGCCGCGGAGGCCGACAGCGCGCTCTATCCGACGTTCAACTTCACCGCCTTCGGCACCATCATGCCGACCCTCAAGGATGGTCGCAACGGTGCGGATCTATTGGAGGATTGGGATTGGAACCGGCCCCGCCCGTACCTGACCGGTCAGCTCTCGTTCACCCAGGCGTTGTGGACCTTCGGCAAGATCGATGCCCTGCAACAGATGGCCAAGACCGGCGTGCGGGTTGGCAAGACCGTGCAAGAAGTGGCGAAGATGGAGATGCACTACCAGCTGTCCCGCGCGTGGTGGACGCTGGTGTTGGCCGACGAGCTCGATGGCATCATCCGCGAGGGCGAAAGGCAGCTGAACAAGGAGCGTAAACGCATCGATAAATCCGAGGACGACGACGATTTTGATCCCAACAGCAGGCTGCAGCTGCGCATGTTGGAGGCCGATTTCGAAAAGCGCGTTCGGGTCGCTCGACGCACGCGCGCGCTGGCCGAAGATGCCGTGCGCATGGCGCTCAACGAACCCAGCACGACGATCGTGAAGGCCAAGGCCGAGGATGGGCTCGAGCCGGTCGAATACACGCTGCTGCCAAGTCGCGTGTACGAGGAGCTCGCCATCGCCAACCATCCGCGGCTGGCGGCCAAGCGCGGGGGGCTGTTCGTCAAGCTTCAGCAGGTCCGCTACGAGCGCAACAAGCTGTGGCCTGACGTCGTCCTGGTCGGCCGCTTTGCCTACACCTACTCGCCCGCGATCGCGACCGACACCAACGTCGCCGAAAACCCCACCAACCCGACCGTCAGCGGCGGTGGCGTGGCGTTGCGGTGGCGGCTCGATTTCTTCCGCCAGTTCGCCAAGATCGACAAGGCCGAGGTCGCCCATCGGCGCGCGTCATTGCGGCTACAGGCCGACAAGCAGAAGATGCGGCTGCAGGTTCGCAAGCTCTACCGCGAGCTGCGTGACGCCAAGGCGATGGTCGACGTCTACGACCGCGCGATGCGAGCGGCCCGCGGCTGGTTGCGCACCGAAGAGGAGATGCAGGGCGGCGGTTTCTCCGAATACCGCGAGCTGGCGCGGTCGCTCGAGCAGTTCTATCGCCGCAAGCTGACCTGGCTCGAGACGATCCATCGCCACAACGTGCTCGTCGCCGACCTGTCGCGCGCGGTCGGGACCGACATCACCAAGGTCAAGGTCAAGCCAAGACCCGCGAAGGCCACCGCCAAGCCGGCAAAGAAGCCAGCGGCCAAGGCCCCTGCAAAATCCTCGACAAATGACGATGACGGCTTCGAATAGCGGGGTCGGATGCCGCGTTGCGTGATGCGAGGCGGCGGCAAGCCCTTGCCGGTCGCTGAAACGAGGGGGATACCGATGAAAACCATGAACACAAAACTCATCAGCACATTGGCTGCGACCACAATCGCCGTCGCCATGATCAGCGCCACGGCCGTTGCTGCGCCCGCCGCCACACCGGACTCCGCCAGCGCGCGTCGGTTCATCGAAGGCCTGCACCACAAGCTCGACGCCGCTGTCGCCAAGACACGGGATCTCGGCGCCCTGCACGCGCAAATCGGCGACGAGATGAAGGCCAAGTTCGACTACCAGTACATGGCGCAGCGAATCCTCGGCAGCAAGAAGTGGACCGGGCTCAAACAAGCGCAGCGCGACCAGTTCGTGGACCTGCTCGAGAAGATGGTTCGGCGCACGTACGTCAAGCGCTTCAAACCCGGCAAGAAGGTCAAAGTGAAATACGACGACCGCGTGCGTGTTGGCAAAGAGGGGCGTGTGCAGGTTCGCAGCACCATCAAGGTCAAGCGTACCCGCGCGGATGTGTGGTATTCGATGCGCCCGCTGGACGGGCAGTGGAAGATCTTCGACATCGTCGTCGACGAGGCGAGCCAGCTGCGGACCTATCGGCGGTCGTTCAACAAGGTGCTCAAGAAGGACGGATGGGACGCACTCATCGCGAAAATGAAGAAGAGCGCGGCTCGCAAGTAGTCGTCGGTCACGGGCTGAATGCGGTTGCCGTCGTCGCGCTCGCCGCCATCCTGAGCGGCTTTGGGCCGCAGCGTCCCATCGGCCTTGGATCGGGTTCGCTTGGGCGGGCCGATGCTGCCGTCGCCGGTGGCATGAACGTCGACGCGCTTGCGACCAATCCGGCCAACCTCAAGCGCGGCAAGGGCCAGGCGTTCGAGCTCGGTTACCTGCGCAACCCGCTGACAAGCAGCAACAACTTCTTCGTCGGCAGCTGCGACCCCAACTCGGCCAGCGGCATCGCCGGCGGGATGACCTACGCCTACGAAGCCGGGTCACTCGCCGAAGGTGGCGACTTCAACCGCACGGAATGGCGCACCGGTCTGGCTGTCGGCACACAGAGCGACGTCGCGGGCATCATGCTCGGACTCTCGGGCCGCCGACTCACACTCGAGCGGTCGCCCAAGGGAGCCAAGACCACCGAACACAGCGACTGGACTGGCGATGTTGGGCTGACCATCGCGTTGACCGGTGGGCTGATCCTCAGCACGGTCCTGCGCGACGCGCTTGAGATCGACGAGATGGGCATCAAGCGCCGGATCGCGGCTGGTATCGGCTACGGACACAAGAACTTCATCGTCGAGGCCAATGGCGCTTGGGAGCTCGGCGGCGAAAACCCCGTGTATCGAGCGGGGCTGCTTGTCCCGATCGCCGACGTCGCCATCATCCGCGCCGGCTACATCCACGATCGCTGGATCAACCCCGGCAAGATTCGTCACAGCGCGACCCTTGGCGCTTCGTTTTCGTTTGGCAGCGCGCGCTTGGATGCTGGCGGCGAGATGAACGTGCAGGAGCCATCCGAGATCCGCTTTGGTCTCTCGCTCGTGTACTTCCTGCCCTACGCTTCCTAGATATGCGCGGCGAGAATGGCGATCCGCTCTCCCGCTCCC
>CAZLMW010000019.1:0-86834 GCA_964560875.1 uncultured Enterobacteriaceae bacterium
CTGCGCGGCTGTTCCGCGTTGCCGTCAACTGATCGTTTCCTCTGCAACGAGACACCAGCAGACTGCGTCGTAAATCGTGTCGGTCATCGTGGGGGACGTAATTGCAGTCTGCCGCGCGGAGCGCGAATTTGGGGTGAGGCCGGAAAAATGACACTTTTTTCGGCCGAGGGGGCTGTTTCAGCCCCCTTGCAAACAACGAGCACCTGCGCCGAGGCGAAGCTTCGGCGCATTCTGCTAGGCTGCGATCCATGCCCAATCTCAGCGCTTACAAGCTTGGCGAACGCCTGCACGAGGGCCGTCGTTTTGATGTGGTTCGCGCCACCGCTCCAGACGGAAAAAGCGTCGTGCTCAAGGTGCTCCGCGAGCTGCATCCGTCGACGGAACGCATCGCGCGTTTTCGCCATGAATTCGACACCCTGACGAACCTGGACTCGCCCCATATCGTCGCCGGCTACGAGCTGGTGACCGACCAGAGACGCTGGGCCCTTGTGCAAGAGGACTTCGGCGGCAGCGCATTGCACGGTCAACTCGGCCCCGACCTCGATCTGTCCGCCCGATTGGATATCGCCATTGCCGTGGCATCGGGACTGGCCGACCTGCACGCGCAGCACGTCATTCACAAAGACATCAACCCGTCCAACATCGTGCGCAATCCCACCACGGGTGAGGTGAAGCTGATCGACTTTGGCATCGCGACGGCATTGCGCAGCGAAAGCCCGGCATTCTCGAACCGGCGGCGTCTCGAAGGCACCTTGCGCTACATCTCGCCCGAGCAAACCGGCCGCGTGCTCGCCAGCGTCGATTATCGCTCCGATCTCTACTCATTCGGCGCGACGCTGTACGAGCTGTTCGTCGGTCGCCCACCCTTTGACACCGATGACGCCGTCGAGCTCGTGCACGCCCACATTGCGCGCAAGCCAAATCCACCCCACGAAGTCTCCGCGCAGGTGCCGCCCGTGCTCAGCGCCATCATCATGCGGCTGCTCGAAAAGGATGTGGACGCGCGCTACCAGAGCACATTCGGCGTGCTTGCCGACCTGCGGATGTGTCGTCGCGTGCTCAGCGCGGACGGCACCATCGCGCGCTTTGAGATCGGCGCTGACGATGTCGCCACACGGCTGCTCATCCCGCCTCGGCTGTACGGCCGCCAAGACGACGTCCAGCAGCTCATCGACGCCTTCGCCACCATCAGCGATGAGACCGGCGGCCGCGCCCCTGGGATGCTGGTCACCGGCGCTGCAGGACTCGGCAAAACCGCCCTCGTGCGGGAGCTTTTTGCGCCGTTGACCGAGCGACGTGGCTTCTTCCTGAGCGGCAAATTCGAGCAGTTTCGGCGCACGCCATTCGCCGCTGTCGTCGCGGCATTTCGCGGCTTGATAATCGAGCTCCTTGGCGAAGAGGTCGGTCGGCTCGAACGTCTGCGCAACGACCTCGTCGCCGCGATCGGCCCCAATGGCCGCGTCCTCACCGACGTCATTCCGCAGCTGCAGCTGATCATCGGCGTGCAGCCAGCCGTCCAGGAGATCGGCGCGGCCGCGACCGTCGCACGCTTCACCGCCGTCTTCGCCGAGTTTGTGCGTGTATTCGCCCGGCCCGCCCATCCCGTCGTGCTGTTCGTCGACGACCTGCAGTGGGCCGATGTTGCGAGCCTCGACCTGTTGCGCGCGCTCCTGGGCGACGACGACCTGTCGCTCTTTGTCATCGGTGCCTATCGCGACAACGAAGTCGATAGCAGTCACCCCCTCACCGCCGCAATCAAGCGCCTCGCCGCCGACGGGATCAACCTGCCGACCCTTTCTCTCGCGCCGCTTACCGCCGCCGATGTGACACAGCTTGTCGCCGATACCGCCCACTGCCGCGTCGAAGAGGCCGCACCGCTCGGTGCACTCATTCACCGCAACACCGGCGGCAATCCGCTGTTTGCGCGGGAGTTCCTCAAAGCCCTGGGCGACGACGGCCTGTTGCAGTTGTCGCGCGGTGACAGCCGCTGGTCATGGGACCTCGATGAGATCCGCGCCAAGGGCTTCACCGAGAGCGTGCTCGACCTGATGACAGCGCGCCTGCAACGGCTCGGCGAGACCACGCGCGAGGTGCTGAGTCAGGCCGCTTGTGTCGGGGCGTCTTTCGAGCTGCCGATCGTCGCGAGCCTCCGGAACGAATCGGTGGCCGAGGTCTGGGCAGCGCTGTTGCCCGCGGTGGAACAGGGACTGGTCGTCGCCACCTCCGAGCTCGATGTGCTCATCGCTGACGCCGCGTCTCCAGATCAGCGCTGCAGCTTCTTCCACGACCGCATCCAGCAGGCGGCTTACGAACAGCTTTCGACGGAGGGTCGCACCGCTACCCACCTCGCGGTTGGCCAGATGTTGCTGCAACGACGACCCGCCACCGACGTCGAAGCCGGCTCCGATGACGGCGGCCTTTTCGAGCAGGTCTTTCATCTCAACCGCGGCCGCGGGCTCCTCGCCGGTGACGACGACCGCGAACAGCTGGCGCGACTCGACCTCGACGCTGGCCGCCGCGCGTTCGCCTCCGCAGCGTTCACCGCCGCGACCGATTACCTCGACGTCGGCCTGTCCCTGCTGCCCGACAACGCCTGGACGGTGCACTACGACCTTGCGATGCAGCTGCACGAGCGCGCCGCCCACGCGACCTACGCCGCCGCCGAGTACGAACGCGCCGGGGAACTCATCGGGCGCTGCATCGAGCAAGCGAGAACCGAGGTCGAGCGGGCCGAACTGCACGTGGTGATGATCCAGCAGCACACCGCGTCCGGTCGTTATCCCGACGCGATCGCCGCCGCGCGTGACGGTCTCGCGCTCGTCGGTTTCGACCTGCCCCGCGACGGCTTCATGGACGCGATGATGGCGTCTTTCGGCGCGCTCCAGGCCGAGCTTGCCGGCGCCGGCGCCGAGTCGTTCCTGGACCGACCGCGGATGACCGACCCGGTCGCCATCGCTCAATGTCGTCTGCTCAGCTGGACGATGGCGCCAGCGTTCTTCATCGACCCGCTGCTCTACAGCGTCATCAGCTTCGAGGCGATGCGGATCATTCACCGCCACGGCAACCCGACCGATGCGCTCGCCATTTTCGCGCAATACGGCCACCTGCTCAGCGCGCTTTTCGGCGATCCACCCGGCGGGTACGCGTTCACCGAACTCAGCCGCACCATCTGCGAACGCGATGGCAACCTGGTCGACAAGGCCGAAGCGTGTTTCCTCAGCGGCAACTTCGCATTGGCGTGGGTCAAGCCGCTGCGGGAAGCCCGGGCCGTGCTCGAAGAGGGCATGATCGCCGGTCTTCAGTCCGGCGGCCTGCAGTTCGCGCGCTACAACATGTGCTACCTCGACGTGAACGACTTCATCGTCGGCGAGCCGCTTGGTGCGATCCTGGCCGAGACCACTGAGCACGTCGCCCACTGCGCCCGTCACCGCGACCGCATCGCCGAAGACTGCCTGCAGGCCCTGCGCCAGGTCGTCAACGGCGTGGCCGGCAACACGCCGGGGCCCGGTGATTTTTCGTGCGATGGCATCCCTGAAGAGGCCTTCGTCGAACGACTCTCGGGCGGCGCACCGATGGTTCTCGCGTACTACACGATCTTCAAGACCACCGCGCAGACCTTCCATCGCGACTTCGACGGCGCGCTGCAGACCGCCGAGCAAGCGACCGCCCTGCTGCCCACGATTCCCGGCAACGTTTGCGCCGGCCGTCTCGTCATCTTCGCGGGGATCGCCACCGCCGGGGTGCTCGCCGAACGCACCGGTGAAGAACGCGACGCACTCCGGGCCAATCTCGACAAGGCGATCGAACAGCTCGCCGGGTTCTCTGTGCATTGCGAAGCGAACTGGGCCCACGGGCACGCGCTCCTCCAGGCCGAAGCAGCCCGCCTCGACGGCGATGGACCCGCCGCGATCGACGCCTACGAACGCGCGATTCGCCTCGCCCAGGAACACAATTGGCCCGCCGACCACGCCCTCGCCTGCGAGCTCGCTGGACGCTATTGGGCCGCGCAAGGACGGGACGAACTCGCGACCGGCTACCTCGCCCAAGCCCACTACGGCTACGAACAGTGGGGCGCCGCGCACAAGGTCACCGCCCTCGCGTCCGAGTTCCCCGGCATCCGCGCCCGCGCATCCGGCAAGGTCGCCATCACGACGACACGGTCGGTGTCCGTCACCAACACCGAGCAATCGACCGGCGCCATCGACCTCGCCAGCGTCATCAAGGCGTCGCAGGCGATCTCCGGTGAAATGCGCCTCGATCGCCTGCTCGAAAGGTTGATGGCCCTCGTGCTCGAAAACGCCGGGGCCCAACACGGCGTGCTCGTCGTCAGAGATCGCGACGAGCTCGCCGTTCGCGCTGCCGCCGCCATCGAGCCAGGGGAGGAAAGCGGCGACGCATCGGTGCGCCACGAAGTCGACCTCAACATCTCGCTACACGGCTACGGCAAGGTCGCCGCTTCAGTCGTCAACTACGCCGCACGAACCGAAGAAACGGTGGTCATCGACGACGCGCTCGCCGGTGGACCGTTCGCGCGCGACCCGCACATCGTTCGCAGCCGGCCACGCTCGATCCTGTGCCTGCCGCTGCGCAACAAGGGCGAGCTGCTCGGCGTGCTCTACCTCGAGAACACAGCGGTCACGGGCACTTTCACAACCGATCGCCTCGAGGTCGTCAACCTCATCGCCTCGCAGTTCGCCATCAGCTACGAGAACGCGCGCCTCTACAACGACATGGAATCGCTGGTCGGTCGCCGCACCGAACAGCTCGCGCAGAAGAACGAGGAGCTCGAAGGCACGCTCGACGATCTACGCCAGGCACAGGGGCAACTCATCGCCCGCAACGACTTCATCCGCTCCGTCTTTGGACGCTACGTCTCCGACGACGTTGTCGAACACCTGTTGCAAGCCCCCGAAGCCCTCCAACTTGGCGGTCAACGGCGCCCGATCACCGTGCTGGCATCCGATGTGCGCGGCTTCACAGCCCTCGCCGAAAGACTCGACGCCGAGGCCGTCCTCACGCTGCTCAACAGCTACTTCGAAGCGATGTTCGCGGTCATTCACCGCCATGGCGGGACCATCAACGCGATCCTCGGCGACGGACTCTTCGTCTTCTTTGGCGCGCCGATCCCGCAGGCCGATGCACCGCGCCGGGCCGTCGCCTGCGCGCTCGAAATGATGCTTGAACTCGACGCCCTCAAGGCGCGCGGCGACGTCAACCTCGCTGGTCTCGAGATGGGCATCGGCGTGCATTCGGGTGCCGCCGTCGTCGGCAACATCGGCAGTCAGCAGCGCACCAAGTACAGCGCTATCGGGCTCGACGTGAACCTCGCCGCGCGCATCGAGTCCTACACCGTCGGCGGGCAGATCCTCATCTCCGAGGCCACCGCGGCGGCCATCCGACCGGACGTCGAGGTGTCCGGGTCGATGGAGCTGTCCGCCAAGGGCGTCGGGCAAACGTTGCAGCTGCACGAGGTCTCGGGTCTGGCCGGCGATCCACCGATCCGCTACAGCCGCCAACGCGCGCAACTTGCCGCCCTCGCCGAGCCGATCGCCGTCGAATTCTCCGTGGTCAGCGGTGGTGTCGTCGCGCCAACGACCCACAGAGGCACGCTCACAAGGCTATCGTCGCACGAGGGCGAGCTCGCGATCGACGTCCAACTCGCGCCTTTGACCGACCTCAAGTGTCGCCTCGCCGGTCTCGATGGCGGCGACCTGTACGCCAAGGTGCTGGCCACATCGGGCAGCTTAACCCGTGTCGGATTCACATCGGTCCCGCCGGCGCTCAAGGCCGCTCTCCACGCCCGACTCGCAGCGGCGGATTAGCAGACTGCGCCAAAGCTCCGCCTCGGCGCAGGTGCTCGTTGTTTGCAAGGGGGCTGAAACAGCCCCCTCGACCGAAAAAAGTGTCATTTTTCCGGCCTCACCCCAAATTCGCGCTCCGCGCGGCAGACTGCGTTTAGGTCCCCCACCTTGACCGATACGATTTACGGCGCAGTCTGCTAGCGGCGGAGTAGCGGCGCAACGTCCATGTGGCGACACTCTGCGTGCGTTCAGTTTTCGGCTTCGACCCGGGCGCGCGCCGCGTCGAATGCGGAGTTGGGCACGGTTCCGCGGGCGTCAGCGGAGTATTCGGGCTTGAGCCGGTCGACGAAGTACATCTGGATCTCGCCCTTGTGCTTGGCGCTGATGGCGCCGCGATCGGTGCACACGAAGAGCGCTTCGGCGAACCGATACATGGCCGCGGAGATGTTGACGCGACCGGGAACGCCCGACGATTCCATGCGACTGGCGATGTTCACCGTGTCTCCCCAAACGTCGTACGCGAACTTGCGGCGACCGATCACGCCCGCGACCAATGGCCCCGTGTGAATGCCCACCCGCACCTCCCAGGACGCCAACCCGCGCTCGGCCCGCTCGGCCTTGAGGTCGCCCATGATCCGCTGAAACGCGAGGCCGGCGAGGATGCAATCGACCGCATGGGTACGATTGGGCGACGGGATGCCGCCCACACACATGTACGAATCGCCGATGGTCTTGAGCTTCTCGAGACCGTAAGCGCCAGCGATCTCGTCCATGCGTGAAAAAGCGCGGTCCAGCTGACTGACGAGCTCGCCCGCCGACATCTGCTCAGCGATTTGGGTGAAGCCTACGAAGTCGGTGAAGAGCACGGACGCGGCGTCGAACGCGACCGGCTCGGAGCGGCCGATGGCCTTGAGTTCTTCGGCGATCGACTCGGGCAGGATGTTGCGCAGCAGCTCGTCAGACCGTTCGCGCGCCTCCTCAAGCTGCTGGGTTCGCTCGATGACCTTGGCTTCGAGGCTGTCGTAGAGCGCCGCGTTTTCAAGCGAAATAGCGGCCTGGGCCAACACCAGCTCGAGCGGTTCGACGCGTTCAGGCGTGAAGACGTCGGTCGTCTGGTCGTTGCTGAGAAAGAGGATGGCGGTGAGGCGCCCTTGCCGTTGCAGCGGGACGCACAGGACAGAGCCGGGGTTGGCATCCCGAACGTCGGCGTCGTCGGCAAAAAGCGTCGAGGTAGCGGCGTCGGCAAGCACAACAGCCGAACCCGTTCGCTGCACATAACGCAGGATCGCGGCCGGGCAGCCGGCCCACTCCTCGGCCGGTGCGCTGAGGTGGCGGATGACGATGTCCACGCCCGATGTGCCGTCGGCTTCGACCGTCAATTGCTCATCGATCATGCGAAACAAGGCGCCGTTGCGCGCGCCCGACATCTCCAGCGCGATGCGGAGCAGCTTTTCAACGAGGCGTGACAGCTTGATCTCTTGCGACAGCGCGCGCGACGCCTGGATGACCGCGACCGTATCCACCTCGACGCTGCCGGTGCCTGTGATGGTCGTCTGGGTTGTGCCGACCCGCGCTGTGGGCGCTCCGAGCAGCAGCGGGTGGCGGCGCGTCATCTGGTCGACCTTGGCGGCCGCCCCCCATCGGTCGTAGAGGTGGCGCGCTTCGGCGAGATAGGCGCGGGCGATGGTCGTGTTGCCCAGCGCGGCGTAGGCGAGCCCGGCACGCTCGTTGGCCATGGCCTGGTCGTGTAGCCAACCGCCGTCTGCTGCCAGCTGGATCGCGTTTGCGTAGTGGGCGTGAAACGCGTCGTCTCCGAACTGCCGCGCGATCTCGGCATCGAGCAAGGCCAGGCGGTGGGCGTAGTTGACCGGGCCGAACTCCGCCCAGGCGGCCAGGGTTGTGCGCGCGGCTTCGATGCGTTCGCGGATCGCCGGTTGCTCGTCGGCGGGCAGGCTGTCGAACGCCGCCAGCTGGGCCAGTCCGTCCATCCAGGTGTGGATCGGGATGTAGGGGCTCGATGCGGCAGCGCCCCCGAACGCCTGGTTGGCGGTTGCGGCGGCTGCGGCGGCCTCGTATTCGCCCAGCAGGTAGCACTGGTTGGTCTTGAAAACGTTGAGCACGAACGCGTTGCTGAGGTCGCCCGCCTCGATCAGCCGCGGCAGCTCGATCGTCTCGTCGACATAGCGGCCACGGAGGATGCGCGGATCATCAGGTCCCGATACGAGCGCGTCGATGTATTGGCGGAGCAAGCGGTGGAGCAGGGCTGGAATCGCCTGGTCGAGCCGCCGGATCTTGGTGGCCACCTCCTCGCTCTCGGCCTGCAAAGCCCCGAGGTTGGTGCCGTTGAAGAGCTGGTAGAGACACGCGGCGTTCGCCCCGAAACACGCGAAGAGGAAGTCGCCGAGGTCGTGTCCATCGCGGAAGACCTCGCGCTCGGTTTCGACGAGGCTGTGCCACCGCTCGCTCCAAAAACGGATATGCATCGTGCAGACGTGCAGCGTCAGGTTGTCCAGCCGCGGGTTGTTTGATCGATCGCGCAGTCGCAGCGCCAGTTCACCGGCCCATCGACCGCGCTCGAGGTCGCCGATCGTGCACAGGACCAGGCCCATGACCGCCAGCCCGTACTGCGATTCGGGAGCGATGCCGCGCTTGACCATCTGCAGCACCAGCTCGAACGCGAGCAGCGGCAAGAGCGACGGTCGCCCGAAGTAGGCCGGTGATGTCAACGTGTTGAGGATGCGGCACGCGGCCAGGATTCGGTCATCGGACACGGCGTCCATGGCGTAGATAGCGTCCGCGCTCACGCCATCGAGGGCCCCCAGCGCCGCGGTGAGTCCGGCAACGACATCGTCCTGTTCGGGGTGTGCGGGCAGGGTGACCCCGAGGAGCTCCAGGACGTCCAACCCGCGATCGATGGTCTCGCCGTAACGGCCGGCCGCAAACATCGCGTAGATAGCGACCTCGTGGGCGGCGACCTTGTCCAGCTCGCTCCGCGCTTGCTCCAGCACAACCCCGATCAGCGCTTCCATCGCCGCGGTGTTGTGGCTCAGGTACGCAGCCTCCGCGCCGCCGAGGTGCAGCGCGAGAGACAGCTCGTAATCGGTGGCCCAGCAGTCGTCGGCGAGCGCGCCGATGCCGGCCTGGAAGTAACGGTGTGACGGTGCATAAGCGGCCGCGGAAAGCCCGAGACGGCCGGCCTCGAGGTTGAGCCGCGCCGCCGTCTTTCGCTGTTCGTCGTCGAGCTCGCTGGCGCCCGCGTTGAGGTGATTGGCGATGGCGAACACGGCGATGTCCTCGCCCGATGCGCGCCGGTCGAGCAGCGATATGCCGAGCGCCCGGTGGATCGATGGCCGTTGCTCGCTGCCGACGAGCTGGTACGCGGCCTGCTGAACCCGGTCGTGGGCGAATCGACAGCGGCCGCTGAAGTGGCTTGTCACCGTGACCATGTCTTCGTCGATCGCGTCGGCGAGCGCGGCCATCACGCCGCTGACAGGTTCGTCGAGCAGCGCCGCGACGGTTGCGACGTCAAAATCGGTGCCGATGAACGCGGCTCTGCCCAGCGCGGCCCGTGTCGAGACAGACAGACGCGAAAGGCGCGCCGCGAGGAAGTCCACCACATTGTCGGTGACGTCGCGGGCCGCGATCTGCGCCACGTCCCAGCGCCATGAGCCGCCATCGGGCGTCAGCAACCCGTCGCGATGCAGCGACTCGACGAATTGGGTGAGGAAAAACGGGTTGCCGCGCGTCTTCGCGAAGCAGCGGTCGGCCAGTGTCGCCACGTCATCGCTCGTCATCGTGAGCGTGTCGGCGACGATGCGCTGGACGTTGGTGGCGGAGAGCGGTCGCAGTCGGATCGCACGGATCGTTTTGCCCGCGGCCTCGATCCGGCGCAGGGCAAGGGCGAGCGCGTGGGCGTGGTCGACCTCGTTGTCGCGGTACGCGCCGATCACGAGCAGGTTGCCGAAATCCGGGTCCGCGGCGAGCCCCTCGAGCAACGTCAGCGTCGGCACATCTGCCCATTGCAGGTCGTCGAGGAAGAGGACGAGCGGACGGTCCGGGGCAGCGAGCGCGCGAACGAAACGCCGAAAGACGAGCTGGAACCGGTTGGCGGCCTCGGCCGGTGGCAGATCGGGCGCAGGAGGTTGCTGGCCGACGAGGATCGCGAGCTCCCGCACCACGTCGCACAACACCGCGCCATCGGCAGCCAGCGCTTCGGAGATTCGCGCCCGCCAGGTCGCCACATGGTCTTCGCTGCCGGTCAGGAGGTGGCGAATAAACCCGCCAAACGCCTGCAACAGCGACGCGTACGGCGTCCCACGGCTGAATTGCTCGAACTTTCCGGCCACGAACGCGCCACGCTCGGCCGCGATGCGAGGCTGGATCTCCCCGACAAGCGACGTCTTGCCCACGCCGGAGTAGCCGGACACGACCACGAATTCGAACGCGCCGGCAGCCGCAGCGTCCCACGCCTCGAACAGAAAACCGCGCTCCGCGTCGCGGCCGTAGAGCTTTTCGGGCACCCGCAGCCGCTGGATCCGATCCTGGGTGCCCAGCTCGAATCGTTCGATGGCGCCGGTGCGCTGCAATCGTTCGCGACAGATCCGCAGGTCGTGAGCCAGGCCGCGCGCAGACTGGTAGCGATCCTCCGCGTTCTTCGCCATCAGCCGCGCGACGATCGCCGCAAGCACGGGCGGCACCGCTGGATTGGTTTCCCCCAAAGTCGACCGGACGCAGCGCGATGTGGCCGTGCACGACCTCCAGCGGGTCGTCCGAGTCGAAGGGTCGCGTGCCGCCAAGCAGCTCATAAAGCGTCACGCCAAGGCTGTAGAGATCGGCCCGATAATCGATGCGGCGGTTCATGCGCCCGGTCTGTTCGGGCGCGATGTACGCGAGCGTTCCCTCGAGTCGTTCGGGGCGCGAAAGCGCTGCTGTCTGGCGGGCGACCCGGCTCGCGATCCCGAAATCGATGAGCTGCACACGACCAGTACGCCGGTTCCAGATGACGTTGGATGGGTTGACGTCCTTGTGGATGATGTTTGCCGCGTGCACTCCGGCCAACGCCTCGGCGATGGCGATTCCGATGTCGAGCGACTCGATCGTTGTCAGCCGCGACTCGACCAGGTGCGCCGAAACAGCCACACCGCCGACGTCATCCAGCACGATGGCGTCGAGCCCGTCGACCCTATCCAGCGCAAGTGCCTCGACCACGACGTCGGAACCGACGGCCCGAATGGCCTCGTACTCCCGGCGCAAGGCCGCGATTTGGTCGACCTCGGGGTGCGGGCCATCGAGCCGCTTGATGACAACCGCGCGACCGTCTGCGCGTCGTCTGCCTCGGAAAACGGTCGTCGTCCGACCGCTATGAATGGGCGTCAAACCGTCGTAAGCGGCCATGGCGGCTCCACGCGAAGAACTTGGTTGCTCAGGGTGGCGCGATCTTGCCACATTGTGGCTCGTTCCGTCCGTGTGTTTGGGCGCGACGGGTATCGAAGGCACCTGGGTCAACAAGGGCGGCACGCTCTTCCACGTCTCCCCACAGATCCCCGCGTCGGTCGGCGATCGCTGCAACCCCAAGCTCACCGGCGCTCACGTCGTGTTGCGGCGCCCCGCCAAAGGCAACTGGATGTACGACAACGTCGTCGCCACCCTCGGCCGCACAGGCGTGACGATGCAGGTCCAGAGCAAAGGCAACCAACCGAAGACCTGGAAACTCATCGCACCGTGGGGAGCGGCCAACGCCAAGCCGGCGCCGCGGTCCAACACACCCTCCATGGCCGGTGTGTGGCGACCGGCCAACGGCGGCGCAACCCTGCAGATTCCGGCGGGCGACAAGGCGGAATTCGACGTCGTGCTCACTTCGCCCGACGGCCGCACAACGAGCCGACTGCGCGGCCAATGGACCATCAACCTCGTCGGCACCCAGCTGCAGTTCGCCTACGGCAAACAAACCGTCATCGCGACCTGGTCGGCGCGCAACGCCAACTTCCTGCAGGTGCGCGCCGATTGCGGCCCGTCAGTCACCTACAGGCGGCAGTAAAGGGTGCTGTCGGACGGCTCACGAGGCCTTTTCTTCAGCGCACGACCGGGTTGTCTGCGCGCTGAGCCCGATCCTTGTCGGCGAGCTCCTTGATCCGCGCCATCACGACATCGGTGATCAGCCGGGCATCGCCCATCGCCTGCAATTCGCCCGCCGTAAACGTCTCAGCGACCCACATCCGGACCGGCTCGCCGCGCTCTCCGGGTTTGTTGAAGTTGCGCCTGCACTGCGCGAAGAAGTCGTTGCCGAGCCCGAGGATGAAAAACGGCAGGACGACCGTGTCGGGATGAACCGCCTGGACCATCCGCCCGAGGCCGGGTTTGGTCGCCTGCAGCTCCCACGGGTCCGGACCCTTGCCGCGCGTGCCCTCCGGATGGATGCCGATCACGTTGCCGGGCCGCAGAACGCACGCCAGCTGCTTGAGCGCGAGCGGGTTGAGGTCGCGTCGCTCGCCCTTGAAGATCGGCGGCCACATCGAGCCACCGCTGAGCGCGAGGTTGGTCACGATGCCGAGCAAGCTGTCGTAAAAGAAGACCTTCCGGACCGGAAAGAACAGCCGCTTCATCAGCTCGGTGCGCTCGGTCAGCATCGAGCCGAAGATGTACATGTCGAAGAAGGAGCGGTGATTGGACACCAGGATTACACCGCGTGGCGCGTCGATATTCAGCACGCGCTCGACGTCATGGAGCTCCCAGAGGTTGCGGGTCGCCCACGCCATCCACATGCGGTTGAACTGCCCCAACGAGCCGTGGATCAGCGACTTGAGCCAGTGCGTGCCGTTGATGGTCTCCATGATCGGGACGGCGATCTTCTCGACGCCGCGCAGCGATTTGCGGGGTAGCGGGCGCATCTGGTCGAGGTCGGTGGCCTCGGCGGGAAGAGTCTCGGGCACGCGCTGCGTCTACACGGCGGTTTCAACCACTGCAAGGCCCTGTTCGGACACGCGTTGTCAAAACCGGTCCGGTTGCCCAAGATCGGCCATCGATCAGCAGCGATCCGGGGTGTCCCGCGCCCGGCTGGCAAGGAGTCAAAATGGCGCTGTTTTGCACCACCTGCGGGGCGCGTTTGGGCAGCGACGGCGCGTGTCACGCCTGCGGATCCAACAAGGCGCCCTGGGAAGTGGGCACGATCCAGGACTGGCAAGCGGCCAACCGCGCCTTGATCCAGGACGTCGCCGGCCGCTTCAAACTTTTCGGGTTGCTCGGCGAGATCGGCGATGGCGCCGTCTACAAGGCCCACGATCTTCGCGACGACGTGCCTGTGACGGTGGTCTTGATTGTACCCGAGGCGATGGACGACCCGCGCCACGCGTTGCGCCTGCTTGCTGAAGCCGAAGCGGCCGCCGATCCCGTGCACGACAACGTTTTGCCGGTCGTTCACTTCGGCGAATCCAAGGACGGCTCGCTCTTCTACATCACGCCGATGATGCAGGACCCGACCTTGCGCACGCTCTTGCTGCGAGACCACCATTTCAGCCCGATCGCGGCGGCCCGCATCGGTCTGCAGCTCGCCGCAGTCATCGAAGCCGCCCACAAGCAGGGGCGCGCCTTCGGATCCGTCGTGCCCGAATCCATCTTCGTCAGCGGCCGCGGCGCCATGTACCGCGCCAAGGTCATGCCGCCGTCGATGGTCGGCCTTCTGCTCGGCGACTACCGTCCCGACAATCCCGCTTCGGTGATGCCCATCTACTTCACGCCCGAAGCGCTGCTCGGCGATCCAACCACGCCGGCATCCGATATCTTCAGGCTCGGTGTCTTGCTCTACGAGATGATGACGGGCGAGCCTCCTTTCGACGGCACCAAACCCACCCACATCGCGGCCCGTGTCATCTCCCATCCGCCGACCAACCCAACTGACCATGGCGTGGATTTGGGTCGCTGGGATGGCGCCTCGCAGACCATTGACCGGATGCTTGCCAAGGCACCCAGAGACCGGCCGTCCATCGAAACGGTGTCCAAGTGGCTCATCGGCCTGATCGAGAAGTGGGAAAGCAGCATGGCGCCGTCGTGACAGTGGAGGCTCGCCATGCGCCTCGATGAGTTCGAGTCGGTCTTCCGCAGCGCCCTCAAACCGCGTTATCGGTTCGCGCGACCCGATGTTGAGCGTGTGCTCGTCTTGACCGACCTGTCCGACCAGCGCGCGCCCGCCTTCGACCGCTCCGTCCGCACGTTGCTCGAACCGCTCGGGGCGCACGGATCTGTCGACTGGCAGTTGCTGTGCGGCGACGCGGTTTCCGATATCGATCACGTCGTGGAGCAGGTGCGCGGCGCCGATGTGGGCCTCGTCGTGACCCATCGCCATGTGCTGAGCCGGTGGCGCGATACCCCTCACGCGATCGGCAGCGCGCTCGAGGTCCTGACCCAGCTGCTCGACGTCCCGGTCCTGATGACGCCATCGCCCGATCAACCCGGTTTCTCGGCGCGCTCCGACCGCAGCGCCCAACGCGTGCTCGTCGTCGCCGATCACCTCGCGGGCGACCAACGGCTCATCGATTGGGGCCTGCACATCACCCATGACGACGGCACCATCGTCGTCGCCCATGTGGAAGATGAACGGGTCTGTGAGCGCTACCTCGACGCCATCTCGAAGATCCCGACGCTCGACACCGACATCGCCCGCCGCGAGCTACCGGCCAAGCTTCTCGGCGACGCGAATGCCTGGATCATGTCGGTGGTCGAACAGATGCAGGAACACGGCGTAACGGAAACGCTCATCCCGGTGGTCCGCCTCGGCACCCCGCTCGCGGTGTTCATGGACCTGGTCGCCGAACACACCATCGATCTCGTTGTCGCCCGCGCCAAGGAAAACGGCCAGCACGCCATGGAAGGTACCGCCTTCGCCCTCGCCACCGAGCTGCACGAGACCTCCGTGCTGTTGCTCTGAAACGGCGACGTAATCGCCCTGCCACCACCTGTCATGCACGAAGCCGCGCCCCTTTCGACCGCTGCCGAGCTCGCCTTCGCCGGCCTGCTCGTCGCCATGGTCCTCGGCCTGGCGTTCGAAGAGAAGATCCACGCCCGCAAGTCGATGATCACCGGCATCGCCGCTCTCCTGGCGCTGCTCGGCGGCGCTTTTGCCGAGATCCTGCCCTTTGGCCTCGTAACGCTCCCCGGCGGTCACCAGGTCGAGCTCCCCGTCTACATCCCCGCCATCGACTGGGGCGTTATCGCCATCATCCTCGGCTCGTCGCTCTTCATCGACGTGGTGTCGCGCTCGGGCATCTTCAGCTGGACGGCCATTCGCCTCACCAAGTTCAGCCGCGGCGATCCCCTCGTGCTCCTGACGCTGTACGGCACGCTGACGGTCGTCTTCTCGGCGCTGCTCAACAACGTCACGGCGATGATCATCGTCGGCTCGCTGACCGTTGTGTCCCTCAAGAAGCTCGATCGCGGCGACCAGCTGCTCGGTTTCCTGCTGGTCGAAGGTCTGCTCACCAATCTCGGTGGGCTGCTCACGCTGATCAGCTCGGTGCCCAACATCATCCTCGGCCACATGGCGGGCATCCCGTTCGTGAAGTTCTTCCTCGTCGCGGCTCCCTACACCGCGGTCGCAACGGCCGTGACGATCCTGATGGGGGCGCGAATCTTCGGCATCGGCCGGCTCAAGACCGACGCAGAGAAGTCCGCCGCCGCGCGGCTCGTGGACTCCTTCGACGAAAACGACGGCCTCGGCAGCAAGCGCTTCTTCTTCGTGTCGTGGGCGCTGCTCGCGGCGTTTATCGTGACCATCGCAACGACGAGTTGGCTGCCACATATCAGCGAGCTCGGGATGGGTTTTGTGGCGATGGCCTTCGCGATCATCGCCATGCTTCGCTTCAAGCACTCGGTCGACCGCAACTACGCCGGGCTCGATTGGGACCTGCTGTTCTTCTTCATCTTCCTCTTTGTCGTCATCAACGTGATGGAGCACGCCGGCGTCTTGGGGCGCATCGGGGGCGGCATCGGGGCGCTCATCGCGGCCGGGGACATGGTTGGCGGTGGCGCGCTGCTCTGGTCGGCGTCGATCGCGAGCTCGGTGACCGACAACGTTCCGCTCGCCGCGGTGATGGGCAAGATCCTCGTCGCGCAGGACATCCCGGGTAGCTCGCACCTGTGGTGGGCCACGATCTTCGGCACCAACCTCGGCGGCAACTTCACGCCGATCGGTTCCGCATCGACCGTGGTCGCCGTCGCGATCATCCACCGCCAGGGCTTGAAGCTGACCTTCGCGTCCTTTGTCCGGCAGGCCGCGCCGTTCGCCATCGCCCAGCTGGTGCTCGCGACCGCTTACGTCCTCGTGTTCCTGCGCTGACGTTCGCCCTCAGAACCGCCGTTCGCCCTCAGTCAGAACCGCATACAACCGCATAGAACCGCTTAGAAAGCTTTTCCGGCAAAGAGCATCAGCTTGTAGGGGACGTCGCTACCCGGTGCCGTCTTGTGGCGGACCCGCACGACCAGCCGCGGATTCTGTTCGCCTGCGAGCGCTTTGACGGTGTACTTCGGCGTCGAGAATTGTGGATCGTTGCCGCCTGCCGCCGGCCCCACGACACCGCACGTCTCCTTGCCGAATTTGGTCGGCGGGTCGCCGGTAAGGTCGTTGATACTGCTGTACCAGTGCAGCTGGATGCATAGCTGGGCCATCACCGGGCCAGGACAATCACCGCTGCCGCCCGCCCGTGCCGCCGCGCCGCCCTGGACCTTCGAGATCACACCTTTGACCGGCAGCGTGTACCAGTCGACGTCGCCTTTCTTGAGGGTCAGCTTGTCGAGCGTGATCTTGCCGCCAAACCCCGAGATGTTGCCTTTCGCCACGAACTTGTTGTTGGGCTCGTGCAGGTCCGGAAAGCACGTCGGATCGACGACGGCGCCGCCCCAAATCTGCGCGTAGGCCTTGTTGACGAAGGCGATCGCGACCAGCAACCCCTGCCGCGCCATCTCCATGCCGTCGATATCCAGGTTGGGGTTGGCGGTGTTGTTTGTGACGTAGCCGTTGAAGCCCTTCACCACGCCGAGCGCGCAGCCGATGATGTGACCCATCCCCTTGACCTTCCAGCCGCCGGTCGTCTTCTGCAGCTTGATGGTGTTCTTGATGATCTTCTGCTTGTCGGTGAACGACGCCTTCCACAGGTTCTTGTAGGAGAAGCCGTTGACGATGATGTTGACGTTCACGCCCTCCTTTTGGACGTCCTCGGCGATGCTGCCGACCGACTCGATCATCTTGTCGTAGAGCAGCCCCTGGCCGACCTGCTTGATGCTGGTGCCGGAGTACGGGATGAACATGTCCTCGTGCGCCAGCGGCTTGAAGTAGGTCAGCAGCCGGTGCATCCCGCGGATCATGGCCTTGGCGTATTTCTTCTTCTTGGGATCGGTCGGCGCGGCCGTCGCGAGCTTGTGGTGAAACCAGTTGAGGCGCCACGCGAGCCGCTTGTATTGCTTGACCACAGCGCTGTGTGCCGCGGCGGTGAACGTGCCGTTGGTCTTGCCCCACGCGATCAACGCGGCGCCTGTGGCTTTTTCGCAGGCCCACCCTTCGAACCAGCCGACGGTCGCGTTGGCCAGCGATACGGTGAACGGCCCGCCCCAGCTCGGCAGCGACGACGGATCCCATTTGAACCGTAGCCCGCCGATCGCGACGCCGACGACGAACGCGCTCATCTCGCCGACGATGGCGCACGAGTCGGTGTAGAGCGGGTTGGCGACCAGGCAAGCCTTGGTGACGGCGCCTTTGACGACCGACGAGATCACCCCGAGCAGCATCGTGCGCAGGATCGTCTTGATGGCCATGGTGGCGATGGTTCCGATGAGCCCCGCCTTGTCGATCTTGAACGGGTCGCCTTTCTTCGGGTCGAAGGTGTAGACGGCCTTGTCGTCGGTGTTGTCCTCGCTCTTGATGGTCACCGCGCCGTTGATCAGCTTGCCGCTGTAGAACGCCGACTCGTAGACGCCGCTGGGGTCGGTCACGAGCACCCAGACGTTGTTGGCGTCTTTGACCCGCACGGTCACCCGCTTTTTCGCGAGCGCCTTGGGCTTGCTGGCGTGGTCGTTGACGGTCTCGACGTCGAACAGGGCCTTGAGCTTGGGCGAGTAGAAGGTCGCGTGCCCGTCGGCCTTGGAGTCGCGGGTGCCGAGCTCGACGCCGTCCTTGCCGGCGACGAGTTTGTGGATATCGAGCTGTTTGAGCTGCAGTTCGAGGTACTCGGCCGCCGTCATCGCGTCCGCGGATCCGCCCGCATCGGCTGCGCTACCGGCGTCCGTTTGGCCAGTCGTGTCTGTCGCCGCCGCCGTGTCCAGCGAACCTGCCGTGTCCGTCGAAACAGCGGTGTCCGTCGAAACAGCGGTGTCCGTCGAAACAGCCGTGTCCGTTGAAACAGCCGTGTCCGTTGAAACAGCCGTGTCCGTCGCCGAAATCGTGTCCGTCGCCGTCGCCGTGTCCGTCGCGGTCGCGGTTGTGGTGTCCGTCGCTGTCGCAGTGTCGGTCCCTGCCGCCGTCGCCGCGTCTTTCGTCGTTGGACCCGCGTCGCTCGCCGCCGCCGTGTCCGTCGCGGTCGAGCCGGTGTCCGTTGCCGTGTCGGCGGCCTTTGCCGTGTCCGTCTTCGTGGTCGCGGGGTCGCCCGACGCGTCGTCGCCGTCGTTCGCGCAGCCGACAACCAGCAGCGCTGCGGCCAGTGTCGCCAAGCTAGCCGTCCCACAAGACAGCGAGCGCCCGCAAAGCGGTCGTGTTCGGTTCATGGATGCCTCCGTGCAGCGAGCCTACCATGCCGTGAGGGTGTGAGTTGCCGTTCGGGTTCGGGTTCGGGTCGCTCGGACTCGGCCCATCGCTCAGTCAGCGACTTCCAATCGGGCCTGCCGGCTACGCCTCTTCTGTGCTTATGCGCACACCGTTTTGCCTTAGCAGCGCGGCGAACACGCCATCGCCACGGGCGACCTCTCCGTCGATGTGTGTATGCCCGACCCCACAGCTCGGCGACCGGGCTTTCAAGATCGCCTCGGCAACCGGACCGGCCCGACGGGCTTCAGCATGCGCGCCACCCACGAACGCATCTGTCACGTCCACACCGTCCTCGACGCGGGCTACCGTCGCCTTTTCGCGCAGCACGGCCGCTCCGTCGCCGCCGCGCAGCTCCGCCGCTGGTCTCGGTGTGCCCAGGCCGCCAGCTTCTTCGGGGCAGACCGGCACAACGACGACGCCGTGGTCGCGCAAAGCCTGGACGCGCGCGGTCACACCGGCATGGGACTTGGAGCCGCCGTCGTAGCGACACGGCCGGCCCAGCAAACAGGCCGAAACCACGACAGTCGTCGCGTTATCCCGGTTCGCCTTCGTCGCTCGCAGGTCGCCGGATGACAATGGCTAGCGGTCCGTTCCAGGAGTTTTGATGAGCTGCCGGCCGAGACACTACTTGCCGCACATCGCGGCTTCGAGCTCGGCCTTCGGGGCGCCGGACACCACGCGACCCGTGGGGTCGAGGGCCGCTTGTCCCTTCGACGCCGCGTCAAACACCTTCGCCTGTCCGCCCGCAAGCAGCACGCCGCTTGGCAGATTCGCCGCGCTGATGCCCGCGCGCGGACCACCGAGTTGCAAGATCTTGGCCGTCGTCTTGACCGTGTCGCCCGACAAGGAGGCCGGTGGTGAGATAAGCCACGCTTTGTCCAGCAGGCACTCCGAGTCACCCGTGCACGGCGCCGTTTTCTGCAGCGCGATGATGCCGCCAGCGAACAGAGCTTCCCCCGTCGTCAGCTGCAGCGCGGTCGCCCCAAACCCGGCGAAGAGCGCGTTCTTGCCCAGATCCAGCGTCTTGATCGCCGCTTTGCCGTCGCTGCCAACCTCGACGATGTAGCTCGACGTCCCAGCGCCGAAGGTGGGTGTCTTGGCCGGCATCCCGCCCGACACGATGAACGACAGCTTGCCGCCCGATTCGCCGATGGGAGCCGCCGCGGGGCCGAACGTCGCGAGCTTGTCGCTCTCGAGGATCTCCTTGGGACCGGACACGACGATGGCCGTGGTGTCCTTGGCCCCCTGCGCGATGGTTTCGCCGATGCTCTTGGCCGCGTCGACGTCCTTGCCGATGCCGCCCCAGACGACGATCGTGCCATCGCCGAACGCCACCAGGGCCGGCTTGTAGCGCTTCTGTTTGAGCGCAATGGCGGTCGTCGTCCCCGCGCTGCCGGCCGCGATGTCTGCGAGTCCGCCGATGCGCGTCGCTTGGTCGAGCGCGCTGCCACCATCGGCCATACCGCCGACGAAGGTGATCGTATCTCCGGTTGCAATGGAGCTGCTCAAGAACGTCTTGCCAACGCCGATGTCGACCTTGCCGGCCACGCTCGCGGGGTATTTGCCTCCGGCACCGCGGCGCAAGTCGAGGATCTCCGCCGCGATGTCCGGGCGGTCGGCGGTTGCCGACGTGGGCGCCATGAGCTTGGGGACGAGGGCGCTGGACTGACCGACGATCTTGCCGACGCCGCCCGCGATGAGCACGTGGTGGTCCGTGAGGCGATGTGCGTGGAGCCAGACGCGCCGCTTGAGCAACGTCGGGCCTTTCCGGAAGTGCCCGGCCTCGTGGTCGTAGACATCGGTGTCGAGGCTCGCCAATCCGGTCAATGACTCGCCGTTCCAGTCGCCCACCCCGCCGGCCACGACAACGTCCCCGTTGGCGACAGAAGCGGCGGCGCTGAAGGATCGCGGCGCGCTCAGGTGGTGGGATTCATCGGCCCCTGTGTTGACCGCGTTGTTGCCGGTGCATGCGAGCTTGCCGACCGGGATCATGAACATCGAAACCGGCGCGGCGGCCTGGTCGGGGATCGCGATGCCGTTGCTGCGGCCCTGGTAGACGATCTTGCCGGCCGCGTCGCAGCCGTAGACGTACACGTCCGCGGTTTGATTGGACGGCAGCGGGCCGATTTCCCACTTGCCGGCGTCGAGCTTGGTCGCGTCGAGCGTCAGGCGCTCGGATGTGGCGGTGCCGATCTTCACCCGCGCTGCGAGCCGCACGATCCCGTCGGGGAGCTGCCCAGTGCCGTTGGGATGGGCGTTGCAACCGCCGGCGGACAGCGCCGCGAACTTCAGCGTCAGGCCGCCTTGGGCGGGGGCGGGGGTGTTGTCGGCGCAGGAACCGAGCGCAAGCACGCTTGCGAGGCTCATCCAGGCTGCGAATCGAGGGGCGCGAGTCTTCATACCGGCAGCATACGGTCGCTAACGGACCCCCGCAATTCCGCGCGACCTGCGCGCCAGGAGCAGGCCGAGCATAAACAACGCAAAGACCACCGAACCGCCATCCACGTCCCGGTTGCCGCGCGCATCACAGCCGCACCCGTCGTCATCACCGGGTGGCACCAACGCCGAACCCCCGCCGCTCGTTGCCCCGCCGCTCGCTCCCCCGCCGCTCGCTCCACTGTCGGCGGCGCGTCCCGTATCCGGCGAAAACCCGTCTGGCGCCGGCACAGAGCCGCCCGAGCTGTCGTTGGAGGCACCCGCGTCCGCGAAGGAACCCGCATCGACAGGCTTGCCCGCATCGGCCGTCGACCCCGCATCTGTCGGACCGGTCGACCCCGCATCACCGGTGCTCGACCCGGCATCACCGCCACCGCTGCCGCACACAAACCCCGGCATCGGCATGGCCAGGCGCGTCGCGAGCAGCTTCATCAGCGCCGCTTGCTTGGTTCGCGTCGTCACCGCCTCGAAGGGAAAGCCGAGCAGCGCCGTGCGCGAGTTGCCGACCGCGTATACGGACGCCGCGACGCCCGTGCCGTTGTCGTAGGCGAGCAAAGCCTTGGCGCCGCTGAGCTTGAGCACATCGGGAAAGTCGACGTCGTAGTCGGCCCCAGCGCCATCGACGAACGCCGCGGTACCGTTTCCGTCACCGAACGCGCCGGTCCAGCCGTGCTTTTCTCCGCTCGCCGCGACGACCTTGTACGTGCCCGCGTCATCGCCGCCGTAGCCCGCGCCAAACCAGGTCTTCAGCCAGTCTCCGCCGCCCTTTCCACCCTGCTTGTCGACGGCCCACGCGATCTCCGATCCAGTCGCCAACAACGCCCGCCCGCCGCCGCCGTCGAGCCACTTGCCAAGGCGTGTGCGGTCATCGGCGCTCCACACGACATCGGCCGTGCTCTGCTCCCCCGCCGCCCAATCGATGAGCCGGTAGGTCCCGAGGTCAACCTTGGCGAACGCGTCCCGTTCCGCCCCGTCAGCGCTGATCCCGGCGGCCGCGAGGGCGGCCAGGTGCCACTTGATGTAGTCGAAGCTGTTCATCTTCCATTGCCGCAACCGCTGGACCTTCTTGAGCGACCACGCCGAGAGATCGTCGACAGGCAGCTGCTTGGCCGCCATCCGCGTAAACCCCTGCACGACCAACGCCACCGAGTCGTCGCATCCGCGGACAACGCCGACAACCGCCGACGGCAGCGAAACCCCGCCCTTGTTGAGCGCGACAACACGAATGAAGAGCGGCTTGCCGACCGCGATGGCGTCGAGCACATGCCCGGTCTTGCCCACGGCTTGGCCGACTGAAAAACCAAGGCCGTCATCGGATGTCTGGACGAGGTACGCAGTGGCGGCGTCGCCGTTCACCCCCCCGGTTGCGCCCGGTTGCCACGCTACGGAGACCTTGCCAGTCGCGCCATCGACCGTCGCTCGCACGGCCCTCGGTGGCTCGGGGACGACGGCCAGCTTCTTCTTCCATTTCGCCGCGAAATAGCCGACCACGCTCTTGTACAGCGCCCGCGCAACCAGGTGTCGCCAGCGAGGTTGGCGCATGAAATCGGCGTCGGCCTTGGTCGAGTGAAACGCGCATTCAACCAGCGCGGCCGGCATCTCCGGGTTGTGCTTGGGGTTGACCTCGCCAAACCACGCGGTCTTGACGCCGCGGTCCTTCCATTTCGGGTCGAAAACCGCCCGGACGTCCTTGACGATGTTGGCCTGGATCAGCTTGGCGAGCTCCATGCTGCCCTTGACGCCGGTGAACGGCGCGTTGCCCCACGGTTTGCCCGGACCGTAGACATAGGTGGATGTGCCGCGGCCCGGGTCCGGCGCGTTGCTGTGCCACGACAGGTAGATGGCCTCGTCACTGCCCTGGTGATGCCAGGCCGAAAAGCGCGAGCGGGCGGATACATCGTCGGTGCCATCGGTCCCCGTCGTCGCGCTGTCGTACACCGATTTGGGGGCGCCAGCGTATTGGGTGTGATAGCGCGCGCAGCTTTCCCAGCGCGGTCGCCCCGTTGTCAGCGCCTTGGCCTTGGACGCGCCCGTGCCCCGCTGGATCAGGCCTTTTCCGCCACCAAAACGCACAACGTCGGCGATGACGTACTTGCCCGAGGCCGACCCCGTGGTGTCGTTGTGGAGGATCACCGCTGCCTTGCCGCCGTCGGTGCCCTTGCGGAAGTGGAAGTGTCCGAGCCAATGCCAGGTTTGCCCGTGCTTGCGCTGGTCGATGCGTCGATGCGTCACGCCACCGGCGTGGCGGATCTCGTAGTGCGCGTCGGGCACGCGATTGGAGCCGGCGGTGTAGCCGACATACACACCGTAGCGCCCGGTCGCTGGGATGTACGGTGTGAACGTCGCGGTCGCCGTCGATTTGCCCGAGCTGCTCGCCACCGCCTTGGCCGCTCGATAGCCGCCGAGCGCGAAGGGATTCACGCCGTTTTTGTAGGGCGCCTTGCCGTTGGCAAAACCCTTGTCCGAGCCCTTTTGCCACACGCCCTTCTCGACATAGGTGCTCTTGCCGTCCCCGTTGTCGATGATCGCCACGTTCGCCTGCAGGTCGAGCTCCCGCACGCCGACAACCGTCGCCCCGGCGTTGTGAAGCAGCGGCACGAGGTAGTGGGTCGCCGCCTCTGCGTTGACGAAGTCCTCGACAATGTCATGGGTGTTGCCGCGCTGGGTCGCCCATCGGCCCAACGTCTGGGTCCACGTCCAGCCGTGTCCCGGCGACAGGTAGACGGTCACGCCGCTCAACGCCCCGGCGGGTTGCCCCGTGTGCGTCTGGCCGCTCAGCGAGGTCGACGGTGGCGGTGGTGGAGGCGAACTGCCGCCGTGTGAATTGTATTTGCTGTGTGAATTATATTTACTTTGTGAATTCTGTTTACCATTTCGCTCGGATTCGCGCATGGGAACCGGCTCGGGTGGCTTGACGAAGCGATTCATCGGTAGCCAATCGCCCGGCTTGTGGCCCTTCTCCCGCAGCCAGGGGAGCGCCGGCCAGGCGGGAACCTCCGCCCAAAGCCGCACGCCGACAATGGTGTCGTCGACATCGGCCTGGAAGCCGCGCTGAACGGTCTCGAGCACCGCTTCTTCGAGCGCGCCCCGCAGCCGTGGCCAGTCGATGGCCACCCGGACGTCGAGCACACCGTATTTATCAGCGTCGGGGGCCCGGTGCGTCTCGATAAACGCATCTGGAACGGCGTGTGAATGCATTGGCGCGGCGCCGAAGACCTGGGCAAGCGGTGCCACTGCGAGCGCCCCCGCAAGACTGAGGAAGACGCGCGTGGCCGGCGGGATGTGGCGATTCATGGGCCGGGTTGTAGCGGCTGCTGACACCGGTCACAAGCGCCCCGCGACGCGGCCCCAAGGGACGAATCCATCCCCACCGTCCGCGCGACCGTGGGAATGCGTGCGCGCGCGGAGCGTTAACTTATACTGTGCACCCGCGCTTGGTTCGCCGCGCGGGCGCCGGCCATCCAGCCGCCTCCAACGAGCCGCAATTACGCATGTTCATCCTCTACTTCCTGCTGCTGCTCGGCCCGCTCGTGTTCTTCCACGAGCTTGGTCACTACCTCGTCGCGCGATGGATGGGCGTGCGGGTGCTGTCGTTTTCGATCGGTTTCGGTCCGGTGGTGGCGTCGTGGCATCGCAACGGCACGGAATACGCGGTGCGCGCGTTTCCCCTTGGCGGCTTCGTCAAGATGCTCGGCGACGACCCAACCGGTTCGGAGGAGATGCTGACCACCGGTCGCAACGAACACCCCGAGATACGGGCGCTCACCGCTGAATTCGACAGCCGCATGCCGGCGGACTCGTTTGCGGCCAAGCCCGTCTGGCGTCGCGCGTTCATCGTCGCGGCTGGGCCCATCGCGAACTTCCTGCTGCCCATCGTCATCATCTTCGGCGGGTCGATGGCGGTCGACTCGACGGTTGTCAGCGGTCGCATCGGCACTGTCCTGCCGGGCGGTCCAGCAGCCAAGGCGGGTTTGCGCAGCGGGGATCGCATCGTCGCGGTGGATGGCACCCCGATAGACAGCTTCATGGACCTGCGGCGGGAGATTTCGGCCCGCCCGGGCAAGAAGGCGGTCGTTGCCTACGAGCGCAACGGCAAGCGCGACACCCTCACGCTCGTTCCGGCCTCAAAACGCGACGTAAGGCTGCCCGAGCTCGGCATCGTCGACACGGTCGGCCGGATCCAGGTCTTGCCCGACGGTCAGAGCGCCATCCTCTCGGTGCAGCCGGGTTCATCGGCGTGGAAGGACGGTCTCCGTTCGGGGTTCCGCGTCGTCAAAGTGGCCGCCACCAAGACACCTCGGTACTACGAGTTCGAGGCCGCCCTCGCCGCCGCCAAAGGCCAAACCGTCACCCTCGAGGTCAAGCAGCTTGTCGCCGGTGAACCGATGCCGCGCAAAGAGCTGCGCAACGCCCGCAAGGCGCTGTACGGCAAAGAAACGCGCAAGGTGGTGGTGAATCTGCCCGCCGCGCGGGATGCAGGCTCGATCACAACCCAGCTCGGCATCGGTCCCGCTCAGGCTGTCGTCGGCGTGGTCGAGAAGGACTCCCCGGCCGACAAACAAGCCAACTTGCGCTCCGGCGACGAGATCCTCGCGGTCGACGGCAAGGACGTGGGCAGCTTCTTCGTTCTGCTCGACCGGCTGACCAAGCCCTACGACGACGTGCGCGCCGATCCGGCCAACCGCGGACTTGAGCCTGAAGTGCTGCTCACGGTGCTGAAAAAGGCGCTCGCCAAGCCGCGAAAAGTGCAGATTCGGCGCGGCGACAAGGTCCGCACCGTCGATTTCCAGCTCGGCGTCAAGCTCGACAAGAACGAACGGCCACAGCTCACATTCGGCGCGTCCCAGCTGCAGCGCTACGAAGCCCCCGAGAAGGTCCCCAATAACCACCGGCTGGCTTACGCCGCCGAGCGCACCGTCAGCGAGATGGGCGAAGCGATGAAGGTGACTTTGCTCACCGTCGCCGGGCTGTTCCGCGGTCACGTGCCGATGAAAGAGGTGGGCGGGCCGATCTTCATGGCGCAGCTCGCCGCCCGTACAGCCGACCTGGGATGGAGCTACTTCCTCAAGCTGATGGTCTGGATCTCGATCAACCTCGCGATCCTCAACCTGCTGCCGATCCCCCTCGTCGACGGCGGCCACCTGCTGTTCCTCGCGGTCGAAGCCATCAAGCGCAAACCCGTAAGCCTGCGCACCCGTATGATCGCCAGCTACATCGGCATGAGCTTCATCGGCCTGCTCTTTGTCGTCGTGATGAAAAACGACGTCGAGCGCCTCATCACCGCCCTCGTCAACTGAACCCGCGGCAATCCCAGTGGCCTCGATCGCGCTCGCCATCACGACATCGACCGCGACCCAAAGCGTCGGGCTGGCGGTGGACGATCGACCGCTCGCCGTCCGCACCATGACGTGGCGGCGCGGCCAACCCCGAACGTTGCTCCGCGACATCACCGAGCTGCTCAACGAGGCGGGCAAGGTGCTGCACGACGTCGACCGAATCGTCTGCGACGTCGGCCCCGGATCGTTTACAGGTCTGCGTTTTTCGATGGCGACAGCGCGGGCGCTCGCGTGGTCGCTCGGCATCCCCTGTCACGGCGTCGGTTCGCTGCAAACCATCGCGTTCATGGCGACTCAACAAGGCGCACAAGGCCCCGTCCTTGCGGTGCTGCCGGCTCGTCGGCGTGTCGTCTACGCCCGGGTCGGAGACGTCGAAGCCGAGGTCCCCCACGCCGAGCTGCCGGAATTCGTCGACGCGGCGCCGGATAAACCCCAAGCGATCGCCGGACCGAGCGCCTGTTTGGAGGAGCTGGCGTCGCTCGACCTCCCGCAGCGCCCTGTCCCAGCCCCGGATATCGCGGCCATGCTCGGGCTTGCAGAGACCACCAAGCCCGTCGATTGGGCCGCATTGACGCCGAGCTACGTCGCGCTGAGTCAGCCGGAACGAATCGCCAACGCGGCGCAGTCGTCCCGATGAGTGGCGCTCGCCGTGCCGCGCTGATCGACACCGTCAACGCGATCGAACAAGGCGCCCCGGGCGCGCGCCGGTCAACTCACCGTTTCGCGCGATCACGACGCCGCTGACGATGGTCGCGATGTAGCCCTCTGCCCGCTGCAACAGGCGCTTTCCGCCGGCCGGTAGATCCGCGACGAGCTCGGGTGGCCGCAGCTTCAACCCGTCGAAATCGATGATATTGAGGTCCGCTTTCTGTCCGACCGCGATCGTGCCGCGATCGTTGAATCCGACAAACCGCGCTGTGTCGTGCGCCTGCATCTTGACGATCTTCTCGAGCGGGTAGCCGTCCTCGCGATCGCGCGCCCAATGGCTCATCAGGAAGGTCGGGAAGCTCGCGTCGCAGACCGTCCCCACGTGCGCGCCGCCGTCGCTCAACCCGGGCAGGGCGAGCGGGTGACTCAGCATCATGTGCACGTTGTCGAGGCTGCCTTCGGTGTAGTTGTAGATCGGAAAATAGATGAGCGCGTTGCCATCGTCCTGCAGCAGCGCGTCGTACAGGCCGCTGAGCACCGACTCCCCGCGCATCTTCGCCCGCGCGCCGATGCTTTCGGCCAGGCTGGGCTCGTAGTCGGGGTCTTCGCCGAGCGTGAACATGCGCATCCCGATCATCTCGATCTGCGCCAACAACAAGTCGGCGAGCGGCGGGATGGGGCTGCCATCACCGGCGACCGGCTCGCTCTTCTCGGTGAGCATCTGCGCCTTCAACTCCGGGTCGCGCATCCGGGCGACGCGTTCGGCGTGCGGCAGGTGGCTGATGGCCTTGTAGGAGGGAAAGCCCATGAACGGCTGAAACGTCGTGTTGAGGCCGAGCAGGACACCGATCGCTCGCGCGCCGACCTGCAGCCGAATGGGGATCCCGGCGGCGTCGGCTTGTTCGGCGCGGCGCATGATCCAGCGCCATTGTTGCGGCGATTGATCGCGCTGCATGAGCGAAATGGACATCGGTCGTCCGGCGCGCTTGGCCATCTGCTCGATGACGTCGAACTCGCGGTCGAAATGCTCGTCGCCGGTCGTCATGTCAAAGTCGCTCACGGCCTGTATGACGCCGCGGTCAAGCCCGTCGAACGCCGCAACGATGCCCTCCAGCTCCCGCGCATTGGCCTCCGCCGCGGGCGTGTGGGCGCCGGTCGCGGACCGGTGGTTGTCGGTTCGTCCCGTCGAAAAGCCCACGGCGCCCGCTTCGAGGGCCTCGCGAAGGAGCGCGCGCATCTGGCCGATGTCGTCGTCGGTGGGCAGCTCGTTGTGCACCGCGCGATCGCGCATCACGTAGACGCGCAGCGGGTCGTGGGTCACCTGCAGGGCGAAGTCGATGCTGTGCGGCATGGCGTCGAGTGCGTCCATGTACTCGGGAAAGCTCTCCCACTCCCAGGTCAGGCCCTCCGCGAGGGCGGTGCCGGGGATATCTTCGACGCCTTCCATCAGCGCGATGAGCTTGTCGCGGTCGGCGGCGTGGCACGGGGCGAAGCCGACGCCGCAGGAGCCGAGCACCGCGGTCGTGACCCCGTGGACCGAGCTGGGCATGAGATCAGAGTCCCACGAGATCTGCCCGTCGTAGTGCGTGTGCAGGTCGGTGAACCCCGGCGTGACGATGGCGCCCGCCGCGTCGATCCTCTCCGCGGCGTCATCGGGCGCGTGGCCGACCGCCACGATCTGGCCGTCCTTGATGCCGATATCTCCGCCGTAGCGCGGCGCACCGGTGCCGTCGACGATGGTGCCGTTGATGATCTTCAGGTCGTAGGTCATGGCGCATTCCGTTGTGGTAACGCGTTGAGCGTGTGTGGGTAGCGGGCGCGATGGTGGCAATTTCCAGCGCCGCCGTCGATGCCCAGCGGCGGGGTTGGATTCCTTTGTGTCTGTCGGCGCTTATGCCGCTTGCCTCGCGGGGCGTCGCGCTGCACCATCCGCGCCGATTTGAACCCGATGACCCGCCATTGCAACCCACAAAATGGGGGCAACCCGGGGAATGGGGCACCCATCGGATCGGCGGGCAACCGAGGCAATGCCGTGCCCTCCCCGCCCGCGCACGCTGCCAAGATGAGCCCAGGAGCACCCAGCATGACCGCCATCTACCAACTCAAACCCAGCGCGGCCATCCGTGAGGTCGCCGGCGAGATCTTCGTCGTGACCGAGGATCGCGCGTTCCACCATGCCCACGTCCCGACCGCCATCGACGCGCTCGCTGCCCTCCGTGAAAGCAGCCGCACGCTCGACGAATTGGTCGAGCTCATCGCCGGTCGTTACAACGTCGAGCCCGACCAGGCCCGCGCCGACCTGACCGACTTTCTTGCGACATTGGAGCAGCGGCGCATTGTCCAAACCACCGCGGCCT
Organism: uncultured Enterobacteriaceae bacterium; assembly: GCA_964560875.1. Taxonomy (GTDB): domain Bacteria; phylum Myxococcota_A; class UBA9042; order UBA9042; family UBA9042; genus CAZLMW01. Next base: position 29,363 of record CAZLMW010000019.1, read on the forward strand.
GACGCGTCTGCTCGACGTCTCACCCTCTCGAAGTCAGCGGAATTGGTGGTCACCAGATTGCGGACCGCCACTGAAGTTGGCACATTACGCTCGGTTCGGGCCCCACCACCTGCCGTGACGGGGACAACCGACAGCGCGACGCGAACACCCGGATTCCCCCAAACCACCGGATTCCCTGCCTTATCCCGCATGAAAATGGCCAAGTCGTCGCAGCACATGGAGACCAAATGACCAACGTTCGCCTGCCCCGCGCGGCTCTGATCGCCGCCGCTGCGTTCGCTATGTTCGGCCTTTCCGCTTGCGGGACCGGGGATTCCCAGGTCGTTGGACCGCCGTCCGCGGACGCCGGCCCGACCGACACAAACCCCGACATCAAGACCGATCCGGACGGCGGCAAGCAGCAGGGCACCATTTCGTTCCACATCGAGACGAAGGGCGGCAAGCAGCTCGTTGGCAACGTCAACCTCGTCAACCTCGCGCCCGAGGAAGACAAGTACACAGGTCCCGGCCCCGACGAGAAGGGCTTTCAGATCGACGTGAACGTGCAGACGACGAACATCGCCAACGGCACGCAGGTCACGATCAAGATCGACGGCAAGGCGGCGGGCACCGGCACCGTGCAGGACAACGGCGCCAAGATCTCCAAGGTCACGCTGCCCTGTTCGGACAGCGGCACACCCAAGACGATCTCGGCCGAGGTCGCCGGCGTCGATCCCGCCAACAAGCGCTTTAACCTCTCGTGCGGTGACGCCTGCAACGCGCAGCTCGTCGCGCCCACCGGTTGCCTGACCACCGACGCCGACCCCGGCACCGCGGGCTTTCAGGCTTCGTTCAAGGTCAAGACGTCCACGCCCAGCTGCACGCACGCCTACATCGAGGTTCTCAAGGACACCGCCGGCGCCAAGCAGGACAAGGGCCAGGAAGTCGCCCTGCAGAACGGCGAAGCCAACATCGTCGTCACCCTCAGCGGCACGGACACCGGGCACATCGCGGCAACCGCGCAGGTCAAGGCGCACGTCATCGACAAGAACTTCACCGAGCGTCCCGCCGGCGAGAGCAAGGCCATCGACGTCACGATCACCACCGAAAAACCGGTCATCCAGGTGGCCACGCCCTCCGAAGGCAAGCTGACGCTCGGCGACGACGCGGACAAGGCCAAGTCGGGCCTGCAGGTCGAGCTCAAGGGCAGCGTCACCACGCTCACCGTGTCGGACAAAGACAAGATCGCGGTCGACATCGACGGCGTCGCGGTCGCCAAGACCACGCCGGACACCAAGGGCGTCTTCTCGGTCAACCTCGAGTTCAAGGCGTCCAAGACCTACAAGGTGTCGATTCGCGCCGAGAACTCCTGCGGCCTGAGCAGCGTCAAGGAGATCACCTACCAGGTGTTCACCGACCAGGCGATCCTCAACATCACCGAGCCCAAGGGCAAAGCCGTCCTGCTCGCCAACGACGATGACAACAAGTCGACCGCGCGCGTGTACGAGACACAGTTCGCCGTCGCGTTCTCCAAGGCCGCCGCCGGCAGCACCATCGGCGTCTACTGCCGCGCCAACCAGGTCGGCAGCTCGTTTGGCACCAAGCCCGTCGGCACCGCGCTGGTGACGCAGGGCGCCAAGGGTGTCAGCGTCAACGTGTCGCTCAGCATCGACGACTACGGCAACGAGATGGTCTGCGTGGCCCGCGATGACGGCGCCAACCAAGCAGAGAGCCCGCCGGTTGCGTTCACCGTCGGCCTGCCCGCGCCGTGCCTCAAGCTCACCCAGCCCGGCGACGGCATCACCACCAACGCCGCGTCGCTGCCCCTGACCGTGACCGCCAACAACCTCGAGGGTGCGGTCGTCAACGCCAAGATCGCCGTTACGACCGGTGTGACGTTCATCGACAAGGACCTGGGCAAGGTCGCCCAAAACAGCCTGAGCACCCAGCTGCAGCTCGTCGCTGGCAAGCCGCCCGTCGCGCTCCCCGATGGCGACTACGTGCTGACGGTTTCGGCCAAGGACAAGTACGGCAACAAGGCCAAGGACTCGACGTGCAGCGACATCAAGCGCACGTTCAAGGTGGACGCCACCGCGCCGACCGTCGCCATCCCGACGCCGGCTACCGCGACGCTCGACCCGCTCCAGAACCCGGACAGCGACAAGTCCGAGCCCGGTTACCAGACTGCGATCGTCGTCAAAGTCGGCGGCGAGCCGGTAAACGACAAGATCACGGTCTGCCTGAAGATCGGCAGCTTCTCCGTGCCGTGTCAGGACACCCAGCCGCCCAACCAGACGGTGACGTTCAACAACGTGACCCTGCTCCCCGGCGCCAACGCCATCAGCGCGACGGCGACCGACAAGATCGGCAACACCAGCAAGAAACCGACCACGCGCATCGTCAACCTCGTGTCCGACGCCGTGAAGGTCGCGCTCCTCTCGCCCACCGGTGACGTCGCTGTCGCCACGCCCGAAGTGACCCTCAAGGTCGCGGTGACCAAGAACGGCGTCGCGGTCGCCAAAGCCACCCACAACGTGCTCGTCAACGGCAAGCCGAGCCCCAACGCCACCGTGACCGAAGGCCCCGCCGGCACCTACACCGCGGTCGTCAAGGGCCTCGGCGCCGGCCCCAACACGCTGCAGTTCGTGGCGATGCCCGGCCAGATCATCGAGGGCGTCTCGCAGAAGCTGACCGTCACCTACAAGGTCACCAAGCCGACCGTCACGATCTCCGCGCCCAACAATGGCGCGCTCTACAGCAAGGCGGCGACCGAGTGCCTGGCCGGTTCCGCCGCGTGCGTGCTCAAGAACCTGTCCGTCACCACGACCAACGCGGCCGACGGCAGCAAGGTCGAGATCAGCGCGGACTGCGGCGGCAAGACGCCCCTGACCGCCAGCGGCACCGTGACGAGCGGCAAGCTCACGCTGACCAACAAGCTCACGATGCCCGACAACAGCAAGTGCCGGCTCGTCGCCAAGGTCACCGATGAAGCGGGCCAAACGGCCGTTTCGTCGCCCGTCAATGTCGAGATCGACCGCACCGCGCCGCAGATCGTCGGCGTCACAGCGCCCGTCGGCAACGTCATCTTGGCCGACAAGGACCTCGACAAGAACAAGAAGGGTATGCAGACCGAGCTCGCCGTGAGCGTGCGCGGCCTGCCGTCGACCAAGACCGTCTCGGTTGAGGTGTTCGATGACGACGGCAAGTCGGCGCTCAAGGCCACGAGCAAGGCCCACGGCGGCGTCGCGGACGACAAGGTCGGCAAGGTCGGCTTCGGCATTGTCACGCTGCCCGACGGCGAGAAGATCAAGCTCGTCTTCAAGACCGAGGACACCGCTGGCAACGCCGCGAGCTTCGAAAAGACCATCGGCATCTTCGCCGACGCGGCCGAGATTCGAATCAACGCGCCGGTATTCGTGGCCGACAAGACCTGCAAGGCGAGCAAGGAATGCGGCCCGGGCGGCGTCTGCACGTCCGGCAAGTGTGCGACGGCCCTGAGCATCGCCGCCAACAAGGGCTTTGGCGCGATCACGCTCGGTATCCCCACCGGCAGCGCCGCGCGCCTGTGCACCAACACCGCCGGCTTCAAGGGCAAAGGCGCCTGCGGCAAGGCCGGCTACGTCATCGCGATCGACGGCGTGACCGTCTCCGACAACAAGGTCAGCTTTGACGCGTCCTCGTTCGCCGACGGCAACTACAGCCTCGCGGTCGAGGCGCAGGTCAGCGGCAAGTGGGTCTCCTCGCTCGATTCGTCCAACCCGCAGACGCGTTACCGCGCGGTCCTCATCGACACGGTCAAGCCCACGCTCAGCGCCGCCCTCGCGCCGCAGGGCAACGGCATCCCGGCCGGCTGCCTCAACCAGAAGGCCCAGGACAAGTCGGACACCACCGCCGGCGGCACCTTCACCTTCGCGGTCAGCGCCAATGAGTCGGGCTCCGTCGCCATCTACGCCGACGGCATCCAGGTCGGTTCGGGCGACGTGACCGCGGGCAAGGCCAGCGGCATCTCGGTGAAGCTCCCGGCTGAAGGCAACGCCAAGCTGACCGCGGTCGTCACCGACCTCGTCGGCAACGAAGGCCCCTCAGCGCAGATCAAGACCGGCAAGGCGACCGAGGACTTTACGTTCCTGATCAACACGATTCCGCCCGGCGCCGTGAAATTCGTCAGCCCCGCCAAGGGCAAGCTCATCAAGGGCGATAACCTCGACGTCCAGGTGCAGTCGACCGATGCGGACACCGACAAGCAGCCGGTGGTCATCACCGACGCAGTGCCCAACAAGAAGTACCCGTCACAGCTCATCAGCAAGGGCGCCGCGACGTTCAGCAACAAGGACTTCGGAATCCTCAGCAACGGCCAGCACAAGCTCACGGCGACGGTCATCGATTCGTGCCAGAACGCCACAACCATCGCGACCAGCCCGGCGACCATCGTGGTCGACACCGAAGCACCGACGGTCACAATCACGTCGCCCGCCAACAACAAGACGTTTGGCGACAACGACGACGCGGACAAGACCGTTGGTGGCTACCAGGTCAGCGTGACTTTCGGTACCAAGGGCGCGAAGACCTACCGGCTCGAGCTCGGTAACGACTGCGACGTCAACTTCAAGAAGTGCAAGTTCTACGTCGCGCAGACCGACACCGCGGTCACCAAGCCCGGGGGCAACGAGCCGACGGTCAACGTCACTGTTCCGTTCGGCGCCACGACCAACTACTCGATCAAGGTCACGGCCACCGACGAAAACGGCAACGTCTCGGTCGCCGAAAACGTCTTCATCGTCAAGCTCAGCGGCTGCCTCGTCGCGCTGACGGGGGCGCCGGCCAACGGTGTCGCCAACAACCAATACTGCGCGTCGAAGGGTAAGGACTGCGCGAGCGTCACGTTCAACCTCAAAGCCGAGTACGTCGGTCCGTGCGGCGCCGTTGATGCGGTCAAGCTGTTCAAGGGCGCCAAGGAGACGGCCAGCGTCAAACCGGCCGCCAACAAGGCGACCTTCAAGGCGACGTTCAACCACGGCGACAACGTCAAGCTCGAAGCGAAGCTGTTCGCCGCAGGCAAGGAGACGGGCAGCTCGGGTCCGTCGCCGCTCGTGGTCGACCTCAAGGCTCCAGTCGTCAACTTCATCGCCAAGAAGATCGACGGCTTCGACGCGCCCGCAACCGGCGCCACAGCGCTGTGGGGCACGACTCACGACGCCGACGCCGCCAAGAACGGCGTGCAGTTCAATGTCGAGGTCAAGATCGACGACGACGCGCTCAAGGGCGGCAAACTGACGAAGTTCGAAGCCTTCGTGAACAACACGGGCACGGACCTGACCAGCAATGTGCAGCTGCCGCTCGTCTTCACCGGTGACAAGACGCAGACGGTGACGTTCAAGGGCGCGACCCTCGGCGCCAACGGCACGTCTATCGTGACCGTGACCGCGACCGATACCGCTGAAAACGTGGGCTCCGCGAAGTTCACGGCGATCACCGACACGACGCTCCCCGGTCAGATCACCTTCAAGGCGTTCGGCAGCGGCGACCTCAACCCGCGCCGTCCGTACGCGAAGCTCAGCTTCACCGCCGTTGGCGACAATGGCACCAGCGGCAAGCCCGCCACGAGCTACGAGGTTCGCTACTCGCGCAAGGACATCGCCAACGCGACCGATTTCGCCAACGCCTGCGACGCCTCGGTGTTGCCGAACACGTCCATCGGGACGCCGAAGTCACCTGGCGCGGCCGACTCCGTGATGGTCGAAGGCCCCGATCCACAGGCCGGAGCCGCGGCGTGCAAGTTCGCTCCGCTCGTTGATAACGGCGCGACCAAGTACTACTTCTCGGCGCGCGCCATCGACGCGGCTGGCAACAAGGGCCCGATCAGCAAGTCGATCAGCACCGACGCGCTGCGCCTGCGATTCATGAAGGTCACCGGCACATTCAACAACGACCTGAGCATCGGCCGTTGGTCGTTCGCCCGCGTCAAGGCAGCCGGCGACATCAACGGCGACGGCCTGACCGATACGGTGTATGGCGGCAACCACAAAAAGGGCAGCGACTACGTCAAGTTCTGCATCATGTACGGCCACGATCCGAAGGCGGCGACGACCTACACGATGAACGCGTTGACGGGCACCCATCACCAGTGCCTCGATAACAAGACGTACATGGGCCACAACGTCATCAACGGCATCGACGTCAACGGCGACGGTGTCCAGGACCTGGTGGTCGACTACAGCCACACCAACCCGCGCGAGGTGCGCGTTTACCTCGGCGAGAAGGGCAAGCAGATCACCGGGACGCCGGCTGTCCGCATCACCAACCTGCAGGGCCAGAGCCGCGGTGTTCGCTTCCTGTCGAGCGCCGGCAACTTCAACGGCGACACCAACAACGGCAACGCGGTCGAGGACATCGCGATTACGGTCAAGGCCGGCGGCAGCGTCGCATTCGACCGCGTGTTCATCATCCCTGGCAACAAGAACTGGAGCACGTCCAAGCCGGTCGCGATCGACACCAACAGCGCGGCCGCTCGCAAGAGCGCGAAGATGGCGATCATCCACCTCACCGACGGCCAGTCCAACTCCAACTTCGGCATCGAACACGGCTCGGTCGGCAACGTCATCCCCGACGGCGACGGCTCGGGGCAGCAGTTCGACGACTTCGCGATCGGCGTCTACGACAACCAGCCGCAGGTCATCATCGTCAAGGGCCAGACGCTCACCACGGAGGTCGTCTTCGCCCTGACCAACGGGCAGACAGGCGCCGGCGCCGACAAGCAGACTGTGCGCATCATTCGCGACCCCGGCTTTGGCAGCAAGGCCATGGTGACCGCGTTCCCGGTCGAGTTTGACGGTGAGAAGACGCCGGATCTCGCGCTCTTGCACGCCACGCCGAAGAGCCAGTACCAGGTCTACTACCTGCGCGGCAAAGCGGTCGCCGGCTACCTCGGCAAGCAGATCCAGGTGCAGCGTGAAGGCAAGACGGCCGACCTGTATGAGCTTACCAACAAGTCCGACAAGAAGAAGATCGGCTGGGCGTCCCCAATGTGGGCCAAGCCGCTGATGCCGCTGGGTAACTTCGGCGACCAGACCGGCGGTACGTTCGTCGCGATCGGTGGCCCGTACCCAGGTGACTCGGGCAAGGGCGGCAGCGCGTTCCAGGTCCGACTGCCGATCGTCCGGCCCAAGGCCGCGACCGGCAAGGAGCTCAGCTACCACGTCGAGGACATCAAGTTCAGCGACCCGTTCACGCCCAACTCGACCGCGATGGGCAAGCTCCGCAACTACCCGCTCGCCGACTTCAATGGCGACGGTTACCCGGATATTTTGATCGGAAACCTGCACAAGACCAACAACTACTCGTTGATCGTGTACTAGCGGCAACGTGCTCGACGCTGCCATCGCGCTCGATTTGGGATAGAGTCCCACTCGACCCGACGAGACGCGGCTGCATGTCGCCATTGCCAAGGAGCTCCGGATGGACGCCACCAAGAAGAATGAAGAACTCGAGGTCAACCCGAGCGAGCGTCGCAGCTACCAAGCGCCCGACATCGACTCGATGGACCACCAGCTGATGGACCAACTGCTGGGCACCGATTCATGCGGCACCGCCACCGAGGCGGGCGAAGGATCGGACTGCACGCTGAACTGAGCCGTCCCGCGCTGCACTCCGGGCCTCGTGGCATGATGGCCGCAGCACCATCCCGACGCACAGGTTCGTCGGCGTCGCCTCGTCCCCGGCCCGCTTGCCCGCGGCGAACCGCTGGCTGGCGGCATCTCCTGCACGACTTTGCCAATCGACGCGTAACGGCGACGACCGGGCGTTTTCGCGTCGGTTTGACCCTGCACGACGCCTTTGATCCGTGGCTCGCTTGGTTGGATCCCCCGGGATTGCCGGCCGACATTGAGATCGAGTTACACCAGGATCTGGCCCTGGGGCCGGCCCGACCCGACCGCTTCGATTGGCGTGACGAAAGTGGCTTTGGCTACTCGTCAGGGCGTGTCGCAGGCGAAGTCGATCTGCGCACCGGTCGCGGACGCTTCTCCGTCATCGCGCCGACGGTTGATCCGATGCAGCCCGATCGCGTCATCGCCGCCGACTGCGCCCTGGCCTGTGCCTTCGACCACGTCCTGCGCCGCGGCGGCATGATGTTTCACGCCGTCAGCCTGTGCCACGCCGGGCGGGCCTGGGTCATCTGCGGGCATTCAGGAGCCGGAAAGACGACCCTCGCGACACGCTTCATCGGGCGCGGCGTTTCCTACCTTGGCGACGAGTATGCGTTCGTCGTACCCAACGAAAACGGCGCCTGGGAGCTGTGGTGGTGGGGCCAGACGCGAGGACCGTACCAGGTGCGTCCGTGGGTCCTTCCGCTGGGCGGGATGCTCGTCATGGACCCGGATCGTCGCGCGACCTACACGCGCCCGATGTCGCGCAACGAGGCTTTCAAGCACGTCGCGGCCGGCGCTTTTTGGTTTCAAGGTCTCGCGGGTGACGAGCTGTTGGGCAACGTAGGCCGGCTACTGAAAGCCCATCCGCCTCGCTGGCTCGCCCACAACCTGAGCCAATCGTCCGAAGACGTGCTAACCCACCTGGCCCGTTCCCCACTCGGCTACACCGGACAACTGACATGTTGATCAACGATCGCGACAGTCTGCAGCGCTTTTTGGGCACCTGGAAAGAGGCCTTCAACCGCGGCTCCGCGCCGATTACGGCGCATATCGACGTCACGTATCGGTGCGATCTCGACTGCACGCACTGCTATCTGGACAACAAGAACGACTGGCCGGAGATGACCACGGCCGAGATCAAGAGCCTGCTCGACCAGCTGCGGCACGCGGGCGTCATGTTCCTGACGTGGAGCGGCGGCGAGGTCTTTGCGCGCCCCGACTTCGGTGAGCTGCTGGCGTACGCGAGCGACCTTCGGTTCATCAGCCGCGTCAAGACCCATGCCGGCAACCTGACGCCCGAACGCGTGGCGCTGCTTGCCAACCCCCTGGTGCGGCGCATCGATGTCAGCGTCTACTCGCTCGACGACGAGATCCACGACGCGGTCACCCAGGTGCCCGGTTCCTTGCAAGCGACCTTGCGCGGCATCGATATGCTGCTCGAGGCCGGTGTCTGGGTGCATATCGGCTTTTCGATCTTCAAAGCCAACCTGTACGAGATCGAAGACTTCCTCGATTACTTCTGGGCCAAAGGCTGCCCGGTCAACCCCGAGACCGTGGTCTTTCCCACCCACTCGGGCGGCAGCTCGCTCGACAGTGGGCTGCTCGATTACGACGCCCTGGTCGAGGCTCGGCGCGCGCTGCTGCGCCACAACATCAAGCGACGCGGGCAGAACAAGCCGGCGCAACCGTCGATGGACACCAAGTCGGACCCGTGCGGGGCCGGTCGGTCGCTGGCGTACATCACGCCCGATGGTGCCGTCTGGCCTTGCGTGGCGTTTCCGATGCCGCTCGGTCACCTGCGCGAAAAGCCCTTCGCCGAGATTTGGAACACGTCCGAGGCGCGCAAGGAGCTCGTCTCCTTCACCAACGAACAGCGCACCGATTGTCACTCCTGCGCTGGTTCGGGGAGCTGCTTTTACTGCTCCGGTGAGGCGTTCAAGCGCACCGGCGACTTCCGCAAGGCGCCGCCCAACTTCCACTGGCGAACGCGCGCGATGATGCAGGCCTGGACGCTCGAAACGGACATGCCCTACACGCCCGAGCAGTTCGCGACCGTGCCCGATCCGACCGAACACCTGCCGCAGCCGCGCAAGCGCAACTTTGTCTTCCCGATCTATGCGCCGAAGAAGGGTCGCAGCGGTCGTGTGCAGACGGTCGCCGCCGAGTCATGAGCCCCGCCACAGCCGAACCGTCCCGCGAGTGGATGCGGCTGCACGGGTGGTCGATGTTTCCGCTCACAGCCCCATTGCGCGGCGCCATCAACCGAACGGCGGTCCCCGAACGTGGAGACATCCTCGCGTTTATCGGCGCTGACGGCCGGCTGGTCTTTCATCGGGTCGTGCAGGTTGAAGCCGACGCATTCGTCACCCGCGGTGACACCAACCTGAACGTCGACAAGAAGGTGCCCCGCGACGCCGTCATCGGCGTTGTTGACGGTGTCGCGTTCGGCGATTGGGCGCTTTCATGGGCCGGCGATGAGAGCCTGACAAAGGCCGTCCGCGCGATCGGCCTGGCCTGGAACGCGACCGCGCCTGTCCTGCGACGAGCAATTCGACGTTTGCGCGGTACCAACCGTTCAGGGCGCCGCCGCTGATTCCTCCAGCCACTGCTTGATTACCTCGGCTGCGACCGCATGACCTTGGCGCGACCAGTGGCCATCACGGGGCAGGTACACGTAGTCGGAGCCGGCCAATTCGCGCGACTTTTCGGCGAGCGCCTTTGTCGGATCGAGCAAGCGGAGGCCGTTTCGGCGGCAGATGTCCACGAGCTTGGCGCGCAGGGCGTCGTGTTGCTTCTTGCGCAGGTTTTTGCCGCCTTCGATGTGTTGGCGCGCGGGGATGTACAGCACGGCGAAGCGACTGCCGGTCTCGCTGACCTCCCGCGCCAATGCGACCAACAACAGCTCGGTCGCTCGCCATGCCGCCGCCACCTCGGGGCTCTCGGGGCGCGTGTGTAGCGATGGCGACTGGGCAACGCGCTTGGCCGGGTCCTTGCCGTCGTCGCGGAAGCGGTACTTCCACCAATGTTGGCGCAGCTTCCGGTAGACGTGGCTGACTTCCGCGAGCGCGGCGGTCATGCGGTGGATGCCTTCGATCGGCTTGCTCGGTCGAGGTTTTTCGGGCGGCACGGGATCGTCGGGCAGCTTGCCATCGCGCACCGGAAAAAACGGCTTGGGACCCCGCAGGTAGCGCGGTTGGGCGTTGAACCAGACGTCGTTGAGGTAAAAACCAACGACCGTCGCGTCGGGCTTGAAGCGGCGGCCGTATCTGCGCAACCAGACAAGCTCCTGGTCGGTGCTGTACCCTCCGACGCCGCCGTTGATGACCTCGTGTTTCGCGCCGTCGATGCGTGGTTTGAGGTCGGCCAGGACCGCGGACAAGACCTCGTCGTCGGCGACGGTGTAGCCCTCGAAGAAGGAGTCGCCCAGCAACAGCGTGCGCCTCGTTCCTTCCGGTTTCGCGTAGGTGGTTTCAGGGCCGCGCAGGCCGAGCGCGTTGATGTTCTCGACGATGTCGTATTCGCGCGTGTTGTGGCGCGCCCGGGTCGACGGCTTGAGACGCCAACCGACGGCTTCGTCCCAGGTGCAGAAGATGCGGTGATGACCGGCGTGCGGCGGGCCGATGAGCGCCCAGGCGAGCGCTTCGACCGCGAGCAGACCGACGATCGACGCCGCGATCGCGAGCAGCGCTCGTTGCCGCCACAGAGCGGGGGCCTTCGAAGGGTCGTGGCAGACTGCGTCGTAAATCGTGTCGGTCATCGTGGGGGACGTAAATGCAGTCTGCCGCGCGGAGCGCGAATTTGGGGTGAGGCCGGAAAAATGACACTTTTTTCGGTCGAGGGGGCTGTTTCAGCCCCTTGCAAACAACGAGCACCTGCGCCGAGGCGAAGCTTTGGCGCAGTCTGCTGGGAGGTTTGTGTGCCCGTTGTCACGTTTCCGCCTTGACGCCGCTGGGGGCCGTGCCCACCTTACGCTCGCCCTTGTTTCGGGGCCCTCCATAGAGCGGAGTCTCGCCCGTGAATATCATCGATGAGCTGATCGGTCATAGCGACCGGGAGCGCTTCTGGCAGCAGACCTGGACCCACAAACCGGCCCACTTTCCCGGCGCCGCCGTCGGGTTGCGTCAATACCTCGACCGGGACGACTTGCCCGCGATCGCCGCCGCCGGGTTCGAGGAGGGCTTTCCGCGGGTGATGGTCGATGAGCACGGCCGCATGCACCACGGCAAGTTCCAGGCTGTTGCCGACGCGGTCAAGGAGCCAGAAACCACCGTCTCCGACCTGATCGACGTGTGCGACGGCGCCACGCTGGTCGTCAACGGCGTCGCCCGCATGCACGAAGGCATCGCCAAGCTGCAGCGCGCGCTGTTCACGGCCTTTGAAGAGCACATCACCATCAACGGCTACTACTCGCCGCCGAGCGGAACCGCCGGCCTGGGGCTGCATTTCGATCGCTGGGATATCTTCGCCGTGCACCTGCGCGGGGCCAAGCGGTGGCGCATTTATCCGCCGACCCAGGTCGATCCGGTCCAGGCGACGTTCAAGGAAAAGCCGACGCCGGACGAAGATGAACCGCTGTTCGAAGGCATCGTCCGCGGTGGCGACGTCATGTACATCCCGCGCGGCTTCTGGCATCTCGTTGAACCGACCGACGAGGAGTGCCTGCACCTGACGCTCGGCGTTCACGTGAAGAAGGGCATCGACGTCGCGCAGTGGCTCTTCAACGAGACGTCGAAAGCCGACTCGATGCGACGCAACATGCCGCTGACCTGTTTTCCCGGTGGCGCCAAGCAGCAGCTCGACGCGGTGGCCGAGGCCGTCGAGGAGGTGCGCGCCATGATCAACGACGACGCCGCGGTGAAGAACTTTCTGCGCTACCGCTTCATGCACGAGCACGAACTGACCTGGTCGTTCAAGTTTTCAGCTCTGTAGCAGACTGCGCCAAAGCTTCGCCTCGGCGCAGGTGCTCGTTGTCTGCAAGGGGGCTGAAACAGCCCCCTCGACCGAAAAAAGTGTCATTTTTCCGGCCTCACCCCAAATTCGCGCTCCGCGCGGCAGACCGCATTTACGTCCCCCACGATGACCGACACGATTTACGGCGCAGTCTGCTAGCCCGGTAGTTATAACCACGCAAATCCGGGCTTTTCTGTACGTTTTTCAGCGCCTGCAAGCGTCTCAAGTGACCCGCTGCGGCCGATTTCTTTGACACACGGGCCATCGTCTCCACGATCCACAATGCGCCCCAACGTACGGGTGCGTCTTGGAGACGGTCTTGCAACGACCACTCGAAACCATGAACGCGCGGCGTTTGTTGTTCGCTGCCGGACTCGTCTGCGCGGCGACCTTTGTCGGTTGTGGCGGTCCGCAGATCGCCAAACTGGAAAGCCGCGTCAACGATCTGAACGAAGAGGTCGCCGAGCTCCGCCGCGGCCAAGCTGCCCAGCGTGTGCAGTTCGATGAGTTCCGCAACCGCCTCGTCCTGCTGCAGGACAAGCTCGACTCGCAGCGGGTTCAAGCCGCGCGCGTGAACCGACACGCGGTCTCGGACGCGCCCGATTCGTTGCCCCACGTCGTGGTTCCTCCCACTCCGCGCGCCGCAGCCGTGGCGAGCGCTCGTCTTTCGCGCCCACTGCCCTCTCGTCTCGCCGGTCCGCAACCGTCCCGCATGCCCGTCCGAGCCCGCACCCCGATGCCTACGCTGATGCCCACATCGTCCGCGCCCGCCACCCGCTCGGTCGTCATTGGCCCCGATGGTGTTGTTCGTGAGACCGGATCGAGCGCCAGACCCGCCCTCAAAGGCGCGCCCTCCAAGAACGCGCTTGGCCGACCGCCCAAAGCGAAGACCACGCGTCCGGCCGGACCTGTCCAGACAAAGGCTCCGCCGCAAAACCAGAGCCCCGCTGAACGCGCCGCAGGTGCCTATCGCGCCGCCAAAGCGCTGCTCGACGCCTCACAACTGCGGCCGGCCCGCGACGCTTTCTCCGCGTTCTTGCGCGACCATCCCGATCATCCGCTGTCCGACAACGCCCTCTACTGGATGGGCGAGACCTGGTACGCACAATCGCTGTGGCTGCGGGCTGCCCGCGTCTTCGGTCAGGTGGTCGAGCGCTATCCGTCGGGCAACAAGGTGCCAGATTCGATGCTCAAGACCGGCCTGTGTTACCGCAATCTCGGCGAAAACAAGCTCGCGCGCGAGACCTTTGAACAGCTCATCTCGATGTTTCCCGGCGCGCCTGTCGCCCGCATCGCCAAGCGCCAGCTCAGTCGGCTGGGGAGCACCAAATGAACGCCCATCGCTACGGCCCTGCCGCGGGCTTTGCCATCCTCGTCGCAGGCTGCCTGTTGGCCAATGCCGCGAGCGCTCAGTCGATTTCACTGCCGGCCCGCAACACCCCCGCGATCTCGGTCCAGCGGACCGCCAAGACCGGCGAGCGCACCTACGTCGTCCGACCCGGCGACACGCTTTGGAGCATCTCCGAAGGCCTGTACAACGAGCCCTGGTACTGGCCGTCGCTGTGGTCGTACAACCCGCAGATCACCAACCCTCACCTCATCTACCCCGGCGATATGCTCTACCTGAGCCGTCGCAAGGCGCCGATGGCCAAACAAAAGGCGATCACGTTCGCGTCATCGCGCTTTGAACGCCGCCGCATCACGCCGAAATTCCTGGCCCGCCGCGTCGGCTACATCTCCGCTCGCGACTATCGGGAGTCCGGTGTGGTCGAAGCGAGCCGCGAGGAACGCAACATGCTCGGCACGCTCGACGAGGTGTACACGCGCTTCAAGCTCAAGCGTTGCAGCGAGGTGAAGAAGGGATCGCTCAAAGCGGCGCGGGCAGGCGATGACAGCGAAGAGGACACCGACGCCATCGGCTTTGTCGGCCCCTGTGTACGGCTCGAAGATCGCTACGTTGTCTACCGCATGGAGCGTCCGGTAACCCACCCCATCACCGGCAAACGCATCGGCTACAAGATCAACTTCTTGGGCGAAGCTGAGGTCATCAACACGCGCAAGAAGCTCGTCACCATGGTGCTGACCAAAGCCCACTCCGAGATGGCGCGCGGCGACCTCGTCACCAACGTTTTCGAGCCGCTGTCGATGGTCAAACCTGTCAAGAACACCGTCCAGCATGTCGCGACCGTCGTCGATTTCCACCACGAGACCGTCGCCACAGGCCAGTACTCCTATGTCTACATCGACCGCGGCGCCGAGCATGGCGTCAAGCGTGGCAACCGATTCGAGATCGTCTGGCGCGGCGATGGCCTGCGCGGCACAGCCGTCAAGGATATCAAGGAGTACCCCGACGAGCAGATCGGGATCGCGATGGTGATCGAGGCCTACGACCGCCACTCGCTCGCCGTCCTGACGTCGGCGGTGCGCGAGATCGAACGTGGCATGCCGGCCATCATGGCCAAAGGCTTCTAAGCCCGGCTCAACCTATCGATCAGCCCTGCGGCACCAGCACAACGTGGGCGTATCCGCGTGTTTGCGCGCCATCGTGGGCGACGGTGAACCCGGCCTTTGCTGCTTCGGCACGGATGTCTTCGATGCCGAGCTTGACCGAGAATCCGGTGCCCGGGTTGACCACCAGGTTGTCGCGCCACGATTCGCCGGTCGTTTCGGTCCATTGGCCGGGCACACCGTCTGCCCCCGCACCTGTGTGAACTGCTTCGGTGCGACGATGCGGCCAGCTCAACAAGACCGGGCCCGCGGGGCAAAGGGCGGCGAGACAGCGCAGTGCTTCGACGCGTTCGGACGCCTGCAGCACGTAACCCCAGGCGCCCCATCCCACGATGACACCATCGAACGGCGCGTGCTGGTTGAATCGGGCGGCGTCTTGCACCTTGCCCACGACAAGCATCGCGCGATCGCCACAGGCCTCGGACGCGGCTTCGACGAGGTTGCGTGCTGGATCGCTACCGACGATCTCGTAACCCCTTTGCAGCAGCGCGATGACCTCGCGGCCGCCGCCACAACCGAGCACCAGGAGGTTTGCCGGCGGGTCGGGGAAGTGCTCTTCAAGCGCCGCGGTCTCGAAATCGTGCAGGCCGAGCTGCTGTGTTGCCGGACGGGTGTATCGGGTCGCGCGGTCGTAGAGCCAGCCGGTCAGTTCGGTCGCTTCGTCGGGTTCAACTTCGGTCTTCAGGCGGCCGACGATGCGATTTGCCGCCCACCGCAGCCCACGAGCGCCTATGAGCGCTGCCTTGATCGTGACCATGCGCGCCATTTGTCGCGGCGCAGACGAGAGTTTGCTGGCACCCATGAGCGGATGCTGCCGTCTATTGCTCGCGCGCGGCAAGGATCCTAGACTCGGCGGCCGTTGCGTAGGCATCGGAAACGAACCCTCTCTCGCGGTCAGGACCCGCCAGCGTCGTCAGGCTTTGAAGCGGACGCACCAAGCGGCTGATCAGCGGGAAGCCGGGCGCTCAACAAGCCGGATGGTCATTGATGTACATCGAGTTTCGCGACGTCTCGGGCAAGATGGTGCAGTTGCCCCTGACGGAAGACGAGCCCATCACGATCGGCCGTAATCCCGGCTCGTCGATCTACAGCAAGGAGAGCACGGTTTCGCGTAACCATGGCCGCATCGGCCACGACGGCAGCGGCTGGTACATCAAGGACCTCGGCTCCTCCAACGGCACGTTCATCAACAACGATCGGACGACGCGTGCCGAGGTGGGGGTCGGCGACGTCGTGCGCTGTGGCGAAGTGCTCGAAATTCACTTCAAGGACGGCTCTCCGACCTCGGCTCCGGCGTCCCGCGGAAAGCGTCAACGGCGCAACCAGCCCACGACGATGGGCCGTGACGTGCCCAAGGCCGCCGCCGCCAGCTCGAGCCGCAGTCGCGCCGATGAACGCGCCCGTCGTCGCGCCGAAAAAGAAGCTGAACGCGAGCGGAAACGTCGGGCGCGCGATCAGCGCCGCAGCCAACAGAATCCGCAGGTCAGCGAAAAGGACGCCCGCGCGGCCCGCGAAAAGCCGCCTCGCGAGAAGCCGCCGCGTGAGAAGCCTCCGCGTGAGAAGCCTCCGCGTGAGAAACCGCCTCGCGAGAAGCCGCCGCGTGAGAAGCCTCGCGCCGAGATCCATCGCCCGCCGATTCGCAAAGGCATGGACACCGGTCAGTCCCGGGTCGTCGTGGCGGTGGACGACGGTCCCGCCAAAGCCGGTGAGCTCGCGGAATTGCGGCGCAAAGTGGCCGCGCTCGAAGCGTCCGCAGCCGATGTCGCCTCGCGCGCCGAACAAGCCGAAAACCAGGCCCGTAGCGCCGAAACAAGGGCGTCGCGCTACAGCGTCGAGCTCGACGGCCTGCACGACAAGTACGTCAAACTCAAAGAGCAGAACAAGGTCCTGAGCCGCAGCCTCGAAGACGTCCGCGGCGAGCTGTCCGACCGTGAGGACGAGGCGCTCGAGGCGACACGCGAGGTCACCAAGCTCGAAGCACAGATCACCAAGGCCCGCGAAAAGGAAGCCGACGCGACCGAACAGCTGTCGGGCTACAAGATCCGTTTGACGCAGAAGGACCGGCAGATCGAGGAGCTGCAGCGGCAGCTGGATCTCAACGAGTACGAACTGCGTGAGACGCGCGACCAGATGGAGAACCTCGAGGAGCAGTTCAACCGCGAAGGTGGCGACTCCAACCGGCTCGAACGCAAGATCAACCTGCTGCAAGAGGTCATCGAGGAGAAGGAAGCCGTTATCGAGCAGCTCCGCATCGACCTGCGCGACAAGGACATCGAGATCCGCCAGGTGCGGATGGGTGTCGGCATCTCCGACCTCGAACACGAAAAGCGAACCCTGCTTGAGGACTACCACAACTCCATGCGGCGCATCGACGAGATGCAGCAGGAGATCAGCAAGAAGCAGCGCGAAGCCGACGACCTGCGCGGCCAGATCGAAACCGAGCGTCGCGCCGCCGAAGAGCGGAAGTCCGCCGGACCCGCCGACATCACCGAACACCCCGACTACAAGGCCAAGGAACGCGAGGTCGCTCGACTCGAAGAGAAGATCGAGGACCTGCAGCGCGAGGTCGCTCGGCTCGAGGTCAAGCTGGAATCGGCCGGCGACAGCAGCGACGAAGTGGCGCGGCTCGAGGGCGAGAACAAGGCGCTCGAGATGAAAACCGACTCGCTGCAGTCCAAGCTCGAGGCCGCCACCGAGCGCATCGAAGAGCTGCAGGATCTCGAACCGGAAGAGGAAGTCGCCGCGCCCGCCTTCACCGAAGAGCAGATGGAAGATGTGCAGTCGCTCATCGACGCCGCCGCCGCTTCCAAGGCCAATGCCCGGCTCGTTCGCAAGTACGCCCAGAACATCGAGAAAGCGGCCGAAGGCGAGCTCGCCGAAGACGCCGAGCTGCTCTACGACACCGCGATCGTGCTTGTGCAGGACCTCGGTGAGCAGGAACGCACCGTCCGCGAGCTCTTCGGCAGCCTCAAGGGCGACGACGAGTAGCGTTGTCCCCCCAATTCGATACCAGCAACTCCGAAACCGCAACATCCGGTAAGCACCATGAGCAACCCCGTCGCCGCAAACGCCGCCACCGACCCGAACCGCCCGATTCCCAAGGCGGTCGACGAGCTGCACTACCTCATCCGCGCGCAGTACAAGCTGGTCTACGTCGTGTCGCCCGAGGAGTCGCGCGTCGAAAAGTGGATCCAGGAGCTGTGCACGATCGAAAACGAGCACCTGCGGCAGCGGTGGGACATCACCAGCTGGAAATCGCGGCAGTTCATCACCTGGTCGTGCTCAATGGGCTTTCGCAGCGCGTCGCTGGACGTGCCGGGCGATATTCGCGAGCCGATCCGCTGCCTCGACTGGATCGCCAACGGCCTGACCAAAGACGCCGTCGTGGTGCTGCGCGACTTCCACCCCTTCCTCAACGACCCGATGGTGGCCCGCCGCGTGCGCGACCTCGTCACGCTGTTCGAAGGCGAAAACACCAAGCGAACGGTCATCTTCCTGTCGTCGGTCGTGAAGATCCCGCTCGAGCTCGAAAAGGACATGCAGGTCATCGATTTCGACCTGCCCGACCGCGACACGATGGTCGCGATCGTGCGTGAAAAGGCGTTCCTCGGCGCTCGCTCGCGACGTTTTGGCGCCAACTTCAAGGCGATCTTGGAGAGCCAGGATCGTCAGCGGGAGATCGCCGAAGCCGCGCTGGGGTTGACCGAATCCGAAGCGCGCCACGTCTTCGACAAGACCATGGTCCGCGACAAGCAGTTCAACATCCCGACCATCCTACAGGAGAAAAAGCACATCATCCGCAAGAGCGGGATCCTGGAGTTTTACGAGACAAAGGTCGGCATGGACTCGGTGGGCGGCCTGACCGAGCTCAAGGACTGGCTCGACAAGCGCAAGCAGTCGTTCACCAAGGACGCCAAGGACTTCGGTCTGCCCGAGCCCAAGGGCATGCTGCTCATCGGTATCCCCGGTTGCGGTAAGTCGCTGTCGGCCAAGGCGATCTCGGCGGCGTGGCAGATGCCGTTGCTGCGGCTCGATGTCGGCAAGGTGTTCGGTTCGCTGGTCGGTTCATCCGAAGAGAACATGCGCAAGGCCATCAAGACGTCCGAGGCCGTCGCGCCCGCCATCATGTGGTTGGACGAGCTCGAGAAGGGCTTTTCGGGCACCAAGAGCTCTGGCAGTAGCGACGGCGGCACCACGGCGCGTGTCTTCGCGACCTTCCTGACCTGGCTGCAAGAGAAGACCTCGCCCGTGTTCGTCATCGCGACCGCCAACGACGTGTCGATGCTGCCCCCCGAGCTGCTTCGTAAGGGCCGTTTTGACGAGATCTTCTTCGTCGACCTGCCCAACTCCGCCGAGCGCGGTGAGATCTTCAAGATCCACCTGCTGCGCCGCGGCCGTGAGCCCGAGCGGTTCACGATGAACAAGCTGATCCAGGCGTCGGCCGGCTACTCGGGCAGCGAGATCGAAGAGGTCATCACCGCGGGCCTCTACAACGCGTTTGGCGACGGCAAGACCGGCGCGGACGTCAACAACGAAGGCGATATCGACACCCAGCTGCTCGTCGAAGCGATGGACGAGATCATCCCGCTGAGCCAGACGATGCGCGAAAAGATCGCCGCGATGCGCGAATGGGCCCGATCCCGCGCGCGCCTTGCCAGCGAGCCGGACGCCGAGCTCGAGGTTGACGAAGACGACTCGCCGCGCCTCGAACTCTAGCCGACGCGACGGTCTCTTCCGCGCGCAATCGCGCTCGCGGGGTGGATAAAGACCGTCGAGACGCCGCGTTGCTGCCATTGTGCTGACGCGCGCCCCCTTCAACCTGTAGCCTGAGCGCCATGAGTCACTTCACCAAGGTCGAAACCAAGATCAAGAACGTCAACCGGCTGGTGCTGGTGTTGGAGGAGCTCGGCTTCAACTTCACCCGGGCCGAGGCCCACCAGAAGGTGCACGTCAAGGGCTACTTGGGCGAGACGATGGAAGCCGATATCTGTATCCACGCTTCGAAGAAGTACGAGATCGGCATCAACATCGACGCGGAGACCGGCGTCGCGAGCTTCACGGCGGACGACGAGTTTCTCGAGATGAACGCGGGCTACAGCTTGGGCGAATTCAAGCGCAAGGTCGTGCAGCGCTACGCCTACCACACGGTCAAGGACGAAGTGCAAAAGCGCGGCTACACGCTTGAAGAAGAGACCGTCGATGAGCAGCAGCATATCCACGTCACGGTCTCATCCTGGGGCGACTGAGCAGTCCCCCACCCCTGGCCGCGAATCGCGGAGGAAAACATGGCATCCCGCAAACAGATCCAGTTCACGATCGACGATGAAGGCAACGTCAGCATCCAGGTGTCTGGCGCGCCCGGCGGCGAGTGCGAGAAGCTGACCCGCGAGATCGAAGAGGCGCTCGGCGTGGTCAGCAGCCGCGAGCGAACGTCCGAGTTCTACATTCAGAACGAATCGACCGAGAAGATCACGCTCGGGGACTGAATCGTTGTCCGATCACGACCAGGAAAGAAAAGAGCCGGACGAGCCCACCGGTCGACAGCTCAAGAACGGCACCGAGGCGTGGACCTTGCTGGCGTCGCTCAACCGCAAAGAGCACTTCGCTGTCGTCGAGGCGCACGACCCCGAAACCGACAAGCTCAGCGAGTCCGTGCAGGCACGAACAGGTTTCGACGCGACGTATTCGGCGACGTTTCGCATCAAGTCCGACCACGAGATCCCGTCCAAGGTCATCGACGCGGTGCAAACCGAGCACATGCCGCAGTTTACGCTGCGCAACATCGGTCGGGCCGAGCGCCACGTCGACCTCGACGACCCGATGCCCTTTCGCCGCAAGCAGGGCATCAGCCATCACGACGACGGCCTCTTCGAAGAGGTCCGCAATGCGCGCCTGCCCAAACCCGAATTCGCCCAGATCTGGTCGGTGGCCTTCACCCATCGCCTGCGTCGCCAGTTCCGCCGCTTGCTGATCGAAGACCCGTGGGAGCTGCGCTACGGCAGCGACGTGACCGCCAATTACGGGGTGCGCCAGACCCACGTGTTCGTCGAAGGAACCCATCCCGACGACCTCCCGCAAGCCGATTGGGGACCCGAAACGCTGCCGCCGCCGCGCCGCTGGAAAGGCCGCTCTATCGACAGCGACGACAACGTGCAGACCTTCCACGACATCGCCCAGGCGATCGTCGACGGCAACGATTGATTCGGCATTGGAACTGCGGTGTTAGAAGTGCAGGGTTAGCGCGAGCCCATCGGCCCGTGACCCGCTGGCCAGTCCGCTGTTGGCCAGTCCGCTGTTGGCCAGTCCGCTGTTGGCCAGTCCGCTGTTGGCCAGTCCGCTCAGCGTCAACGTGGTGCCGTCGTCACCGTCGTAGAGCGCGGCATGCCCGTGGTAGCGCTGCCACCGTCTGAGGCGAGCGCGGGCGACGCCTCTTTGCCAATGGCCGTAGATGGCGACGCCAAGGCCGACGAGCGCGGCCACGGTCGAAACGTATTGGCCGGTCTCGTGGCTCTCCTCGCGCGTGCATTCGATCGTGTCGGAGGCGTTCACAGCGCAGGTCTTCGAGTTTTCGTGCGCCGCTGAAAACGCCACAGCGCCGATGGTTCCGCCGACGAAAAGCGACCACCCCACGATGACGACGGTCCGGTCGGGCACGGTCGGCACGGGGGTTGCGGGTGGCGGCAGCGGCTCGCGGCGTTGCGCGGTGGCTGGCTCAACGGCGACAAGCGTCGTAGCGAACAGGACGGCAAGAGCGAGGACGGGTTGGACGAGCGGGGGGGACAGCATGGCAGCGAGCCTATCAAAAGCGTTCGCCTCGCGGTCACTGGCGATCCCGAGGTGGGTTATCTGCCCCGACCGCTCGGGCGCTGTTGCGACAAACAGTTGCTTGTCCTGCCGCGGTCCGCGATGCTCCGCGCGTAGTTGGGCAGGGAGCCCCCCATGGGACAAGAAAACCACCCGCCTCAGGGCGATCCGCCGGCCCCCGCCGCCAGCCAAAGCACCGCCGACGAGCCCAAGAAGGACGTCGTCTATTCGGTCGTCGACAAGTCGCTGCTGCTGCCCTTCTTCAAGCCGTACCTGTTCAAGCCGCTCGCCGCGAAGATCCCCGACAGTGTCGCCGCCAACACCATCACGCTAACCGGCGGCTTGTGTTCGCTGGGCGCGCTGATCGCCATGTGGCAGGCGAGCGACGACAACCGCATCTTCTACTTCATCTCCGGCGCGCTCATGTTCATCTACATGACCCTGGACAACCTCGACGGCGCCCACGCACGACGCACCGGACAGTCGTCACCGATGGGCGAGTTCATCGACCACTGGCTGGACACGGCAAGCAGCGGGCTCATCGTCGCGGCCGTCGCTTGGGCTCTTGCGCTACCGACCTGGCTCATCCTGACGGTCATCGGCGTCAACGGCATCGCGTTTTTCGGCACGTTTTGGGAGCAGCACACCACCGGCAACCTGCAGATGGAGCCGATGGGCAATATCGAAGCGCTGACCCTTTCAGCCATGTTGCTCACGGCCTTTGCCATCACCGGTCCGTGGCTCGGCCAGCACGAGTGGTTTGGAATCGCGTCCATTGCGACGGTCCTGCCAGTCACGCAGATCGTCACGCTCGCATTCACCGCCGGCGGCGCCATCAAGCGCACCAAGCGTCCGATGGCGCCGTGGATTCACCCGACAATCGGACCGATCGCCATCGTCCTCTGGCACGTCTACGGCCAGCTCGATTTTGTCGCCGCCACGACGATGATCGTCTTGTGCAACCCGGTGTTTGCCGGCGGTCGCATCGTCGCCCGTGTCCTGTCCGAACCCGCCCCGTCGCACGGCATCGGGCCCATCGCGCTGCTTTCGGCGGCGGCCGTCGCCTCCATCGCGTTCGACCTGCCCGTCGGCGTTCAAGCTGGCCTTTCGTGGGCCATCGCCCTGTACCTGTTCTGGCGCGCCTTCTCCGACTTCGTGCGAACCACCAAACATCGCTCCGGCGACCTGCGGTCCGACGAATTCCTCGGCTGGTTTTTTGTGCGTTGAAAACAAGTACGGTCCCCTCCAACGCCTGTGGCGCATCGCGACCCATGGCAGGGC
The DNA here is from genome assembly GCA_964560875.1 of uncultured Enterobacteriaceae bacterium. Taxonomy (GTDB): domain Bacteria; phylum Myxococcota_A; class UBA9042; order UBA9042; family UBA9042; genus CAZLMW01. The sequence goes on from CAZLMW010000019.1 coordinate 52,531, forward strand.
CGCCCGATAGTCGCGTCCTGCCTTGCTCAGCTCGCCAGGGATAGGTCTTACGTCGGCGCCCGCCCATTTGTGGCCGCCGGGGAAATTCCTTGCCGTGTGTGGCTGTAACGTTGGAATAAAGACGGCGCGCATTGTTGCGGTTACGTCTCCATTCTCCTTGACGAATGCTGCGGCTATCGGCAAAATCCTGACGGGCAAAATCCGACATCTGTATTCGACACCGCCAAAACTGTCCTTGGCTGTCAGCTCCATCTCGCGACTCGTCATTGGAGTTCGCCATGAAACATCACCTGCACGGGTGTGTGCGGCTGGTCATGTCCGTCGCCATCGCGGCCGTGGCTGTCAGCTCGTCCGCTTCTGTCGCCTCCGCAGCTGTCCACCCGCTCGACGCCGTGTTGCCCGACGACACGCCGATGCCCGGCAAGGGCTTGGTTGCGTGGATTCCCGGCGGCTCGACGTCGTACGTGTTGGCTGGCGGCAAGCTCGTCAAGTGGAAGGCCAAGACCGTCGATTTTAATGGCACACCGGGTATTGACGTGTCCGCTGACGGAAGCAGCGCCGGGGCCCAGGTGAATGTCCTGTCGCCGAAGTCCCCTGGCATGACCGTCGTCGTCGACTACCGCATGCCGAAGGGCACCGCGAAGGTCGACGGTTGGAACCCCACCATCGGTGTGTTGGCGCACCATTCGGGCACCTACCACGCGCGGATTTGGACCGTTGCTCTCAAGGCTGGTGTGCCGCGACTGGCGGTCTCCGAAGGCACAACCCTCAAGTCAGCGACCGCGGTCAAGTCGAGCACCGGCAAGAAAGAGGCCGTGCGTCTCGATGACGGCGAAATTCACCAGCTCGCCCTGCGCGTATCGCGGCCGGGCTGCACACCCACAAAGTGTCCGGCACCCCATCGCAATATCGTCACGCTTCTCGTCGACGGTGTGGTTGTCTCTGAGGGCATCGTGGTCACGCCGCGGCTCAAGACAAAGGGCTTTTCGACCGTCGAGATTGGACGTCAGTGGGTCGGCGCCGGCAAATACCCGGGTCAGAGCAACTACAAAGACAAAAACCTCAACTCGGTCGGTCAGTACCGGCAGCTCCTGGTGTACGACCGCCCATTGCCGACCGGCGAGCTCGCTGCGATCCGTCGCAGTGCGGCGATCGGTGTCGTCGCCCAGTTCCCGCCCCTTGGCAACGAGACGACCACGCAGGTGAAGTTCAACCCCTCACTGCAGCCGACGGACCTGAGATTGGCGCCGATGAACGCGACCATCAGCAAGGACGTCTTCGCCCACAAGCGGGTCAAGCTGCTGCCCGACACGGCGGACCAGAACAAGGGGCTTACCGCCGTTTCCGGCTGGATCAAGTTCGGCAAGAGCGCCGCCACCAAGAAGCTGCTGACTGTGACCTTTCCCGGCACCGGCGCGCCGGTCGAGTTCACCATCGGACCGGATCCCAAGAGCGCCAAGAAGGCGCTGCTGACTTGCAAACACGCCGGCAAGACCAACCAACAATCGTTGTACTGGGACGCTGCGAAACAGTGGGCGCACGTCGCCATCGTCCAGCGCGGCAATTTCACCAAGGACGTCGTCTGCAGCGTCAACGGCCAGTTCCTCGGCGGTCTCAAGGTCGCCGCACTCAAGGTCCCGACGTACAACGCGGCGACGATCCGCGACACGGCCGTCCAGGTCGGCCCCGGAGTGGACGTCCTGTACCTGGGCCTGCGTCGTCGCAACGGCTTTCAGCACTTCAACGAAGAGACCGAGTTCAACGGACGCGATCCGCTCGCCCAGGGGCCCATGCTGTGGATGACCCAGTCGGCCGGCAAGTTCAGCTACCACCGAGCCACGACGGGGAGCTACGTTGTCGGCACCGGCATGTCGTTCATCACCGACGGTCACGCGCTGGGGAATATCCGCTTGTTCGGTTCCGGGCTTTGGACCTACAGCGACAAGGACTCAGCGCTGTATGTCGACCGCCAGACCGTCGCGATACGCCTCACGCTCCCCCAACCCGATGCCGCCAAGTCGAAGTCCTACATCATGTACCAGCGTGTCGACACCGGCGCGAACATGTCGATCTCGGTGAGCGCGACCGTTCCCGACAAGACCAACTGCATCAAGGGCTTCTTCAACAACGGCGGCTGCGCGACGGTGAGCATCTCGTTCGGACCGCGGAAGTTCGACATGGTTGTGCCAAGCAGCTTTTTGGGAGCCACACCCGGCGAGTTGATCTTCACGACGCCCTACAAGCGCAGCCCAGAGGAGCTCAAAGCGTGGGGCAACCCGAAAAACAGCTGGCAGCCGGACATCATCTTCCGCGGCAAACGGCGAACGCCGCTGAGCTGGTCGGAAGGCAAATCCAAGATGGCCGCCAAGTTCGACAAGTACGGCGGCGACACAAAGGCACAGAAAGACGCGTGGAAGAAGGGGCACAACACGATCCTCTACGCCACAACCTACGTGCAGGAGCTGCGGCTGTATCCGCAGGTTGTGGGCGAGCTTGGCGGGCTCATGGACATTGGGTGCTACAGCCTCAAGTGCACCGACGCAGGACGCGCGTGCAAGTACGCGACCAAGCCCTATTCACCACGATGCGGCGACTGCAGGCCCGATCACTACCGAACCGCCGGTTACGCGGGTTCGATTCACCAAGAGTGCCGCGCACGACGCCCGCGCGGGGCTGCTTGTACGCATGACACGATGTGCCAGTCCGGACGCTGTGATACCGCCAAATCCGGCACCTGCGTCTTCAAGGTCAAGGCATCCTGCGACAACCACTGCCGCTCCCTGGGTCGAACCTGCGGCGTACAAGGAACCGGCTTTGATTGCAGCGGCTGCCTGCCGTGGTTCGAGCCGGCCAACGGCGCGCCCATTCCCAAGTCTGGCGCCCCCAAACCCAAGCTGTTGCCCGACGAACAGTGCCGATGGCAGCCGACCCGCACCGACCTCGAGCCCTGCACGCACGACAACCAATGCGATTCGGGACGCTGCTCCACGCAAAACGTCGATCGCGTCCGGATCCTCAAACCCACCGGCTGGATCTTCGGCGAATTCCTCTACACCGGTTCCGGTTTCAACAACTGCGAAAAGAGCCCGGTTCAGTGCTCCGCCTGGACCGCCAGGCGCGGGGTCTCGGGGTCGATGAAGACCATCGGCGACACCAAGAAGCGTTGCCGTATCCGGCTGCCCAACATCCCCAGCCCGGACACCGATCCGTGCGTCGAGATCAACGGCCGCACCCACGACCCGGGGAGCGTCCAGAACGTGAAACGCCCGGACGGGTCGGTGGTCAAGACAGCGACCTGTCGTTACGGCGGCGGTGGAAGCTGCGCGCGCCCCGGCGAGGAGCTGCGGGAAGGTGTGCTCTCGTCGGCGGCCTGCGAGCGAGCCATCCGGCGTTCGGTCAAGAACACGAGCGTCAACCGGCGCTGTTTCGCCGAGAAGCGCAAGGCCTGCGACTTTTGCCTGCACAAGGTCTGCAAGAAGGACCACGACAAGCTCAACCAGAACATGACGGCCGACGAGAAGAAAAAGTGGGGCGTCAAACATCCCAAGCCCGTCGCGAGCTCGGTCTATCACTCGATCACCAAGACCTCTGGCTTCACGGCGACCGATCTGGTGCGGGCGTTCTACCCGTTCAGCAATGACATGCATGCGCAGGACGCGTCGCTGACCTACAACGTCGCCGCACACCGCAACACGCTGCTGAAAAACGGGGTGTCACAGCTGATGCTGGACTACGCCCTGGCCAACTCATCGACGAAGTACAAGATGGAGCAGGAGCACGGCCAGTTCCTGCCGCTGATTCGCTGCAGCCGACAGTCGCCAAGCGCACTCAACACCGCGTACACCAAGCCCTACTCCGACTGGCCCTCCGTCTGGGTGAGCAGCTACTACTCCAGCGTCTACGAATCGGAATACAACCGCCACAAGTGCCGGCCACGACGGCAGGAAAACGGCGCGAAGTGCCCCTTCCCGGGCAACACCAGCTCCGGGGACCCCGGTCGTTTCTGTCTGTCCAACTACTGCTCGCGCGAGACCAAGACTTGCCAGGAAGTCGACCACCCAATGTACGAGCTGGGCAGCAACGGCAAACCGGCGCACAAGTCGGGCAAGTCGGCGGTCAAGTTCGGCGTCGTGCGCCTCGATGACACATCCGTCAACGTCGAGGACGCCAACAAGGCCAATGGCTCGCTCGCCGGCAAGACCAACAACTACCAATTCGACGCCACAATGTCGCAGAACTACGTGTCCTGCGTGCTCGGCAAGCCGATGCCGTCCACCCCGCTGCTATCGACCAAGGTGTTCGTCGACAGAACCGCGGGCGGCGATGCGTGCTCCGAGTCGGAGACGACCGTGCAGATCCTGGGATTCCGGCTCGATGCGCTGGTGCCGAAGACCGAGTCGGGAGGCTTGTCGAGCTGCAAGGGCATCAACGTCGAGACCAAGAAAAACCTCATCGCAGGCAAGAGCCAGAAAGTCGGCTTCGACATGTGCGTCGATGACGACAGCAACCAGTGCAACTTCACGCCTGAGAACCTGCTGAGCCTGCCGCTGTCGCGCTTCTTCCCCAAACCGGAAGTCTGCGTGCCGACCGATGAGCTCGAGCTGCCCGAGGTCAAGAAGGACTTCAAGGAGGCGCTCGTTCCCCTGATTGTGTCGATCGGGCTGGAGTTGGACCTGTGCTTGGCCGGCAGCTTCGGCCTCGACTACGAAACCAAGATGCCGCAGATCCAGGTCGGACCCGAGCTGGCGATCGGCGTGGTGGCTCGCGGCGGCGTCGGCAGCGGCGAAACGGGCGCCTACGAGGTCTCCGCGGGTGTGCGCTTGCTGCTGACCCTCGTGTCCATCGGATTCCCCGTGACGTGGGGGATTGAAGCGGACGCGGCGCTCAAGTCGGTCACCGGCGACACGATCAAGGGCTACTTCAAGATCGGGCTCGTGCAACGCATCGCGATGGAGCTCGAGTTCCTCGGCGGGGAGTTTGGGCTCTACGCCAAGATCGCGGTTGGCCCGTTTGGGCTCGAGTGGACGTTCAACGTCTTCGAATGGACCGGGATCAAGCTCGCTGTGACGCTGTCGCAGGACGTGTTGGTGAGCAAGATCATTGACTTCGAGGTCCCGGCCAAGAACCCGCCCGCCAAGGCCGCGCCTTCGTGTAAGGGCGGCTCCAACCCCTGCTACAAGTGAGGCGCGAGATGACACGCAAGCAATCCGTTCGTCTCGGAGCCGTGGCCGTCGCCCTCAGCGTCGGCGCCATCGCGGCCACCTGGTGGAGCGTCTCGACGCCCTCCGAACCCATTATCGACCTCGCTGACGACGGCGACGGAGCCCCTGTCGGTCCGCATGCGGATATCGTCGCGGCTCACCACGCGGGTCACGGTCAAAAGGCGTTGTCCGGTCGCTACGACATCGAGGCCAACGTCTCGATGGCCAGCACGATCGGCGACGTGCAGCGGGACCAACGCATCGCTGTCTCGGGCCAGCTGCACCTGGGCCTGCCCGCGGACCGTGCCGCTGCCGCAAAGGGTTGGGTTGTTGGACGCGCCGTAGGTCTCAAAGCCGAGGGTGACCGAGATCTCGCCAAACGCATCGGAATGGCTGCCGACGGTGAAGCCAGCCCAGACATCGATTTTGCGCTGCGTGTCGACGAGCGCGGCGAGGTGGTCGAGCGCCGTTTCGCCAAGCACGCCGCCGAAGGCACACGCAACCTCGTGGCGCTAACCGCGGCCGCAGCCCAGGTCGTACGCCCCGCAGCCAAACGGGACGCCGCACGCTGGCAGACCACCGAGAATGGCGCCTCCGTCAGCCAATATGCCCGCTACGATCGGGTCGACGACGAGGTGCTGCAAAAGGTGTGGTCGCGCAGCCGCGACGGTCTCGACAACCCCGCGGACGCCAACGACGACGAGCCGACCGGTGCCGCCCTTTCAACCGGCAAAGCCACGCTGACGTACACCGGGCCGGTGCTGCAACGCGTGGCGATCGAGCAGGTCGTCAAGGTGAACCTCAGCCTCGATCCGCGTGTTCAGCAAAAGCACCACGTGCAGACCGACGTGACGATGAAGCTGCGCAGCCGCGTCGATGCGCCGTTGGCGGTGGTCGTGGGTGGACTCGCACCGGAATCGAGCTTCGAGTCGTTGCGTCCGCGCGTCCGTGCCAAGCCGACCACCCGCGGCGTGCAACCGATCCTCGACGCAAGCAAGACCGCGCAGGACAAGCGCGATTGGCACAAACGTCGCAAGGCGTCCAACGAGCTCGCTGCCAACATCAACGGCAACATGGCCGCCAAGCAGGACCTCCGCGCGATGCTGTGGCTGGGCAAGGCCAAGGCAGACGCGCTGCGGACCGCCGTCGAAGCGCTCGGAACCACTGAAGATCCCACCGGACGCGCCATGCTTGCCGAGTTGATCGGTGACAAGGCGGCTCCCTACACGTCGCGATGGCACGCGATCGCGCTGATGGTGACGCTGCGCAACCCGGGCAAGGCGCTCGTCGACGTGCTCATGAAGGTCAGCCACGACGAGACAGACGACGCGTACAAGACCGCCACCGCCGCGCTCGCCGCCGTCGTGCACCGTGCGCGAAAGAAGGACCCCACGGCCGAGAAGAAGGCCTACGGCTACATGATGCGCCGCGCGACTGCGACATTCGAGGTGGACCATGCCCGCCGTCTCGGCACGCTGAAGGAAGGCGCTCGGTACAAGCCAAACCCGCTCGCGTCGGGCAACCCCATGCTGTGGGTGATGGCCCTGGGCAACCTCGGCGGCGAGAAGGTGTTCAAGCTCGTGCAGCCCTATCTCGTCGACAACCGCAAGTCGATGCGGCGGCACGCGATAGGGGCCATGCGCTTCATCCCGACCAACCCCGCGCGGCTGGCCATCGTCAAGGCCATGCAGCGTGACCCGAGCCCCTACAACCGGCGCGCCGCGGCCGAGACTGCGCTCTACCACCCGCAGTACCTGATGGAGGAGCACGTCGTCCGGTCGATGCGAGAAGACCTGCATCCGGAGGTTCAGCTCGGCGCGGCATGGACGCTGGCGGTGTGGGGCGTGACAGCTCCCGCCCTGTACCAGGAGATCCGCAACGCCGCCGAGCGAGCCGACAACAAGATGCTCAAGAAGACGCTGCTGGAGATGGCGCCGCACAACACGACCAATACCCACGTGGACCCGATGGACGCGTGGAAGGCCAAGGCAAAGCTCCAGCATCCGCGTCTGAAGGCGCCGGAGAAGCCCTGATGATCGCCGGACTGAAACGCAGCGCGGAGACCAACGTGATCGATCGAAAACCGCCCGCTTTGGCCGCAATGATGCTGGTCGGCTGGCTGGCAGCGGCGTCGCTTGGAGGCTGTGAAGCCGAGCGCACGTGTGGCGAAGGAGCCGAGCTCAAGGACGGCACGTGCGAGCTGAAGACGCCCGTCACGTGCGGGGCCGGCACCGTGCTCGAAGGCGACAAGTGTGTGGCCACCGCGGATGGAACGGGTGGCAGCGACGCCGGTGCGACAGATACCGCAGGCGGAACGGACGCTGGCTCGACCGATGCAGGCTCCCCCGACAGCGGTGGGTCTGGCGTGGACTCGAGCGGTCCAGTTTGCCAGCCGATTTGCAGCAAGGGTGACAAGCCCTGTGGCGAAGACGGTTGCGGCGGTTCATGCGGCACGTGCTCGGGCGACCTGGTCTGCACGGAGGGCACCTGTCAGCCGCTTGCCAAGAAATGCGTGCCGTTTTGCGTGGACCTCGTCTGCGGCGACGACGGCTGCGGCGGCTCTTGCGGGACGTGCCCGGGCGGCTCGAGCTGCGACAAGGGCAAGTGCGTCGAAAAATGCGTGCCGGACTGCATTGGCAAGAGCTGCGGGGACGATGGCTGCAAGGGAACATGCGGCACGTGTGGTGCCAAGGCGACGTGCAGCAAGGCGCAGCTGTGCATCGCCAAGGGCTGGACGTGCGATCCCTACCGGTATGGCAACGACGGTTTCTGCGACTGCGACTGCGGCGCTGATGATCCGGACTGCGATAACACGGTGGCGCCCGTCCTCGGCTGCGCCCCATACACCAAGTGCACAGCCGGAAAATGCGAATCGCTGATTCCCAAGGCGTGGACATGCCTGCCCGCCGAGTATGACGACGGCATCAACTGCAATTGCGGATGCGGGGCGCCCGATCCCGACTGCGCCAAGGGTGGGACTGGAGACGGCGGCTGCAAGACCGGCCAAAAGTGCGACGCGACCGGTAAGTGCGGCAAGTGCGTGGCCGATTGCAAGGGCAAGACGTGCGGTCCGGACGGCTGCGGTGGACTCTGCGGCGGCTGCCCCGGCCCGACGAAGGCCAACCCCGCGATCAAACCCATGGCCTGTATCGGCGGCAAGTGCGTCGATGGCTGTCTGCCCGCGCCGCTGCTCTGCAAGACCAACTCGTGCGGCGATGACGGCTGCGGCAGCTCTTGCGGCAGCTGCAAGAACGGCGAGTTCTGCAGCCAGGGTCAGTGCAAGGTCAAGCCGGGCATGTCGTGCAAGGGCTACTGCAAGGGCAAGGCGCCGGCGGGCTGCTCGTGCACGTTCGGTTGCGAAAAGAACGGCAACTGCTGTCCCGACTATGCCGGCACGTGTGTGTGCAAGCCCAACTGCAAGGGGCGGGTCTGCGGCAGCGACGGTTGCGGCGGCATCTGTGGGACCTGCGCCAAGGTCAAGGGCAAGCCGCACTGCAACGAAGCCGGACAGTGCCAGGCGACCTGTGCGCCCATCTGCACCGGGAAGTCTTGTGGCGCCGATGGATGCGGCGGCAGCTGTGGGACGTGCAAGGGCGGCGCGAAGTGCAATTCCGATGACAAGTGCGTGCCGCCTGAGTGGACGTGTCTGTCGATCTACTACGCCGATGGCTCGCTTTGCGATTGCAGCTGCGGGGCGCCTGATCCGGACTGCAAGAGCGTCGCGTTGACGGCTGGCTGCCCCAACCTCGCGTCGTGCCAGCCGACGACCGGGATCTGCAAGATGTCGTTTTGCGCGCACAACGGGGAGTGCAAAGCCCCGCAGTGGTGCATCGGGCATTATCCGATCGGCAAGGGTCTGAGCAAGGGGATCTGCGCGCTGCCCAATCCGCAGGCCAAGGCGGAAGGCACGTTCTGCATCACCGACTCCACATGCGCGAGTGGTCTGTGCCTGTCCGGCGCCTGCCGCGATCCGTGCCAGGAGGACAAGCATTGCGCTGCCAAGACGTCGTGCGTCGCCATCACCCCACCGCAGGGACTCGCCGGGATGCCCAAACCCGCGGTCGCGGCCTGCTACTCATCGGTCGTCCTCGGCGCTGCGTGCAAGAAAGCCGCGGACTGCAAGAGCGGCGACGTCTGCCAGGTGTTCGCGCATCCGACCACGCTCAAGCCGATGCACCATTGCGCGCCGCTGCTCGCCCCCGAAGACGAGTCGGCCAAGTGCACCGAGACCGCGCAATGCAGGCCCGGACTGCTCTGCGCGAAGGGCGCTTGCCGTCGACCATGCCCCGGGGGACCGACCGATTGCCCTGCCAAGCACAGCTGCTCCCCCGCAGTCCTACACCACGGCGCCCTCATCGCCGCGTCCGATGACGTCAAAGTCAACGCCTGTACACCGGTCACGAAGTAGCCCGAGAAGTCGAACATGTTCAAACATCTCTTCGAAATGGCACAACCCACGACGCGGCCTCGCGACGCGGTGGAGAGGTCCATGAAGCGCTCCGTAACGGCGATACTGCTGCTCCTCCTGGCGTTGGGCGCGGGCTGCGGTACCGAGGCAGCTCCGTGCGGAGAAGGCCTCGTCGAGGGCGACGACGGCAACTGCATCCCCGGGCCTACCAGCGCGAAGTGCGGTCCGGGGACGGTGCTCAAGGAAGGTGCGTGTGTGGCGGCGGCAGATGCTTCGGGCGCCGATGGTGCTGGCGGCTCGAGCAGCGGCGGTGCGGATGCTGGCGTGAGCGACGGCGGTGTCGGTGACAGTGCCACGAGTTCCAGCAGCGGCGGCGTCGACGCGGGCGGGTCGTCCGGTGGTGACAGCGGCACGAGTGGTGCTTCGAGCGGCGGTTCGACCGACGCCGGAGGGTCGAGCAGCGGCGGCGACGATGACGCCGGCTCCAGCGGTGGCAAGAGCGTGGATGCGTGGTTACAAGGCGCGCCCGACGGCGCCAACTGCAAGCCGGCGTGCGATGGCAAGGACTGCGGTCCGAACGGGTGCGGCGGCGTCTGCGGTTTCTGCCTCGATGGCAAAGTCTGCGGCAAAGACGGCAAGTGCGCTGGCTGCAAACCCAACTGCATCGGCAAGGTCTGTGGCGGCGACGGCTGCGGCGGCTCTTGTGGGTCGTGCGCGTCGGTCCCCGGCAAACCCGGGTGCTCGGGTGATGGCAAGTGCGTCGCGGTGTGCGTTCCCAAGTGCAAAGACAACGAGTGCGGCCCCGACGGCTGCGGCAACCTGTGCGGCCAATGCAAGGCGGGCGAATCCTGTGTGATGGATACTTGCCAGTCGGTCACGCAGGGCCTGAGCTGCAAGGACAACTGCGGCAAGTCCCTGGCCGGCTGCAGTTGCCAGGCTGATTGCAAAGCGACCGACTCCTGCTGCCCCGACTTCAAGGAGTCCTGCGGGTGCATCAAGCAATGCAGCGGCAAGGACTGCGGCGAAGATGGCTGCGGCGGGGTCTGCGGCAAGTGCGCGAAGGGCAAGCTGTGCAGCGGTACCGACAAGTGCGTCGACGACCCCTGCGATCCCGACCCTTGCGGCGGCAACGGAACGTGCAAGGAGCTCGCCGGCAGCTGCACCTGCAAGACCGGCTACGCCGGGGCGAAGTGCGACAAGTGCGCGGCCGGCTACGTGGGCTTTCCAACCTGCATCATCGACCCATGTAGCAACGTGGACTGCGGCGCGGGCGGCACCTGTGATCCCAAGACCGGCGCCTGCGCGTGCAAGACCGGCTTCGTCGGCCCGATATGCGGCACCTGCAAGTTCGAGGCGGAGACCTTCCCAAACTGCACCTGCGGCGGCGCAACCTGCGCGGCGTGCACCAAGGGCGGCTGTGACGACGGCAACGGCTGCACCGCCGACAGTTGCGACGCGGCCGGCAAGTGCATTCACGCATCACCGTGCGACGAAGGGGCGCTGAATTTCGCCTTGATTCCACAGGTCTCGGGCGCCTTCAACGCGACGAGCGCCACGCCGCTGACGCTGGGGTTTGCCGGCACGACCGGCGTGACTGTGAAAGTGGTCCGCAGCGCACAGGGAGGCCCGTTGATGCCGATGGTCGCTGCGAAGAGCGGCCCCTCAATCCAATTCGAAGGCAGCGCGCTCAACGCCAAGGGCAAGCTGACCATGCTCTCGGTGATGCCCAAGGCCGGGCAACTCAACGCGGGCACCCTGACGCTCGTGTTCTCCAAGCCGGCAAGCGCGTTCGGCGCGGGCAGCCGCTACGTGCTCATGTTTGGCGGTTTTGGTGGACAGGGCGAAGGGCCCGCGGCCGTGGGTGCCGCGGCGCCGATGCAGGAACTTGGCTACTACGACGCGTTCGATGGCGGCAAGCCCGGCTTCACGGCGGCTGATTCCGCGGTGCTGGGCAACTACGGGGGCATCCCGTCAGCCGTGCAGGCGTTCGCCATCGACGCCAAAGCCACCACATTCGCGCTCCAGGTTCAGCAGCCCCAGGAGGCCAAGTCCGACATCTTCCAGTTCGCCGTCGCCGTCACGCAGCTCGAGAATCGCTGCGATGCCGTGGCCGGCAAGTGCATCAAGCTCGGCGCAACCTGCGGCGACGCGGTCGTGGCGGGCGGCGAAAAGTGCGACGACGGCAACGCTGTGGCCGGCGACGGATGCGACGTCAAGTGCAACGTCGAAAAGGGCTACACCTGCTCCAAGCTATCGCTGCGCAGCAGCTGCGGAATCAGCTGCACCGGCGACAGTGACTGCGCCAACGCCGAGGTATTTTGGAACGATCTCGCGCCTCTGGCCGGCAAGACGCTCAAGCTCAAGGTCGACGACGCCAACTCGAAGGTCGAGCTGCAGGTGCCCTACAACGCCGACGGCAAGTCATCTGCGTCCAACGTCACGGTGACATTTCACGGCAAAGGCAAGGCTGGCGCGCCCAAAGAGCAGACGGTGCGCACGTACACCCCACCCAAGAGCAAGGACGGCACGTTCAAGTCGCCGGCCAACGGGATGACGTTCGGCTGGATCGGCTCGATGCCCTACCTGGACCTGCTCAGCAGCGTCCCGTGGGCGCTGACGATGCGCTTGGACTTCGGCGAGGCTGCCAACGCCTTGGGACCCGAGTATCGCTACGTCGTGGGTGTCGCAGGTACAGCAGGAGGCCCCGGGGAAGGTCCGGTCACCGTCACATCCAACGTTGCGCTGACTGACTTTGGCGCGTTCGACGGCTTCGGCTCGGGCAAATACCCGGCGCTCAAGGACGCCAAGACCATCGTTGGCACGACCACCAAGAGCGGCTATGCAGCGGACGGCTACCGTTTCGTGCTGTTGCCGCCCTCCGCCAAGAGCGTGGACCTCGCCATCTCGTCGCCCAAGGTCGATCCGCATGGATACCTCGTCGGAATCGCTCGGATCCGCGAGCGCGCCTGCCTCGCCGACAAATGCGTCGGCACGTTGATTTCAGACTGCGGCAATGGGGTGCTCGAACCGCTCGAACAATGCGATGACGGCTCCAACAAGCCAGGCGACGGCTGCGACAAGGATTGTGCCGTCGAAAAGGGCTGGATCTGCACGCCCAGCGGCAAGGGAACGACGTGCAAAAAACCGGTCTGTGTTCCCAGTTGCGCCGGCAAGATCTGCGGTTCGGACGGCTGCGGCGGCTCCTGCGGTGTCTGCAACGACGGCAACGCGTGCACCGTGGACAGCTGTGCGACGACCGGCTTGTGCGCCTTCAAGGCCAAGTGTGCGGCCGGATCGGTCGTATGGAACGATCTCAGCAGCCTCAAGGGCAGCATCACGCCGACCGCCAAAGCGCCCTTCGCCTTCCTACTGCCGATGCCCGGCAAGCCGACCGTCAAGCTGTGGCGCGACGACAACAAGCCGATCGCGCCGTTCAAGGCGCCCGCGAAGGGCAATAACGGGACCGCCAAGAGCGTCGCGCCCCTCAACCTGCCGCTGTCGTGGAAGGGCGGCTTCACCTACATCAACATCAACTCGACCGGCACGTCGCTGCTCAACGGTGCGATCCACCTCGACTTTGGGCAGACGGCGCAAGCGGCCGGCAACGGCTGGCGCTACTTCGTGGGATTCACCGCGCTGGGCTGGCCGGGCAACGGGCCGATGACCATCACGTCGGACGCCGCGATGCAGCAGGTTGCGACGTTCGACCTGTGGAACAACGCAAAGGGTGCCAGCTGGGACCCCGTCAAGCGCACATTGACTGGCCCGAAGGGCGGCCCGAACACGCCGATGCAGTTCTTCCTTGTACCGGGCGGCCTGGCCAAGCTGAAGCTGACATTGGCCCAAGCCAAGGGCGCCGGTGTCGACACATTCGGCCTGTTCATCGGTGCGGTGAACGTGGGTGAGACTTGCGCCGGCCAGGGAACCGCTGCCAAGTGCATCGCTGCCGGCAGCGCTTGTGGCGATGGGATCAAGGCGCCCGGCCAAGCCTGCGACGACGGCAATAAAAAGGCCGGCGACGGTTGCAGCGCAACGTGCACGATCGAGAGCGGCTACACCTGCAGCGCGCCGGTCCTGACGTCGACCTGCACCAAGTAGCGTGGCCCGAGCGCTTACCGTTCGCCCCACGTTATAACTGACGGGGATGTTCGTACGAACTGAATCATCTTCACCCGTGCCTCGCACGAAAAACGGCTATGCCGCTTCTTGCGCTTCCTGCGCTTCAATCGCGGGCCAGAGGTAGCCGGTGACACGCTTGAGGTGGCTGGCGTCGTCGATTTCGCCCCACAGCAGGTCGTCCACGCGAACGACGGAGATCTCTCGCTCGCTCGCGGCTTGAACCAGGGCGTCGGTCTCGTAGCTCATCTGACCGTGCCCGTGTTCGCTCACCCACGAGGCGAAAAGCTCGGCCATCCGCGCCGCAAGGCTCGCCGAGATGCGGTTGATCCCCACGAACTCGCCGAACACCGCGGTCAGCTGCGAGCCGTCTTTGTCCATCGCCTCGAGCTTTGCGTCGGGCGCCTGGACCCACACTTCATCGCCGGCTTCGGTCGGCCCGGAGGTGAGCACGACATCGCCATCGGCATGCCCGAGCAGGGTCGTCAGCGCCCGTTTTTCGTAGATGAGATCGGCCTCGAGCAGCAGGAAATCGGTGTCGACGAGCTTGAGCGCAAAATCCAGCGACGCCATCGAGCCGGTGGTGGCGTATTCGGGGTTTTCGGTGATCTCCACCTGCGGGTAGCGGGTCGCGAGCTCGTCGTACGCCTCGCGCATATGGCCGGTCACGATGATGACGCGCTCGATGCCTTGTTCGAGCAGCAGCTTCAGCGACCGCTCGACCAACGGCACGCCGCCGATCATGAGCAGGCCTTTGGGGCTGTGGGCGTGAACTTCCTGCAGGCGGGAGCCGAGCCCGGCAGCGAGGAAGATGGCGGTTGTCACGGGCGCGGACATGGCGTCTCCGGCGGGCTTGACCCATCCCCGCGGGCTGCGGAGCGCGCGGAGCTTACACTTTGGTTCGCAGTCCCGTATACAGGTGCGCTCTTGGCGAACGTCAATCCTGGAGCCCTCGATGATCGGATCTGCCGAGCTGTCCAATGTACTCAAGGCGCTCGACTACGACCTGTACACGGGCGTTCCGTGTTCGTTCTTCAAGACGATGATCGACACCGCGATCCTCGATGAGGACGTCGCCTACATCGCGGCTGCCAACGAAGGTGCCGCGGTCGCGCTCGCCGCCGGGGCGGAAGCTGGCGGTCGCAAGCCGGTTGTGATGGTCCAGAATTCGGGCCTCGGCAACATGATCAACCCGCTGACCAGCCTCGCGAGCATCTACCGGCAACCGATGCTGCTGCTCGTCTCGGGCCGCGCCTACAAGGTCAACGACGAGCCGCAACACATCATCATGGGGCGCCAGATGCACGCGATGCTCGACGCGTGCGAGATCCCCCATCGCGACTTGCCCGAAGAGCCCGCCGAAATCGCGACGATGCTGCGAGAGCTCACCGACATCTCCCGCGAACAGAACACGCCCGTCGCTGTGGTCGTCCCCAAGGGCACCGTGGGCAAAGGCCTGTCCGCCGAGATCCCCGAGCTCCCCCACCCGATGAGCCGGCGCGACGCGATCACCGCGATCATCGACTCGATCCCCGATGGCACACCCGTCGTGGCGACCACGGGCATGACCGCGCGCGAGCTGTTCGAGGTCGACGACCAGCCGGCCCATTTCTACATGATGGGGTCGATGGGGCACGCCGCCGCGTTCGGGTTCGGCGTGGCCATTGCGGCTGCCGACAAAAAAGTGGTCGTTCTCGACGGCGACGGCAGCGCGTTGATGCACCTGGGTACATTCTCGACGGTCGGTCACTACGCGCCGGCCAATCTCGTCCACGTCGTCATCGACAACGAGGCCTACGAGAGCACCGGCAACCAAGACACGACGTCCTCGACAACCGATCTCAGCGAGGTCGCCCGCGCCTGCGGGTACAAGGTGACGCGCCGGTTCGATGATGAAACCACCCTGCGCACCGAGGTCGCGGCGGCCCTTGCGTCGAATGGACCGACCCTGTTGCACGTCAAGGTCCACCGGCACGTCGCCAACAAACCGGTTCGCATCACGTCCAGGTGGACGGCTGCGGACATCGGCAGGCGTTTTCGGGACGCGTGCACGTCAACCAACGATTCGGAGGCCTCATGAACACGCACACCCCAGCTATGAGTTCTCGAGGCAGCTTCGCGTTGCCGGTCCCTTCGTTTGTTGTCCCGTCGTTTGTTGTCCCGTCGTTTGCTGTGGCTGTCGTTGTCTCGCTGCTCGCCGCGCCCTCTTTCGCCGCCGACTTCACCAAGAAGACGCGCACCATCGTCGCCACCATGAAGGCGGTGAAGAAGTCGCCCGCCCGCGGCAAGCTGAACAAAGCCGACAAGGCCGCCAATGACCGCGCGTTTGCGACGCTCGATTCGCTGTTCGACTTCGACGGGTTCGCGACCGACTGCCTCGGCAAGTCCGCGGCCAAGCTCGACAAGCGCCAGCAGGCTCGGTTCAAAGAGCAGATGAAGGGCATCCTTCGCTACAACGGGTACACGCGCGGCGGCGACGCGTTCCGGCAGGCCAAGATCACGTTCGGTAAAGCCAGGGTCCGCGGCAAGAAGACGCGCGTCCCCTTGACCCTGTTCTTCGCCAAGGAAGACCTGACGATGGAAGCGGCGTTCGTCTGGGGCGCCAGTGGCAAGGTGGTCGACCTGGTGATGGACGGCGACTCGCTCACCTCCGATACGCGCAACCAGGTGGCTCGGATGCTCAAGAAGAAGACCGGCGCCGAGCTCATCAAGAAGCTCGACAAGAAGCTCGCCGCCGCCAAGAAAATCGTGCAGTGAAAGAAGCTCGGCTCATCGCAGCGGTGCTCGCGTGCGGTTTCGCATGGTCCGCCCCTGCTTTTGCCGGTCCCGGTGACGAGAAGACCGCCGCGGAAGCTGGTTCCGCTGGTGGCGAGTCGGTCAAAGCGCTCTCCGTCGACGATTGCGTGGCGATAGCGCTGCGTCGAAGCGCCCGTCTGCAGGCCGCTGCCGCCGATGTGAAGACCTGGCAGGCGAAGGTCCAGGAGGTCGACGCGCTGCTGTCCCCCAATATCCAGGCGACCGGCTTCATCGCCCCGATGTTCGGCGCCAGGGGCGGCATTGGCGTCGCCGGCAGCTACGAAAACGACCTCACCGATTGGGGCCCCTATGCCCACGCCGATGCGCGCGTGGTGCTGCCGCTAGCGACATTTGGCCGCCAGTCCGCCGCCATGAAAGCCGCCAAGGCGCGCACCGCCGTGCAAAAGCAGCGCAAACGCGAGATCGCCCACGCCGTGCGCCGCAACGTCCGCAAGCTCTACGGCCTCAAGCTCTATGCGCAGTCGATGCTGCCGAGCCTGAACAACGCCGCGAAGGTGATCGAAACGGCCCTCGACAAGGCCCGCGAGAAGTACGACGAGGGCACCGGCGAGGTCACGATGGCCGACGTCATGAAGCTCAAGTACGGCGTCGGCGAGGTGCAGCGCTACATCCGGCGCGCCCAGGACGGTGCAGAGCTGGCCGGGTACGCGTTGCGCCAGGCGATGGGCATGTCGGCCACCCATCCGCTCAAGCTCTCCGTCAGCCGCCTGTCTCGACGCCCCAAAGCGCCGCCGCCGCTCGACGAACTCGTCGCCAGGGCCATGAAATCGCGCCCCGAAATCCTGCAGGTCCGCCATGGAGAAGAGGCGACGGCAGCGCTGATTCGTGCCGAAAACCTCGCCAACATGCCCGTGCTCTTCGCGGCTCTGGTCGGCCAGGTGGATTGGTCGCCGGTGCGTCCGAGCGGCTATTCGTCGGTCACGTTCAACACGTTCAACGACTATTTCGTCGGCGTCGCGGTTGGCCTGCGCCTGTCGACCACACCCGGCGTCGTGTCCGCCAAGGAAGCCGCCGCGCGCGCCAAGCAGGCGTGGGTGTTGGCCCAGAAACGACGCGCCGCGACCGGTATCCCGCTCACCGTTCGCAAGGCCTGGATGGACGTTCGCCAGCAGCGCGCGCTCGCTCGGATCGCCGGCAAACAGGTCAAGGCCGCGCGCAAGTGGATGACCTTCGCGGCGACCGCGTGGGCGACCGGAACCGGCGAACCCAAGGACGTGCTCGAGGGCGTCGGCGCCTACCTCAAGGCCAAGAACGCGTACTACGAACACCTGCTCGGCGGCTGGCAGGCACAGGCCGAACTCGAGCAAGCAACCGGCGCCGACGACGTCAAAGACAAGGGCGAATAGGCCATGGGATTGCCACGCGTCCAGCTGCTGCAGCGCGGTATCCACGCCGTCATCACCCGCGCTCGCTTCGTCGTGATTACGTTCGTCCTGTTGTTCTTCCCGGCGACCTTCGCGGCGACCCAACTGCCGCTCGACGGCGACCTCATCAGCCTGCTGCCGGTCGAAGTTCCCGCCGTCAAGGTGCTCAACAAGCTCAAGTCGTGGTCGTTCCGGTCGGGCACCGTGTACGTCGGCGTCGTCCGCAATGAACCTGCGACTGTAGCGGACCTCAAGCAGTTCGCTGAAGTGGTGAGTGAACGCATCAAGAAGAGCAAGTGGGCCCGCGACGTGACGCTTGGTGTCGAGCTCGACGCCCTCAAGCGCAGCGCACCCCTCTTTTTAGACCCCGAAGACGTCGCGGAGGTCGGCAAGCGCCTCAAGGCGATGGTCAAGAAGGAGCGCAAGAAGCGTTCGGGCATGTTCCTCGACCTCGACGACGAGGACGAACAAGAAGACCCCGGCCCCAACTTCGACGACCTGGTCGCCAAGTACGCCAAGCGTTTCCAGTGGGGCGCGAAGCTCGCTTCGGGTGCAAGCTCTGCCAAGGGCGTCGATGCCGCCGATGCCGCCACCGCCGTCGATTCACCGAAGGAAGCGACCTCCGTTGCTGGTGGCGAAGGTGCCGGCGACGGCGGGTCCGGCGAGGACGGCAACAAAGGCGGGCTGAGCAAGGGCGCGGCCGCCATCGCCCAGATCCGCGAGTCGCTCAACGCCGATGCGTCGCAGCTTTACTACATCTCCAAAGACCGGCGGATGCTCATCTTCGCGCTGCAGGCCAACTTCCCCCGCGCCGAAGCCGACAAATATCCGCTGCTCGTCGCCGATGCCGAGGCCGCGTTCGCCCACGCCCGCAAGACGCTGCCCAACGGCAAACACATCGACACCTACTTCGGCGGCGCCTACGCCCTCGACTGGGACCAGCGCACCGCCACCATCGACGACTTCCGCTTCACGACGATCTTCGCCGGCGTGCTCATCTTGCTCGTCACCATCATCACGCTGCGGCGCCTGCTCGCCATCGCCCTCGTGTACGTCAGCTTGCTCATCGGCATGGGGCTGACCTTTGGCGCCGCCTACGTCTTCATCGGCTCGGTCAACTTCATCACCGTCTTCCTGCTCGCCATCCTGGGCGGGCTGGGTATCGACTTTGGCCTCTATTTTGCGACCCGCTACGCGCTGTTTCGGTCCGAGGGCCTGGGCCGCAACGCCGCTGTCGTCGAATCCTGGCTGCAGACCGCGATCCCGGCTGGCTTATCCGCGATGACGACCGCCGCTGTCTTCATCCTCGTCGCGTTTGGCCGCTTCAAGGGCTTTTCGGAGCTCGGCATCATCTCGGCGGTCGGCGTCTGGCAGACCTACATCACCATGTACACGTTCCTGCCGGCGTGTTTCGTGCTGTTCGACAGCAAAGGCGGCGATGGTGAGACAGGCGATGCGGCCAGCGGCGATGGGGCCAGCGGTGATGGCGGTCCTGGCGACGGCGACGTCGTATCGGTCCGCGATCGCGTCAAGGCCAAGGTCATCGGCGCCGCTTCGTCGGGCGGCCTGGCCAAGCTCAACCCGACCGGCAAACTCGCCCGCTTCTTCGTCCCCGCGGCGCTGTTGCTCACCGTCGTCATGGCCATCTCGGCGCGCGATGTCATCTTTGCCTACACCGGCGAAGAGCTGACGTCCGAAGGCGCGTCCGCCCTCGATGTCGACCGCAAGATCGTTGAGCACTACGGCGAAAACATCGATCCGACCCTCGTGCTCGCCGAGAGCCCCGAACGCGGCCGCGCCATCCAGCGCTATTTCACCGAGACCTTCGGCGAACACCGCGACATCTCGCGCTACGAGTCGGTCTTCCAGTTCCTGCCCGACCCCGACAAGCAAAAAGCCGCGCTCGAAGCCATGGACGACCTGCGCTGGGCCATCAAGCGCCTGCCCAAGAAGTCCGAAGACGACCCCGACCTCGACTTTGTCTACAAGCAGCTGCAGCTGATGGCCGACCCGAAGGTCCTGACGCTCGACATGCTCCCCACGACGCTCACCGACCGCTACATTCCGCGCAAACCGGACGGCTCGGTGGGCGCCTATCTCGGCCTCATCATCCCCAAGGGGTGGCTGTGGGAGCTCGGCGAGCTCAACCGCTTCGTCGCGTCGATTGAAAAGCTCGAAGTCGACGGCAAGAAGCTGCAAATGACCGGCCGCCCGCAGATCTTCCTGTCGGTCATCGAGATCGTGCGCGACGACACCGTGGTCCTGTCCGTGGTCGGCATGGTGCTCATCTTCCTGCTGTTTTGGGTGCAGGCGCGCCGCATTCGGTTCGCTGTCTTGTCGATGCTGCCGCTGGTCGCCGGGCTCATCTGGATGCTGGGCTGCCTGCCGTGGATCGGCGAACACGGCATCCACCTGTCCTTTCTCAACCTCATCGTGTTCCCGATCCTGGTCGGCCTCGGCGTCTCCTATGGCGTGCACATGGTGTTTGGCTATCGGCTCTACGGAAACGCGGCGACGGCGCTGCGGGTCAACCTCCTGCCCATCCTCGGAAGCTCCGCCACGACGCTGGTGGGATGGTCTGCGCTGCTCTTCGCATCGATGATCGGCCTGCGCGGCATGGGCTGGATCGCGGTGCTTGGCATGTCGTGCATGACCCTGTTTTCATTGCTCATCCTGCCTGCGGCGATGAAGCTGCTCGAAGACCGAGGTTGGATTCGTGGCGCGTGAACTCCCGTGGGAAGCTGCCCCGCACCTGCCGTGGCGCCACTTCAACAGCCCCGTTGACCAGTGGGCGGTGCTGCCGTCGTTTGTCGTGGGCGAGTTGCTGTTCATCACCCTTGCGCTGATCTGTCTGTGGCACGCCGTGCGCAGCGGTCGCGACCATGTGCTGGTTTGGGTGGCCGCGCTCATCGCTGGGACCGCCAACGACTTCATCTTCATGGCCCTGCCGCTGGTCGATAACTTCTGGCAAGCGCAGGGCATGTTCATGCTCACGCCGCGGATGCCGCTGTACATCCCGTGCGTGTATGTCTGTTTTATGTACCTGCCGACCGTGGCGGTGCGTCGCCTCAAGCTCGCGCCGCTGCCCACCGCGACCCTCAGCGGCCTGGCCGGCATCGCTTTTTACGCGCCCTACGACATCACCGGCGCCAAGTTCCTGTGGTGGACCTGGCACGACACCGACCTGCCCATCGCGGCTCGGCTCTTCGGGGTGCCGACGAGCAGCAGCTTGTGGGTCATCACCTTCGTCGGCGCGTTCGCCTGGCTCATCGGTCGCGCGACCCGCAAAGACCCCGACATCTCGCCGGCCACGTTCGCCAAGGGCCTGGTCATGGTGGCGGGCCTGACCACGTTCATCATGATGGTCCAGATGACAGTCCTGCAGCAGCTCGACGGAGGCACGCCGGCCTACATCGCCATCGCCACCGCAGCCGTCATCTACGCCGCTATCGCTTTTCGGGGCTACCGTCGCGGCGCGGTCAACGACCAGCCCCGCTCCGCCGTCACCAGCGCCGACCGCGTCTTGCACAAGGCCATCGTGGTCTACTTCCTCGCGCTGACCGCCATCATGGCGCTCTTCGATCCGACCGGACACAAGAGCACCGGCATTCACCAGCTGCCGGGCAAGTGCTATGTCGAGGCCGTCGACATCACCGGCAACAAGCGGCACGAGTTCCTCTGCGCCAAGGACTTCGACGAGGACTACACGTTCGACTGCACCACGCCACCCGCCGACGGGAGCGAGTGGTACACGGTCTGCGGCAAGGCCCACAGCAACTACCTCGGCTGGCTACTCGGCGTCTTCGGCATCGGTCTGATCGGCAGCCTGCTCTATTCGTGGCTGCTCATTCGGCGACCCGGCACGACGACACCTGCCTGAGCCAAACCCGCAAAAACGCGGGCTGTAGTCCGTAAACACGCGCATTGACCCGCATGATTGCGACTTCTAATGTGCAGCTCGCCACGCAAACCCGCGTGGATGCAAGTTCGCGCCGACCGCGCCGCACGGAGTCCGCAATGCACGCCTTGAAGATCCAAAAGACCATCAACCACAGCCCGGACAAGGTCTGGTCATCGCTCAACAACTTCTCGGATATCTGGATGTTTCATCCGCTGGTCGCCAACTCGAGCAGCCTCAACGACCAGTCTTGCGGGCTCGGCGCTGAGCGGCAGTGCACGCTGTACAACGGCGGTCAGCTCAAGGAACGCGTCAGCGCCCACGATGCCGAAAACCGCACCCTCACCGTCGAGGTCACCGACCACGGCCCCTTCCCGCTCACGCACATGGAGCTGACGATGTCGGTCGAGCCGGACGGCGCCGGGTCGCGCGTGCTGCTCGAGGGCGGGTTTGTGCCCAAGTACGGCCCGATCGGCTGGGTCATGGGCACGTTGATGATGAAACCGCAGTTTGAGAAGTTGCTGGGCCAGCTGATCGACGGCCTCGACACGCACTTGTCGACCGGGCGCATCATCGAGAAGGGCGGCAAAGTGGGCGAGCCGCTCAAGACGGCAGCCGCGGCATGACAGCCGTCGCCCAGGCCGGAGGCGCCATGCACATCGATCGCTGGGACGACCTGAGGTTTGTGTTGGCCGCGGCGCGCGAGGGGAGCCTTACCGCCGCGGCGCGGGCGCTCAATGTCGACCAGAGCACGGTCACGCGGCGTCTCACGGCGTTGCAGGACGAGCTTGGCCGGCGGTTGTTCGAGCGCTTGCGGGGCGGCATTCAGTGGACGCCCGCCGGCGAAGCGGTCGCCAAGGCTGCCGAGGACCTCGAATCCCGCGTCTTTGGCCTCGAGCGGGACCTGACTGGCGATCTTCCCGACGTCGCCGGACCCGTGCGCCTGACCGCTCCCGAGCTGTTGGTTGTGCCCTGGATGGCCCGCTTCGTGGAGCTGGTGAAGGACAACCCGGGGCTCGAGCTCGACCTCATCGGCGGCGATGATTTCCGCAACCTGACGCGGCGTGAGGCGGATGTGGCGCTGCGATTCACGGCCAAGCCCCCCGAACATCTTGTCGGTCGGCGTCTCGCGAAGCTTGCCGGCTGTGTCTATGCCGCGCCGTCGTTGGCCGACCAGGACGTGTTGACGATGCCCTGGGTTGGTTGGGACCTGTCCGATGCGCCGGTTTCGACGACCGATCGGGTGCGCAAGCGGCTTGGGGCGAACGGCCCTTACGTCATGCGCGTTAACAGCTATGGGCTCTGGGTCGAAGCGGGTTTAAAAGGCGCTGGCGCGTTGACCTTGCCGTGCATCTACGGCGATGCGCAGCCGGGATTGGAGCGCCGCAGCGACCCGTGGATGCTCGACGGCGACTTGTGGGTGCTGACCCATCCGGATTTGCGACGGAGTCCGCGTGTTCGCCGTGTGATGGACGTTCTTTCTGCGTTCGCGGCCTCGCAAAGAGACGCTCTGGCGGGCAAACTCTGCGACACCTGAACCCGTCGTCCCACGCACACCCAGCCCGGTCTCGCCGCCATGCTCGCCGGCCACTATGCCCCCGCTCTCCTGGCGCATCGGTATGTCCCTGGGGCGCCGCTTTGGGCGTTGTTGCTCGCCGCGCAGGCCGTCGACGTCGGCTTCATGGTGCTCGGACTGTTCGGCATCGAGTCCGCGGCGCTTTCCCAGCACGTTCCCAAGCTCGTCGTCACGGCCGGCGTCTTCACCCACTCGATCCTCGCCACCATCGTTTGGTCGGTCGTCTGTGGCCTCGTCGCCGCGCGTCTTGCGGGCCGGAAGGTCGGTGTCGCGATCGGCCTGGTCGTCGCGTCGCATTGGTTGACGGACCTGCTGGTCCACACGCCTGACCTCCCTCTCGGGATCACCCAGGAGCCGGCGGTTGGGCTTGGATTGTGGCTGCATCCGCCGTGGGCCTGGGCGCTCGAATGTGGCCTTGTTGTCGCCGCGTACGCTGTCCTGCGCCCTCATCTCACCGCCGGATCGAAGCGAGCGCTGGGGTTGCTCGTTGGCTTGCTGTTGCTGCTGCAGACGCTGTCCGAGTTCGTGGTCCCAACCCCGGCATCGTTTGCCGAGCTGGCCGCCTCTGCGCTCGCTGTTTATGCGGCTGCTGCGTGGCTCGGTTGGCGCGTCGACCACGCCGGATCGAGCTGACTGCCGCTGAGTACGTCGTTTATTTACGGAGAAGACATGACCCGCCCCCACTTGCTCGCCGCCGCGCTCATCACCGCTTTGTTGGCCACGGCATGCGGACCGCAATACATGCAGGTGCCGCCCGACGTCGCCGCCGCCACGACGGTCCTGACGGTGACCGACCGGTCGCGCATGAAAGGGTCGCTGGTCGATGAGGGCTTCATGCTGGCGCCGTGGGCGGTCAAGGACGTCGACCGCGACTGGAACTCGGGATCGGGCTTTTCGGTCGGGGGGTTCAGCCGCAGCAAGGTCACCACCGGCTACCAGTTCGCGATGGTCCGCAACGGCGCCACGCTCAAAGCCACGTGCGGGTCGGTGGGACGGTCGATGGGCGTTGGCGGCTCGGGCTTTTCGATGAGCAAGGACACCCACCAGATCCGCTGCGCGTGCGACGACGGCAAGGTGAAATCGAGCCTCGAGGTCAAGTCCACCGGCGGCGGGTACAAGGGCATGGCGACGATCGGCGGCGCTGCGATCCAGCTGACTTCCCTGCACGAACACGCCAACGGCACCATGACGCGCGACGCGACCGGCTACCGATTCGACGACGAGGGGCCGTACGCCGCCGCCGAGCTGACCCATCCCGGCCGTGTTTTCCTGCGCAAGGGGCTGGCTGCGAGCGACGCCGCCCACGCGACCTGCCTGAGCGTCGGGTTGATGCTCTACAGCGAGCCTGACACGTCCAACCGGTGATCGCGCGGCGGTTTCGGCTGCCCCGTCATCGTTCTTGCCGCCCAATCGTTCTGCAAATCACGCCGGATCCGCTACCCTGTCGGCGATGTCACGTCGTTTATCCGGCCTCGTTTTCCTCCTTGGCGGCCTGCTTGTCGCGACCGCGGCCGGTTGTGGCGACCCCGCTGAGGGCGACGACGGGACCGATGCGGGCGGCGGTGGGCAGGTGTTGGGCGACGTCTTCGGCGGCACCTCGGACACCGGCACGACCGGATCTGAAGACGCTGGTGCTTCGCTGGATAGCGGCGCTGAAGACACCGGTTCCGTAACAGTTGACGCAGGTTCTGCAGATACCGGCGGCGACGAATGCCCCGGCCAGGCGTATTGCCCGTGCCAGCAAAACGACGAGTGCGATACCGGCATCTGCATCGCGACCGCGTCGGGCAAGGTGTGCGCCGCCAAGTGTGTCGACGGCTGCGCCAAGGCCGGGTTTGTCTGCTCCCCGTTCGCGGTCGGCGGTGGTGATAATGTCCAGATCTGCCTGCCAACGTGGGATTGGGCGTGCGATCCGTGCACCAAGTCCGAGCAATGCCAGCGCGTGGGGCTCGAATCGGCCGTCTGCGTCGACCACGGCGGCAACGGCGGCTTCTGCGGCATCCCCTGCCAGAACGAAAAGGTCTGCCCGCCCGATTATGCGTGTATGGCCGTGCAGTCGGTCGAAGGCGCGGCGTCCAAGCAATGCGTGCCCAAGCAACCTGTCGGCTCGACCCAGCCGGGCCCCGGCACCTGCACCTGCTCGGACACGGCGAAGAAAAAGAAGCTCGCCACCACGTGCGTCATCTCCCACAAGGGCACCGACGGCAAGGTGACCGCGACGTGTCCGGGCACGCGAACCTGCACCAAGGACGGGCTCACCAAGTGCATCGGGCCGCCGCCCACGTCCGAGACCTGCGACGGCCTCGACAACGACTGCGACGGCAAGACCGACGAAAACGTGTGCGACGACAACAACGCCTGCACCGCCGACGCCTGTGACCCGAGCGCGGCGACCGGCGGCAAGGACGGCTGCAAACACAACAAACTCGACAGCGCGTGCGACGCCGATGGCAGCGTGTGCACCGAGAAGGACACCTGCACCGACGGCGTCTGCGTGCCCGGCAAAGCCAAGAACTGCGACGACGCCAACCCCTGCACGCTCGACGCCTGCGACCCGGCAAGCGGCTGCACCAAGACCATCGACGACGGCAAGACCTGCGACGGTGACGGCAACCCCTGCACGGTCGGTGACATCTGCAAAGCGGGCGCGTGCGTCATCGGCAAACCCAAGAACTGCGCCAGCAACGACCCCTGTGTGCTCGCCAAGTGCAGCCCCGCGACCGGCAAATGCCTGTTCTCGACCAAGTCGGACAAGACCCCGTGCGACGACGCCAACGCGTGCACCAGCGGGGACGCCTGCGACCAGGGCTTCTGCAAAGGCGGCGCGATCTCGTGCAACGACAACAACCCCTGCACGACGGACAGCTGCAGCGACAAGTCCGGCTGCGTCCACAAATCCAGCGGCGCGGGCTGCGACGACGGCAACAAGTGCACCAAGTCCGATGTTTGCAAGGGCGCAACGTGTGTGGGCCTGCCGGTCTCGGCCACCTCGTGTAGCGACGGCAACCCCTGCACAACCGACGCCTGCAACCCTGCCAAGGGCTGCGTCAACGTCCAAAAGGACGGCCTGCCGTGCGACGACGGCGACGCGTGCACCGCCAATGACGCCTGCAAATCAGGCCAGTGCAAGGCGGGCAGCTTCACGTGCGCGTGCAAGGTCGACGCCGATTGCGTGGCCAAGGACGACGGCAACCTCTGCAACGGCGTATTGCGCTGCGACAAGAACGGCGCGCAACCGGCCTGCAAGCTCGATCCGTCGACGATCGTCGTCTGCAAGAAACCCGCCGGCCTGTGTCTGAGCGTCGGCTGCGCTCCGAAAACCGGCGTCTGCGTGACCGCTGCGCACAAACCCGGGACCTCGTGCGACGACGGCAACGCGTGCACGGTGGGCGACGCCTGTGCAGGCACGAACGCGACCGACGCCAGCTGCAAACCCGGAGCCAAGCGGGTGTGTGACGACGGTAATGTCTGCACGGTCGACAGCTGCGCGCCCAAGAGCGGCTGTGCGACGAAGCTCGATGGTGCCTACAGCGCGACTTGTTACTCCGGGCCGAAGAAATCGGACGGCGTGGGCACCTGCAAAGCGGGCAAGCGAACCTGCAAGAACGACGCGACGCTCGGTCCGTGTGTGGGCGAGGTGACGCCGGCCAAGGTCGAGCTCTGCGATGGCCAAGACGACGACTGCGACGGCAAGACGGATACCGGCTGCGGAACTGCCGGATGGTCGGTCGCTCAGCGGCCCGGCTCGGTCTCGGGATCTGCCGGGAACACGACCCTGCACGTTCGCGTCGGGGGCTCCGTCGCGGGCCGTTCCGATGGTGGCTCGAGTCGGTCG
Organism: uncultured Enterobacteriaceae bacterium; assembly: GCA_964560875.1. Classification (GTDB taxonomy): domain Bacteria; phylum Myxococcota_A; class UBA9042; order UBA9042; family UBA9042; genus CAZLMW01. The sequence goes on from CAZLMW010000019.1 coordinate 79,746, forward strand.
ATCGATTGGGGTTGGCACCGCTTCATCGCGATGCTGAAGGGGAAATGAGATGACGAACGCACGACGCCTGCCGCTGCTGAGCCGTTGCTTCCTGGGCGCGACCCCCGCGCTCGCTGGCCTTATGATCGCGCTCTTGCCAACCGTCGTTTTGGCCGCACCGACCACGATCCAGGTTGAAGGCACCCTGCAGTCCAAGGGCGGCGGTCCGGTCGCCGACGGCAGCTACTCGATGACCTTCTCGCTGTGGGACAAGGCCACCGGCGGCACCAACCTGTGGACCGAAAAAGCGACGATCAAGGTCAGCAAAGGCGGCTTCGTCCACGCGCTCGGAAGTGTCACGCCCATCGCCGCAGCCAAGCTCGCCGGCGCCGCCCAATGGCTGGGCGCGCGCGTCGGAACCGATCCCGAGCTACCTCGCCGCCGTCTGCACGCGGTCACCTGGGCATTTCACGCCAAGACCGCCCACGGCATCGGCTGCACAGGCTGCGTCGGGATCAGCGCGCTCAAGGCCGACAGCGACCTCAACCTCGCCGGCCGCAACCTCGCCGCGGACAAGGTCACCGCCAAGACCGTCGTCGCCCAGCAGCTCTTCGGCGATGGCAGCAAGCTGACCGGCATCAAGATCCCCTCCGGCGCGTGCAAGCAGGGCGATGTCGTGACCGGAATCGCGGGCGACGGCTCGCTCAAGTGCAGCCCGGGCCTCGATCCCAAGAGCCTCGGCGCCGACGCGCTCCCCGCCGTGTCGGGCGGCCAGCTGACCAACAAGTTCAGCGACCTCTTCCCGTCCAAGACGGCGCCTCGCGATATCAAGGACAACAACCCATCGGGCATCACCGACGTCATCGACGTGCCCGATGTCGGCACCGCCAAGTCGGTCAAGGTGCACATCACAATCTCGGGCACCAGCGGCATCAAGGGCCTCAAGGTCTACCTCTTCGACCCAACCGCCGGTCCGCTGCCCGCCAGCATCGCCAACAACACGTCCAAGGCGACGTTCATCCTCCACGACGGTGGCGGCATTGGCCCCAACCTCGTCACGACCTTTCCGCCGACCAAACCGGCCAAGGGTGACCTGACCAAGTGGGCGGGCAAAAACCCCAAGGGCAAGTGGTCGCTGGTCATCGTCGACACGGCCTTCAAGGACAACAAGTCGGACGGCAAGCTGCTGTCGTGGGCCATCGACATGGAGACTGTCAGCACCAAGAAGATCCAGGCGACCGGCACGTTCGTCGCCTCGGGCGGGTTCAAGCTGCCGGTGCTCGCCAAGCCGCCCTATCCCTGCAACGCGAAATGGCGCGGCTTCACCTACGTCGACGCCAAGACCGATGCGGTGCACATCTGCCGCAAGTCGGGGCTGTGGGGCACGTTCTCGGTGCACGAATGCGGCAACAAACTGCTCGAAAGCGGGGAGACGTGCGACGACGGCAACCACACCAACGGCGACGGCTGCGACCAGCTGTGCATCAAGGAATGCGGCAACGGCAAGATCGACAAGGGCGAGGAGTGCGACTTCAACCACGCCGCGACCAAGAAGAACTGCACGCAACAGTGCAAGAAGCTGAAGTACGGCAAGCTGTGGCTCGAGAGCAGTTGGACCCGCTGGTACCCGGTCAAGTACCCGCATTCATCGTATTCGGAGAGCAAGTCGGTCGCGCTGTGCAAGTCCGTCGGGCTGCGGCTGTGGCGCGACGAAGGCGGCAACAAGAACGACCCCAACTGGGCGTACGACTACAACGGCGGTCACAACCTCGGCGGTCATGACATCTGCTACAAGGTCAACAGCGCCACAAGCAACAGCCAGCAGGGTCACACGGGCACGTGGAAGGTGTTCAGCAAGACGTGGGCCGACGATCTCAAGCTGGTCGGCGGCTGCGGCGACAACCAGGCCGTCACGATCCTCAATCACCTGCACCACAGCGGCAGCAACGAGTCATCGTCGAGTTACTGCAGCGTCACGCCCAACGGCTCCCAGGTGAAGTGGGGCGGCCAGAACAACGGCGCGGTCCACAACCTCAACTGCGCCGTCGTGCTCTGCGCCCAGCACAAGTAGCTTCCGTTCGCCAGCTTCCCGCCGTCCGCACAGGAACATCCGCGAATCCGCTTTCTGCGACGTCGCTACACACGGTAGACTGCCGGCATGCCCAAAGACCTGTTTTCTCTCGATGCCGACGGGCTGACGTTCGACAAGCCCGCCATGCGCGGAATGTCGCATGCGATCGCCTTCTTCGCGTTCCTCATCGCCGGTGGTGCGCTCATTCGCCACGTCCGCGACGGCGTGGCCTGCACCGCCTGCATCGTCTATGTCGCCAGCCTCGCGACGCTTTTTGGCATCAGCGCGGCCTATCACCGCGGCACCTGGTCCGAACGCAGCATGCATCTGCTCAGACGGCTCGACCACGCGGCGATCTTCGGCCTCATCGCGGGCACCTACACACCGATTTGCTTGCTCTCGTTTCCCCCGGAGCTCGGCGGCAAGCTGTTCATCGCCACCTGGGTCGCGGCGGCGGTCGGCGTGATGAAAGCCATCCTGTGGCCCCATGCGCCCCGCTGGATCACCGCGACCATCTACGTGATTGTCGGCTGCATGGTCGTTCCGTTCGTGCCCATCTGGCTGGAAACGGCCGATCCGAACGTCGTCGCGCTCATCCTCATCGGCGGCGCCACCTACATCGCCGGGGCCATGACGTTCGCCTTCAAGACGCCCAACCCGATGCCCAAGGTGTTCGGCTACCACGAGGTCTTTCACGCCCTCGTGGTCGCGGCCGGTGGGTTTCACTTCTGGGCCGTCGCGATCGCTTCAGACGTTGTCGCCTGAGCATCCGCGGTTGTCGTCACCGGCGCGGCAGCGCGTTGAATGCTTCTACAAGGTCCGACCGGCCAAGTGCCTCGTCCAACTGAGCGAGCAGATTGTGGGCCAAGGCCTCATCAACATCGCCGCTTCCGAGAAGGCCGGCGGCGTCTTCGATGTCCTTTCGGCGACCCGCCAGGATCTTCATCACGACCAGGTCCGTCGAACTGGCCACCGGCACGACGACACCAGCGAGCTCCTCTGCGCTTGCACGCGACAATGCCTGCATTTCGAGTCCGGAGCGGCCGATCACAAGGTCGACCTCGAAGCCTCCGTTGTGGATCAGTGGCAAGACCGCGCCGCTTTCGAGCAATTCGGCCGCAAGCTCCGGGTATCTGTGCGCGAACCCGGCCTGCAGCATCGCCGCGACCAAGCCGTCGAGCTGCTCGTGCGCGACGATGCACGTCACATCGACGTCCTGTGTTGTACGCGGAACACCCCGGATGGAAACCGCCTGGGCTCCGAATACGAACCAGTCGTAGCCGGCCAGCCCGCCGACAAGCGCGGTCAGGCAATCACGTAGCGCAGACATGGGCGGCTCGGTCCAAGAGCGCTCGATACCGCAGGTGCGCGGCCAGATCTTCGCGGCGGTCTTCGTCAGATGGCCAGGACGGACGAGCCGCTTTCGCCGCCAGGTACAACTCTTCACCGATTCGCGCCTTCACGCTGGCCGGCTGACGGGCGCGGCGGACGCGATCCAGGTCATCGAGCTGATTCCAGTTGCGGCGGGCGTATTGCCGTAACTCGTCCGGTCGCAGATCCACCATGGGAAGAAAGGTAGCACAACGTGTGTGTCGCCCGGTCTTGCTTCCGAGGGGCCCGCGGCTATCCACACAATGCGGTACCCTCTCCCACTCAGGCACGTACCCGGGGGCAGCAATGAGGGCGCATCCAGCGGCCGTCGCGCTTTTTTCCATCTGCATCGCGCTCGTTGGCTGCGGCACGTCGACGATCGCCACGCCACCAGCGGGGCAAAATACGGGCGGCGGCTTCAACCCGCAGGGCAGCGACGTCTCCAAGTCCGATACGGGCCAAGCTGCGGACGCCGGCACGAGCGACTCGAGGGCCACGGCCGGCGCGGACACTGCTGCCAACGTCGATTCGGGCGGGACGAGTACGCCGGACACGTCGACCGCACCCGATACAGCGGTTACCGACACAGCTACAGCCAAAGATTCGGGTTCGGACCCGATCGACGCCGGTCCAATGGACGCGGGTGCGGCCGACGCGGGGCCAGAGGATGCGGGGACGCCAGATACGGGCCCAAGCTGCGTGAAGACCAAGCCGCCGACCGAGGTCTGCGACGGCGTCGACAACGACTGCGACGGCAAGACCGACGATGTCAGCTGCGACGACAAGATCGCGTGCACGACCGAATCGTGTCTGGGCAAGGCCGGCTGTGTCTTCAAGGTGCTCGACACGGCGTGCGACGACGGCGACCCGTGCACCACCGACGACAAGTGCGCCAAGACTGGCTGCGTCGGACAACTGAAGGTCTGCGACGACAAGAACGATTGCACCAACGACAGCTGCAAGAAGGGCTTTGGTTGCCTGTTCTCAGACGTCTCGGGTCCGTGTGATGACGGCAAGACCTGCACGACGAACGACACGTGCAGCGGCGGCAAATGTTCGGGAAAGGCCAAGGTCTGCAACGACGGCAACGCCTGCACGACAGACGCCTGCGACGACAAGGCCGGGTGCACGGCCAAACCGCTCAAGGACGGCGCGGTCTGCATCGGCGGGACGTGCCAGGGCGGGACCTGCAAGAAGCCGGTGTGCACAGGTGGCCAGCTCGGTGGCAGCTACACGGTCGGGCCCGGCGGCAAGTGGGCGACCATCAACGCGGCGATCAGCGCCCTCAAGACCAGCGGAGTTTGTGCCAAGACGACGGTCACGGTGCTCGCGGGCACGTACAAGGAGAGCCAGGGCTTCCGTTTCCCGGTCATCACGGGCGCGTCCAACACCAAGCGCGTGCACTTTCGGGCGGCGCCGGGCGCGACGGTCAAGCTGGTCGGAAACACCGGAACCAGCAGCTACAACGGCACCATCAAGATCGACAGCAACGCCGTCGGGCTGACGATCGAGGGCTTTGAGATCGACGGCAAAGAGCCCAACAACAAGGTCCGAAGCAGCTACAGCGGGCCCGTTGTCTTTGGCAGCTCGGGTGGCCACAAGCACATCACGCTCAGCAACCTGTACATCCACGACTTCGGGCCGACGGCGTGGAAGACCTACACCTACCTCGGCGCCATCTACATGCAGCAGTCCAACACCGTGACGGACATCGAGATCCGCGGCTGCCGCATCCACAACATCAACCCGCCCAATTCGTTTCACACGCAGGGCGGCATCTCGACCCGAAACGGCCGCCACAACGGCTTTCGAATCATCGGCAACCGCATCTCGGGCGTGCGCAAGATGGACCTCATCAACCTGCGCAACGGCAACGGCTGGACCGACGTCGTTATCGCCAACAACCAGCTCATCGTGGACGATGGCAAGTTCGCGGCGCTCGAGTGGTACGGCAGCAACACGCTGAAGACGAACGCGGTGTTCGCGCACAACTCGGTGGTCCTTGCCAGCGGCGGCAAGGTCATTCGAGGCAGCCTCTCCGGCAACAAACAGGATGTGCGCAACAACCTCGTGTATGCGTTGGGCTCGGCGACGTTCATCCAGTCGACGCCGGTGAACACGTATGGTGGCAACTGTCTGCACGGTATCTCGGCACCCAATGGCGCCGTTGCCAAGCCGCCCGACGTCAAGGCCAAGCCTGTGTTCAAGTCCGGGGCGCCGAACTGGGACCTGCACCTGCAGCCGACCAGTCCGTGCCTCAACGGTGCGCCGCTGATGAACGCCGTTCGCTTCGACATCGATGGTGACAAGCGCAACAACCCCGCGGATATCGGCATGGACGAGATCAAGTAGCGATTCTGCGCCCTGAACCCCGGACCAACCGAGGTCGATGCCGGCAATGGACAACTCGAGACGCACGCTCCGGGTCGGGGTCGTGCAGATGCGGACGGACCGTGGGATCGATGAAAACATCGCTCGGGCTCGCGCGATGGTGGTCGAGGCGGCCGCATCCGGCGCGAAGTTGGTGGTGCTGCCCGAGTTTTTCGCGTGCGGATACAGCTACTCACTCGACGCGCGCGCGCTTGCAGAGCCGCTGTCGGGTCGGTCGGCCGAGGTCCTGCAGACGCTCGCACGGGAACATGAGATCTGGCTGGGCGGGTGCGTCTACGAGCGTGGCGACACGGCGTGCTTCGACACGTTCATTCTTGCCGGTCCCGATGGCGAGCAATACACGCATCGCAAGCGGCTGCCGTCGTCGTTTGAGTCCTTCTTCTTCGAGCCCGGCACCGATCCTGTCGTCGTGTCGACCCCGCTGGGTCGGATCGCTTTGGTGATCTGCTATGAGTCGATGCTGCCCGAGGTGCTGACCGAGGTTGTCGATGAACGGGCCGAGCTGGTGCTCATCGGCTACTCCAGCCCCGGCACAAGCCCGTGGCTGACCCGTCTTCTCGGAGGCCCGCCGCTGGACATGTTGCGGCGGCTCGGTGCTCGTTGGGCGCGGACGACCGGGGCGCCGACGGCGGTGGCGTGCGTCACGGGAACCTGGACCTCCAAGGTGCCGTACGTGCCGCTTCTCCGCTTCTCGTTGCCCTTTCACGGGCAGTCGGCTGTCTATGACGCTGCCGGGAAGACGCTCACGTCCATGGACAGCACGGAAGGCGTCGTCGTCACGGATGTCGAACTCGGCGCGCCATCGCCGTCGCTCGCGGTTCCGTCGACCGAATTCGTGGAGCCCATCCCGTGGCTGGTGGGCAAGCTGCTCAAGCTTCCGGCCGTGATCGGCGCCCCGTCGTATCGACGTTGGCAACGCGAACAATCGCGTCTACGGGCCGATCCGGGCCCGAAGCACCTGATATAGCTCCCCCCTGCCAAAACCGCTCCAGGGGCTTCTGCGTGGCCTGTAGCGGCATATGCCTTCGAAAAAGGGCTCCGCGAAGGGCTCGAGGCGTCGATCTGGCTGCAAGAGCTACCGCTGCCCAGATCCGCCGGGTCCGCCGCGCATTCCGGGTCCGCCGTGCGTTCCGGGTCCGCCGGGTCCGCCTCGCATTCCGGGTCCGCCGCGCATTCCGGGTCCACCGCGTGTCTCCGGTCCGCCTCGCCTGCCCTTTCCGTTGGGGCCACGGCGACCGTGCATGCCGCGCGGAGGACCATGGTGGCGACGACCCATC
>CAZLMW010000020.1:0-81600 GCA_964560875.1 uncultured Enterobacteriaceae bacterium
CACCATCACCGAAAGCGAGCCGAAGGCTCTCCGCTGAAAGACGGTGCGTTGCACCCTGCTCGGTTCCTCACTTCCCGTCGCTGCCCCTGGAGTGAACGAACGCCGGAGTAGTTCCCGGTCTTGCCCGCTACCGGCGTGAGCGGCGGGAACAAAGTCAGAGAACTCAGGAGCATCGGCAGCGGGCTCGCTTAGCACTCGGTGGCTTCCCGCGCAAAGCCGGTGACCTCCTCGTTGGCTTGAAGTCTTCGGGCGGCGCAGCTTTCGGCGGCATCGGCGTCCCGGCGTACGGTCACGAGGACGCTGTGGTCGCGGCCATCCCGAAGTAGTCGGTCCCGACGTGGTCCATGCCTGTGGCTGCTGTCGCCGTCGCCTACGACACCACTTGACCCCGGTGGCGCTCCAAGCTTCGTGAGAACACGTTATGCTGCGTCGATTCCAGGGAGTCGCCCATGCCGATCGATGTAGCACCAAACCCGTTCAGCCAGCTGTCACAACCCTCGGGCGGCCCCAGGGGCATAACCATCGGCCTGTTTGTCGCGGCGGCTGTGGCCTTGACGGCTTGCGGCAGCGACGATCCCGTTTCGTCCAACAAGATCGCCGTTGCGGACACGGGAAACGCCACAGACACGGTGCTCGACAGCAGCGGACTGGCAGACACGGGCCCCACGGACACCGGGCCTGCAGACAGCGGCCCCGAAGACGTCGGTGAACCGGATGCCGGCCCCGAAGACACCGCGAAAACACCGCCGAAGCTCCAGGCTTGCAAGGGCAACGCGGATTGCGAGACCGGATTCTGCATCCCCACTCCCGACGGCGGCCGTTGCGCCCTGCCGTGCGTTGAAGGATGCCCGGCCGAGTTTCAGTGCAAGAACGTGCGGTCCGGTAGCGACGTCGTGGCGATTTGCCTGCACAAAGCGCCGTATCGCTGCGCCCCATGCGCGTCGAACAACGAGTGCAAGGTCGACGGCAAAGCGGCGGGGGTCTGCGGCGGCCTCGCGGGGGGCTCGTTTTGCATGCAGCCGTGCACCAAGGACAGCGATTGCGTCGGCGACGGCTTCGTCTGCGCAGCGACCACGGCGCCCGCAGATGGCGGGTCCGGCGGCGGCGGGTCTGGCGGCGGTGGGTCTGGCGGCGGTGGGGACAAGGCGTGTCGTCCCAAGTCTGGCGCGTGCCCCTGCCCCGAGGGCAAGAAGGGCTTTTGCTGGATCGGTAACGACAACGGCGCGTGCCCCGGCGAGTACACGTGCAAGGACAACAAACCCGGAACCTGCGTCGGGACAGAGCCCAAGGCCGAAGCGTGCAACGACGCCGACGACGACTGCGACGGCCAGACCGACGAGAACGTCGTCTCGAGCCCGTGCGATCTGAAGAGCGTGCACGGCACCTGCAAGGGCAAGACGCTGTGCGTGGGCGGCAAGACCCTGTGTGAGGGCGCCAAGGCCAGCCCGGAGGTCTGCAACTTCATCGACGACAACTGCAACGGCGAGACCGACGAGGGCTTCCCCAACACCGATGGCGACGGCAAAGCCGACTGCGTGGACGATGATGACGACGGCGATGGCATCAAGGATGGCAACGATGTCTGCCCGAAGATCGCCGATCCCAAGCAGGTGGACACCGACGGCGACGGTAAGGGCGACGTGTGCGATGACGATGACGACGGCGACGGCGTGATCGACAGCAAGGACGGATGCCCGCTGCACGCCGACAAGATCCAGGGCGATCTCGACAACGACGGGATCGGCGATGGCTGCGACTGTGATATCGACGGCGATAAGGTGCTGAACCTGCCGCCCGCTGGAACCCCCGCTTGTGGCCCCGCGCCCGACGGCAAACCCAAGGACGTCGACAACTGCCCGGTGCACGCCAACACGACCCAGGATGACCTCGACAAGGACGGCATCGGCGATGTCTGCGACCCGGATATCGACGGGGATGGCGACGTGAACAAGGCCGATTGCGCGCCGACCGACGCCAAGGTGTCGTCCAAGGCGACCGAGGCCTGCAACGGCAAGGACGACGACTGCGACGGCGCGACCGACGAGAATGACGCCACGGGCTGCACGAAGCTGCATTTCGACGGCGACGGCGACGGCTTTGGGATCGGCACCGCGCAGTGTGTCTGCAAAGCCAAGGCGCCGTGGACCGCGAGCAAGGACGGCGACTGCAACGACAAGGACAAGAAGGTCCACCCAGCCGCCAAGGAGATCTGCGGCAACGGCAAGGACGACAACTGCAACGGGTCGGAAAACGACATCGACGCGACCGGCTGCAAGTCGCTCTTCTTCGACTTTGATGGCGACGGCTACGGCATCGGCAAGCCGCGATGCTACTGCGCGCCCAACGGCGACTATTCGGCCAAGAAGGCGGGCGATTGCGACGACAAGCAGCCGGGCGTCAATCCCGGCCAGGCCGAGCTGTGCAAGGACCTCAAGGACAACAACTGCAACAAGCAGGTCGACGAGGCCGGCTGCCAGGGCTGCGGGACCTTCTACAAGGACGGCGACGGGGACGGGTTTGGCATCGCGACGGACAAACAATGCCTCGGCTCACCGAGCTTTCCGTACACTGCGTTCGTGGCCGGCGACTGCGATGATAAGTCCCCCAACGTCAAACCGGGCGCGATCGAGACGTGCAACGGCAAAGACGATAACTGCGACAAGCTGATCGATCCCGCTGGCACGCTCGGCTGCAAGAACTACTACCCGGATGCCGATGGCGATGGCTGGGGCGCGCTTACAGCTCCCGTATGCCAGTGCAAGGCCACCAAGACGCACAAAGTCGGCAAGTCGGGCGACTGCAACGACGCAAACAAGGGCATCGCCCCCGGCAAGAAGGAGGTCTGCGACGGCGCGGACAACAACTGCAACAACCAGGTCGATGAAGGCGTGCGCAAGGCCTGGTACCAGGACAACGACGGCGACGGTTTCGGAAGCGGCGCGCCGGTGATGGCGTGCAAGGCGCCCGGCAAGGCGTGGACCGGGGTGGCGGGCGACTGCAACGACTTCAACAAGGCGATCTTCCCCAAGGCAAAAGAGGTCTGCAACGACATCGACGACGACTGCGACTCGCTCAAGGACGAGGGGCTCGCGACCGCAACCATCTACAAGGACAACGACGGCGACGGCTGGGCGCCCAAGGGAGCGTTGGCCCAAAAGAAGTGCGACGTACCGGTCGGATGGACCAAGGCCAAGGACGCAGACGGCGACAAGAAGCCGGATTGGGACTGCGCGGATTCGGACACGACGGTTCACCCCGGCGCGGCCGACGTGTGCGGTGACGGCAAGGACAACGACTGCGACGGCGCGGCTGACAAGCTCTGCTTCACCGCATGTGGCGGGAAGTGGCCGTTCAAGCTCAAGTACAACCTCGGCGCGCCGACCGCACAGACGGTCGACCTCAACGGCGATGGCAACGCGGAGGTGGTCGTGCAGGACAACTTCGGGTTCGCGATCCTCGATAGCGACGGCGGCGCGCTCTACGACTATTCGGCGCCGGTCCACAACTACTCGCGAAGCCGCGCTGTATTCGCGGACATGGACGGTTGGGCCAGCCACAACGCGGCGACGCAGACGCTCGAAGTGCTCACCGGCAATGGCAGCAAGGCCGAGATCTACCGGCTCGAAGCGAACGGGACTGTGACCAAGCACACGGCGGCTGGCTCCCACGTTTACGACGCCAGCACGTTCCTGGCGTGGGATCTCGGCGGCGATGGCGGGCCCGAGCTCATCGCGTCGACGTGGTGCCAAAAAGAGGGCGTGAAGATCTTCGCCTGGGACCCGGCCAAGAAGGCGCTGGTCCAAAAAGCGGCGATCAACGACCCTGACGGCGTGTGCGAATACTGGGCGGGGCGCGCGGTGGTTGATCTGAACGGCGATGGCGTGCCCGAATTCGTGCACGGCAATGGCTATCCGCAATCGGACGCGCCTCAGCTCTGGGCCGGCAAGATCTACGCGTGGAAGCTCACCGACGTCGCCAAGTACACGTTTGGCGCCCACTGCTCGCCGCCCGGCAAGTGCGCGTTCGACACGTCTATCGCCAAGCTTTTTGGCAGCTCGGTCAACGACCTCACCGTGCACAACCGTTCGATCCGCGCGCACGTGACGTACGGCAAGACGAACAAGGCCAAGCAGCCCAACGCGATGACGTCGAGCTACTGGCGCTGGGGTTTTGACGGCAAACCGATGAAGGGCTCGCCAGGCGGTGGCGCGTACCCAACATCGCCGACCGACATCAACGACGACGGCAAGATCGAGAACATCGGCGACGTACGTCGGCTCGGGTTGTGGGACGTCAACGGCGACGGTTACCCCGATCGCATCTACAGCAGCGGGACACAGCTTCGGCTCGCGCTCTACAATCCGGCCACCAAGTGGTTCAAGAATCACAGCGCGGCGGACCACGTCGTCGCGCCGTCTGGCATCTACCTGCAGAGCATCGGCGACTTCGACAGCGACGGTCGGCTCGAGGTTGTGGCGTCCGACAAGACCGGCAGGGTCCACTGTCGCCAGCTCGGCAAGGCCACGTTCAGCCGGTACACGAGCCTGCCGCCGTACTTGACGCCGGTCATGAAGACCAACAACTGGGATAACTTCGAGCCCAACGAGGGCGCCGACACCAACAAGGATGGGTTGCCCGATCACGTTGTTCGGATTCCGTCCGCGCTGACCCGCAAAGGCGCGTTCTACAGCTACATCAGCGACGCGAAGGACGTCGACACGTACATCATCGACGCCGGGTGGGGCGGGCCTATCTGTTTGCGCGCTCCGAAGGGACGCAGCTACTCGCTGGCGATCTACAGCTATCTCGATCGGTGGAACAACGGTACGAAGAAGGTGCCCGCGGACGGCAAACCCGACGGAAAGCTCTGGACCCAGACGACCAAGCCAGGTGGGCAAGTGTGTTTCTATTCGTCGTCGGTCTATCCGCCTCGCAACGGCGAATACCGGTTCATCGCCCAGGTCAGATCGGTGACGGGGTCGTCTGCCTACTGGCCGTACTGGATCTCGGCGCCCAAGTAGATGACGTTCCCGGAAGGCCCGATGAAGTGGCTCTGTACGATCCTGAATTTCTTTCTCCCTGGCCTTGGGTACCTCGTAGGCGTCCCCGAAAAGCGCGTCGTCGGTGTGTTCTGGCTGCTGGGCGTGCTCGGTTTGACCGCGGTTGAGCAAGGCATGGGGCTTGAGCAAGCGCTACCGGACGCGTTCAAGGCGATGTTTGTCGCGGTGTTGGTCATGAACACCGGTTTTGCGATCGACACGTACAAGATCATGTCCGCCAAGGAAGCGCAGGGCTGACGGGAACGCAAGATGGGCACACGCGACAATTCAGGCAGCCGACTCGTCTACACATCTGAGCACGGACACGTCGCGAGCACCGATTCATCGCGCCGTTCCGATCGGACAGGCACAAGCAAGCCGCGCCGCAACAAGAAAGCGCGGCCGTCCGTCCCGAACGCTCCCAAGGACGGCATTGTCCGCATCTCGCGGTCGACCAAGGGGCGTCGGGGCAAGGGCGTTACGCTCATCACCGGTGTTCCTTTGCCGGCCGACGAGCTGAAGAAGTTCGCCAAGACGCTCAAAGCCCGCTGCGGGTCGGGTGGCACCGTCCGGGGCGACGTGATCGAGATCCAGGGCGACCACCGCGACACCGTTGAGAAGGTGCTGGTCGCCAAAGGCTACAAGGTCAAGCGCGCCGGCGGCTGAACGCACAACATCGAGCCCTCAATCGGCGCGGACACGAACACGCTTCATCGGCCGTCAGCACCCCGCTTTCATGAAGCTCACGGTGAACTTCGCGCCGCTGCCGGTGGTCCGACAAATCGGATACAGGGTCCCGTCGGACGGCGACCATCCGCTGTTTGCTTGCTTGGGTGTCGGCCCCAGGTGAATGGTCTGCTCCGGTCCGACAAACGAGCTGCTTGGTTGGGCCCACATCGTTCACCAACAGGATGTGCTTGACGTCGCTTTTGGGCGTGTCGGCGGTGACGCCTAGGCTCACGGCGCGGGACCAGATACGCAGCGGTGTCATGACGTCGATGTACCGGGAGTTGGCCCGAATGCCAACGCGCCCGGCCGACGCGCAAACACAATCGATGCGGAGTTCCAGTTCAGCAATCAAGACTCAGCCCACACCGGCGTAACGCACACCGGTCAGCGCGGCGACATCTCGGTCGAAGGTCGTCAGGTCGCGCAGCTCGAAGCCGTTGAGGTGGTCGTGTCCGCATGCGCGGGCCAGGACGGCCATCAGGTGCACCGTCGCTTCGAACCAGTTGGCGAGCTGGCGGGCGCTGCTTTGAATCTTGAGCCGCCGTCGCAGGTGGTCCTTTTGGGTCGCGATCCCGACCGGGCAGTTGTTGGTGTGACAGGCCCGCATCCCCACGCAGCCGATCGCTTGGAGGGCCGCATTGGACACAGCGATGCCATCCGCGCCGAGCGCCAACGCCTTGACGAAGTCGCTCTCCGTCCGCAGACCGCCGGTGATGATGAGCGTTACGTCGCTAGCGCCGACGCGATCGAGGTGCCGTCGTGCCCGGGCGAGCGCGACCATGGTCGGCACCGAGATGTTCTGCTTGAAGATCTCGGGTGCTGCTCCGGTCGCTCCACCGCGGCCGTCGAGGATGATGTAGTCGGCCGTCGCAGCGAGCGCGAAGTCGATGTCGTCCTCGATATGCTGGGCCGACAGCTTGAACCCGATGGGGATGCCACCGCTCTCCGCTCGCACGTCGTTGGCCACTTTGGCGAAGTCTTCGGGCGTACGGAGATCCGCAAAGCGCGGCGGGCTGATCGCGGATTCACCGACCGCGAGCCCGCGCACCTCCGCGATTTTGCCGACCACTTTTTCGCCGGGCAGGTGCCCTCCGGTGCCGGTCTTGGCGCCCTGCCCGCCCTTGAAGTGCAACGCCTGGACCCGCCGAACCTTGGCAAGATCCCAGCCGAAGCGACCCGACGCGAGCTCGTAGAAATAGCGGCTGTTGGCGCCCTGTTCCTCGGGTAACATCCCGCCCTCACCCGAACAGATGCCGGTTGCCGCCAACTCGGCGCCGGTCGCCAGCGAGATCTTGGCCTCTTCGGAGAGCGCCCCGTAGCTCATGTCGCTGACGAAGATCGGGATCGCCAACTTGAGGGGACGTTTGGCGCGCGGGCCGATGATCAGCTCCGTGCCGACGGACTCGTGCTCCAACAACGGTGATCGCGCGAGCTGGGCGGTGAGCAGCTGGAGGTCGTCCCATCGCGGCAGATGTTGACGGCCGATACCCATCGCGCTGACCAACCCGTGGTGACCGACCCCGTGGACGCCGCCGCGCGCGAGCCGTTGGATGTAGCCGACCTTGTCCTCCTCGAGCTTGCCGTGGGACGCATCGGCGTAGAGGCCGAGGTATTCGTCGCGCTTGTAGGGCTGCGGATGTTCGACTGCCCACGCAGCGATTTCGTCCGCATCGACCATCACGGCGTCGTCTTCGACCCAGGCCTTGAACCGGTGCAGCGCTTCGTCGTTGGCGTACTCGGAGACCCCGGTGTCGAGCCGATAATCCCAGCCATGTACACCGCAGATCAGGTTGGGTCCGTCGACGTGTCCGTCCGACATCAGCGCGCCACGGTGCAAACAGCGGCCGTAGAAGGCGCGTGGTTCGCCGTCGACGCGCACGATCACGAGGTCGACCTCTCCGACAAGCGCATAGGCGGGCGTCCGGTCGACGAGAGTGGACCAATTGACGGTGGCTAGGTGTGGCATCGGTGGGTCTCCGAATGGGTGGACGTTTCAGTCGTGCGAGGGCGGCGAGCGTAACGGAAGCGCGCACAGAATGGACTGTCCCGGGCAACCGTGCAGTGGTGATGCGGGCCTACAGAGGGCACAGTCGGCGCCGACTTGAACGGCAGCAATGGTGTGCAGATGCCGCCTCCTCGCCCCGGGACAAGGCGTCCGTCGTGATGCGGGACCGCGCGCGCGCGTTCGTCGCCAAACCGCCTGCCGACGATTGCAACGGCGTGCAGGTCATGACGACGAAACAGGCGAGGCTGAGAGCTTCCCTACGGCTTCTTGCAGAGCTTGAACGGGTCCTTGATGACCCGGATGCGGTGGTCGAAGGGATCGGCGACGTACGTGTTGCCTTTGCCGTCCGCTGCGACGCCCCATGGGGACTTGAATTTCGCCTTGAGCGCCGCTCCATCGGCCGAAGCGTTGTCGCCGGTGCCTGCGTACACCGCAACCGCGCCGGCAGCCGTGATGAGACGCACCCGCGAGTTCTTGCTGTCGCCAACGAGGAGGCTCCCGGCGAGGTCGAGCGAGAGGCCGTACGGCTCGTTGAACTGTGCGGCCGTTCCGCTGCCGTCCTTGAAGCCCTTGGATGAGCCCGCGAACGTTGTGACGACGCCCTTGTCGGTCACCTTGCGGATGCGGTGGCCGCCGAGATCCGCGACGTAGATTGTGGTTCCGGCTGCGGCAATGCCGGTCGGTGCGCTGAAGGTAGCCGCGCCGCCAGTGCCATCCTTGCTGCCGGCTGTAGCGCTGCCCGCGAGGGTCGTAGCGGTCCCGTCGGCAACGATCTTGCGGATACGGTTGTTGCCGGCGTCGGCGACATAGAGCGTGGTGCCGATCGCCGCGATGCCGACCGGGTCGCTGAACAGCGCCGCAACACCCTTGGCGTCCTTGAAGCCGCCCTTGACCTTGGTCTGGCCGAAGCCGGGCTCGGCGCCGCTGCCGGCGAATGTGGTCACCTTCGCGTCTTTGTCGACCTTGCGGATGCGCTGGTTGTTGGCGTCGACGACGTAGAGATCGGTGCCCACCGCAACGAGTCCCTTGGGCGCGCGGAACATCGCGGACGTTCCGGTTCCGTCGAACCAGCCTGCGAGGCCCTTGCCCGCGAACGTCGTCACCTTGCCGGCCGCGTCCATCTTGCGGATTCGGTAGAAGTTGGCGACCCCGCCTTCCGCGACGTAGATGGTGCCGGCGCTGTCGATCGCGACGCCCATCGGCGCGTTGAACGTGGCGCCGGTGCCGGTCCCGTCCTTGTATCCACCGGAGCCGCTGCCAGCGAGGGTCGCGACCGTCCGAGCGAGCGGCGCGCCCTGGCATTTTCCCGTTTTGCAGCCATCGGACTCGGTGCACTTGTCGCCATCGTCGCACTTGGTGCCGTCTTTGGCGTCGGACTCGGCGCACTTGCCGGTCAGCGGATCGCAGCGATTGGGGCGGCACGCCTTGCCGTTGTCGGTGCAGGCGACCGATGGGCCGGTGCACTTGCCGGACTTGCACGAAGTGGTCGCCGTGCACTTGCTGTTGTCATCGCAGGTCGTGGCGTCCTTGAGGGCCGCGTGCTGGCAGCCCTTGACCTTGTCGCAGCTGTCGGTCGTGCAGGCTTCCTTGTCGTCGCAGTCGGTCTTGGCGCCGCCCTGGCACACGAGCTTGCCGGACACCGTTGCGCACTTGTCGCCCGATGTGCACTTGTCGCCGTCTTCGCACGAGCTGCCTGCTGTTCCCGGGGCGAACGCGCACTTCTTGGTGCTGGTGTTGCAGGTGTCGGTCGTGCAGGCGTCGAGGTCGTCGCAGTCCGCGTTTTTTCCGCAATTGCAGAGGTCCTTTGTCTTCACGCAGCTGCCGGACGCGCACTGCGAGAGGTTGCAGCTGTTGCCGTCGTCGCACTTGAGACCGTCGGCCACTTTGAGGTTCTGGCAGCCCTTTGCCGAGACACAACTGTCGGTCGTGCACGCGTTCTTATCGTTGCAGTCACGCGGTTTGCCGCCGGTGCACTTGCCCTTGGCGCACGTCGTGCCCGAGGTGCATGTGTTGCCGTCGTCGCAGGCCGAGCCGTCTTTGGCCTGTCCCGGCTCGCATTTTCCGGTCTTGGTGTTGCAGACACCGGATTGGCAGGCAGGCCCGTCGCCACAGATCTTGGGTTTGCCCGACTGGCACTTGCCGGCCGCGTCGCAGCCGTCCCCGACGGTGCAAGGTTTGCCGTCGTCGCACGGGGCGCCGACCTTGGCTTTTTCCTCGACGCAGCTGCCCGTCAGCCCATTGCAGTAGACGGTCGTACAGGGTTTGGATGCTTTGCAGACCTTCGCGGTGCCCGGGGCGCAACTGCCAGCCGTGCACTTGTCGCCGGTCGTACACTTGTTGCCGTCATCGCACGCGCCGGAACCAGCCGTGTGCTGGCATGCGTCCTTCGCCCCTTTCTTGGCATCGCAGGCGTCGGTCGTGCAGGCGTTGCCGTCGTTGCACGCACGCGTCGTGCCAGCGCATTTGCCGCCGTTCGCGCACAGGTCGGTGTGGGTGCAGATGTCGCCGTCGTCGCACGCGAGGCCCACGACCAGCTTGTTTTCGCAGCTGCCGGTCGAGGCGTTGCAGCGGTCCACCGTGCACGGCTTCTTGTCGTCGCAGTTCTTGGGATCGCCCGTCACGCAGACGCCGCCCGAGCAGGCATCACCGGGCGTGCACTTGTCACCGTCTGCGTCGCAGGACGAGAGCTCGGCGGGTTCGGTCTTGCAGCCCGTCAGCTTGTCGCACGAGTCCTTCGTGCAGCCGTTGCCATCGTCGCAGGAGATCGTCTTGCCGGCCGCGCATTTGCCATCCTTGCAGGCGTCGCCGGTCGTGCAGACCGAATCGTCGGCGTTGCACGGCGCCGTGATGTTGGAGTTGACGCACTTGCCGTCCTTGCAAGCGTCCGCGGTGCATGGGTTGCCGTCGCCGCACGTGTCTTCGTCGATCTGGCCATCGCAGTCGTTGTCCGCACCGTCGCACGCCTCGGCCGCCGGTGCCTTCGCCGAGCAAGCCGAGAGACCGTTGGCGCCGCACGACCGCGAACCCGGGCAACGCAGTCCCTTGCTCTCGCTGTAACACGCCGTTCCAAGCCCCTTGGCCTTGGCAGAATCGCTGCAGGAACACTCTCCGTAGCTGCCAGCGCCGCCCCCTGCTGCGGGCTTCTTGACGCATTGAAGGGACGCGCCGCCTTCCGCGAGAGTCGCCATCTCACAGGCGTACCCCGTTGGGCATCCCGCGTCGCCATCGCAGGCCGCGCCGCAGAAGTTCCCCGCGCCGCCGTACGACACGCAGGCCGATCCAGCGCGCCCGAAGGACGTGCAAGTGTCTGTTTTTGTGCATGGATCACACAGGTTTACGTGCGCCGGGACGCAGTGATTGATCGTCTCGTCGCCCTTCTTCAGCGCCGCACACGCCATCCCCTTTTCGCAGCCCGAGCCGCACGGTGTTGTGCAGCCCTTGCCGCTCTTTCCGGCGACCGCACCTTCGATGCAGACGCCCCACGTGCACGCGGCGTCGTCCGCACACGCACACCCATGGCCGCCCGGACATGCGAACGGATCGACCTTGGTCTGGCTGATCTCCTGGGGCAGCGGGGCGTCGATGCCGCCGCCGTCGACGGTCGTGCCTTTCTTGCCGGCGTCATCTTCGTCGGTCGTGGTGCTGCAACCGATGGCGAGAACCGTCGCGGCGACCACGGCAAAAGCGGCGAGGAATGGACTTCGTTGGTTCATGAAACGGCCTCGAAGGCCCGCTGCGGCTGGCTGGGAAATGCGCGCGGGCGAACGTTCGAATGGTACGCGGCACGCCGGACGCGGACAAGAAAGGGTCGGGCGCTCTCATCAGCACCCGAACGCGAACCCGAACGCGAACACCCACTCGCTCCTCGGGCCTCCTCAACGCCGGCTGATCGGCGCCCCTCTCGGGGTGAGGGCATCCCGCGAGGCGACCGCGACCTGGCCGATCAACTGCGGCGGTCAGCAACGGCCCCGGCGCTGCTGATCGGCGAGGGGGCCAACCGACTCAACGCAGGCGAGAAGCGGCAGCGCTTCAACGAGGCGCGGGGCGAAGCGTGCGAGGCGGCGGTGGTGGCGACACCTGCCGGGCGTCGATAACGTTTTCGGAGCTATTTTCGCGGCTGCTCAAGCACTTCCGCTTTCAGATCCGCGTCCGACGGCTTGCGACCAAACCAAATCGACCAGATAGCGACCATCGCGTCGTAGCCATGCAGGCGCAGCTGTGGCCCGTGCGCCACTTGAATGCGCATACCCGTGCCCGGTCGATACCAAAACCCGATGTCGGCGCCCTTGGGAATGGTGGTTGGCAACGCCTTCACGAAGCGCGCGACCTGCGGCGCGATCTGCTTGCGGATCGGAGCGGGGATGTTGTCGCGAAGGCCTTCGTGCACCGCTTCGGCGAGGTCGCTGGCGCTCACGGCGCGGAGCATGTGCAGCCAAATGAACTTCTCTTCGTTGGCCCTGATCACGTGCCGAGCGTTACCTCTGACGGTGCGCTGGTAGACGGCAAGCGCGTAGACCTTGAACACCCACTTGGTTCGCAGCCCGGCGCCGACCATCCAGATCTTGCGCACGCCCGGCCGCAGAGCCCCTGGAAAGCGCATGCCGGCCACGACTTTGCCCGGGTCGCGAGCCTGGTGTCCGAATCGGCCCGTTACTGGCGCGGCGTGAGCCAAGGGTGCCGCCAGCGACATCGCGACAATCAACGCTCCGAGACTCAACGCTGCGAGACTCGACGCCGGTGCAATCAACGCCGGTGCAATCAACGTTCGGGCGTCCGAGCGGGTCGGCGCAATGGACAGGCGGGGCGGCAAGGGTGGGCAGTTCACCGCGCCATCAAAGGCCGAAGTTGCACCGAAAAACAACCCCAATGCCACGCCGCGGTGGGTCCACTGGCATGGATAGCAAGGTTCGTTGCGACGCTGTAGCCTCGTTGCATGGCCAAACGGATGTCGACCGACCAACGCCGCGCGCAGCTGCTTGCCGCCGGACGTCAGCTCTTCGCGGACCGGGCATACGATCAAATCTCGACCGACGAAATCTCGGCCGCCACGAACACGAGCAAGGGGTTGCTGTACCACTACTTCGGCAGCAAGCGCGGCTTCTACCTCGCCACGATTCGCGCCGCGGCCGAAGACTTGCTGGCCGTCACCGAATTCGATGACCTGCAGGCCGGCGCGCTGGCCAGCATCGACGGCTTCGTCGGCTTTGTGGAGCGTGAGGGGCAGCTTTTTCGCGCCGTTGTGCGGGGCGGTATCGGCAGCGATGCGGAGGTCGACGGTCTCGTGACCGGCGTCCGCCAGGAGATCGTGGGCCGCATCGTCCGTGCGACCGACGTAGCAAGCGACGATCCAGTTCTCGTCGGCCGCGTCTGGGGATGGCTTGGCTATACCGAGTCCCTCGCGATTCACTGGATCGACACCCGGCCATTTCCGCGCGACACGCTGCGCGATTTGCTGCTCAGCGGGCTGGCGACGCTGGTTCTCACACAGGCTTCCTGAGGGCCGAGGACGACGAACACGGGGGCACACGATGCGCATCTTTCAGTCTGAAGACGCGATCATTTTCGGTGATGAACTCCCCGTGCCGCTCGGCCAACGTCCGGAGCGCGCCGATTTTCGCGCCGGTCGTTCCCGCTCTGGGTTCGCGTATTGCCTGCAATGGCGTCGGGTTCGCGGCGCCATCGGGTTTCACGTCTTCCGATCGATGGCGGTCTCGGCGATTCGGCCGCGGTCGATGGACCGCTTCTGGCAGGGCAAGTACGGCAGCGATATTCGCCATTTCATGCTCGGCTATCCCGATGTCGACATCGTGGTGGACGACTACGGCAGTCGCGGCGCGTCGATGCTCTACTACTGGGTGCTCGCGCAGCTGCCGGGCGGTCATCTCGTCGAGGTCCAGGATGTCTACATTGGCGCCGCGGATACAGCGATTCTCGACGGGGCGCATTTTGCCCTCAAGCCTGGCGGTGGGTTTATCGCGGATCTCGAGCTTCGCGAGGACGAACGACCCGCCGCGGTTGCAGCCGCACAGTTGCCCGCCGCCCAACGCACGCCCAAGCCGACGTCTTTGCAGGAAATCCAGCTGCGTCGCGCCGCGGAAGAGCACGCCCGAACGCGGACAGCGGATGATGCCATCGAGTTCAGCCGCTTCATCGCGCCCGGAGGCTTCCGAATCCTGCTGCCGGCCGGCGTGGCTACCGGCGACATCGACCATTACTCGGTCTACATCGGTCCGAGCCGCCCGGATGCATCTGATGAAAAGGCCATGTGGCGCGATCACGTGTACGAATCCAACCCGATGGAGCAATGGAAGCTCTCGCCCCGCTACGGCGGCTTTCGGGACGCGATGAATCCGCCCGGCGCGGTGGCCTATACGGCCGTGATTGCGTACCTCAATGACGGGACTGTTCGGCAGGCTGATGTCGCGCTTAGCCTCGATATCGAGTCGGTCGCCACACTCCGCTGAGCCCGGTCGCACGCCATTCGTCAGACACCTGACGGACCATGTTCGAACAGTTGAGAGTGGCGCCGTCCTGCGCACTTGCCGACAAATGTCTTCGTTTTGTAAAAGAGAGGTAACAGTTTCTCGTTGACCTCGTCATCCACTCATGGCATCCCCCCGCGCTGATTACAGATTTACGTGTAGTCCACGGCCACAAACGGAGCTTCGATGAGCACCCTCGACAAGATTCTTTCCGCAGGTCGCCGAGCCCGTGACGCCAGCGGCGCGCTGCTCGGTCAAAACTGGGGCAAGTCGGGCTGGAAAGCGTCCGGTCGCGCGCTCGCCGCCGGCGAAGTTCCGCAGCGCATCATTCCCGGGCCCCCGCCGTCCGCGGCCGGCGACGAAGAGAGCCTCGACGTTTGGGGTTTTAAGGACACGGGCTTCTCGATCGACGCCCGCGGCGTCGTGAAGTTGACCGGGACGCGCTACGAGCTGTGCGGCGAAGAGCTGCCCAATCTCGTGCCGTGGATCGAAGACGTCATGGCGATCCAAATCGAGCCGCGCGACGTGCACGAGAGCGCGTACCCGGTGAAGATCCCCGAGCCGATTCGCAATGCGGCGTTCCAGGACGCGATTCGCACCTTCCTGGCCGAAGACCAGCTGACCGATGCGCCGCAAATCCGCCTCCGCCACGGCCACGGCCACACGCAGGAGGAGATGTACGCGATCAAGTACGGCCAGGTGAAACGCGTGCCGGATCTCGTCGTGTACCCGAGCGAGGAGGAGCACGTCATTCGCATGGTCGAGCTCGCCAAAGAGCACGGCTGCTGCCTGATTCCGTACGGCGGCGGCACGAACGTCACCGATGCGCTCAAGTGCCCGGCTGATGAAAAGCGCACCATCGTCAGCGTCGACATGCGCCGTATGAACCGCGTTCTGTGGATCGACCCGGCCAACCGCATCGCCTGCATCCAGAGCGGCGCGGTCGGGCGTCACATCGCAAAGCAGCTCGCCGACTACGGCTTCACGATGGGCCATGAGCCCGACAGCATCGAGTTCTCCACCCTCGGCGGCTGGATCGCGACCCACGCGTCCGGCATGAAGAAGAACAAGTACGGCAACATCGAAGACATCGTGCAGGACTTCAACGCGGTCACGTCTGACGGTCTCTTGGCCCGCCACGACATCAACCCGCGCGAGGCCGTTGGCGCCGATCCCCGCCGCTTCATGTTCGGCAGCGAGGGCAACCTTGGCATCATCACCCAGGCCATCGTCAAGCTCTTCCCGCTCCCCGAAGTGCAGCGTTACGGGTCGGTGCTCTTCCCCGATTTCCGGTCGGGTGTCGCGTTCATGTACGACCTGCAGCAAGAGGGCACCCCGCCCGCTTCGGTGCGCCTCGTCGACAACATCCAGTTTCAGTTCTCGATGGCGCTCAAGCCCGCCAAGACCGGCATCGCGGTCCAGAAGTCACGGCTCGAAAAGCTCTTCGTCACGAAGGTGAAGGGCTTTGATCCCGAGAAGATGGTCGCGTGCACGCTCGTGTTCGAGGGCCCCGACGCCGAAGTGTCCAACCAGGAAGACACGGTTTACCGCCTCGCCACGCGGCATGGTGGCATGAAGGCAGGCGGGGAGAACGGCCGCAAGGGCTACCAGTTGACGTTTGGCATCGCGTACATCCGCGACTTCGTCATGAAGCACTACGTCATCGCGGAGAGCTTCGAGACCAGCGTGCCATGGAGCAAGGCGATCCAGCTGTGCGACAACGTCAAGCGCCGCGTGAACAAAGAACACGCCGCCGCGGGTCTGCCCGGCAGGCCGTTCATCACGTGCCGCGTGACACAGGTGTACCAGACCGGTGTCTGCATCTACTTCTACCTGGCGTTTTCGTACAAGGGCGTCAAAGACCCGTCGCACGCGTTCGCTCAGATCGAGCTCGCTGCCCGCGACGAGATCCTGCAGTCCGGCGGATCGCTGAGTCACCACCATGGCGTTGGCAAACTGCGCAAGAAGTTCCTGCCGCAGATCATGAGCGACGCAGCGCTGAGCTGGAACGCCCGCACCAAGCAGGCCGTGGATCCGGACAACATCTTTGGCGTTCGCAACCAGCAGATGGCCGACGAGATGTCGTTCGACGTGCCGGTGGCGCCTGCTGCGAACAGCAAGACCGACAGCGATCGTGCAGCCAACTCGACGGCCGCCAAGGCCAAGACCGCGGTGAAAGCCAAGGCGATGCGCAAGCCGGCAGCAAAAAAGACGACAAGCAAGGCGCCTGCGCGCAAAAACCCAGCGCGCAAGAAAGCGTCACCGAAGTCGTCGCCTGCGAACTAGAGAACACTTTTCCAGCCGGTTGTTCCCCGGTCGGAGGTCTTTGATGGGAAAACACGTATTCGTGACCGGAGTCACGGGATTCGTCGGCAAGGTCGTGCTCGAAGAGCTGATGCGTCGCCAGGACGCGCTCGACATTGAGACCGTCTACGTGCTCATCCGTCGCAAACGCGGCACCGCGCCGGCTCGCCGTTTCCGGTACGAGGTGATGGCGTCGCGCTGTTTCTCGCTGCTTGATGACGGCTGGGAGCGCAAGGTCGAGGTCGTCGCCGGCGAGCTGACCGAACCCCGCTGCGGGTTGAGCGAAGATGCTTTGGGGGCCGTCACGTCCAAGATCACCCATATCATTCACTGCGCAGCGTCGGTCGACTTCCATCTGCCCATCGCGCAGGCCGCTGCCGCCAACATCACGTCCGCGCTGAACATGCTCGCGTTGGCCCGCAAGTGCCCCCGCCTCCTTTCATTCGTCGACACCTCGACCGCCTACGTGACGCCCAATTACAACGAAAAGGCCATCGAAGAGGCGCTCGCCCCCCTGCCCCGCTCGGCCGAGTCCATCTACCGCAGCATCGTCGACGGCACGGCTGATGAGGAGTCCCTGCTGCGCGAAACCGGGCACCCGAACACGTACACCTACACCAAGTGCATCGCCGAACACCTGCTGATGGAGCGGCGCGGCGACCTGCCGTTGACGATTTTGCGACCGAGCATCATCAGCGCGTCGTGGCGCTACCCGTTCCCCGGCTGGATCGACAGCGCGGCGGCCTTCGCGGGCTTCGTGGTGACCATCGGCGGCGGCCATATGCGCGCGCTTGTCGCCAACACCGAGGCGTACCTGGACCTGATTCCGGTCGACGAAGTGGCGTCCCGAGCCATCGACCTTGCGCTCGTCCTGCCACCGCCCACGCGCGTCGATCAGCCGTCCATCTACCACGCCACCGCCGGCATCCAGAACTCGTGCCGCATCGGTGACACCATCACCACCATCATCGATTTCTACACGCGCCACCCCGTCCACCGCACGCCGGGTCTGAAGTACATCGGCAAGCCCGGCAAGCGCTTCAAGCTCAAGGACTTGCAGCACCAGGCGGGCCCAGCCCAGGCGGCGCGCGCGCTCTTCAAGGTGACCGGTCAGCGCAAGATGAGCCGCCAGGTCAAGCGTCTCATCGACGGCATCGCCAAGCTCAACAAGGCGTTTCCGTACTTCACGAGCCGCACATTCGACTTCCAATCATCGCTGCCGATCGACGATCCGCAGTTCAATGCGCGCGAGTACGTCGAGATCTCCTGCGCGGGCATCTACCGCTACCTGCTGCAAAAGGACGATACGGAGACAGCGTTTGCCGGCGCTCGCCACGTCGGCGACGGATCGGACATGCGCTGGATGGTGACCCAGCCCAAGGGCAACTGGGCGATCCGCGGCTCGGCCTTTACGGTGAAGAAGGCGCTCAAGCGCTGCACCGAGCTGGTTACATTCGACCAACCGTCGTTCGAGCGCGCGGTCGAATCGCTGCCCGATGGCGCGTTGACGGTGCTGATTCCCAGCCACCGCAGCTACATGGACTTTGTGCTTGTCAGCTACCTCGCGTTCGCCCGGCCCGACCTCGGCATCGCCATACCGCGCATCGCTGCGACGTCCGATTTCGCCAAGATCCCGGTCATCGGCGAGCTCTTCCGGCACACGCAGGCGTTCTACATCAAGCGCGGAGTCGGCCGGGAAGACCCGGACTTGACCCGTCAGATCCACCAGTTGGTCGACAACAAGGAGACGCTGGAGTTCTTCATCGAAGGCACGCGCAGCCGGTCCCGCCAGTTCTTGCGTCCCAAGCGTGGTCTGCTCCGCGCGATCCAGTCGACCGGCGCCACGTGCGCGATCCTGCCGATCGCATTGACGTACGACCGCGTGCCCGAAGAGTCGGTGTTTGCGACCGAGCTCGGAGGCGCCCCGAAACCGAAGATGCAGCTGCGCGACCTGCTCAAATGGACCGGGCGCGTAGGCCGCGGCAAAATCAACCTGGGCCGCGTCCACATGACGTGCGCCGAGCCGGTGATTCTCGATGCGCAGGCCGACGTTTACGCCGTCGCCGACACCATCATGGCGCGCTTGCAGGAGCGCACGGCCGCCACGACATTCCACCTGCGCGCGTTCCTGCACCACAACGCCATCGACGGCGTGGATCTGCCTTGGTTGCGGCGCGCCTTGTTGCGGCGCGGTGGTCAGGTCATCGACAGCCGGCTGCGCGATGAAAACGGCGTCACGGCGTGCATGGAGCAGTGCATGCGCTACCAGTGGCTGCACTTGTTCTACCCCGAAGCGATCTCGGCCTACCCCAACCATCCGGCGATTCAGCATCACACCTCGCTCAACGGGTACGCGCCCGGCGCCGACGATATCGATGTCGACGACGAGCTTGCCGATCCGTGCGTCCGCGCCGTGCTCCGGGCGCTGTTCGAGCCGATTTGCCGCGACTACGTCACCGTCGCCACGTCGCTCGGTTCGCCCACCGGTCGCATCGGTGTGTCCAACCCGAAGATGCTCGTCCGCAAGGTTCCGACCGCGCACCTGCCCAACATCGAGGCCTGCTTCCAAGACCTCTGTGAGCGAGGCATCCTGCGCCGCACGGCCGTCAACGGTGAGTACGACTGGGGCCCCAAAGCGCACGACATCGGCGAATACGAAGCCGCTTGCCGCTGGCCCGATGACGATGGTATCGACGCGCCCCGCTGGTCCACGGTGGTCTGGGCCTGATCCCCGCCGGCGCTACCCCATCGCGGCGCCGCTGCAACGGATACAACCATGCTCGATGCACCCGTGACGGTTCCGGAAGTGAAGACACGTATCAACAGTGAAGGCCAACTCGCCGGGACGTTTCTTGTCACCGGCGCCACCGGCTTCCTCGGCCGGCAGGTCATCTCGGCGCTGCACGGTAACCACCCCCAAGCCAAGGCGCTCAACCTCGTACGCAGCGTCGCGACCTGGCGCGGCTACGATTGGACGACACCGTTTGACCGCGTCGACCTGATCTCGGGCTCCGTGACCAAACCCGACGGCTGGTTCGACGATCCGCGCCTCGACGGCATCAATGGCATTTTGCACCTCGCGGCGCTGGTTCGACATAGCCGCAACGAGCCCTACGACATCTACGAGACCAACGTCGAAGGCACGCTGAACATGGTTCGGCTCGCCGCGCGCAAGAAGTGTCGGATGATCTTCGTGTCTACTTCGGGAACGGTCGGCTGCTTCAAGAGCCCCAAGGCCTGGGCCGACGAGAACTCCGCGTACTGCGAACAGGAAGTCGCGGACTGGCCCTACTATCACAGCAAGATCCTGGCCGAACGACAGGCTCGCCAGCTCGCCAAGGACCTCGGCGTCGAGCTCGTCATCATCCGACCGCCGGTCATGCTCGGCCCGGGCGACCACCGCTTCCGCAGCACCGGTCACATCATCAAGCACATCCTGCGCAAGCTCCCGTTCCTGCTCCACGGCGGCATCCACTTCACGGACATCCGCGACGCGTCGACCGCCATCTTGTCGGCGATGCAGCACCCGCGACCTCGCCCGATCTACCACCTCGAAGGGACGGCGTGCGGCGTCGTGCAGTTCTTCGACATGATCGAACAGGTCAGCGGCATCCCGCGGCCGAGCCCGGTCTTGCCCTTCCATCCCGCGTGGGTGCTGGCGCTGATCGATGAACGAGTCGGGATCATCACCAAGGGAGAGGCCCTGCACCTGCTGCCCGATCCCGTTGTTGTCGAAATGGCCAGCCGCTACTGGGACGTGCGTTCGCTCTGGGCCGAAGACGAGCTCGGGTACGTGGCGCGCGACGGATTGACGACGCTGCGTGACACGGTGGGTTGGTTGAAGGATAATCACCCCGAAGTCGGGGCTGTCTTCAGCGCCTGACGGTCAACCCGGCCCAACCTTCCCATTTAAACGGTCCAAGCAAGCCTTGTCCGCCATCTACGAACAGTACATGCGGTGCGGCTCATGCCGCGCGTTTGAGGTCGCCTTCACCGACCGCGTCGGTCGCACGATGGGCCAGTGTATTCGCCGACCTCAGCACGGCCAGCTCGCCGCGAGCGCGATGGGGTGCGAAGACTATTTGCTGGACCGTTCGTCCCTGGTGCCGGGCGCCAAGGTCCCCGACAACATCGACATGACGCCGCGGCAACGCGAGCGACGCCGCGCGATACAGCGCGCGATGCAGCAGCGTGCGCGCCGGCCGAAGTCGACCAGCAGACGACCGAAGTACGAAGAACCCCCGAAGGTCAAGCTGCGAGACATTCCGCTGGCTTTTGGCGACGACGAGGAGGGAACGATGGACCGCGACGAACTCAAGGGCATCCTGGCCGAGGTTCTCGACGAAGCGCTCGGCATCTCCGACGCACCGATGCACCCGCGCTTCCGTGGCGGCAAGGTGGTGGTGCAGCCCGGCAACCCCGAGTTGTCGCCCAAGGAGATCCCGATCGACGCGCTGTTCCGCAAGATCACGTCGGTCCGCGACAAGCTCCGCGTGCTCGAGCAGAAGATCAACACGAACAAGGCGATGGAAGCTGACGACCGCGCGCAGCTGCAGGGCTACATCAGCTCGGCCTATGGGTCGCTGACCACCTTCAACTTCCTGTTCCGCGACCGCGACGACGGCTTTTCGTCGAAATAGGAGCCTGTGGCGCATCCAAGTGCGCGACTCACCACCCCGTCGGCCACAGCTCCATCTGCCGCGTATGACGGCTCGTTGCGCGGGGCGCTTCGAGGCGGACACCGATCCCAAGCAGCCGCACCGGCCTCTGGCCACGCGACCACGCATCGTCCAGTAGCTCCGCGAATGCGGCCACACTTGGCTCGGCGGCGGTCTGCCCGTCGGTCATCGGCGGGGTGCGGTCGACGGTCGTCGTCTCGAAGTCATCAAAGCGCACCTTGACCGTCCAGCCACGCACGCGTTCCCGAATCCCGGGCTGGTCATAGCGCTGCGAGAACCGCCGCCAAAGTCCTTCCAATTCACGGCGGCACGCGTCGAGATCCGGCAGGTCTTCGGCGTAGGTGCGTTCGACACTGACGCTCTTGCGGATGCGCTCCGTCACGACCGGGCGCTCATCGATGCCGCCCGCCAGCCTGTGAAGCCTCGGGCCCCATCGACCGAACATGGATTCCAGCTGGTGTTCGTCGTATTTGCGCACGTCAGCGCAGGTTTCGATGCCCAAAGCGGTCAGCTTCTCCCCCATCTTGGGGCCCACACCCGGGATCTTGCGAACCGGCAGCGCGCCGACGAATCCCGCGACGTCTTCGGGGCGAATCACGGTCAGGCCGTCGGGTTTTCGCCAATCGCTCGCCACTTTCGCGAGGAACTTGTTGGGCGCCACACCCGCCGAAGCGGTCAGCCCGGTCTCATCCCGAATGGCGCGGCGAATCGCGGTCGCGATGAGGGTGGCACTGCCGTGAAAGTGCTCCGCGTTGGAGACGTCGAGGTACGCCTCGTCGAGAGACAGCGGCTCAATGGCCGATGTGAACCGCTCGAAGATGGCGCGGATTTGCCGGGACTCGCGCTGATAGACCTCAAATCGGGGCGGAACGATGACCAATTCCGGGCACAAGCGCACCGCGCGCGACATGGGCATGGCCGAGTGCACGCCGTATTTGCGGGCGACGTAGTTGGCGGTCGCAACCACGCCACGGACATCCGGTCGACCGCCGACGGCGAGGGGTTTGTCGGCGAGATGCGGCGCGTCCCGGACCTCGATCGCCGCATAGAACATGTCCATGTCGACGTGAATGATCTTGCGCGGTGATCGGGCGTTGTTCACGTGCTCTCACCAGGTCCAGCGAAACTCCGCGTTGACGAAATACGTTTCTGGATCGAGCACATCTACGCCAAAACCCGCGGCCGCGACGCCTTCGTCGGACACGCTGTAGGTGGTGTAGTTGCCGAGCACGACCACATCGTCGTTCGCGGTCGGAGAATACCAGACAAGTGTCTGCAAACCAACAAGCGGGTGGGCCTGCCAGGTCATCGAGGCGGCCGCCTGGGTCGTCAGCTTGGTCTGGTCGGCGATCCAGCGGTCGAGGCCGTTGGCGCCCCATGGATCGACGGAAGGCAGCGCGAGCAAATCGCCGAGCGTGGTGATGTTCACGTAGTCGCCACGCTTGACCATCCCCTCGAAGACGAAGGAGATATCGGGCGTCACCTGGTGCATGAAGCCGGCGACAACGATGTGACCGTCGAAGCCGAAGTGTCCGTTGGCGGGACGCTGCGTCACGTGTTCGAGGCGAAACAACCAGCCGGCGAAGTCCAATTGCGCGCCCAGGCCGACCATCCAACGGCGCGGGGCGTGGCCGCCGATAACGATGACGTCGCCAAGATCGAACGATAGCGCGATGCGCCCGAGCAGCGCCGACCGATCGAGATCCAGCGGGGCGTCGAATTGGGGCAGCTTGGTGGGGGCGAAGCCGGCTGCGGCGATGACAGATGCGCGCAAAGACGTGACCGGAGCGTCTTCCCAGAGCGTCTCGTAGTCGAGGCGGATGGCATCGACACCGGGCTTGTACGCGCGGAAGAAGTCGAGCGGCGAGAAGGGCGCGAACACGTCGTGGGGCGTGAAAATCAGCGTTGACGCGAGGTTGATGGGCTGGCGACCGA
Source organism: uncultured Enterobacteriaceae bacterium (assembly GCA_964560875.1). Classification (GTDB taxonomy): domain Bacteria; phylum Myxococcota_A; class UBA9042; order UBA9042; family UBA9042; genus CAZLMW01. The sequence continues at coordinate 23,174 of CAZLMW010000020.1, forward strand.
CGGCGAGGTCGAAGCTGCCGTGGTGCGCGGTGAGCACGAGTCGGTCGATGTCTGCGGTCACTCCGGCGCGGCCGCTGCCTGAAAACCGGCGTCCGGCTGCCAAGCCTGGCCAGCGCAGGAGCTCGGCTGTGCCGATCGCGGGGATGACGACGGTGCGCTCGGTGTCATCGAGCGCTGCAAACAGGCCCCCGACAACGAAATGGCCCTCGACGCCGATGTCGTCCCAGTCCCCGGTCACCATCAGCCGATGCCGAAGCGAGCCGTCGATGCCGCGATCGATCGGCTCCCCGGTGACCGAGCGGATGGGCGCCAGGACCGCGACCGTGCGGGCGAAGCCACCCACATCCCATTCACCAGCCCGTGCAGTCGGCGCCGCAAGCAGCGGGATCGCCAGCATGAGACCGACGGTCAAACCGGCCGTGACACGTCGCGTCAACGTGGCGTTACTCCTCTTCGCCGCGGCGTTCATCGGCCACGAGTTTGCCGTCGCGCAGGCGGACGATGCGGCGGGCGCGATCCATCACCTTCTGGTCGTGCGTCGAAAAGAGGAACGTGACGCCCTGCTCGCGGTTGAGCTTCTCCATCACGTCGAGCAGCGATTCGGCGGTTGCAGTGTCGAGATTGGCGGTGGGTTCGTCGGCGAGAACCAAGGCAGGCCGGGTCGCGATGGCGCGCGCGATGGCCACCCGTTGTTGTTGGCCACCCGAGAGCTCGTCAGGACGCCGATTTGCGAGCTCCCCGAGGCCGACCGCTTCGAGCACTGCCATCACGCGTTCGCGCCGCTCCTTGTCGGGCATGCCTTGGAGCATGAGCACGAGCTCGGCGTTCTCGAACGCGGTGAGCACGGGGATGAGGTTGTAGGCCTGGAAGACGAAGCCAAGCTTATCGCGGCGCAGCTCGGAGCGTTCGGTTCGCGAGATCCCGCCGATGTCGCGTCCCTGCAGCGTGATCGTGCCGCTGTCGGGGGCGTCGAGGGCGCCGATCAAGTTCAAGGCCGTGGTCTTGCCGCTGCCCGATGGGCCACACAGCGCCGCAAACTCGCCCGCTTCGATCGCAAGGCTGAGCCCGTCGAGCGCGCGGATCTCGAATTCCCCCTGGTGATAGACGCGGCTGACCTCGCGCAGCTCGACAATGGGGGAGGCGGATGCGTTCATGGCTTCAGTCCAGGACTCGCAGGGATTCGATCGGCTCGAGCCGCGCGGCTTTGAGCGCCGGATAGAGCGCCGCGCCGATGGTCAGGCAGAACACGGCGAACGGAATCACGAAGTAGTGCGCGTCGGCCAGGCGCAGGTGCAACGTCATGTCGAAGACGACGCCGCCGACCTCGAGCTGCTCGGTCATCATGCCGGACAGGTCGATGCCGGTGCTGTACAGGAAATAGGCCCACGGCAAGACAAGCAGCCCGCCGAGCACCAGGCCGAGCAAGCCGACCCACACCGACTCGAGAATCACGAGCGCAAACAGCCGCCGCGGCCGCATGCCGATCGCGAGCAGCACGCCGAGCTCCCGTCGACGTTCCAGCACACCCATCAGCATCGTGTTCAAGATGCCGGCCGCGACGACCAGGCCGATCAGCAGCTGGAAGATCTCGTTGCTCGCGCGGTCGACCTGCACGTAGCTCGCCATCGCGGGTTGGGTCTGCTGCCAGGTCTTCACCTCGACACCCGGACCGACTGCCTTGGAGACGGCGTCGCGCACGGCCGCGCTCGCCCGGTGTTCGTGGTTGAAAACGGCGAGGATCGTCGCGGCCTCGGGTCCGAGCTTGAGCACCCTCCGCGCCTTGTCGATAGGCAACAGCACCGTGCCCATGTCGACCTCGGCCACGCCGGTCTGGAAGATGCCGCGGACGCGGGCGACCTCGCTGACGATCTCGCCTTCGACGTCGGTCGCGGTCCAGACAAGCTTGCTGCCCAACTCCAGCTGCAAGGTCTTGGCCATCCGCGCGCCGATGATGCAGCCGCCGTCGTCCACTTTACCGTCTTTGCCCAACAGCGCGGTGCCCTGCTCGAGCTTCTTGACGAAGAGGTTGCGCTCGGCCGTATCCCGTTTCGGATCGATGCCAAGCAGCAGGCCGCCGGTCGTCTTGCGCGCCGTTGCAAAGAGGCCCTGTCCGACCACGCGTGGCACGACAGCTTGCACACCTCGGGCGGCGCTCGCGGCTTTTGCCATCGATTCGGCGTTGGCGATGCGCTTGGAGATGGATGGATCGTCGTTGTAGCCGGGCGCCGCGACGCTGACGTGACCGAAACCCATCGTGGCGCTCTTGCCGACCATGTCGTTGTACGCCCACTCCGCGATGCCGAGGAACGTCGTGGCCATCCAGACCGCGCCCGCCACCGACAGCGACGTGATCAGGGTGCGCCGCTTGCTCCGCCACAGGTTGCGCCAACTCAGCCGTACGAGATCCATTCAGCGCCCCCGAACCGCGTCAACGGGCCGGACCAGCGCGGCTTTCAGGGCGGGATAGACCGCGGCCAGCATGACCATGATCACAAGCGTGACGATCGGGCCGACGGCGATCCCGACGCCGAGCTTGGGGCTGAGCACGGGCGGGATGACCATGCCGTTGAAGTTTATGTCGCCGACGCTCGCGGACAGGTCGATACCGTCTGCGAAGGCCATGCTGAGCCCCACACCCAACCCCAGGGCCAGGACCGCGGCGATCACGGCCATAGCGAGCGATTCGGCGACCACGACGAAGAAGATTTGCAACGGCGTGACACCGAGCGACTTGAGCACGCCGAACTCCCGCATCCGCTCGAACACGCTCATCAAAGTCGCGTTGAAGACGACGGTGACGACGGCGAGATAGGCGATGAAGAGCATGAACCCGAGCTGCGCGTCACTGGTTCGCAGCATCTCGGCCAGCGCGGGCTGAAGTTTGGGCCAGCCGAGCACCTCGTGTTTGCCGGCGGCGGCCTTGGCGGCCTCTACGACATTGGTGATGGGCGCGTCGAAGCCGGCCGTGCTGCGGATCGCGATCTCGTGACTGCCTTCATGGACGGCGAGCAGCTCGCGAAAGGCTTGCTGGCGCATCACGACGCCCGCCGCATCAAGCCGCGCGCTGACGCCTCGAAAAATGCCGCGAACCGTCAGCAGATCGTCGGCCGTCGCGCCGTCGGCCGCCTGCGAGACAACGATCAGCTCGTCGCCAACCTTGAGTCCCAGCCGCCGCGCCACCTTCTTTCCGACAACAACCCCGCGCGGGTCGGATTCATCGAGCCACTTGCCCTGCCCGACCGCCGTGTGCAGCAGCGTCACGTTCTTCTCGTGCTCGGCATCGATGCCGCGCAGCATCACCCCTGCCGACTGCTTGTCGTGGGCCGCGAGGGCGAATCCATAGAGCCGTTCGGTCGCCGAGACGCCCGACTCTCGGAGCTTCTCGATGATCTTGCCCGAATCCCGCATCAGCGTGTGCAGATCGGGCTCGTCCCGGTAGCCCTTCGCGTGGATCTGGACGTGCGCCGTCTCCATCGCGAGGGCCGACGTCTTCATGTGCTCGATGTAGCCGATCATGATCGCGCCGAAGAAGATCATGACCGCCGCCGCAAGCGCCATCGCGCCCGACGTCACCAGCGACCGCATGGGCTTGCGGCTGACGTTGCGGGCGGCGAGTTTGAGGAGGCGACCGTACATCGATGGCTATCGTCTGCGTTTGAGGCGTGAAACCGAGAAGAACGCGTTGTCCAGGGCGACGTCGAACTTCAGCTCCGTGTAGGTCATCTCGGTGAACTCGCCCGGTTTATCGGCGGGTGTCATGCGCATCTTGGCCGGCAACCGGCGCTTGCCAAAGGGCTTGACGTCCGACCACGTCATCGTCCGCGCCAGCTTGCCCTTTTCATCGAAGTAGAGGCTGCGCAGGGGCAGCTGCGTCTTGGCGTCAACGGTCAGCGTCACCTTGCCCCAGACCACGGCGGCGTTCTTCTTGGGGATCATGTCGATGCGGATGATGTCCGTGCCGCGTTCCTTGCCTTCGAACGCGATCTTGAAGGTGTAGTCCTCGGCCATGCGCGACTCTTTGACCAGGTCGTCGTTGCTGAAATGGCTGCCCATCCACGCGCTGCCCATCATCGCGCCCGACAGCCGAATCACGCGCGCCGTCCGCGGCAGCCAGGTGTAGATCTGCTTGCCGTTTTTCAGCGTGGCCATGCCCTTTTCGCGGCGCGGCGACAGGATCCGGACAAGCGACTGATCCTTGCCCTTGCTCCACGCCTTCATCGCCAGCTTGCGCTCGTAATACTTGGTTTTTACATGCATTTGCAGCTTGGCCTGGGATGTCCTGCCACGCCACAGGTCGTCGACGCGATCCAGCAGCTTGCGCGCCCTGTCCGGAGATGCCCTGTCCGGAGATGCCCTGTCCGGAGATGCCCTGTCCGGAGAAGCCCTGTCCGGTGACGCCGCTGCAGCCGGCAAGGCGACCAGCGCGGAGAGCGTGAAGAGCGTGAAGACCGATGTCAGCGTCGCCGTCGCGTGACGGACGCGAAATGTTGTAACCATGTTCAAATCCTTGCGTCAAAGCGCGGCCGAGACTGTGCCGAGTCCCCGTCTCGCTGGCAATCACCGTCGTCGATCTGACCGATGTGATGTGGGATCGACGCGATGACATTGGTTGTCGGGCGAAGCTCCGATATCGTCGGCCCCAGTGGGTGAGCCGTACCGTTACCATTGGCACTGGGATCTGGCGTCGCCGCGCGACTCGCTGTGGCCCTATGTCTGCAACACCGAACGCTTCAACAAGGCGGTCGGGTTGCCTATGCCCGACTTTCACGACGAACCAGCCGAGGGTGGCGGATCCAGGCGCTTTGGTCAGACCCGCCAGCTCGGCATGTTGCTCAAGTGGGTCGAAAACCCCTTCGAGTGGGTGCGTCCGGTCACGTTCGGTGTGCTGCGCGAATACACGAGTGGGCCCCTGATCTCCAACAAGTCGACCGTCGTCCTGGAGCCGCTGGACACCGGCGGGACGCGGCTTCATCACTCCCTCGAGCTGCTGCCGCGAAACGTGCTCGGGCGCGTGGCCGTGCCGATCGAAATCAGCCGCCTGCGCGAGACGTTCGAGAAGGCGTACCGGCGCATCGACGACAAGCTGTCCGCCGGGCAGAAGGCCGACGGCTTCGACCTCGGGCTCGATCCTTTCGAAGATCCTGTCGACCACCTGTCCTCGGCGTCATCTTTGCGATTCGAATCGCTGATGGCCCAAGCGCGCGAGTTCGTGCTCGCCGACAGGGAGGCGCTCGATGCGGTGGGCGCGGCGATCCGCATGGCGCCCGATCACGTCGTTGAACGGATGCGACCGTGGCAGATGGCGAGGATGTGGGGGCTCGACGGCGACCGGGTGCTCGATGCTTTCCTGGTCGCCGCGCACGTCGGGCTGGTTGAGCTCAACTGGTCGATCCTGTGCCCGAACTGCCGCGTGCCTTCGGACAATCGCCCTTCACTGCGCCGCTTGACCCCGCAAGCGCACTGCGAGGCGTGCAACATCAACTACGACGTTGAGTTCGTGGAATCGGTCGAGCTGACGTTCAAGACAAGCGGCCAGATCCGGCCGATCGAGACGCACACGTACTGTGTTGGTAGCCCCGCGAACACGCTCCACGTCGCCGTTCAACAGCGCCTGCTGCCCGGCGAATCGCGCACCCTCGAGGTGGAGCTCGAACCCGGCGTCTACCGCGTGTTGGGCCAGCGCTTCAAACCCCAGGTCTATGTAGACGTGTCCGAAACGGGCATGGACAAGGCCACGTTCGTCGTCGACGAGGGAAACAACGGCCGGCTCGTGCCCGATTCGCTGCGTGCCGGTGGCGCCACGCTCACGCTGACCAACCGCAGCAAATATGACCAGACAATCCGTTTCGACCGGGCCGCGTGGCGCGATGATGCCGTGACCGCGGCAGTCGTGATGACGCGCATGGCTTTTCGCGAGTTCTTCAGCACCGAGATCCTGAGCCCCGGCTTGCACGTCGACGTCGGCCACCTCGCGATCCTCTTCACCGATCTCACCGGATCAACCGCGCTTTACTCCGAAGTCGGCGACGCCACGGCGTTTTCGATGGTCCGGGCGCACTTCGACGTGCTCGCGGACGTGGCGCACAAATGGCGTGGCACCATCGTCAAGACGATCGGCGACGCAATCATGGCGGTATGGCACGACCCACTCGATGCTGTGCAAGCCGGTCTGGCGTTTCACCGGGCCCTGCGCGACCGGCCCGAGACCGCTCACCTGCGGCTCAAGATCGGCCTGCATCACGGTCGCACGATCGGCGTGACGCTCAATGGCACGGCCGACTACTTCGGGACCACGGTCAACACCGCCGCGCGCATGGAAAAAGCGTCCGGATCGGGACAGGTCGCCCTCTCTCCCATGATCGCGGAGGAGCCGACCGTGGCGCGCTTCCTGGCCGAACACCCGGAGCTCATCGCCGGCACGCGGGACATGGAGTTCAAGGGGCTCGACGGCACGTTCACCTGCACGGTGCTGCAAGAAAAAGGGCACGGCGACTGACAAGGATCGTTTGATGGCGCGAGTTTTTATCAGCGCGACGCAACAAAACGTCGGCAAGACCACCACCAGCCTGGGGCTCTACGCGCTCTTTCGCAGCCGCGGCCTGCGGGTCGGGTTCATCAAGCCTGTCGGTCAGCGGGTCATCAAGCGCGACGGCACCACCGCGGACGAAGACGCTGTCTTGATGCAGCACATCTTCCAGGGCGGGATGTCGCTGGCCGATATGAGCCCCGTGACGATTCCCCGCGGGTACACCAAGAAGTATGTCTTCAACCGCGAGCGCGACCGCATCTTCAGCCTCATCGACGAAGCGATGGAGCACGTCGACACCGACGCCGATATCGTCATCGTCGAGGGCACCGGGCACGCCGGGGTCGGGTCCGTGATCGATGCAAGCAACGCCGATGTCGCCAGCCATCTCAACGCAAAGGTGCTGGTGATCGGCGGCGGCGGGATCGGCAAGACCGTCGATGAGATCTGCTTGAACAAGGCGCTCTTTGAGCAGGCGGGCGTCCCGGTCATCGGCGCGGTCGTCAACAAGATCCACGCGGACAAGTACGACGAGATTTCTGCGGCTGTGCGCCAGGGGCTGACCAACAAGGGCGTCGATTGTCTCGCCGTCATGCCGTTCAAGCGCGAGCTGACCTACCCGACCGTGCGCCAACTCAAGCGCGAGCTCGGGCTGGCGGTGGTCGCAGGGTCGGAATACCTCGATCACCGGGTGCGCGGCACGATCGTTGCGGCGATGACACCGCAGAACACGCTCGGCTACATCCGCGACGGAACGCTCGTCATCACGCCCGGAGACCGCGTCGACAACATCCTCGTCAGCATCTCGGCGCACCTCGTCGGGCAGCGTAAGAACACGGGCGCGATCGCGGGCATCCTCCTGACCGGCGGCATCGAGCCCGATCCGAAGATCATGGGCCTGGTTCGCGACGCCCACGTCCCGGTGTTGGTGTCCGACCGCGATACGTTCAGCGCAGCCGCCGCCGTCGATCGCCTCACCGTCAAGATCGGCCCGTCCGATCGCGACAAGGTCGAAACAGCGTTCGCGATGATCGAGCGCCACCTCGACGCCGACGCGCTCTTTGCTGCCCTGGACCTCTGAGCTGCCTCAACCTCCCAGGCCCGATTGAAGGTCGCTGACTGAGCGATAGACCGAGTCCGAGCGACCCGAACCCGAACCCGAACGCGAACGAACCTGATCAACCTCCAAGCGGACCGTCGCTTTCGCTTGTTTCGTGAGCAGAGTCGAATCGAGCTTTGGTCAGACGGGGCCGACGTGTAGGGTGCCTCGGCGTTGGGACGCGACGTGCGGAGATGTTCTGGTTACCCACAATCGCGATCGCAAAGGCTGGAACATTCTGAAAACATGACGGAACGGTACAGCAACACACGCAGGAGCGATTTGTGCGGATTGAAGTGATCATCGAGGTCCCGCGCGGCAGCTTCGTGAAGCGCCGCAGCGATGGTTCGGTCGACTACGTGTCGCCTGTGCCCTGTCCGTACAACTACGGCCATGTCGCCGGGTTCAAGGGTGGTGATGGCGACATGCTCGACGCCATCGTGCTCGGCCCCAAGCTGATGCGCGGTCATGCTGGGCGCTATCGGGCACGCGAGGCGGTTCGGTTCATCGACGACGGCCACATCGACGACAAGGTCATCTGCTCATCGCAGCCGCTCAAGCCGGCCGAAAAGGCGATGCTACTGCGGTTTTTCGGCTTCTACGCCCACGCCAAGGGGCTGCTCAACGCGAGCCGCGGCAAAAAAGGCCGGACAGCTTGCGAAGGGTTCGTTTCTCTCGCCGACGCGATCCCGTACGAAGACGACGATTTGCTGTAATTCTCGCCGCCTGCTCTACAACGATTGCTCCGCGCGCAGCTCGCCTTCCTTTGCCCGCACGACGATCGAACACGAGACGGCGCCGCCGTCGTCCTTGATGCGCAGCTCGACAGCTTCGATCTTGGCGCCGGGAGCGAGCTTTTCGGCGCGGACGGTGGCCTTTTCAACACGGTCGCCTTGGCGCGCGAACACGTCGATGACGACGTCGTGCCAGGCGAAGTGGTTGTCGTTGCGCACGTAGATGTCGTCGTACACGAGATCCTTGTGAAAGCCGCACTTGCTGCGCAGGTCGAAGTAGCGGCGCTGCAGCGTGTCGTGCCGAAACGCGTGATGTTTGCTGGCGGTCGGGAAGTCGATCTCACCGCGGGCGAACGCGAGGCGCATGTAGCCATCGAGCGCGGCGAGGAACGGTTGTCGGTCGTTGTCGGCGAGCTCCTCGTAGCGGCGCGCAAGCATTCGGGCGACAAACCAGGCGGGCGGGCCGGCGACGATCTTTTCGAGCGTGAGGTCGGGCGGTAAGTTGGGCTTTTCGGCGGCGGAGCGGACGTCGGCGTGCAACCTCTGAACGGTCGGCAGGCGAGCGCCGGCGAGGGCTGCTGCGTCCGTGTCGCCGTAGCGCGAGGTAACGGTGCGGTAGAGGACTTCGGCCGCTTCGTAGCGCCCCTCGGATTCCTGCTGCTGGGCGATCTGCAGGTACTCGTTGGCGCGCGCCGTGGCGTTGTGCGGTCGGTACGAGAAGAGATAGAGCAGCGCGAAGAAGATGATGTTGCCGACGACGATGAGGCCGTACTTGTCCCACGTGGCGGCCATCCATCCGTTTGGGGCGGCGCCACGGTTGTCCGCTGCGACCGTGTCAGCATGCATGTCGTCGGGCCTCTCCATCCCGCGATCGTAACCGCTTCTCATCGCCTAACACCACGGCGCGGCGGCTATTCCGGACGTCCGTTGGGCGATCGAACCTGATCCAAACAGGATCCGGGTTGTCCGGTCCGGGTCTGTCGGGCATCGTCGACTGATGCGTGTCGCTGTGCCCATAGCTCTGCTCGCCGTCGTCCTCATTGGGCTGATCCTCTGGGCGTTCATGGGTGGTCCGGACAAGGACGACGTCAGCCCAGGCCCCGACATCGCCAAGCTCGAAAAGCAGGCGGAAGAGGGCCGTGTCGACACCAACGACGATGTGCTTCGTGGACGCGTGGTGGAAGCCGGCGGAACACCGATCGCTGGGGCACGCGTCAAGATCGGCGAGGCAAAAGCGATGTGCGATGGCCACGGGCTGTTCTCGCTGCCCCACCCCGGCGCTGGCGTGCACGAAGTCGCGGTCGAAAAAGCCGGCTTCTTGTTCGCGCGCAAGGCCGGGACATGCTGCGAATCGATTCGCGTCGACACGCCCGCAAAAGACGCACTCTTGACCCTCAGGATGCATCGGCCAGCCGGGGTTCGCGGTACGGTTGTGTCGGCCGGACGACCCGTCGAGGGCGCGTCCTTTCGGGCCCGTTATCGCGTGGCGCGGGGCCTGACTCGCGATGTGGCCGAGCTGACCGTGGATGTCGCTGGCAAGTCGGGAAGAGATGGGCGATTCGAGCTCGCTGGGCTGCCGGCTGGGCGCCTCCGCATCGAATCGGTGGCCACGACCGGGGCCGCCGTGGGTACCGTGATCGACCTGGCTCCCGGCGCCACATACGCTCCCTACGTCATTGAAATTCGCGCGGTCGCCGGACTGGCCGGCCAAGTGCTGTCGACGGAGGGGGCGCCGGTCCCGGGCGCGATCGTTGGGGTCGGCGACACCGGTGGCGACTGGCAGGCCACGGCCGATGGCAACGGACGCTTCCAGATCGCGGGAATCGCCGCGGGCACCTGGATGCTGGACGTCTCGGCGTCCGGATTCACGCGGCACCAGGAGGCGTCGGTCGCCTTTCATCCGCATTCGCAGCTCAGCCGCACGTTCAAGCTCGGCCCGATCCGCGGGATCGCCGGCCGCGTGGTCGATCCCGCTGGCGCCGGCATCGCGAACGCGACCGTCGTCATTAAGCGCGGCGACGAAGAGCACTGGGTGCGAACGGCCGCCGGCGGCGCTTTTCAGTACGGCGAAGTGGCCGACGACGTGCGCGACGCCATGTTGACCGCCGTGCAACCTCGCTTCGAACCACCCAAGCCGGTGCGTGTTGTCGTCGGGACGGAGATGGTCCTGCGCCTGGGCCCCGGCGGCACGATTCGCGGCAAGGTGGTGCACGCCGACGGGTCGGTCGAAAAAGCGGCGACCGTCCTCGTAACGCACCGCGCCGTCGGCAAACCCGACCCGCACGGACAGCCATCCAACCTGCGCACTGTGGCCAAGGTCGACGGCACCTTTGAGCTCGGGCCGCTTCGTCCAGGCGCCTACGACTTGCTCGCGAGGGCCGAAAAGCGGCAGCCGGGAATCGCCAAGAATATCGTGGTCAAGGGCGGACAGACGACGATGGCCACCATCACGATGGACGCCGGAGCCCGTCTCGTCGGGGTTGTTCACGACCAGGACAACACGCCGGTCGGCGGCGCGCATGTGGACCTCTACGCTCGACTCGGCGCCGAAGACAGCCGCAAGACCACAACAACGGCGGCCGATGGCAGCTACATGATCGAGAAGCTGCCGCCGGGAAACGCCAAGCTTCGTGTCACCAAGTCGGGACACCTCGCGACTGTTGTGGCGGTTACCGTGCCGGCGCGCGGCGATGTGGCTGGAGACGTCACGCTGCGGCGCGCTGCGACGGGCTCCACCGCCGTCGTGGACCGGATCGGGGCCAAGCTCGTCGAGACCCCGGGCGGCTATGCACTCGCAGCCCTCGACGCGGCCGGAAAGGCGGCGGGCGCCGGCCTGAAAAAGGGTGATGTGGTCGCATCGGTGGACTTCACCGCGACCGAGTCCATGACGCTGCAAGAGGCCGCCAATGCGCTCAACAACGCGCCCCCGACCATGGTCACCGTGGAGGTGATCGGCGCCGATGGGCAAAAACGTTCCGTGTACCTGGACCTGTAGGCCCAACGCCGATCGTTCAGAGCCGGCTGTTTCAATCGACGTCGAGGGGTGTTCCGCCGCGTCGTCGATCGCCGCCGGCTCCGTCAAGACCGACCGCGTTGACGCCGCCAAAGAACATGCTGCGGTCTTCGAACACGGCCGCGTCGGGCCACCGTTCAACGAGCGCGGCGACCGATTCCGCGGGCATGTCGGCTGCCTCGAACCAGAGCTTGTTGCCTTCGACATGCATCCGCGGCGCGTTGACCGCGACGTCGAGCGTCTGGCCGAAGGCGAGGTGATTGAGGACCCCGTGCAGGATCGCGCTGCGGATCCGGTTGCTGCCACCGCTGCCGAGCACGAAGCGCGGCTGACCACCCTCGACAACCACGGACGGCGCCATCATGGTGGTCATGCGCGTGCCAGCGGCGAGCTTGTGGAAGCCGAGCGGGTTGATGTCGTCTTCACCCAGGAAGTTGTTGACGTGGATGCCCAGGCCAGCGAGCGCGTGGCCGCATCCCTCACCGTTGGTCAGCGTCATCGAAACCACGCCACCGTCCTTGTCGATGACGCTGATGTGCGTCGTGCCTCCGAGGTGGGCTTCTTCGCTGACTCCACGGGCCTCTTTGCGCCATCGGGCGATGGTTGCGTCGTCGAGAAGCTCCGCGATGGCGCCCGGCTCTTCGATGCGCCGGTCGACTTCCGAGCGCCGCGCGTGACTGACGATCGACAACACGTCGGCGAGCGCGATGACGTGGTCGGGCGAAAGGAACGCGTGCTGGCCAAGATCGGCGGCGGCGGCGGCGCGCAGTCCGATGCCGATGAGCGTGCCGCCGGTCGAGGGTGGCGGATTTGTCAGCACCGACAGGTCGCCGTATGCAACCCGCAGCGGCTTGCGGACGACCGGTTTGTAGCGGTCGATGTCTTCGCGCGTTAGCAGCCCGCCATTGTCGGGAGAGAACGCGTCGACGAGCGCGTCGGCAAACGCCCCGCGTAGCAGCGATTCCCCTTCGGTTCCGAGCGCTTCGAGGAAATCCGCCAGCTTCTCATTGCGGATCTGCGTGCCCGGCGGCGCGATCATGCCATCGGCGGAGTAGAGGGCTTCGACCTGCGGCGTGAGCGAGACGATGGGCGTAAGCAGCGCGGTGACGTACCGCAACGACGCGCTGAGCAGGCAGCCGTGGCGGGCAAGCGCGACTGCGGGCGCGACGACTTCGGACAACGGGGCCCGCCCGCCGCGCTGGTGGAGCTGAAGCAGGCCGAACATGGCGGTCGGGACCGACGCTGCGCCGCGGCCCACGTGAAACGACTGGGACGTCGTGCCGAAGTCGATCGTGATCTCGTGAAAATCGAGCTGTGCCGGCGGTTGCGCGCCGATGCCGGGCACGACAGTAAAGAAGTCGAGCACCTCGAATCCGCGCGCTGCATCTCCGTGGAGGGCAACTCCGGCGCCGGCCGGGCTCGCCAGCAGCGGTTCGGTCAGGAAGCTCGCGAACGCCGCAGCGACTGCCGCATCGACCGCGTTTCCACCCGCGCGGAGGATCGCCCTGCCCGCCTGCGCCGTTTGCCTGTCGCCTGCCGCGATGCGTGCCTTCATTTAAGCGGTCTCGCTGGCTTCGCCGAGGATCGCATGGAGGAGCCCGGCGTCGCGAGGGTTTCGCTGTACGGCCGCGCCATCGCTTCGAGCCCGCGGCGCATGATGAGCGGATCGGTCATGCCACCAAATGAGAACGCGAACGCGGACGCGTCGCCGAGTTGTTCGGTGATGGCTTGTTCAAAAGCGCGCCGCGCGGCGCCACCGGTTGTGACGAGCGTGCCATCGATGTCGAACAGGACGATGGTCGGGCGCCGGGGCATCGCTGCAAGGTTGCCGACGGATGCTGGGGTGTCAAAGTGACGGCGTTTTTCGCGTCCGTTTGCCGCAACTGCAACTTTTCAACGGTGGTGCGGAAAATTCACCCTTGCGAAATCGGGGGTGCGGACGCGAAGATGCAGATGTCCTTCTCTCCGCAAAACGACAATCCCGGCGACTCTGAGTGCGCGGGTTTGTACTTGGTCGACTCATCTTGAGCGCGCTTATGCCCAACAACTCCGTCGGTCCTCGGCTTTCGCCCGCCGCGATGGCTTTGCTTGCCTTTGCCGCGGCTTTCTCCCTTGTCGCCCCTGGATGTGGGTCTGACGAAGGCGGTGAAGGCACGAGCAGCACCAACAAGGACGAAGATACCGGCGGCACCATCGTCGACGCGGGCGTGACGGATCCGGACACCGGCACCGCCGACCCGGACACCGGCGCACAATCCGATATCGGTAGCGACCACCAGGACACGGCCACCGATGCGAGCGCCGATGCTGGTGGCGACGATTGCCCCGGTGGTGCCAATTGCGTGTGCAAATCGGCGAAAGACTGCGACCTCGGGTTCTGCATCAACACGCCAGATGGTCAGCGGTGCGCGCGAAAATGCGTCGACTCGTGCCCGACCGGCTTCAAATGCTCGACCACAACAGGTTCGGGCGGCGATACGGCGAATATCTGCGTGCCGAAGTGGGGCAACATCTGCGATCCCTGCTCCGAAAACGCGCAATGTAAGGGTGTTGGCAACCCCGACGGGGCCTGCATCGATCGCGGCAACCAGGGCAACTTCTGCGCCGCGAGCTGCACGAAAGACGAGGAGTGCCCCAAGGACTACGTCTGCAGCAAGGCCAAAGACGTGGCTGGCAACGAGGCGAGCATGTGCGTGCCCAAGGGCGGCGCGGCGTGTTCCTGCTCGGCCGCGGCGATCAAGGCGCAGCTTTCGACGACCTGTTTTGTCGCGTCTGGCAGCCAGAAATGCCCCGGAAAGCGCACGTGCCTGGCCGATGGCGCCAACGGTGCTCCCGCTGGTGGCGGCCTGTCTGCGTGCAAGGCGCCCAAGCCGATCGCCGAGGTGTGCGACGGGGCTGACAACGACTGTGACGGCGACACCGATGAAGGGACGTGCGACGACAAGAACGTCTGCACCCTCGATAGCTGCGGCGGCGCGGCTGGCTGCAAACACGACAACGCCAAATCGCCCTGCGACGCCGACGATTCCAAGTGCACGGTCAGCGACTCGTGCGCCGACGGCAAATGCAAGCCTGGCAAGTTGCTCGCTTGCGACGACGGCAACGCGTGCACCGAGGACAGCTGCGATCCCAAGAAGGGCTGCGTCTTTGCGCCGAAGAGCCAGGTGCCGTGCAACGCCGACGACAACCCGTGCACGAGCGGCGACACCTGCGACAAGGGCGTCTGCAAGTCCGCCGGCAAGAAACCCTGCGCAACCGACGACTTCTGCGTGCACGGCAAGTGCAACATCACGACCGGCAAGTGCACATACACGCCCAAGGTCGCTGTCCCGTGTGACGACGGCAACGCGTGCACGCAGCAGGAGGTCTGCACGAAGGAACAGTGCATCGGCAAGGCCATCAAGTGCGACGACGGCAACACCTGCACGACCGACAGCTGCGACGCCAAGACCGGATGCAAACACGCGCCGGTGGCCGGTCCCTGCGACGACGCCAACAAGTGCACGCACAAGGACGCGTGCAAGGCCGGTAACTGCGTCGGGCTCGCGATCGACGTCACCGCAACGTGCAACGACAACAACGTCTGCACCGACGACAGCTGCACGGCGACCAAGGGCTGCATGAACGCGGCGTTGAGCGGCAAGAAGTGCGAAGACGGCATCTCCTGCACCCAGGACGACGCCTGCAACGCAGGTGCCTGCAAAAGCGGCGCGAACATCTGCGGCTGCAGCGCGGACAAGGACTGCGCCAAACACGACGACGGCGATGCGTGCAATGGCTCGCTCTACTGTGACCTCACGAAGCTGCCGTACAAGTGCAAGACCAACCCGATCACGGTGATCAAATGCGCGGATTCGGGCGGTTTCTGCCGGGTGAACGAGTGCAACAAGAAGACCGGCAAGTGCGAGCAGAAGAGCAAACCCGAAGGCCTGCCGTGCGACGCCGATAACAGCAAATGCACCGTCGCCGACACCTGCAAGAGCGGCGTCTGCGCGCCCGGCAAAGTGGCCGATTGTGACGACAAGAACGTCTGCACCAACGACGTCTGCGACCCGAAAGCCGGCTGCAAACACACGCCCAACGCCGCAAATTGCGACGCCGATGGCAGCGCGTGCACGCTCAACGACAGCTGCAAATCGGGCGCCTGCCACCCGGGCGCCAAGGCCAACTGCGACGACGGCAAGGCCTGCAGCCAGGACACGTGCGATCCCAAGACAGGCAAATGCGAAAACACGCCGACCGCCAAGCCGTGCGACGACGGCAACGCGTGCACCATCGGCGATGCCTGCGGCAAGGACGCCCAGGGCAAGGCGACCTGCGTCTCCGGCAAACAGGTTCCCTGCGGCGACGGCAACGCGTGCACGTTCGATTCGTGCGACGCGACCAAGGGCTGCCAGTACAAGAAGCTCGCGGACAATGCGCCGTGCGACGACGGCAACAAGTGCACGCTGGGCGACGCCTGCAAGGCCAACACGTGCCAGGGCACCGCGCTCGACGTGACGATTCACTGCGACGACAAGAAGCCCTGCACGGTCGACAAGTGCGACAGCAAGGCGGGGTGCTTCCACAAGGCGGCGACCAACGGCAGCACGTGCGAAGACGGCGATATCTGCACGACGCCCGACGTCTGCGCGGCCGGCACGTGCGTCGCGGGCAAAGACACGTGTGCGTGCAAGAAGGACGCCGATTGCTCCAGCAAGGACGACGGCAACCCCTGCAACGGCACCGTGATTTGCGACAAGAGCGGCGCGGCGCCCAAGTGCGCGGTCGACCCGAAGACGGTCGTCGTGTGCGATCCGAAGAACAACACCGCATGCAGCCGCAACACGTGCAACTCGTTCAGCGGCAAGTGCTCGGTCAACAACCTGGCCGATGGCGCGACCTGCGACGCCGACGGCAGCAAATGCACCCCGCTTGATGCGTGCAGCTCGGGCAAGTGTGTCGCCGGCAAGAAGCTCGATTGCGACGATCTCAACGCCTGCACCATCGACAAGTGCGATCCCGCGAAGGGCTGCGTGTACGCACCGAGCGCGGGCAAATGCGACGCCGACAACAACGCGTGCACCCTCGATGTCTGCAAGAACGCCAAGTGCACGGCCACCGGTCAGCAGGCGACCTGCAACGACAACAACGCGTGCACGGCCGACAGCTGCAACAAGGGCAGCGGCACCTGCGTTTACACCCCGCTGACCAAGGCATGCGACGACGGCAACAAGTGCACGATCGGCGACAAGTGCGCGCTGAACACCGCGACGGGCAAGCAGACCTGCCAGGGCCAGGGCAAAGCGACGTGCGACGACAAGAACCCCTGCACCAAGGACAGCTGCGACACCGTGAAGGGCTGCATCTACACCGTCGACGCCAAGGCCGAGTTCGCCTGTTGGACCGGTGACCCCAAGAAGCAAGACAAGGGCATCTGCAAGTCCGGCAAACAGACCTGCAAGGCGGACGGAAGCAAGGGCGCGTGCGTGGGCGAGGTCAAGCCCAAGGCCACAGAGACCTGCAACGGAAGCGACGACAACTGCGACGGCTTCGTCGACGAGGGCTGCAAACCGGCGCTGGCGACGGTGAACGTCGGCGCGGGATCGGTGAACGGTTCGGTGGGCGGCAAAGCCGTGCTGCGGACGCGCGTGGGTGCAAACCAGGCCGCTGCGGCAAGCAACAAATACACGGTCCGCGTGGGATGGCTCGCATGGGTCAAAGCGCTGCTGGGCAAATAGATGACCCGGTTCGTGGCGCCGCGATGACGGTGCTCGAACGCGACGGATTACGAGTGGAGCAAACGATGAAGAGCATGAGCCTTCCCAAGCTGGTGACGCCCGCTGCTGTGGCGCTGGCCATCGCTGTTGGGGGCGTCTTCTGCCTGGCTGGACCGGCGCATGCCGCTGTTCCGCAGACCGTGCACCTCGAGGGTACGCTGCTCAGCAATGGCGGCGGCCCGGTCGCGGACGGCAACTACACGGTCACGTTTTCGCTATATGCGGCAAAGACGGCCGGATCGGCGATGTGGCAGGAAGGCCCGGTCGCCATCGCGGTCAAGAACGGCCAGTGGGCCTACGCGCTGGGGACCAAGAAGCCGATCGCCGCCGCCGCCATCAGCGCCGCCAAGGAGCTGTGGTTTGGCGTCAAGGTCGGCAACGATCCTGAGCTGCCGCGGTCGCGCATGCACAGTGGATTCTACGCGCAGGCAGCGGCCACAGCGTGGGGCGTGAGCTGCACCGGCTGTATCGCCACGTCCGCCCTCAAGCCCGGCCCGCTCAACCTCAAGGGCCAGACCATCACCGCCAAGGAGTTCATCGGCGACGGCAGCAAGCTGACCGGCATCAAGATCCCGTCGGGAACGTGCGGCGCGGGGCTGCTCGCCAAGGGGATCGACAGCAATGGCAAGCTCATCTGCGCCAAGGCTGCGCCGCTGCCCGACGATGGCATCTCGCAGGTCAGCCAGGGCCTCGTCCACGTCGTGGGCGCCATCTATGAGCAGACCGCGAAGGTCAACATCCCCGACAACAACCCCGCCGGTACGCACAGCAAGCTCGTCATCCCGAACGTGGGCAACGTCGACAAGCTGACGTTCACCGTCGAGATCAACATCAAGGCCGGCAACAACGGCATCGGCAACCTGAAGCTGTGCCTCGTCGCTCCCGGTGGCGCGGATCACAAGCTGAACGACAAGCCGTTCTGCGGCGGCGCCAAGCGCTACAAGCTGCACGACAGCACCGGCGGCACCGCCAAGAAGCTGATCGGGACGTGGCCCGATCCCAACAAGATCCTCAGCGGCGACTTGACCAAGGACTACTTCGGCAAGAACCCGGCCGGCACTTGGAAGCTATGGGTCGTCGACACCAAGTACGACAACAACTCGTCGTCGATCGCTGAGATCACATCGTTTTCGGCCAGCGCGCGGACCACTGGCAACAAGAAGATCGCCGTCCAGGGTCAGCAGGTCGTGACCGGCAACGCGTCGTTCAAGAAGGACGTGCACATCGCCGGCAACCTGACGATCGGCGGATCAAGCTCGCCGTTTCCCGACTCGATCGCCGCGCAGGTTGTGTTCCCGGCGGGTAGCCGCCCAATGCTGCTTGGTATCAAGCACGACTGGATGGACAACGCGTACAATATCCTGCCGCACTACAACTACGCCAGCGACATGCCCAAGGATAACAACAGCTTGCACCAGGCCGTCGATCGCATCGTCTGGGGCGACAAGGACGGCAACTTCAAGTGGCAAATCGGCGGCGATAACCGCGGCAACGACAACGGCAACCGCTCAGCGCTGTACTTGACCACGTTCATCAAGAACACGTCGGCGTCCAACCAGAAGCACCAGGTGTGCTGGTACATGACAGGCTACCCGTGGGACGGCAGCTACGGCAGCCTCGCCATCAACGGCAGCAACGTATACTCGCGTGCCGACGGCTTCTCGGGTGGGTACTGCCGCGATGTGACATTCCCGGCGAAGAAGAGCTCGATCATCAGCGTGAAGGCCGGACAGGTCTACTGGACGTCGGATAGCGGCGCATGGGGCCGCGTGCAAATCGGCTTCTACAACAACTGCTGGCGCGGCTCGACGATGAAGTCCAAGAGCCTTGAGTGGGACTACTTGCGCTTTTACAAGTGGATGAAGTCCGAGAACTAACGTGATGCGCCGTTGGGCGCGTCAGGCCAGGGCGTGTCCCTGAATTGGTCCGGCGCCCCATCCGGTCCTGCGGACGGCTGCTTGATTTGCCGGGCTTCGGTGTGCGGCAGCCTGTCTCTTGTTCGCGTCCTCGCCAGGAAACGACTCACTCCGGCAGCTCGACAATGCGGTCGTCGCGCTGTTTGAGCAGCCGGTCGAAGTCTGACTTCAAGATCGTGAAGCGGCCCTTGTAGAGCACCTGTTCGTCGGTGGCTTCGGCGAGAGCCCGCGCGGTCGGGTTCTTGTCGGAATCCGCGGGTGAGGCGTCCGCTGCCGTGGTCTTCTTCCAGCTTCGGAACAGCGCGGCGGCCTTGGCGTTGAGCGTCGACGGCAGCGCGATGTAGTCCAGCGTGAATTCCGCCTGTCCGGGCAACGTCTTCATCGCGTGACCGGCCATGTAGCGGACCGACGCGTAGGGATCGATGATTCGCTGCGACAGGTACATCGGCATCCAGTCGGTTCCTGACGCATTCTGCGCGGGTTTCCAGCCCATGTGCCAGGTGACAAGGGCGCGCTGCAATGCGTGGCCGCTCAGCCCCCAAACCAGCGAGGCTGGGACGCGTTGATGGTCGGCTTTCAGCGCGGGAACCGGCTGGCCATACCACGCGTTGAGCTTCTGAGCGGTCCACGCCAGTGGCTTGTCGAGGTGGCACAGGCTGCAGGCGTCTGGGCGGCCGGTGTTGGCGGACCGCGACGCGTCCGGGTTGCTGATCATGTGGTTGCGGGTCGCCTTGAGCAGCGTGTACGTCGCGTTGGGCATGTGGCAGTTGACGCATCGTGCGCCCGGGCTGTCGATCGTGTGGTGGGTGTGCCGGGGCGAGGCCAATGTCGCGTCCTTGTGACACTGCGTGCACGCCTTGTCGCCGCGCATTCCGGCCTGCAGCTGGTCGTCGGTCCACGATGCCTTGGGTCTGGGGTCGTCCTTGTCCCGGTGCAGGCGATGGCAATGGGTGCACGCGAGCTTGTCCTTGGAGGGCGGCACGGCGTGGCACGGCGACATCTTGATCGCGTTGAGCTCCCGACCGCCCATCTTGATCATGCCGTCGGGCCAGAACGACATGGGCATCGCGATGGGGTTGTTGTGCATGTAGCGCTTCATGCGCGGGCTGTCGGGCGATTCCAGCGGATCGACAACATGCAGGTGGTCGTCGAGCTTGTCACCGGGCTTGAACGTCTGGCCGTGATGGTTGTGGAGCGTGGCGTCCGCTTCGCTGCGATAGACGGCTTGTCCGTGGCAGTAACCGCACACCTCGACGGACCGCTCAGGGCTGATCTTGGCCGGCTGCACGATCGACTTGTCGCCCGACAGCCCAAGGTAGGCGAGGGTTCGTTTGACCGGGCTGCGCATCGCCTCGACATGTTTGCGCGCTGACCCGTGGCAGGACTCGCAGGCGATCCCGAAGTCGACCACGTCGGTGAGCGCTGGCTTGCCTTTTTCTGTGCTCACGCGCGGACGGCCTCCGGTCGCGTGGCACTGGATGCAGTGCATATTCCAGCGGCCGGTTTCATGGCGCGGCGGCCAGAACGTGGGGCGCAGGAAGGCGGCGTCTCGCGGCACCCATCGGCGGTCCTTGATGAGCCAGAGGTAGGGGAAGATGTCGAGCTCCCGGCCCCCGTTGCGACCTGTCGAAAACCAGTAGATCTGCTTGTGATGGCTGCCGGTGGTCAGGACGATGCGGCGCTCGAGCATCGGCAGGTGCGGCAGTTGGCGCGCGGCTTTTTGGTTGGACAGGATCTTTTCGAAGTCGGGCGTTGTGACCCAAAACTCATCGGCCTTGCGGATCAGCTTGCTGCGCATTTTTTCAGGCCCGACGGTGCCCTTCCATTCGGCAATGATGGTGTCTGGGCCCGCCCGCTGCGTCATCTTGCTGTGGAAGCTGTCCAACCAGCTGCGGTGTTCGTTCTCGTGACAGGACCGGCAGGCGCCGCTGCTGACGTAGTCGTCGCGAGGGGCCTGGACGGGTTGGCCGGCGACCGCAGCGATCGTCGGTGTCACCGATGGTCCGAGCACGAAGACCGCCACGACTCCGACGATGGCCACGGGTACAGCAGCTATCAGCCAGCGACGAGACGCCCTGCCTTGCCTGGCGAACCCGACGCCCACGAAGACCGACACGAGAAGCGCGGTTGCGACGGCGATGAGCTCGGTGTTCATGGGCCCCCGTCAATATTCAACGAGCACGTCGTCAAGGGACTTGCGCTCGATCGCCGGCACATGGCAGTTCGCCGCAGGATAACCGACCGGCAACAACAAGTAGGCGCGTTCGTTCGATGGCCGCTTGAGCAGGTCGGCGAGAAACCGCATTGGCGCCGGCGTGTGGGTGAGCGTGGCCAATCCGGCTTCGTGCAGCGCGGCGATCAACATGCCCGAGGCGATGCCGACCGATTCCTGGACGTAGTAGTTCTTGCTGCCATCCGGGGCGCGTTGGTGGGCAAAGATCACGATCAGCGCCGGAGCGTCTTCGAGAAACGGCTTGTTTGCATCGGTGCCGAAGGGCTGCAGCTGATCGAGCCATTCGTCGGGCGCGCGATGGTCGTAAAATGCCTGTTCTTCGGCCTCGGCCGCCTCTCGGATGCTGCTTTTCAGGGCGGGATCGGTCACCAGGCAGAACGTCCACGGCTGCTTGTGAGCGCCCGATGGGGCCTGCGCGGCGGCGTGGATGCAGCGGCGCACGACGTCGATCGGCACAGGATCGCGGCTGAAGTGGCGCACCGATCGACGGTCTTGGTGCCGCTTGAAGATCGCCTCTGAACGTTCCCGCATCGTGGTTTCTTCGAGCTTTTCGTAGGGGAGCGGGACCATGCGTGCGGACATCGATGTTCCTCCGACACCACTTACATAACACGGTTGCGTGGGTCTCAGCGGTGTGTTACGCCGCGCCGCAAGACGGCTGAGTGGTCATGGACACCCCATGGCGAAGGTCGTCAGGCAGGCGCCAAATGGGCCGACCACCCGTGCTTGTTTTGCACGCCACCGGGACCAACAGGGACCGTGAGGCTGCGCGTGCCATTGCCCTTGCTGGGGGCGCCCCCGACATTGTGCACGTCAATCGCCTGCTGCGCGGCGACGTGCGGCTCGACGACTACGCCATGCTCGTCATTCCGGGCGGGTTCTCGTTTGGCGACGACCTCGGCGCGGGCAAGCTGTGGGCGGCGATGCTCCGCGAAAGGGTTGGGGATGCCCTCGACGGGTTCGTGGCAGCCAACAAGCCGGTTATCGGGATCTGCAACGGCTTCCAGGTGCTCGTGAAGAGCGGCCTGCTGCCCGGCCCGCTGGGGGAAGACGTCGCTGACGCCTCGAGCTTCGCGCCCCAGACCGCGACCCTGACCCGCAACGAACGACTTCATTTCGAATGCCGATGGGTGCACCTCGCTGCCAACCAGCGGAGCGATTGTGTCTTCACCCGCGACCTCGACGAGCTGATTCACTGCCCCATCGCGCATGGCGAAGGGCGGTTCGTCACGATCGACGACGCCACGCTGGACCGAATCGAAGGCGCGGGCCTCGTCGCGCTGCGCTACGTCAACGCAGACGGCTCCGACGCCGATGGTTGGCCGCACAACCCCAACGGGTCGCTGCACAACATCGCCGGCATCACCAACCAGCAAGGCAACGTGCTCGGGCTGATGCCCCACCCCGAAGATCATATCGACCCCCTGCAGCATCCCGGACGCCACCGGGGATTGTCCGGGCAGCTTGGCCTGCCGCTTTTCACCGCCGGCGTACGCCACGCGGCATCGGTTTGACGACCTGACCGGGCCGCAGCGCGTTCCGCCGTATCCACCCGTGAGCAAAAGATGTCGGTAACAGCAGTCGTGGGCGCCCAGTGGGGTGACGAGGGCAAAGGACGCGTTGTCGATTGGCTCGCCCAGCGCGCCGAGATGGTGATCCGCTTCCAGGGCGGCGACAACGCCGGCCACACCGTCGTGAACGAATACGGGCTGTTCAAGCTGCACATCGTCCCCTCGGGCATCTTCAACCCGAACACGGCCTGCATCGTCGGCACCGGCTGCGTGGTCAATCCTGAAGGCCTGCTGGACGAGCTCGCGCAGATCGAAGCGGCCAATGTCAGCACCGCTAATCTGTGGCTAAGCGAGCGGGCCCACGTCGTTTTGCCCTGGCATCGCGCACTCGACGGGGCGGAAGAGGCGAGCAGGACAACCGGCGCCAAGATCGGCACCACCAAGCGCGGGATCGGGCCTTGCTACACCGACAAGACGTCGCGTCGCGGGCTCCGACTCGGTGATATCCTGCGTCCCGATGTCGCGCGGGCCCGGCTGGAAGCGCTGCTGCCGCTCAAGAACCGGGAGTTGGCTCACTACGGGCTGCCCGAAGCCAAGCTCGACGATCTCGTTGCGCTGGTCGACAGCTGGCGGGAATCGGTCGGCCACCGGATTGTCGACACCGTCCCGATGGTTCGCGACGCTGTGCGAGGCGGCAAGAACGTGCTGCTCGAAGGGCAACTCGGGGTGATGCGCGACCTCGACTGGGGCATGTACCCGTACGTGACCTCGTCCAACCCCACGGCGGCCTATGCGGCGGCCGGTGCCGGGATGCCTGCGACGGCCATCACCGACGTTATCGGCGTGGTCAAGGCTTACTCGACGTCGGTCGGTGGGGGCCCGCTGCCGACCGAATTGCTCGACGCGACCGGCGAAAAACTCCGCGAGCTCGGCCAGGAGTACGGCGCAACGACCGGACGGCCTCGGCGCTGCGGGTGGTTTGACGGCGTCGCGATTTCGTACGCCGCCTGGCTCAACGGATTCAGCGGCCTCGCCGTCACGAAGCTCGACGTGCTCGACCGGTTCGACGAGCTGAAGATCTGCAGCGCGTACGAGCTGGACGGCGAGCGAATCGACCGCGTGCCCGACACCGCCGACCTCGCGCGCGTCACGCCGGTCTACGAGACCTGGCCCGGTTGGATGTCCGACACCCGCAAGGCCACCTGTTGGGACGATTTGCCCAAGCCTGCGCGCGCATTTTTGCACCGCATTTCGCAGCTCGCTGGCGTTCCTATCGCCATGGTCTCCGTGGGGCCCGAGCGGGAAAGCCTGGTCGTCATGACCGGCAGCGAAGACGTCGCTGGCGACGGTTCAGCAGTGAATGGAGGCGCGGCATGAGCGCGGTTGGATTTGATGTCTACCAGTCGCCGTTTTCGTGGCGATACGGCAGCGATGCCATGCGAGCGTGGTGGGGGCAACGCAACAAGCGGTTGCTCTGGCGCCGTATCTGGATCGCCCTGGCCGAAGCGCAGTCGACGGTGGGCCTGGTTTCCGAGGCCCAGCTCGCTGACATCACGTCGCAGCGAGACAATATTGATATCGCGCGCGCCCACGCGATCGAGGCCGAGATTCGCCACGACCTGATGGCCGAGGTGAAGACGTACGCGGAACAATGCCCGGTCGGCGGCGGAATTCTGCACCTCGGCGCGACGTCGATGGATGTGGAGGACAACGCCGATGCGCTACGGATTCGCGGCGCCCTCGACCTGGTGATCGATTCGCTCTCCGGATTGCTCGGTACGCTCTGCGACAAGGTGGACGCGCTCGCCGATGTCGCCACGATGGCGTTTACGCACCTACAGCCGGCCGAACCGACGACGATGGGCTACCGGCTCGCCCAGTATGCCCAAGACCTGAGCGTTGACCTCGACGACCTGCGGGCCATCCGGGCCAGCATCAAGGGCAAAGGCTTCAAGGGGGCCGCGGGCACGTCCGCTTCCTACATGCAGCTTCTCGCGGGAACCGGCGTCACAACGTTGCAGTTCGAGTCGCGGATCATGGGCGCCCTCGAGCTGCCGGCGATGGATGTGGCCACGCAGACCTACGCCCGCAAGCAGGATTACCGCGTCGTTTCGGCGCTCGCCTCGGTCGGCCAGTCGCTCTACAAGTTCGCCGCGGACGTGCGCATCTTGCAGAGCCCACCGCTCGGCGAATGGGGCGAGCCGTTTGGATCTCGCCAGGTCGGTTCCAGCGCGATGCCGTTCAAGCGCAACCCGATCGACGCCGAGAACATCGACTCGGTTACGCGCCTGCTCGCCGCCCTGCCCCGCGTGGCCTGGGACAACGCGGCGCACAGCTATCTCGAGCGCACGTTGGACGACTCGGCCAACCGCCGATCCGTGCTCCCCGAGGCGTTTCTCATCGTCGACCACGCCATCGCCCGCGCGGTGAAGATCCTCAACGGACTGCGCATCGATGAGCGAGCCGCCGAGCATCTGCTCGCCGTGTACGGGCCCTTCGCCGCGACCGAGCGCGTCATGATGGAAGTGGCGCGCCGCGGCGGTGACCGGCAGCACCTGCACGAGGTGATTCGCACCCATTCGCTGCAAGCGTGGGCCGCCATTCGAGAAGGCGCCGACAACCCGTTGCTCGGCCGCCTGCAAGCCGACCCGGACATCAGCGCCAAGGCCACCGCCGATGAGATCGCCGGTTGGCTCGATGCTGTCGATTATGTCGGCGACGCCCCGCTCCGCGCCCGCAACCTCGCGGCGACGATCCGTACCCAACTCGCGCCTGTCTCGCAGGCGTAACCAAAAGGCCACCGAAGACGCCCATTGAGGCGCATCCAACCCCGGAGAATACGATGCTCGACGTTGCGACCCTGGTTGCTGCCGGCAAGACGCCGCTTCTCAAGACCAACCTGCATGGTGTTGGCGAACGAACCCAAGGCAAAGTCCGCGACATCTACGTCGACAACGGCAAGCGCCTGCTCGTGGCCACGGACCGCTTTTCGGCGTTTGACCGTGTGCTTGGGGCCATCCCCCACCGCGGCCAGGTACTTACGTTGCTGAGCGCGTGGTGGTTTCATCGCCTCCAGGACGTCGTCGCCAACCACATGGTCGATATCCTCGATCCCAACGTGATGGTCTGCAAAGACGCCGAGCCGCTGCCGGTCGAGGTCATCGTGCGCGGCTACATCACCGGCGTCACGCCCACGTCGCTGTGGACGCTGTACAGCAATGGTGTCGAAAAGCCGTACGGCCTGACGTTGCCCGCCGGGCTCAAGAAGAACGACAAGCTCGCCGAGCCGGTGATTACGCCGACCACGAAGGGCCACGCCGGACAACGCGATGAGCGCCTGACCGAGGCGGAGGTCGTGAGCACCGGGCTCATCAGCGCCGAGCTGTGGCAGAAGGTCCGCACCGCGGCGCTCGCGCTGTTCAACAAGGGCACCGAAATCGCGGCGGCCGGCGGCTTGATTCTCGTCGACACGAAGTACGAGTTCGGTCTTATCAACGGCGAACTGACCCTCATCGACGAGGTCCATACGCCCGATTCGTCGCGGTTCTGGAAGGCGGCTGACTACGAAAAGGCGATCGTCGAGGGACGCGAGCCGGAAGGGTTCAGCAAGGAGTTCCTGCGGCTCTGGCTCAAGGGTCAGGGCTTTGATGGCGACGGCGAGGCCCCCACGGTTCCCGAGGAGCTGCTGGCCAAGGCTGCCCAGCGCTACATTGCGGTCTTCGAGGCGCTTACCGGTTCGGATTTTCGTCCGGCCCCGCTCCCCGCAAACGATCGCATCACCAACAACCTCTACCGCTAGCAAACGCTGGCTCCAAAGGAGAAGTCCACGATGAGTTTCTGTCCAATCATCATGGGTTCCCGCTCGGACCTGGCTCACGGCGAGAAGATCGCCGAGGCCCTCGCGGAGTTTGGAATCGAGTCGCAAATCCGTGTCGCGTCTGCTCACAAGGCACCGGAATTCCTGTTGAATGTGTTGCGTCTGTATAAAGAGGATGTGCGCCCGAAGGTGTATATCACCATCGCCGGGCGCTCCAACGCACTCAGCGCGCTCGTCGACGCCCAGGTCACCGCGCCTTGCATCGCTTGCCCGCCGTACTCCGACAAGTTTGGTGGCTCGGACATCTTCAGCTCGCTGCGGATGCCGTCTGGTGTCGCGCCAGCTGTTGTTGTCAATCCCGGTGGCGCAGCCCTCGTGGCGGCCAAGATCTTCGGCCTGACCAACCCCGAGATCGCTGAGCGCGTCGCCCAGATGCGTTGCGAGATGGCCGACAAGATCCAACGCGACGACGCCGCGCTTTCTGGTGGTGATGCGTGAGCGATTTTCCGGCCGATAACGTCCTCGGCGACGAGGGGCCCAAAGAAGCGTGTGGCGTGTTCGGCGCCTACACCTGGGCACATGAGCGCATCGACGTCGCTCGCTTGGCGTTTTTTGCGCAATTTGCCCAACAACATCGCGGCCAGGAGTCGGCCGGAATCGCGACCAGCAACGGCCGCAACGCCAAGATCCACAAGGGCATGGGGCTGGTCACGCAGGTCTTCAACAACGACAACCTCGCGCCGCTGCAAGGCCACCTGTGCATCGGTCACAACCGCTATTCGACGACCGGCGGCAGTCACCTGGCCAATGCGCAGCCGTACCTCATCGAGACAATGCACGGGCCGCTCGCCGTTGGTCACAACGGCAACCTGACCAACACCACATCCCTGCGCACGGCGCTGTTGAAGCGGGGCGTGGGGCTGATTTCATCGACAGACAGCGAGGTCATCACGCAGATGCTGGCCGCGCCTCCCGCCGGTGGTGAACCCAACGGGGCCGACTGGCTCAAGCGGATCGAGGGCCTGATGCGCGCGGCTGATGGCGCGTATTCGGTCGTTGTGCTGACCCGCGATGCCGTGTGGGCGTTCCGCGATGCGGCGGGGCTGCGGCCTCTTTGTGTCGGCGAATTGATGGGCGATGCGGGTCGCGCGCTCGGTTACGCCGTGGCCAGCGAATCATGCGCCTTGGCCACAATCGGCGCCCGCTACCTGCGCGAAGTACAGCCCGGTGAAGTGGTGCGCCTCGACGCGCGGGGGCTGCACAGCTTCCCCGTGATGACCGAGGAGAAGGATCCGGCCCTTTGCGTGTTCGAATACGTCTACTTCGCGCGTCCGGACACCAGCTTGGAAGAGCAGACGGTGCACGATGTCCGACAACGCCTCGGCGCCAAGCTCTGGGAAGAGTCCCCCTGCGAAGCCGACGTCGTCATCGGCGTGCCCGACTCTGCGACCCCAGCAGCCATCGGCTATGCCGTTGCGTCTGGGATCCCGTATAGCGAGGGCCTCACCAAGAACCGGTACATCGGTCGCACGTTCATCGAGCCGTCCGATCGCCTCCGTCGCTCGCGTGTCACGCTCAAATACAACCCGCTGCGGGCCAACCTCGAAGGCAAGCGCGTTGTGCTCGTCGACGACTCGATCGTGCGCGGCAACACCATTGGACCGCTCGTTCGGCTGATTCGTGATGGCGGCGGCGCGGCCGAGGTGCACGTTCGGGTGAGCTCGCCACCGGTCGCACATCCCTGCTTTATGGGCGTGGATATGGCCACGTACGAGGAGCTTATCGGCCACCGCATGACGGTCGACGAGATCCGCGAGTTCATCGGCGCTGACAGCCTGGGTTACCTGACCGTCGACGGCATGATGAACGCGGTGCGGTCCGGGATCGAAAAGCCCGAAAGCTGCGGCCACTGCAACGCGTGTTTCAGCGGCGACTACCCCCTCGATGTGAGCGAATGGCTCTCGGTCGCCAACCGCAAGAACGCGTTTGAATCCGGCGGGTCACGACGGGCCGACAGCGTCCGTTCGACAGGTCGCATCCCGCGTCAAGGCGATCCGGTCAACTGATGGCTCACGTGTTGGTCATCGGCGGCGGCGGCCGCGAACACGCGCTGGCATGGAAGCTGGCGCAGTCGCCTGTGGTGGCGCGTGTCTCTGTGGCGCCGGGAAACGGCGGAACCGAAGGGGGCAAGATCGCGCGCTGCGACGTCGATGTTCGGCACTTCGACACGCTCATCGGCTGGTGCAAGGCCGAAGACGTCGCGCTGGTCGTCGTTGGTCCCGAAGCGCCGCTTGCGGACGGCATTTCCGACGCGCTAACGGCAGCAGGTGTCGCCTGTTTTGGGCCGAAGAAGGCGTGCGCTCGTATCGAAGCCAGCAAGTCGTTCGCCAAGCGCTTCATGGTGGAACACGGCATCCCGACCGCCGCGTGCGAGACGGTGACCACGGCCGAACAGGGCCATGCCTGGCTCGACGCCCATCCCGGGCCGATCGTGGTCAAGGCGTCGGGGTTGGCTGCGGGAAAGGGCGTGATCGTCTGCGATGACGCGTCGCAAGCGCAGGCGGCCGTTGACGTGCTCATGGTCGACCGAATGTTCGGTGACGCGGCCGACGAGGTCCTGCTCGAAGAACGGCTCGAGGGCCCCGAGGTTTCGGTGTTGGCGTTGTGCGATGGAAAAACCGCCGTCGCGATGCCCGCAGCGCAAGATCACAAGCGCGCGTACGACGGCGACGAGGGGCCGAACACCGGCGGCATGGGCGCGTACGCTCCGGCGCCGGTCGTGTCCGCCGAGCTGCTCAAGTCGATCGAGGCGACCGTCTTGCAGCCCGTTGTGGACGGATTCGCGTCCCGGGGCACGCCTTACGTCGGCGTGCTTTTTGCCGGCCTGATGCTGACCGCCGACGGCGTACGGGTGCTCGAATTCAACTGCCGGTTCGGTGACCCCGAGACGCAAGTCGTGCTCCCGCTGCTCCAAACCGACCTGTTCACTGTCCTGCAAGCTTGCGTGCGCGGATCCCTGGCCGAGATGACCGTCGCGTGGTCCGACCGCTCAGCGGCGACCGTCGTCGCGGCGTCCGGTGGCTATCCGGCCAAGTACGAGAAGGGCAAGACCATCGTCGGCACCGATGCGGCCGGCGAGCTCACCGACACGACGGTTTTTCATGCCGGAACGCGGCGCGAAGCCGATGTCCTCGTGACGTCGGGCGGGCGCGTGTTGGCGGTCACCGGGGTCGGAAGCGATGTCGGCGAGGCGATCGAGCGCGCGTACAGCGGCATCGGCGAGATCCATTTCGAGGGTATCCACCACCGGACCGACATCGGCTGGCGGGCTCTCAGGGACGACGTGTAGGTCATGACCGAGCAAGCCAAGAGCCTTTCGTACCGCGACGCCGGGGTCGACATCGATGCGGGCGCGCGCGCGGTCGAGTTGATGCGCGGCGCCGTCGAAAAGACCCATGGCCCTGAAGTGTTGGCAGGTGTCGGCGCGTTTGGTGGCCTGTTTGACCTCGGCGGCATCGGCGAAGACAAGCCCGTGCTCGTCGCGTCGGCCGATGGCGTCGGCACCAAGTCCATGATCGCCACCCAGGTCGGCAAGCTGCGCGGCCTCGGTCACGACCTGGTCAATCACTGCGTCAACGACATCCTCGTGCAAGGGGCGCGGCCGCTGTTCTTCCTGGATTACGTCGCGAGCAGCAAGCTGGCGCCCGAAGCGGTCGCTGATGTCGTGACCGGGTGCGCCGAGGCCTGCGCCGAAAACGGATGCGCCCTGCTCGGTGGCGAGACAGCCGAGATGCCCGGTGTCTACCGCGATGGCGAGCTGGACATCGTCGGCACCATCGTCGGTGTC
This sequence comes from uncultured Enterobacteriaceae bacterium, assembly GCA_964560875.1. GTDB lineage: Bacteria > Myxococcota_A > UBA9042 > UBA9042 > UBA9042 > CAZLMW01. Next base: position 53,629 of record CAZLMW010000020.1, read on the forward strand.
GTGAGCCGCGAGACGATCATCGATGGCAGCCGAATCCGCCCGGGCGACGCGGTTATCGGGCTGGCCAGTGACGGCCTGCACACCAACGGGTTCTCCCTGGCGCGACGCGCGTTGGCCGACGCCGACCTCGGTGAGCGCATGACCGACAGCCGGACCCTCGCCGACCATCTGCTCGCGCCACACCGCAGCTATTTGCGCGATATCCAGCTGCTCCTGTCCGGCGATGACAAGCGCCGCGGCGTCGATATCAAGGGGCTTGTCCACATCACCGGCGGCGGTCTTATCGATAATCCACCGCGCGTCTTGCCCGAGGGCACCGCGATGTGGCTGGTCCGCAACAACTGGCATGTCCCCGAGGTCTTCGAACGAATCCGAGAGGCCGGAAACATCGCGCTGGCGGAGATGGACCGCGTCTTCAACGTGGGGCTTGGGATGCTCGTTATCGTGCCCGACCGGGACGCTGAACGGGCGCTTGCCCTGCTCGACCGCATCGATATGGCGCAGTCGTGGGCTGTCGGCCAAATCACCGAACGCGGCGATGGCGCGCCCGTGGTCATCAGCTGAGCAGCACCGCAGAAGGCATCCGCGAGACTGACGATGAACAGCATGAAGCGGGCGCGATTGGTCGTGTTGATTTCCGGGGGCGGCACGAACCTGCAAGCCGTCCTCGACGCGTGCGCGGCCGACCGACTGGCGGCTGATGTGGTTGCCGTTTTCAGCAACAAACGGAGGGCATTCGGCCTCGCGCGAGCCGAGCGCGCCGGCGTCGCTACGGTCTATGTGCCCAAGAAAGCGTTCATGCGCCAGGGTCATTCGCGGGACGACTACGACGCCGATGTCGCCCGCCAGGTCGCTGAATATCGCCCCGACATCGTGGTTCTCGCCGGCTGGATGCACGTGCTCAGCCCGTCATTCCTCGGCTTGTTCCCGCGGCGCGTCATCAACCTGCACCCGGCGCTGCCCGGCGAGTTTGCGGGGACACACGCGATCGAACGGGCTTACGAAGCGTGGCGAAGCGGGACCATCGAGCGGTCGGGTGTGATGGTTCACGAGGTCATCCCCGAGGTCGACGCCGGTGCCCCCATCGCCGTCGCCGAAGTGCCCTTCGAGCCCGATGACACGCTCGATAGCTTCGAAAGCCGCGTTCACGCGACCGAACATAAGCTCCTCGTGCACGCCATCGCCGCCCACTGGCGCGCGCTCCAATCTCTCCAAGTCACCGCGGCCGATTCCGCCGCATCCAACGTCAAACAGGGGCCGTAGCGCCCGATCGGAGCCATCATGACCGCCGTCAAACGACGCGCCATTCTCAGTGTGTATGACAAGACCGGGCTCATCGAGCTCGGCACCGGGCTCGCCGGGCTTGGGTTTGAGCTCGTCGCGTCCGGAGGCACCGCCAGGAAGCTGATCGGAGCAGGGCTCACCGTCACCGAAGTCAGCGACGCCACCGGCCACCCGGAGATCCTCGGCGGGCGGGTCAAGACGCTTCATCCCGCGGTCCACGGCGGCATTCTCGCGCGCCGAACCGACGACCATCTCTCCGAGTTGGCCGAGCATGGCATCGGACCGGTCGACGTCGTCGTCTGCAACCTCTACCCGTTCGTGAAGACGGTGTCGGGTGGGGCTGTCGAGGCCGAGGCGGTCGAGCAGATCGATATCGGAGGCGTGACTTTGTTGCGCGCCGCGGCCAAGAACTTCGAGTCCGTGGCGGTTGTTTGCGATCCCGATGACTACAGCGGTGCGCTCGAACTGCTCGGCAACGACGACGTGGAACAAGCCCGTTTGGATCGCCGCAAGCTCGCCCTCAAGGCGTTTCAGCACACCGCCGCTTACGATGCCGCCATCGCGACGTGGCTCGACAAGGCGGTCAACCCCGACGACGCGCTTCCTTCGGCGATTCACCTGTCCTGTGAGCGGGTCCAGACGTTGCGCTACGGCGAAAACCCGCACCAAGCCGCGGCTGTCTACCGCTGGACACACCAGCCGCCGGCGTTCGAGATGATCCGCGGCGCCAAGGCGCTGTCATACAACAACATCGTCGATCTTGAGGCGACGTGGTCGATGACGACGGCGTTCGAGCGAACCGCGGTGGCCATCGTCAAGCACACCAACCCGTGCGGTCTCGCGGTCGGAGAGACGCCGGTCGAAGCCTTCCACAAGGCGCTCGCGTGCGATCCGGTTAGCGCGTTTGGGTCCATCATCGCCTGCAATCGCCCGGTGGACGCGGACTTCGTCAAGGCGTGGGGCAAGCTGTTCGTCGAGGTTGTCATCGCGCCCAGCTTCACCGAAGAGGCCATCAAGCGGCTGCGCAAGCGCAAGAAGAACTGCCGCGTGTTGGTGCCCCAGCTCGCCGGAGACAACCCGTTTGTGATCAAGGGCACGCGCGACGGGCTGCTGGTGCAGACCACAGATCTAAGCGGCGGGGACGATAGCGGCTGGACCGTGGCGACCGAACGGCAGCCCACCGAGCAAGAACGCGCTGACCTGGCGTTTGGGTGGCTCGCGGTCAAACACGTCAAGTCCAACGCCATCGTCATCGCCCGCGACGGCGCGATGATCGGTGTCGGGCAAGGCCAGAGCAATCGGGTCGAGGCGGTCGCGCATTCGGTCGCGCAGGCCAAATCGGTGCTCGCCGCGGACAACGAAGCGGCTGCACTCGCGGCGGAGAACCTCGCGCTGGCGTCCGACGCGTTCTTCCCGTTCCCTGATGGTGTCGAAACGGCCGCGGCCAACGGCGTGACCGCGATCGTGCAGCCCGGTGGGTCGATCCGAGACGACGCGGTGATCGAGGCCGCCAATCGCCTCGGCATCGCGATGATGTTCACCGGCGAACGGCACTTCCTGCACTAGCAGATCGCCAGACACGGGGATTGGGCGATTCGTCGTCCAGGAAAATCGCAAGGCGCCGCTACGGCGCATAGGAGCGAGCACATGTTGGTACGAGTCGAGGTTGCACCGACCGATGAGCGTTTTGACGCCCGCGGCGCCGCTGTCCTGCGCGAATTCACCGAAGCTGGGGCGGATTCCGTCGAGCGGATCGAAGTGCGCGACGTCTATTTCCTGGCCGGGGAACGGCTGGACGCCGACGCGGTCGCCCGAATCTGCGACGCGTTGTTGGTTGACCCCGTGGTGCAAGCTGCGGCATGGCGAGAGTGGAACGCCGACGACAAGCCCGCAGCTGCCAACGACGGCCCGGTCGGTGCCATCGAAGTCGCGCCCCTTCCCGGCGTCACCGACACAGCGGGCGAGTCGTTGCGCCACGCCGCGCTGACAATCGGCCTGGACATGCTCGACCAGGCGTCGACCGGCCTGCGTTACGTCGTTCACGGCTCGCTCGACGCCATCGAAGCGTCCCGAATCGCGCGGTCAACGCTCGCCAACGAAGTCGTCCAAGCGTGGGCCCTCGACCGCGAATTGCCCGCGCCGTTCACCGCCGACACCGGTCGTCCCTCGGCGCCAGAGACCGTGCATGTCCGCGGCATCGACGACGAAGGCTTGCTGGCCATCAGTCAACAACGGCGCCTTGCCCTCGACCTTGGCGAGATGCGCGCTATCGCCGCCCACTTCGGCGACCAGGGGCGCGATCCCACCGACCTCGAGCTGGAGATGCTCGCCCAAACCTGGTCCGAACACTGCGTGCACAAGACGTTCAAGGCGCTCATCCACCACACCGAACCCGGCCACGAAGAGACCGTCGACTCGATGTACAAGTCGTACATCAAGGCAGCGACGAAGGCCGCCGACAGCGATTGGCTCAAGTCCGTCTTCGTCGACAACGCCGGCATCGTTGGCTTCGATGACACCTGGGACATCGCGTTCAAGGTCGAAACGCACAACCACCCGTCCGCGCTTGAACCCTTCGGCGGCGCGAACACCGGCGTTGGCGGCGTCGTCCGGGATGTCATCGGCGTTAGCGCGTATCCGATCGCGACGACCGACGTGTTGTGTTTCGGGCCTGACGACCTGCCCGCCGACAGCCTGCCCGAGGGCGTCCTGCATCCGCGCCGAATCGCCGCTGGCGTGACCGCTGGAATCGAGGATTACGGTAACAAGATGGGGATTCCGACCGTCAACGGGGCGATCCTCTACGACCGCGGGTACACCGCCAACCCGCTCGTCTTCTGCGGGTGCCTCGGCGTGTTGCCCAGGGGTAGCCATCGCACCGATCCGCGGGCCGGTGACCACGTTGTCGTGCTCGGCGGACGAACCGGACGTGACGGGTTGCGCGGCGCCACGTTCTCCTCGATGGAGATGGGGATGGAGACGGCTCTTGTCGCCGGAAGCTCCGTGCAAATCGGCCACCCGATCGCCGAAAAAGCCGTGCTCGAGGCCGTCAAGATCGCGCGCACCGAGGGCTTGTACACCGCGATAACCGACTGTGGCGCTGGCGGTCTGTCATCGGCGGTCGGCGAGATGGCCAGCGAGCTTGGCGCCGTCGTTCATCTCGAGCGCGCGCCGCTGAAATACGAAGGCTTGTCGCCGTGGGAAGTGTGGCTCAGCGAGGCCCAGGAGCGCATGGTTGTCGCCGTGCCGGAAGCCGATCGGCCCCGTTTGCAGGAGGTTTGTGACGAGCTCGATGTCGAGATGACCGTGCTCGGCACGTTTAGCGGCGACGGCAGGCTCCAGGTGCTCTACCGAGGCGAGTTGGTGGGCGACCTGGACGTTCATTTCCTTCACGACGGAATCCCGCGCCGCGTGCTCACGTCGCATTGGGAGCCGCCAGCCAGCGATAGCGCCACGCTCTCAGGTCTTGGTGGGCAGCTCGATATTGGTTCGGAGCTCCTCGCTGTGCTGGCTACCGGCAACGTTCGCAGCAAGGAAGACGTCGTGCGGACGTACGACCACGAGGTCCAGGGCGGCACCATCGTCAAGCCGTTCGTGGGCGTGCAGCGCGACGGTCCGGCCGATGCCGCGGTTATCGTGCCGCTCGATGCGGTCGAGAACGGGCCCAAACTCGACGGTCCCGGCGTTGCCTTGGCGGTCGGCATCAACCCGCAATACGGCAAGCTCGATCCCTACGCGATGTCGTTCGCGGCGATCGACGAGTGCTTCCGCAACCTGGTGGCAACCGGCGCCGATCCGGACCAGGTGGCCATCCTCGACAACTTCTGCTGGGGCAACCCGAAGCTCCCCGACCGGCTCGGCGCGTTGGTTCGATGCGCGCGCGGCTGCTACGACGCCGCCTTGGCGTACGGCGCACCTTTCATCAGCGGCAAGGACAGCCTCAACAACGAGTACACGGGCGCGGACGGGGCCAAACATGCGATTCCAGGAACGCTCCTCATCTCCGGTCTCGGTATCGTGCCCGACGCCTCCAAGACCGCGACGAGCGACTTCAAGAAAGCGGGCAACCGTCTGTACGTCGTCGGCGAGACTCGCGGGGAGCTTGGCGGGTCCATCGTTCATGGCCGACGCGGGCAGCTCGGCGCCGTTGTCCCGCAGCCGGTGGCCGACCCCATGACCCGTCTTCGCGCTGTTCATCGGGCGATTTCTGGCGGCCTGGTCGCGTCTGTTCACGACTGCTCTGAAGGCGGCCTGGCCGTTGCCCTTGCCGAAATGGCGATCGGCGGGTTGCTCGGCGCGACTGTCGACCTCGATGCCGCGCCGGGTGTGTCTGGCTTGAGCAGCGCAGACGCGACTGGCACGCCGGCGGTAGCTGCGTTTTCGGAGTCCGCAGGTCGCTTCGTGGTGGAAGTCGGCGACGAGCACGTCCATGCCTTCGAGGCGCTTTTTGATGGCGTCCCAATCGCGGACGTCGGCGAGGTCAGCCCCAGTGGTCAAATGACCCTGCGGTGGGCCGGGGTCGAAACGGCGAACCTGACGATTCATAAGCTGCGCAATGCTTGGCGCGGACACGTGGACGCGGATTGACGCCAAGTTTGCCGCCGAATTATTGCCCGCGCGCGCGGCGGCCCATACCGTTCTGACATCCGCCTTCGCGCAGTCAGAGGTATCATGCACGCCCCAAAGATCTCCCGCGGCCGTGACCGTGCGGTCGCATTGTTTGCCGCAATACTGTTCGTCTTCGGCTGCACATCCGACCCGATCGCGGGGGACGATCCTGCGGCCGACAGCGGCGCTTCGGATGTCGCCGACAGCGGGATCTTCAACGACGACGCCCATGACACGGTCGCACTCGGCGACGCCGCCAGCGGAACCGACGCCATCGCCCTCGACTGTCCCGGCGGGCCCTATTGTCCGTGCCTGGACAACAGCGAGTGCGACAACAACCTCTGCATCCCGACGGCCGCCGGCCCCATCTGCGGCAAGACCTGTGTGGACACCTGCAAAGAAGGCTTCAAGTGCGCGTCGGTCACGTCCCCGGGCGGCGGCGACATCGTCAACGTGTGCGTGCCCCGCTACGGCCGGCTGTGCGATCCGTGCATCTCCAACAAGCAGTGCGGCGCGGTAGGAATCCCCGGCACCGCATGCGTCGACCGTGGGCCGCTCGGCTTCTTCTGCGGTGTGCCCTGCAGCAGCAACAAGGCCTGCCCAAGCGGCTACGAATGCACCGATTCCAAGGCGGTCGACGGGACGCAGTCCAAGCAGTGCGTTCCCAAGGCCGGCGTCGAGTGCAAGTGCTCCGAGGTCGCGGTCAAGGCGAAGTTGAAGACCGCGTGCTTCATCGTCGGCGCCGGCGGCAGCGGCAAGTGCGTGGGCGAACGACGCTGCGGTCCCAAAGGGCTCGGCAAATGCGAGATCCCAGCCACGAGCAAGGAAAAATGCGACGGCATCGACAACGACTGCGACGGCAAAACCGACAACCTCGCTTGTGATGACGAAAACCAGTGCACAAAAGACGTCTGCGATCCCAGCCAGAAGGACGCGCCCGGCAAGGGCTGCACCCATACCCAGACGCCCGCCGCCTGCAACGCCGACGACGACGCGTGCACCGAGGGCGACACCTGCGAAAACGGCGTCTGCAAACCCGGCACGGCCAAGAACTGCGACGACAAGAACCTGTGCACGCTCGATTCCTGCGACGCCAAGTCCGGGTGTGTGACCAAGTCCGATGACGGCAAGCCCTGCACCGACGACAACCCGTGCACCGTGGGCGATCTATGCAAGGCCAAACAATGCCAGGCCGGCCCCCTGAAGAAGTGCACCAGCGGCAACCCATGCATCGGCGGCCAGTGCCAGATCGGGACCGGCAAGTGCGCGTTCAGCAACAAGGCTTCCGGCGCCCCCTGCGATGACGGCCTGGTCTGCACAACGGGCGAGGTCTGCAAGACAGGCGCCTGCAAGGATGGCAAACCGCTGGCTTGCGACGACAAGAACACGTGTACCAAGGACAGCTGTGACCCCAAGTCCGGCTGCAAGCATGTGCCGACACAAGAGGGCAAATACTGCGACGACGGCGAGCTGTGCACCAAGCTGACCGTGTGTAAGTCCGGCAAGTGCGAGGGCGGGCAGGAAAACGACTGCCTCGACGCCGATCAATGCACCAAGGACCACTGCGACAAGACCGCGAAGAAGTGCGTGCACACGCCCATCGCTGGATGCGGCGACAACTGCAAAGTGACCCAGGACTGCAAAGCCGATGGCAACCCGTGCACGGTGGCTGCGTGCAAGGCGGGCAAGTGCAAACCAGTCCACAAGCCCGGCCCCTGCGACGATGGCGATACATGCACGAGCTCGGACGCGTGCGCCAACGGAAAGTGCACGGGCAAGGCAACTGTCTGCGACGACAAGAACATCTGCACGCCGGACTACTGCGAGGCGAAATCGGGCATGTGCCGCATCAAGGCCGGCATCTGCGTCAAGAATGACCCCTGCAAGAAGGCAACCGACTGCATCTCCGGAGTGTGCAAGGACGGCAAGTGTGCCGACTCGCCGATGTGCAAACCCTTGCAGCTCAAGGCGACCGGTAACGGCGGCGATGTCACGGTGAAGAAGTACGGAACCATCGACACGACCACCGGCGTGATGATTGTCGACAACAAGATCATCTTTCACGCCAACTCGAGCGCTCATTCGTTGGTCAGCCAGCCCAATGCGGCCGCTACCGCGCCAAAGATTCGGGTGTTTCAGTTCAACTCGTTCTCGATCGGCCAGTACGCAGAGCTCAAGGTTGGCGGCAAGTTCGGGCTCGCGATTGTCACCAAGAAGGGGATCACCATCAGCGGCAAATTCAACGCCAGCGGCGGACACGGCGGCGCAGGCGGCATCTACCAGGCCGGCAAAGCGGGCGTCGGCGGCCCCGCCGGTGGACAAGGCGGTTCACGGCCCAGCTACGGCCAATGCGGCAACGCGCTCGTGGGCAACGCGACCGGGCTGGGCGGCCCGAGCTCATCGACATGTGGCAAATCTGGCGCTGCGGGCAAGCATTCGACCGCGACCGGAGGCGGCGGCGGTGGCGGCGGCGGCTGCAGCGGCGCGGGCGGAACCGGCGGCAGTTACGCGACGCTTGGCAAACGCGGCGGCGCGAGCTCTGCGGGGCAATGGGGCCAGGGCGGCCAGGGCCAGGGTGGCGGTGACGGCGGCGCGGGCTGCAAGTCGACGTACCAGGGCGCCGCGCCCCGATCGGGATACGGCCACGCGAGCATGTTCACGATCTACGCCGGCTCCGGTGGCGGTGGCGGCGGCTTCGGCGGGACCGGCGGCGATGGTGGCAATGGCGGCGGGCCCGGCGGTGGCAAAGGCGGCCAGCTCTGTTGGGGCGGCGGCGGCGGTGGCGGCGGCGGCGGCGGCGGAGCGCTCATCCTCTGCGGCGGCAGCAGCGTCGTGATCGGCAAGACCGGCGAAGTGCACGCCCAAGGCGGCGGCGGTGGCGTCGGCGGGCCTTCGAAGGTGCCGGTCGCTGGCGGCAACGCCCAAAACGTCGGCAACAAGGTGTCGGGCGGCGGTGGCGCGTGCGGCGTCGGTGGCGTCGGTGCGGGCGGTGGCGGCGGCTCCGGCGGCGCGATTCACCTTTCAGCCGTGTCCGTAAAGGTGCTCGGAATCGTCAGCGCCGAGGGCGGCAAGGGCGCCGACACCCAAAAACTCACTTATCCACCCAAGCTCGGCGGCGTCGACCATTCCAATGGCGGTAAGGGCGGCAAAGGCGGCGTCGGTGCCGTCGGCAGCCACGGCGGCAAGGGAGGCGACGGCTGGATTCGCGTCGGCTCTTCGGAACCGCCCGTGCTGACCGGCAAATTCACCGGCAAGTTCATCTCCGGCCAGCCCTGACAGCCCTCAGCACGCTGCGCCGATCCGAGCCCGTTGCACCCGAATGTTCGCTCGGGTTTGGTATGGTGCGCGCCGGAGTCGCGATGAATCTGCACGTTTTCCAGCCGTCTCGCGTGCATCGATCGCCGCGTACACCCGCGCAACCGCGTCGCCTCGCGCTGTTGGCCACGGCGATCGTCTTGAGCGCGGCTGCGTGCAGCGGGGACCCGGAAATCCCGAAAGACGAGACCAACGACGCGACCGTCGATGCTGCCGTCGATGCTGCCGTCGCCGCCGACACCGCCGTCGCCGCCGACACCGCCGTCGCCGACAACGGGGTGAGCTTTCCCGACACCCTCGGCACCGATACGGGGGAAGACGAATGCCCCGGCGGGCCAGGCTGCCCGTGCGCGACGAACAACCAATGCGACACCGCGCTCTGCATCGAGGCCCCGACCGGCAAGCAGTGCGCCCGCCACTGCGTAGACGAGTGTCCCGGCGACTTCGCGTGCCAACCGGTGAAGGGGCCCGGCGGCGACACGATCACGATCTGCGTGCCCAAGTTCAATCGGCTGTGCAACCCGTGTCAGGCGACCAAGGACTGTGCCGCAATCGGGTTGGACGGCAGCAGCTGCGTCGATCACGGCAACGCTGGAGCGTTTTGCGGCGTCAAATGTACCGGCGACGTGCAGTGTCCCGCGGACTATACGTGCGCCGACGTCAAGACAGTTGAGGGCTCCGACACCAAGCAATGCGTGCCCAAGGCCGACGCGTCGTCGGGCGGCGCGATCGGGACGTGCACCTGCAGCAAGCTGGCGTCCGATTTGAAGCTCGCGACGTCGTGCATCGCCGAGAAGCTCGAGGACGGCAAGAAGCTGGTCTGCAAAGGCGTCCGAGCGTGCGGCAAAGACGGTTTGGGCGCCTGTACAGCCGCTGACCCCAAACCCGAGGCCTGCGACGGCGAGGACAACGACTGCGACGGCAAGATCGACGAGGGCAGCTGTGACGACGGCAACCCCTGCACGTCCGAGGTGTGCGCCGGCGCCAAGGGATGCGCGAGCCAGGACCTCGACGGCATTCCGTGCGATGACGGCAACGCCTGCACCGACAAAGATGGCTGCGCGAAGGGAATCTGCATCCCGGGAGCCGCCAAGAATTGCGACGACAAGAACCCGTGCACCAAGGACTCGTGCGACATGGCCAAGGGCTGCACGCAAACAGCCGACGACAACAAACCTTGCAGCGACGACAACCCGTGCACGCTCGGCGATACGTGCGCCAAACAGGTCTGTCAGCCCGGCAAAAACAAGCCCTGCGCCACCGCCAAGGCGTGCCTGGTCGCGTCCTGCAGCCTGGTCGACGGCAAGTGCAAGTTCACGAACGCGACGACCGGCAAGTCCTGCTCAGACGATGACGCGTGCACCAAGGACGACGGCTGCGACGGCGGCGTCTGCCTCGGCAAAAAGGTGACATGCGACGACAATGACGCGTGCACCGACGACTACTGCGACGGCAAGAAAGGCTGCAACTCCAAGCCGAACACCGCCGGTTGCGAAGACGGCAACCCGTGCACAGCTGGCGACAAGTGCGCCGCAGGAGTCTGCAAGCCCGGCAAACCCAAGCCATGCGACGACGGCAATCCGTGCACATCCGACCAATGCGACCCGAAGACGGGAGGCTGCAAGGGCGACGGCGCGCCGCTCAACGGCAAGGCCTGCGACGCCGACAACAGCGCGTGCACCGCCAACGACGCGTGCAACAACGGCAAGTGCACCGTCGGCAAGGCCAAGAAATGCGACGACGGCAACACGTGTACCGAAGACCTCTGCGACGCTGCCAAGGGCTGCATTACCAAACCGAAATATGCCGGGGCTTGCGACGCCGACGGGACCAAGTGCACCGAAAACGACAGCTGCAAGGCCGGTGTCTGCAAAGCCGGTCCCAAGAAGGTGTGCGACGACAAAAACCCGTGCACCAAAGGCACCTGCAACCCCGATTCGGGCAAGTGCTTCTACCTGCCGCTCGCCAACGGCACGCCCTGCGGTCCCAACGGCGCCAAGTGCAAGGTCGCCACCTGCATCGAAGGCTGCAAACCCAAGGTCGAAAAGAAGTGCCACACCGGCGACGTCTGGTGGTTCGATAGCTGCAACAAGGCCACCGAAGTCGCAACCAAGTGCGGCACGGGGTTTTGCGTCGCCCCGGGCTGCGTCAAGGCCAACTACAACGGCAAGTTCTACGTGACCGCCAGCCCGAGCCAGCAGAACGTTCCGGGCCTTGGTGTCGTCAAATTCGCGCCGCTCGTCATGACCGTCACCGACTGGGGCACAAACCTACTGCAGGGCGATGTTTCGATCGGTGGCCAGAAGATTTCGTTCACCGGCAAACTGGTCGGCAAGACGTGGACGGCCAAGACCACGTTCCTCCAAAAAGGCGGGATCTTGCCGATCACGCATAAGATGACGTTGACCGCATTCTTCAAGGTCGATCCAGCCAAGACGGCCAAGGCCAAACCCGACATGTTCACCGGCACGATCCTCGACACGTTGTCGGCGAGCGGGTTCAACCTCGGCACCGTCGTCTGGAAGGTCACCGGCAAGCGTCAGTAGGCGAAAAGCGAAGCTGTTCGCGGCAAAACGACCGTGTTCTTGCGACGGTAGCAACGCGGTGGTTCCATGACGACATGAGCACCCGCTGCGGCCACTGCAACTTCGATAACGAGGCGGATTCACACTGTTGCAGCAAATGCGGAAGGGCCATGCCCGCGGCCGATCTTGCGGTCGGGACGCTCATCGATGGCGACCGACTGCGCATCACCAAGAGGCTCGGCGCCGACGATCTTGGGGTCATCCTCAAGGCCCATGACGCCCAGACCGGCGAAGAAGTTGTCGCCAAGCTGATCCACAAGGAGCTGCTGGCCCCGCCCGGTCGCGAACGCACGCTGGCCGAGGCGGACCGGTGTCGCGGTATCGAGCACCGGAACGTCATTGGAGTCGGCCGGCACTTCGATGTCGGCGAACGGCTCGCCTTTCAGCGCGATTTCCTGGTCGGAAGCACGGTGGCAAACACCATCAAGAACCAGCCGCTCGGGTGGAAAGAGGCGGCCGGAGCGATGTGTGGCGTTCTCGGCGGGCTCGGCGCGCTGCATGCCCACGACATGATCCACGGCGATATCAGCCCGACGACCGTCGTCATAACCGAGGACGGAACCGCCCGGATCATCGAGGTTGTCGGGCATTTCTTGCGGCGCCGTCGCGACAAAGCGCGGGCCGGTGGACTCCAGCGCGCTGAATTCGTGGCCCCTGAGCAGATCAAGTCGCGGCGCCAGGACGCCCGGACAGATGTGTACCTGGTCGGGTTGCTGGCCTACCTCTGCATGACCGGGAAGATGCCGTTCAAGGCGAGCCATTGGTTTGAGTGGCACGCCGCCCACATGGCGCAGGAACCGGACCTCGACAGCCTTGCGAGGGTCGCCCCCGAGACCGTCGTTGACGTGATCGCCCAGGCGCTCGCCAAGGCCCCCGAAGCGCGCTGGGAATCTGCAGCGGCGATGGCGCGCGCGCTCGAACATGCCTCAAAGGAGGCGGCTGGCTGGGTCGCGCCGGTGATCGCAGCTCCGGTTCATGATGTCGATCCGAGCGCTCCCTCACCATCCGCGCCCGCCGAACCTGGTTTGCTGCAGCGCATCGGCGCCCCGGGGATCGCAGCGATCGTGCTCGTGCTCGGGCTCATCGTAGGAGCGTTCTACGCGCTGTCGACGGACGATGGTCCCGCTCGCCACGCCGAACATGACGCGGCTGCGGTCCATCCGCCTCGACCGGCGAAAGTGAACAAGGCACCAGCCAAGAAGTCCACCGCGGTCGCCGTCGCGTCCGTCGCGGAAGGCAAGGCCGAAGCTGCTCCCGCGAAACGAAAAGCGGTCCCGGCACACGCCAGGAAACGGGGGGCTGCTCGTGGGCGATCGGCAGCCGCACCGATCGCTGCGGGTCACGGCACGACCGACTCGAACGACCCGGCTCCGGATGACCCGACCGGTGGGCCCGTCGACCCGGCGCTGCTGGCCGCCCGAAACGCCTCTGCCGCCCTCGCCGCCGCACAAGGAGAGCCTGGCGCAGCGCCCGTTCTTGCCGCCCCTACCGTCCCGAAAGCCCGCGTGGCCGCCTCCGAAGAGCCCCCGTCTGCCCCGATCGCTCCTGCCGCCAAGCCGGGAAGCCCACCGGAGGCGCTCCCAACACCGGCCGATCCGGTGCCTGAGCTGCCCGCGCCGGGAGCCGATCCGACCTTTCAACGCCATCGCGCCGCGCGAATCGATGAAGACCGTAAGCCGCCGCCAGTCGACAGCAAAAAACCGCCTCCGTCTTCGATCAACTGCAACCGGGACGCGATCAAGGCCGTGTTCCGCCGCAATCGGGCCGCCGTCTTCTTCTGCTACAAGCGCCGCTTGCGCGACGATCCGACGCTGTACGGCAAAATCACCGCCACCGTGATCATCAATGCGCAGGGGCGAATGGCCTCGACGAAGGTTGTGAAGGACACGCTTGGCGACGATGCGGTAAGCCAATGCATGCGCCGCCAGCTGCGGATTTGGCGCTTCCCCACGCTCTCAGATGGGGGCTCCTGCGCGTTTCAGCAGACCTGGCACTTCCGATCCAAGTAGCCGCACCGGAACAGCCCGGCGCCCGCGATGGGGCATTTTGCGTCCCGGTGTGCGTTTTTCCTGATTGATCGAATAGCACGGCAAGCGGTACGTTGTAGGGCGAACATCGTAGGGCCGGAGGCCGCCATGCACACGTTCAACGCGACTTTGACCAAGAGCTCGACTCGGTGGCGCAGCATCTTTGTCGCCAGCGTCATCGCTTCAAGCGTCGCGCTCGGTGGCTGTGTCATGCAGATCGACGAAGACGGCCGCCTCTCGCACGGCTTCCTCGGCGGTGTGTTCGACATCGAGAACCACCCCTACACGCCGGGTGAAGACTGGTCGGGTTGGGCCAAAATCAAGTACGACCTGGTGCAGACGGATTGCCCCAAAGAGAACCGCGGTGAGTGGCTCGATGGTCAGCACGGTTGGGTCGAGATCCACAAGGACGACATGACGCTCGGCTTCGAAGGCTTCCCGCCGCTCGAAGGCACGATGAAGGACAACAAGGCCGACGTCAGCGGTGAGATGATCTTCATGACGGACGACGGCAAGACCCGCTGCGCGGTCGACGGCAACGCCCGCTTGAACGACCACCAGATCGACGGCGAAGTCACCGAAGAACTGTCTGGCGGCACGAATTGTTCGACCACGGGCAGCTATCGCGCTCAATTGCCCCGCGCCCAGTAGCAAGGCAACGCCCGGTCGACCCGGGTCCGAGGGTCCGTTCCCAGCCGATAACTTGACGGCCACCTTGTGCGGCCTTGTGATCGTGGCGCAACTGCAACGCGATGCGAGGTCGATGTGTTCGAACTGCCACGACGCCATTTGGCCGACTCCCGGACGACAGGCGTTCGCCAGCGGCTGAACCGGGTTGCGCGATCCGTGTCGATCGCGGTGCTCTCCATTGCGCTAGCTGGCTGCGGCGGCGCTGAGAAGACGGCGGCGAAGTCGGCCAAACCGTCTCTCGCGACGCCCCAGGGGTCGCTTGTTCCGAGGCTGGGCGCGCGTTGTTTCGACCAGCAGACCCGTCTCGAAAAGCGCGTGCATGCCGAAAAAGCCAGGCCGATGCGCATCTCGGTTCGGCGGAGCCCGGTAACTGCCAGGTTCAACGGCGCAAAGGCCAAACCCATGCTCGCGGGCGAGGTCATGCTGGACGACGTCTTCGCGACCGCTGTGCGAAAGGGGCGCGTGCGGTCGGCGTTCGTGCTCGGATTGGCCGGGACAGGCAAGTCCGCGTTCGCCAAGACCCTCGAACAGCGCATCTGTGAAGACCTTCCGACCGTCGTCGTGCGCGCGACCAAGATCGCCGATGGTGGCAGTGGCAACCCGGTGCTCGCAGCGGCGGCGGCGCGTTTCGGCCTCAAGCTTCCCAAGGACCAGCTGCCCGGCGCCAACATCAACGCGGGCCTGGCCGGCAAACCCTGGCTGCTTGTCCTCGACGGCATCGACGAGCTGCCCCTGACCCGGCGCCCCGACGTGCTCGTTCACGTGCGCAGCGCAATCAAGAAGTGGCCCGCGATGCGCATGATCGTGATTGCACGCCCACCGATCTACACGCCCGCGTTCAAGCTGCCCGAGATCACTGGCGTTCTCGAACTGATGCCGCAGACCTGCGACGACGTGGACGCATCGCTGCAAGCATGGAAGAGCAAGGACAGCCGGCTCGCGAATATCGACAAGCTGCTCGCGAGCTACAAGCTCAACGCCAAGGTGAAGTTCGACGGCGAATGTCACCTGCGGCAGGTGATGACGTGGCGGGACGTCACGATGGCGATGGATCTCGCGCGCTCGGCCGAACAGGGTCACTACCTGGCGCCGGCGGAGACCTTTGATGGCAGCCGTTCAGCCCTCTTCGCGCTTTGGATCAAAGCCGACCTCGACATGGTGCTCAAGCGCGCTGGTGTCGCGCCGGATCGAGCGCTGGAGCTCATCGACCGCATGATGCACACCATCTCCCCCAAGGTTGGCGGGCCGCTCGTCTTCCGCTCCAAGCGGTGCGAGATCACCTCCAACAGCATGGCGCTGACGGGCACATCGGATCTTTGTCGGCTGCTGTTCCGCGCGCACATTTTCAGCAGCAAACGCAGCGATGGGACCTTCGTGTTCGCCAATCGATCGGTGGAAGAGTGGTTCATCGCTCATCGCATCAACGAAGAGATGAAGCGCGCTGCCAACCCGAGCTGCGACGTCGTCGGAAAACTCCACCAGCTCTACGAATCGACCGATATCGCGGCGTTTTTGCTCGGTATGAGCGAGGGACGGCGCTGCACGGCGACCGCTTTGCGGACTCTTTGCTCATCTCACTGCGAGCAGCGCGACCTGGCTCGAATCGCCGAACGTGGCCTGCCGACCGGGCCAACTCGCGCGGCTGCGATCGCAAATGCGCGCAAGGAATTGGTCGATGGAGCGCCCGAGAGCAAGTGCGCGCTCAAGGTCCTCGATTCGCTCGCAAAATAGCCGCAGGACGGCGCGGGATGGTGACGCACCGCTGTCGTTCGATGACATCGGCCAGTTTCGTCCACTGACGATCGTCGAGTTGCTTGCGTGCTACCATGCACACGTTAGATTCGGCGCCGATCCACCTGTCCAGAAAATCGATTCAGGGACAGGCCCTACTTCAGCACGACTTTGACCGGCTTGTCCGATGACTTGCCCAGTCCGTCGCCGAGCTGCCCCATGCTCCCACTGCCCCAGCAATAGACGCTGCAAGTCGCGTCGATCGCGCACGTTGCGTGGTCCCCGGTATCGATCGCGACGGCGGCTTTCATGCCGAAATGAGCGATCGGTTTGAGCACCTTCTTCTGTGCCTTCGGCCCGATCTCGCCGTAGTCGTTGTCGCCCCACGTCAACACGGCGTTGCCCGGGGTCAGCGCGACGTTGTGGTCGCGTCCGGCCGCGATGGCGTGGGCCTTGATGCCGGTCAGGAGTGTCGGCTTGGTCTTGTCGGAGGTGTCGCCGAGGCCAAGCGCGCCCCAGAGCCCGTATCCCCAGCAGTGCACCTGGTTGTTGACCCCGGCGGTACAGACATGGGCATTGCCGACACCGACCGCCGCGACGGGTGGCAGGCCGGGCACGACCGTCGGGACGGTGACTTTCGACGTCAGATCCCCGACGCCGAGCAGGTCCTTGTCGTTCTTGCCCCAGCACATCAGGCCGTTGCCTTTGCGCACGGCGCAGGTGATCCCCTCCCCGGCGGCGACGGCGACGGCATCGTGGATCCCGATCGCCTTGACGGGCGCGCACTTCTGCCCGGAGCACTTCTTCTTGTGGCCCAGCTGTCCGTACCAGGAACGCCCCCAGCACCAGACCTCACCGGCGGCTGTGACCGCGCATGAATGGTCATGTCCGGCGGCCACCCCGATCGCGTCGACCGGCCCAGCAACCTTGAATGGGGTGCCGACCTGGTTGCTCGTCGATCCGGTTGCAGCAACCTGCCCGCTGAAGTTTTCGCCCCAGCACCACACACCTCGCGCGCCCGGTTTGCCCCACGCCGCGATGCACGCATGCTGATCGGAAGCTGCGATGTCCACGGCCTGCCCGGACCACTTGATCGCCATCGCTTTGTTGCTGAATTGCAGCTTGGCCCACGACGTGCTGCCGAGCTGTTCCTTGTTGTTGTTGCCCCAACAGACGACGCCGTCCTTGGTCGTCGCGCAGGCGAAATCGGTTCCCACGGCGATGTGCCGCGCCCAGCCGGCACCTCCAGAGCACCCGTAGTCGAGCTTGGGCAACACCAGACCGCCCGTGTCGACAGATCCGGCGTCGGCCTGAACGGTGTCCCCAGCTTTTGCGTCGACCGCTACGCCACCGTCGACGGAAGCGGCGTCTTTCGCGACTGTTGTATCGACCGCTGCGGTATCGAACCATGGGCCGGCGTCCTGCGGAGTTGAATCGGCTGCTTTCGCGACGTCATTCGCGCCGCTGCCGTCCTTTTTCGGGTCCGAATCGGCCACCTTCGCTGCGTCGACGGCGCTCGATGAGTCGGCCACGGCGCCGTCCACTCCTGCCCCGATGTCGACAACCGAGCCTGCGTCGATGCCCGAGCTGGTGTCGGCTTTGAACGCGGTCGAATCCTCGGCGTCCCTGGGACACCCGCTCAACACGATAACAGCCAGGCTGAGGCCGATTTGGGCAAGCCGTTTCATGCGCACTCAATACACCACGAGCCGGTAGGGTTGAACCGTCTTCGTGTCGGTCGCCGCGAGCACGAGCACGATATCGGTGCGATCCTCCACCGTTGGCCAACGCACAGAGGCACAACGAACGTCCTTGGGGGTCGACTTGGCCTCCGCGATCTTGACGAGGCCCCCGCCCTCCCCGCGACGCCACACCTGCAGCACGATCTTGCCCGTGCACGAGAAGCCGGCGCCAGCGAACGCGTCGACCTTGATGTGCTCGCCGTCACCAACGAGGCGGTAGCGATGTCGGCCGCCCCAGAAGAGGTGGTTGCCCTTGATGGCGTCGCCGAGGACGAGACTGCGGTTCGCGCTCGGGGCCTGGATTCCGCGGCCGAGCTTCCGATAGAGCCGCCAGAAATCGATCGTTTGATCAGTTAGCGCGCCGTTCTTTGGATGCTTGCGGGAGGCAGCGTATGCCTTGGCGATGTCATCATCCTCGTCCCACACATCCCGCTTCCCGGCGCCCTGCCCGGCTTTTCCACACGCGCCGCGGCACATGCTGTCGATGGACGTGTTGGTCGCGTTGAGCCAGATTTTGTCGAATCCGGCCTTGTCGAACACCGCCTTGTCCAACCCGGTGTCATCGAACCGAGCCCGATACGCCGCGCCGAAGAGATGTGCGGTCACGAGCGCGGTGGCAGCGCGGTGTTCGTTTCGTAGCACAGGCCAAATGCGATCCAGCGCGCCGTCGAACGGATCGGCTGGCCTGCGACCGGACCAGAGCTGCCAGACCAGCGTCGCGACGGACCTCTCGTGGTAGATACCAGCCGGGTTGGCCGAAAACGACGGCTTGGCGACGTCATGCCAGGTCCCGCTGCCCTGCCCCGGCCCGCTTGAATGCCGGTCGATCGGGTCCCGCGTCGCGATGGCGGCGAACGCGTCTGCGAACCCTTCGGACCATGCAAGGGTTGGATCGAGCACGTTCTTGCTGCTGTGGCTGCCTCCCGGTGAGTCGTTGCGGGCGTGCATGCGCTCGATGAAATGGCCGAGCTCATGCAGCACGACGTGGGTGTCGTACTCGTCGGTGTCCACGTCTTCCTTGCCGCGCAGGTAAATGGTCGGTTCGGCGACGCCGTCTGGGTGTTCCATGATGTAGTGCGCGTTGCCGATCTTTCCGGCGTTCTTGGCCCCGGCGACGCCGACATTATCCACGCTCCAGCCAAAACGGAGCCGCCCGAACCGCAGGTCTGGAGCCGCCTCGCACACCGTATCGAGTCCGCGCATGGCGTCATCGAGAATCGCGAACGGGGCCCCGTGCCTCAGCTCGTAGGAGCTGCTCCCGTATTCGGTCTTGGCGTGGATGACGACGTTGTTGCTGCCGCCCTTCATCGCGGCGCTGTCGAGCGTGTACTGGGCGAATCCAGACGTGTTGTCCTGCACGCGCACGTGCCAATCGCCCACTTTGCATGGCGTCTTCAGCACCTCGAGGTCGCCGCGATCGACGCGACTTTCCGCCTTGATGCGCACCCGATACGGCTGGTCGGCTGGCATCTGTAGCGAAAACGAGCCGTCGTCGGATGTCACTGTCGACGCAATCTCGCTGTCCGGCGCACTATCGAGGACCCCGACAACCACCGCGCGACGAATCGGTTGGGGTTTCGTTTTGCCGTAGAGCAGCCCAGTCGTTTTTCCCGCTGTCGTCGTTCCCGAAGTTCCGGCCCCGTCGCCCCCGTCCACGGGCACCCGGTCGTATACGGCTTTGCCCGAGACCTTCACGCTGCCGCCGTTTTTGGCGAGGAACACGCTGATGTCGGTCGACGCCTTGTCCGCCCAGATGCGCAACGGGAGCGCCGCGGAAGGAAAAAGGAACGATGCAGGGGACTTCAAGACCATCGTGTAATGATCGACTGCGCCCGCGGGCAGCGGTGGTCGCGTCACCTGTGCAAACGGGGTCGTCGCGTCCTTGTGGGCCATCAAAGCCGTGTCGACGCGCTGCGGATGCGACTTTGTGCCGTCGTTGCGCACCGTGACCTGGACGGAGACAGAGCCTTTACCGCTCGAATCCAACACACTCGCGGAATGACGCGCCGTGATGGAGAGCTCTGACCGCTTTGGAATCGATATCTTACGTACAAAATCATTATTGTTTTCATTGGATTCATGGATCTCGTCGCGGCGGTCGAGAAGCACCCCGACATAGCGCGCTCCGCCCCACTTCGCGGCCACGGGAACCTTCAACTTCACGAGCCCATGCTCGGCGTGTGGCTTGAGCGGCGTCTTGGTCTTGTACCCGGCCAACATCGCGTCGCCGCGGTCGACCACCTGGTCGTCGGAGATGTAGACGCCATAGCGCAGCGCCGTTGGTGTCGGGCCGCCGTCGTTTTCGATGCCCAAAACCACCTCGATGTGGGATTGGTCGGCCGTTGGCTTGACCTTCAGGACCCCCACTTTCACGTCCGGGGGCTCCTGGCCGACGACTTCGATGAGCGCGGCCGCATTCGGGTTGTCCCAGCTGCCGCCGCTCTTGCCGCCCACGACGTATTCGACGGTCGCTTGCCCGATGGCGTCCGGCGCTCGCACCTTCAAGACGGTCGGCGATTCGACCGCGTACCCAGCCAGCGCGGGGCGTTTGAGTTCGGCAATCGGGCCGACATGCGAACCGATTCGGGCGCGCACCTGGTCGACACGTCCCTTCGTCGCGACACCCACATCGTTGCGTGCTGCGATCGTGACAGTGAGGAGCTCGCCGGACTTCACAGCGCCTTCCAAGATGCGCAATCCGTGAGCCGACAACGTCCCATCGACCGGGCGGGATCCTGTTCCGGCATCCGTTCCCGTGCCGGCGTCCGTGCCTTGACCTGTCGGTGCATCGACCCCTGAAGCGGCGTCTCGCACAGCGGCAGGAGCATCCGCGCTCGTGCCGTCATCGGCGCATCCTGTGGCCAACATCGCGATCAGCGCCACGCCCATCGCTACCTGCATCGGTCGACCCCAAACGAGGAGTTGCCGCCCGGTCGTCGACCGTGCAGGGTGGCCTGCCATGGACGCGCTCATCACCGACTCAGCAGGCATCCTCTTCGTCCTCGGCGGCAACGCGGGGCTGTGGTTCTGGCTTGAGAAAAGAACCCGCGCGCGCATCTTCAATTTCTTCCCGCCGCTCATCTTCATCTACCTGCTGCCCGCTGTTTTCAGCAACACCGGCGTCCTGCCTCACAAGGCGGAAACGTACGACTGGATGGGCCGCTACCTGCTGCCGATGTTCCTCGTCCTGCTCTTGCTGGACGTTGACGTTCGGGCCGCCATCCGCGTGATGGGGCGCGGCGTATTGGTGATGCTTGCCGGAACGCTCGGCGTCGTCGTGGGCGCGCCGATCGCTTACCTGGCGGTCGGTCGATGGCTGCATGCAGACGCGTGGAAGGGGTATGGCGCCCTCGCAGGGTCCTGGATCGGCGGAACGGGCAACATGGCGGCCGTGGCGGAGGGGCTGCAAACACCGCCCGACGCATTCGGCCTGGCGATCATCGCTGACCACGCCGTGTACCTCGTTTGGTTGCCGATCCTGCTGTTGTCCAAGACGCTCGCCGACCGCTTCCACACGTTCACAGGGGTCGACCAGGGCCGTCTCACCGCGATGAAAGCTGCGGCCGACGCGCTCCACCACGACAAGGGCCGCCCCGAAATGCGGCATGTCCTCTACCTGATCGGAATCGCGGCCGGCGCAACGTGGGTCGCAGGGTCATTGGCGCCGCACATGCCGGTCGTCAAACCCGTGCTCGGGGAGTCCACGTGGCGCGTCTTGATGGTCACGACGATGGGGCTTGGGCTGTCGTTCTCGCCGGCTCGCAAGATCCCTGGCTCGGACATCCTCGCGATGGCCCTCGTGTACCTGTTCGTTGCGCGGATGGGCGCCAAGGCGTCGGTTGACGGGCTGGCCGGACAAGCGCTGCCGTTCGTGGCGGGCGCTTACCTCTGGATTTGCATCCATGGACTGTTCCTTCTCGCAGCCGCCAAGATCCTTCGCGTCGACGTGCACACGGCAGCCATCTCCAGCGCGGCGAACATCGGTGGCGCCGCATCCGCGCCGATCGTGGCTGCCTATCACGACGAACGCCTTGTGCCGGTCAGCATCCTGATGGCCCTCATCGGCTACGCGGTCGGAAACTATGCTGCCTTTGGTGCCGCGTGGTTGTGCCAATTGGTAGCGGTCTGACGTCCCGGCGTCTGCTACAGTTCCGGCGTCGTCGCCGGCCGCGGTCTGTCCTCTGCGCCCGGCGCTGACATCGGGGGACAGATGAAAGCCAGTTTCTCGCCCGGTCGAGGTGGCCGGGCGCTTGCGCTTGTAGCCGCCGCAATGATGTTCGCGGCGTGCGGAACGACAAACGACGACGGTGGCGACAAGACGCCGCCAGCCGACGCGGGCACAGTCGACCAATCTTCCAGCAACAACGCCTGCACGACAGACTCGGATTGCGCGGCGCAGTTTCCCGATCTCGGCGCCTGCCAGGTCGCGACCTGCGATACCAGCACAGGCTCATGCAGCGCGAGCGCCGGTCCCGACGGCAAGGCCTGCTCGGCCGCCAAGTGCGCTGGCAAACCGGCCCAGGCGTCGTTCGTCGGCGCCGGCAGCTGCAAAGCCGGTCAGTGCGATGTCCCTGCCGCAAAACTGTGCGACGGAGGCGGCGCTTGCCTCATCGCGAGCTGCGATCCGGCAACGGGTTGTGAACAGAAGTCCAAACCCGACGGTGGCACCTGCGATGACGGCGACGCGTGCACGGTTGGTGACAAGTGCAACAGCGGCTTTTGCGCGGCGACCAAGAAAAGCTGCGACGACAACAACCCCTGCACCCAGGACACCTGCGCGGCGGGGGCCTGCAACAACACACCGACCGCCGGTGCTCCCTGCGACGATGGCGACGCGTGCACGGTCCAAGACACCTGCAAAGCCGGCAAGTGCGCGGCGGGACCCGCCAAGGAATGCGGCAAGGCGACCGCGTGCACGGGACCGGTGTGCGACGCCAAGACCGGCGCGTGCTCGATGACCAACAAGAAAGACGGGACCGCGTGCGACGACGGCGACAAGTGCACCGCGAAGGACGGCTGCATGGCCGGCAAGTGCGCTTCGTCTCAAAAGGCCAGTTGTGACGATAAAAACCCGTGCACGAGCGACACCTGCGACCCCAAAGCTGGCTGCAAACACGCCAACAACACCGACAAATGCGACGACGGCGACGCATGCACCGCTGGGGAAATGTGCAAGGCCGGCAAGTGCGGCGGCGGCACCGTGACATGCGCCTGCAAGACCGATGCGGACTGCAACAAGACCGCTGGCAACCTCTGCGCGGCTGTCTACATGTGTGACAAGTCGACCGCGAAGTGGGCCTGCAAGGTGAAGACGCCGGCCAAGACGTGCGCGAATTCGACCGACCCGTGCGGTATCAACGCCTGCGACGGCAAGACCGGCAAGTGCGCGATCTCCGCGGTCAAAGACGGCAAGCCTTGCGACGACAAGAACGCCTGCACGACCGCCGACATGTGCAAGGCTAGCGGCGGCAAACCCGGTTGCTCCGGCGTCGCCAAACCGGCGTCGGCATGCGACGACAACAACGTGTGCACGACCGACAGCTGCGATCCCAAATCCGGCTGCACACACGCCAACAACACCGCCAAATGCGACGCCGACGGCTCTGTCTGCACAGTCAGTGACGCTTGCGCCGCGGGCACATGCACCAAGGGCAAAGCGCTTAAATGCGCCGCCGGGTCGGCGTGCCAGGTGGTTTCCTGCGACCCGAAGACGGGCTGTCAGACCAAGCCGAAAAACGGCGGGGGCTGCGATGACGGCAGCAAGTGCACCGTCAAGGACGTCTGCCAATCGGGCGCGTGCAAGGGCAGCGCCAACGTCTCGTGCGACGACAAGAACGCGTGCACCGTCGACAAGTGCGATCCCAAGGCGGGCTGTCAGCACGACGCCAAGGCCGCCAACACGGTTGGGTGCACCGACGGCGATGCTTGCACCACATCCGACGCGTGCCAGGCTGGCAAGTGCACAGGCGGCAGCAAGAAGGTGTGCACCGACGGCAAGAAATGCACCAAGGACGCGTGCGACGCCAAGGTCGGCTGCACCTTCAAACCGATCGCGGGCTGCGACACGTGCAACGGCGATCCCTACTGCAAGGGCGGCCCGATGCCGACGTGGCAACTGAAGGACTTCAACCCGACGTCGCCGTGGAAAAACCAGACCTACGGGCTGACCAAGTTCAAGGGCACACCGACCGTCTTATTCATGCTGCATGGGTACTGAAGCTCGTGCGCTGCTCAGGTCGAGCAGCTCGAAAAGATGCGCAAAGAGTTCAAATCCACCGGCAAAAAAGCCCAGTTCGTCATCCTCAACAGCCGCCACTACCTCAATTCGGTGCACAACCAGACCAAGCGCTGCGACATCCCGGTGATGCAGGATACGGCGTCCGTCAACGCGTGGGACGCGATGAAGGGCGGCAAAGAGTACTACTACGTCTACGACAAGACCGGCGCCTTGCACGCGTTCTTCAAGCCGTGGGGCAACCCGAGCCTCAACCTCGGCTTTGGCAGCGGCGGCTACAGCAAGCTGAAGTCGATTCTGTTGGGCCTGCAATAGCGGGCGCGCCGCGGAGGCGACGCTTTTCGGCGGCCGGGGCTTGCGGAAAACGCGGACTTTGTGTCTCGCAGACTGCGGTAAGTGTCCGACTACTTGATCGTCTTGAGCAGCTTGAACAGCGCGTCGTAGCTCGTCTTTGTGGTCAAGACAGTGTCCATCGGTCCGCCAGAAATCGGTAGGTAATGCACGAGCTTGCCGGCCGAATCGTAAACGTAGAAATCATCTTTCTGACCGCCCATCTCCTGCCACGCCTTGATCTTGTCGGTGTCCTGCAGGATCGGCAACGTGCACTTGTCGATGAAGTTCTTGACGTCCAGCACCGCGCTGGATGCGTTGATGATGACGATGTCGAGCTTCTTGCCGGCCTTGGTGAGGTCGTTGTGGAGTTGTTGAAGTTTCCCAGCCTGGGACTGACAGAAGCTTCACCAGGCCGCTAATAAGGCCACCATCGTTGGCGTGCCCTTGTACATCTGCAGGCCGATGACCTTGGTGTATCCCTTGGCCTTGGGATGCACTTGTGCGGCTTTGAACGTCGGCAACGCCGCGCCCGGACAGGTCGTGGGATGGGTGCACTTGGTCCCGGCGTCGGCCGTGTCGACTGCAGACGCGTCGGCCGATGCCGTGGTGTCGTCAATCGCGGCATCGGCGGTGTTGCCTCCGTCGACTGGGCTGCCCGCGTCGACTGGGCTGCCCGCGTCCGTGGATGAGCTGGAATCGGTGCTGGTTGCGTCTGCGCCTGTCGTGGCGTCACCCACGACCGTTGTATCTGCAGAGCTTGCGTCAGCGGGTGCGGCGCTGTCCGTCGCTTGCGTGCCCGCGTCTTGGTTGGTCACGGTTGCGGCGTCGACGCCCGCCTCGACAACGCCCGCGTCTGTTTCTGTACCGGAACCCGCGTCGGCCGAATCGGCGTCAGCGACTGCGTTGGAGTCGGCCGCGTTCGTCGATTCCACCGGCGTCGTGCGGTGCGGGCTGACACACGCGGTTGCGAAAAAGAGCGTCGCGCTCAAAATGAGATACCTGCTGTGCATTGGCGCTCCCCCGGCAGCCGCCTAGACTAGCCAGCATGCAAACATCCGTCAGCAAGCAGGCTCAGTTCGCCATCAAACACTGGACTTCTCCGTGCGTCGTGGCGGTCTTGGTCGCGATAATCGTACCGTTTTCCGCGTGGTCGCTGCCGCGCGCCGCCACCCCAACCGACGCCGCACTGCTCGGTCGCGTCGTCGACGCGATGGGGGCGGATGACGGTCGACGAGGCAAGCGGACCATCGCGATTGGCGACGTGCACGATCCGCGCGCTGTGACCGTGTTGCTCTACGTCGCCAACCATGAAAACGAGCGCAACGTGGCGATCGCCGCCGTTGCCGGGCTCGAAAACCTGGCGCGGAATGGGCGGGTCGACGCCGTCTCTGCGCTCGAATCCCTCGTCGCTGGACGCCGGGCCCGAATCGCTGCGGCCGGCGTCATCGCGCTCGGTCGCATCGCCCCATCGCCCGAGTCCTTCAACGCCCTGATGCGGATCGCCAGCAACGATAAGATCGTCCAGGCGCATCGCAAGAGCGCGATCAACGAGCTCAAAAAGCGGTTTCCCAAGCGCCTCGCGGGCACCCGATTGCCCCGTCTTTCCGGCCCGGCGGTTCTGCCGACTCTCGGCGGCGCCTGGGCCGGCGGCTATTTGCTCAATGTCCTCGGTCGCTTCGCAAAGGATGACAGCGCAGAGACCATCGGGGCCCTGACCGGCGCGCTCATCGGCGGCGGCACCGGTTACTTGTTCGGGCGGGAGGCGAGCATCGACCGGCAAACCTGGTTCCTGTCATCGATTCTTTGGGGTCAGTTCACCGGCGAGTTCCTGGCGTTGAGCACGGTGACATCACCCAATGATCGCGTTCGTGGCGCGTTCGGCGTCGGCGGTGAGATCGCCGGATTCGTCGGGGGCATGATGCTTGAGGATAGGTTGGATCTCGACGCGGGCGACACGGTTTTCGTCGACGTCTCGGGCGTCGCAGGGTTCCTCTTCGGCGCGGGACTGACCCAGCTGCTGCCATCCCCGCGCGATCAGAAAGCGGGCGCCCAGTTGATGCTTGCGACTGCCTGGCTCGGTGGCGTCGCGGCGGTGGCAGCCAGTGAACGCGTCAAGCTGCGCGGCCCCGACATCTACCTGCAGGTCTACGGCGCCGCGGAGGGCATGTGGTACGGCTCCTTCCTGGCGGACACCGTCCACGACTCTCCCGCGGAACAGCGGGAACGGATCTTCAACGACAGCACGCTCACCCAGGTGGAAAGGAACGACCGCGCCTCCAAGATTGAAGAGGACTCCCGCGACGTTGAGGTCGGCGGCCTGCTCGTCGGTGCCGCGGTCGGTTACGGCGTGGCGACGGCCATCTCGCAAAACAGCAACCTGACTGGCGGCGACGTCACGCAGATTCTCGTGTTCTCCCAGTACGGCAAGACGCTCGGCGCCGGTCTCGCGTTCCTCGGCAAGTTCAACGAAGACCGCACAAATGTCATGCAGTTGGGCATCGGCGCGCTGGGCATGGGCATCGCAGCGCTGACCCTCGACGACCTCCGGTTCCGCGGTGGCGATCGGGCGCTGGTCCCGCTGGCGACCGCCTGGGGCCTCTTTCACGGCGGCGCGATCGCGTCGTTCATGGCCGAGAAGAAGAAGCTCAAGCAAGCCCAGGGCGCTGGCATCGTCTTCACGTCCGGCGCCGTCTTGGGCATCGCGGCCATGGCGGCGACCCAGGAGCTCGAGCTGACCAACCTCGAGGCTACGATGGCCAGCACCGGCGCGTTCTGGGGCGCATGGCTGGGGTTTTGGACCGCCGTGCGCTTGAAAACCGGCGATGGTGAGACGTTCATGGCGTCGGCGATCGGCGGCGACGTCGGCGCGGTCGTGACCGGCATGCTGATCAGCGAATACGTCGGCCTCGATCCGCTCGTGCTCGCCGGAGCCAGCTTCGGTGGCCTGACCGTTGCGGGTGTTGGCACGCTCCTGACGCTGATGGCGACCAACGATGAAGACGCGCTGATCACCACCAACATCGCAGGCTCCCTCGTCGGCATGGCGATCGGAGGCGTCGCTGCCAACTACTACGTGCAGCGCCGCGGTCGCCGCCCGGACAAGAACCGCCGGCCGGTCATGAACGACGACGATTTCAGCCTGCCCACGTGGTTTGCGGGCTTCAACGCGACGCCCATCGTTCGCGAAAACGGCTACGAGGGCATGACCCTCAACCTCGCCGGCCGCTGGTAAGGGGCGGAGCTGGAGTTTTGTCTTGGCAGGCTGCCGGGGGGTTGTCTTGGCAGACGGCGCCTCGATCAAGGGTGCCTTGGTCTCGTCTTGGCAGGCTGCCGGGGGGTTGTCTTGGCAGACGGCGCCTCGATCAAAGGTGCCTTGGTCTCGTCTTGGCAGGCTGCCGGGGGGTTGTCTTGGCAGACGGCGC
>CAZLMW010000020.1:81700-81779 GCA_964560875.1 uncultured Enterobacteriaceae bacterium
CTCGATCAAAGGTGCCTTGGTCTCGTCTTGGCAGACGGCGCCTCGATCAAGGGGGAAGGACCCAACAGGGGAAGGCATT
>CAZLMW010000021.1:0-16794 GCA_964560875.1 uncultured Enterobacteriaceae bacterium
GATCGAGTTGCAGCACAGTTCAGGCGGTTGTGCGAATCAGGTTCGACGACCGGATTCCGCCCCAGCACAGCGATCGAGTTGCAGCACAGTTCAGGCGGTTGTGCGAATCAGGTTCGACGACCGGATCCCGCCCCAGCACAGCGATCGAGTTGCAGCACAGTTCAGGCGGTTCTGCGAAGCAGGTTCGACGACCGGATCCCGAAAGGGATCCGGGGTATGCTCCCCCAATGGCCACCGACGTCGCTGATCCCGCACCGATCCTGCTGCTCGACCTGCGCAAAGAGGCGCGCGGCTTTTTCCAGGCCGAAAACCTGCACGACGCGGCGGAACGTCTCGTCGCTGACGGCTTCGACGTCAGGCTGGTGCGGTCCGTGGCTACCTTGCGGGGCGATGATTGGTCCTTGCGCATCGCGTGCTTCGTCGCGGACGTGAACCCACGCGCGGTGGTGGTCGAGCGGCTCTGGGACGAAGACCTCGTGGGCTTGCTGCGCGATGGCGGCAGGCAGGTTGTGCGACTCGATGACGGGCACGAAACGGCGCTCGATGGGCACTATGACGCGATTCTCGGCGAAGACGCGCTGGTCGACTGGCTCCGCGGTTCGTCCACCCCCGAGCGCGCCCGGTCATTGCCAACAACGTTCTTGCCGACAACGCGCGAGCTGCGCGCCCGCAAGGACGCCTGGCAGCCCACATCCCGCAAGCTTCGTTTCGACGTGCTCGAGGACCCGGACAACGAGCTCGCCATCGGTCGGGCTGTCGTTCGAGGCCCGGCCGAGGGCTGCCCGTTTCTGCTCGATGCCCGCCGCAACCCCGTATTCGCCGACCTGCAGATGGACGGGATGCAGCACCGCGGCTGCACGTTTTGCCTCGACAACCTGGGCGCCTTTGCGATGCCGGCCGGGGATGCCGTCATCGACGCCTGGATGGCCGGCATTATCGACGCGCGTCGAGCCGATCCCGGGTTGCGCGAGGTCGTGCTGGCCGACGAGCGCCCCCACCCCAACCTGCCCGCGCTGTTCTCGGCCATCGCCGACCATGACCAACTCGCAGGACTCGCGATCCTCATCAAGACACGCGTGGACTGGCTCTTGGAGTTTGCCGACACGGCGTTGACCGAAGCGCTGACGATCGCCGCCGACTCCGGCTTGCAGCTACACGTCTACCTGGTCGGTTTCGAGAGCTTTGAGCCCTTCCACCTGCAGCTCTTCAACAAGGGCGTTACCGTCGCGGATAACGTGGCTGCCATTGCCTGTCTGGCCCGCCTGCAGGACGCTTTTCCGAAGGCGTTCGAGTACCGCCGCTACCGCGCACACGGCATTGTGCTTTTTACGCCCTGGACAACCCCCGAACACCTGCTCGCCGGGGCGCAAGTCATGCACGAGACGGGGTTTTCAGCGCTTCGATCCGGCGCGTGGCGGACGCGGCTGCGGATTCACCCGGGCTTGCCGCTGCACGCGCTGGCCCTGCGCGATGGCCTGACCGACACCACGTTCCCCGAGCGTCGACCCGATCGCGCCCGCGAGCAGGGCTACAACGCGTCCATCCCATGGCGATTTGCCGATCCACGCACGGCGCTCGCGTTTGCGATCCTGCAGGACGTTGCCTGGCGGTTGGAGAGGCGCATCGACGAAGCGCTGGTGATAGGCATTGTCGCGGCGTTCGCAGCCGCCCATCCCGAGCTGGCGGACCGCCCCGATTTCGTCGACATCGCCCACCTCCCACTGCTCGCCGCCCTGATTGCGTGTGGACCCCGCGTCGCGGATGCGGATTGGTCCGACGTCGTGGGACTGGCTTCGGATCCCAACTTGCTTCGCCTGCGAGACGACCCATCGGCCGACCCCTTCGTCGTTCGCCGCGAGCCGCTGCCGTTTTCTTCGACCGACCTCGCGGTTGCGTACGAAGCGATGGGCTGGTCCGCGGTCGCGGCGGGTGAGCGCGGAGACGTGGTGGTTGTCGCGCGTGACCAGGCCGGCCTGGACGAAGGCTTGCGCCGGCTCGCCACCGACCGGGACAGCCGTCACGAGAACGCCCAGCGGCCGACCGCCGATGTGATGAAGACACCCCGCCTCGACGGCGCCATCAACAGCCGTTTCGACAATGGTCCTATCGGGCTCGCGGACGGTCTGACTGTCGGCGGGTGGGCGCCGGTCCTGCGGGGGATCGAACTGCAGCTGCGCGCTGCCCTTGTGGACGACCCGCTTCGGGTTTGGGTGCTCCCGCTCGACCCCGGCGACGAACCGGGCGATAGCAACGCATGGACGTCTACGCATCACGCGCTCGCGCACCAACGGGCGCCGGCCGGATGGTCCGGACCGACCATCGACAACGCGATGCAACACGCGGTGGCGCTGGTCATCGAGCTGGAAGAAGAAGCCGCGGCAGGTCGAAACGACACCGACACGGACGGATTGCCGTCGTTGCCGCGTCGGCAAGACGAGGCGCTTGTCGCGATCGCAGCCCGCCTCGGCATCGATGCCTTCGAACCGGCGGGTGTGCACGCGCATTGGCGCTGGCAGGGGTTGACGGTGGACCTGCACGGCGGCCGCCTCGTGATGGCGATGGAGGGACCGTCCGGCGCGCGATTTGACGTGATCGGCCGACGCCGGGGCGAGATGGACCGGGCGCTTGCACAGAGCCGCTGGCTGGACCTCGCCCACGCCGATTTGCCGAGCGGCCTTGCCGGGGTCGAAGCGCACGCGGCGATCGATGCGCTCGCGGTCGAATTGGTCCGTCGCGAGGAGGCGTCCAAGGCCTCATTGAGCGCTTCAGCAAAAGATCGTAAGGAACCTGACGACCATTTCGCGGGCGGCGTCGACGAGTTCGGCGCCCCGCTCGAGAAGCTCGCGTTTCGGATCGGGCTCAAGCCCGTGCTTCGGATCGAGCGCGTGCCGTTTTCACGTTGGCAGCAAGTCGCCGCGGACGTCGCGCATGGTCACGCCGAGGTTGGCAACGTCCGCTATGATGGGGCACAACATGGCCGCGTCGACGACCCCGAGGGCGCGCTTGTCGACGTGTTCATCGGCCATGACCGCGCTTGTGCACAGCAGGCCGTGAAGCTCGACGCGTGCGAAAAGGTCGATGGCGATGAAGACGCCACCCGGGAGCTGGGCCGGCTACTGGGCTACCCCGACTGCTGCGTCGACGCGTTCCTGCGCACCCACAATCCCGGCGACAACACCGATTGGCCGCGCACCATCGCCGCGCGCAGTGGCCCCGGACCCTGGTCGTGGGTGGTCTCAGCGCTGCCGGTCGAGCGCATCCTGCTGCCGTTCATGCCGTGCCGATTCGACTGCCCCGATGCGGTCGCTTGGGGAGCCCGCCTCGCCGAGGCGCTCGCAGAGGAGGACGGTGCGCTCCATGCTCGTGTGAAGGCAGCCCACCAACGCGTGTTCAGCTATCGCGACTGGCGGGATTTCGAGCCCGTGGTGGCGGAGGTGGAGGGTCGCGTCGATGCTGGCGACGGCGTTGTGCTCGACTTCACGAAGCGGATGTAGCGTCGGCGACGGCGGGTTCGGTTGGGGCCAGTGCGTTGTTGTCGGGCGGAGAGAGCGCGTTGTCGGGCGGAGAGAGCGCGTTGTCGGGCGTGGCACCCGCTGCCTGTTCATCGCCCGTCTCGTGGTCATCCTCGATGAACTCCGCACGGATGCGTTGACCCACTTCGCCGGCTTGCGACAGACCGATGCGCATCAACACGGGCCCGGTCAGCTGGTTGATGGCGACGACCGCGAGGATCAGCACGCCAGCTTGTTTGCCCAGCTCGCCAAACGTCCGTTGCATGATGAGCGCGAGGGCCAGCGCGAGGCCGGCTTGGGGTAGCAACCCGGTCCACGTCCACTTGCCGACCATGGGTTCGGCGCCGGATCGGTCCGACGCGATCTTCGACCCGCCCCACAACGCGATGCCGCGAACGACCGCGATGATTGTCGCCGGAATCGCGACGGCGGAGAGGGCGACGAGGTCCAGCGACGCCCCCGCGACGGCGAAAAAGACGAGGTAGACGGGCAACGACGCGCTCTCCAGGTCGTGCAGCAGCTTGCTGGCGTCGACGCGGGTCAGGTTCTCGATGAACAACCCGGCGGTGAGCGCGATGATGAGCGGATCGAGGTGAGCGCGCTTGCCGGCTTCGGCGAGGACGACGCAAACCATGAGCACGAACAGGCCGACGCTGCGGTCGACGTTCTTGATGTAGAGGCCCAGCACCGCGCCGACGACGACGCCGACGCCCATCGAGCCGAACAACTCCCAGCCCACCATCCCGACCGTATGCAGCACATCCGCGTCGCCGCCGAGCATGGCTTGGGCGATCGATGAGACGACGGCGTACAACACGATGACGACGAGGTCGGCGATCACCACGAGCCCGAGCGTGACGCGGCTGACCGGCCCGTCGGCGTCCGTTTCGGTGAGCAGCGCCATGACAACAGCGGGCGACTGCGAGGCGAGGACCACGCCGATTGTGGTGGCAAACACGACGGCGGAGATGAGCTCGAGCTCGCCGAGCCAGGGCAGCATGGAGCGCAGGGCGAGCAGGGTGACCGTGATCAGCGCAGCGCAGCCGAGCACGGCCCACGTCGTCATCGCTCGGATAACCGCGAGCAGCGGCTTCATCTTCTCGAAGTTGAGTTCGCCGCCTGCCGTGAGCGCGATGAGGCAGATGGCGACCCCGTTGATCAAGCTGAGGTCGGCGACCATGTCGTGGGTAAGCAGGCCAAGCGCGTACGGGCCCGCGATGACACCTGCGAGCAAGTAGCCGGTCAGTTGAGGTGTCTTCAGCGGGATGCACAGCCGGCCGCCGAAGAGCGCGCTGAGCAGTACGAAGCCAAAAGCGAGCTCGGTGTCAGTGACGAGTCCCGAGGTCGCCGCTGATCCGCCGTCGGGCAGGAAGGTCCGGACCGCCTGCATGAGCAAGCCGATCATCAGCAGCGTGATGAGCGCCATCATGCAGTCGCCTCCGACGCGTCAGGGGCCGCGGACTGCGGTGGCGCCGGCGGTTCGGCTTGGCGCGCCGTCGATGCGCCCGGTTTGGCGCCGAACCCGAGCTGGGTCTGGAGCCACGTTCCGGCAGTTCGATCCCAACCTTGCGCCAGCAATTCGAGCACGATCGTCCCACCGACAACGGCCGTGACGATCCAGCCGCCGCTGAACCCGCCGTAGAGGCTCTCCCACCCGACGACGAGGGCGATCGAGAGGCCTGAGACCCGCGCGAAGATGCTCCGGCCCGAACGCAGCGCGTCGTATTCGTGGTCGACATCGGCGCGCTGCAACGCCCGAACCGACACCCATTTGCCGAGCAGTCGGGCGATCACGAAGGCAGGAACGAGCAGCCAGCCGCGCCAATCGCTGATGTTCCAGAACGCGCCGACGCAGGTGAGAAAGACGAGGTAGAGCGGCCACTCGACCCGCGACAAGATGTCCCACAACTGCTGTTTGGGGCGCGCCAGGGGCAGGTTGGACACCATCGCGCCGGCGATGAAGCACACAACGATGGGGGACAGCCACAGGTAGTCGGCCATGCCGGCCGCGAACGCCACCGAGCCGAGCGTGATGGCGAGGAACTCGGAGCTCGTCGCGCGCTGCCGAAGCATGATGTGCACGAGCAGGCCGATCGCCACGCCCATGCCCAGGGCGATGAAGATCCACGCGGTTCCCGGCAAGCGCCACGTGTACACGTCGCCCTCGGGGCGGAAGTACGCGGTGAGGAAGAGCAGGGCGACAACCGCGGCGATCTCGTCGAGCTGTTCGGTGACGGTGACGATGTCGTCGTGTTCGCTGTGGAAGCTCGCGTAGCAGTGCGTCTTGGCGGCGCGCGCGGCGGTCATCGCGCTGGCGGCCCCCAGGACAATGGCGTCGCGAATAACGGTGGCGTCGGCCGTGTCCGCGGAGAAGGCGAGCATAAGCGCCCCGCAGAACGAAAACACCATGACGAACGGGCCTGCGATCTGCACCGCGATGACGGTCGGCATGCCGTGCGGGAGCCTGTCGAGATAGCCGATGTTGAACCGAAACCCGACGAGGAAGCCGAGCCACCCCAGCCCGAATTCAAACAGCGGCGCAAGGTGACGCAGCGCGTTGTCGTCCAGTACGCCGACCCACTCCGACCGCAGGACGAGACCGAGCAGCACGAACGGCAAACCCGCGCCGATGACATGTTCGAAGCCCAGCGCATGTTCGGCCTGGCGAACGCGCGGATGACCGGCCAGCCACGCCAAAGCAAACACGGCCAACAGCCCGATCAAGGTGCGCAGGACGACGCCCTGGCCTTCCTCGACCTTCTCCATCTCGGTCTTGGGTTCGGCGGGTTCTTCGGCGGGCTTCTCGACGCGCCCCATCATCGGTTTGACGACCCGCGGCGGTGCCGGCGGCCACATCGGAATGGTCAGCGCAATCGTCGCTTCGGAGGGCAAACCCGTGGGCGTTGTAGCTGCAGCTGGCGACGCGGTCGCGGACGATGCCGTCGCGGATCCAGAGAGCCCCGTCGCTGTCACTATCGCCGTCGCCGTTTCCGTCGCGGGATCTGGATTGTCGACGTCGCTGGGCGTTGCGGCGGCCGTCGAACTGACGATCAGCGTCGCTGCTGCGATCCACCACCGGATGCCAGGTCGCAGCCCCGCCGTAGAGCGAAGCCGACTACTGGCACTTGCCCGTCGTGAGGTTGCACTTCTTGGGGAGAGTGCAGCCACCAAATGACTTGCCGCCGCACCAGCCTCCGCATCCGTCCGGGCCACATTCCTTTCCTGAGCAGAGAGGCACACAGGCAAGCTTTGCACACTTGGCCGCCGCGGTGCACACGACGCCCGGCTTGCACGTGCCACATGCGCCGCCGCAGCCGTCATCGCCGCACTCGCGACCGGCGCAGTTGGGGGTGCAGGGATCCTGGCATTTGCCGTTGTTCACGTTGCATGTGAGCCCGTCGGGACACGCGCCGCAGTCGCCGCCGCAGCCATCGGGGCCGCACATCTTGCCCGTGCACTGCTTCTGGCACTCGGGGCAGAGCTTGGCGAGCGCGTTGAACTCCTGGAGCGTCTTGGCGCAGCACTTGGACGGCTTGTTGGTCTGCGGATCGAGGCCGTAGGCGAGGCAGAGCGGTCCGCAGTAGCACAGCGGCAGGCCGGCTGGGTCGATCTTCCAGTCGCCGCATTGGCCCTTGCACTCCGCGAAGGAGGAGCACTTGCCGGTCTCGTGGTCGCACTTCTGACCTTTCTGGCAGCCGCCACCCAGTTTTCCGCAGTTGCCACCGCAACCGTCCGACCCGCAAGCGCGCGCCGACCCGTCCTTGTTCTTGCAGCGCGGCACGCACTGGATGCAGGCGTTGCCGAGGCACGATTCACCCGGGTCGCATTCGCCGCAGGTGCCGCCGCAGCCGTTTGCGCCGCATTCTTTGCCGAGGCAGCTGGGCTCGCACATTCGGTGGCCCAGTCGACCGCGACCCAGTTGGCCCTGGCCGTTGGCGCCCCAGCACGACAGCTCGCCGCCCGAATCCCGCGCGCAGGTGTTTCGGTCGCCTGCCCGCACTTCGATGATGTTCTTGAGCACCTGGTTGTTGACGCCCGCCCGCACCGGCTTGGGCATGTGGTGACTCTCGAGCGTGTAGTCGCCGGTCTGTCCGACCTCGTTGTTGCCCCAGCAGAGCACCGTCTTGTTGGACAGCAGCACGCACGTATGCCCCTTGCCGCATGTGATCTGCTGGGCGGTCTTGATGCCCGGCACCTTGTACGGTTTGGTCACCGGGTTGCCCGCGGCCTTGCCGATCTGACCGCTGTTGTTGCGTCCCCAGCACCAGACGCTCGAGTCCGAGTTGCGGA
This sequence comes from uncultured Enterobacteriaceae bacterium, assembly GCA_964560875.1. Classification (GTDB taxonomy): domain Bacteria; phylum Myxococcota_A; class UBA9042; order UBA9042; family UBA9042; genus CAZLMW01. The sequence continues at coordinate 7,803 of CAZLMW010000021.1, forward strand.
TCGCGCACGTGTGGTAGCCGCCCGTGCAAAGGCCCTTGATGACCCCGGTGCCCTTGATCAGCGTCGGCTTTGCGGCGTTGTTCTTGTCGATCTTGCCGTTGCCGATCTGACCGAACCGCTGCGAGCCAAAACAGTACGTCGCGCCGGCGTTGGTCCGGACGCATGTGTGCCCGATGCCCGTGGCGACGGCGTTGACGTTGACGTTCTTGAGGATCGCCTGGGGCGCGCTGTAGTCGATGTGCGTGGTGCCGGTGCCGACCTGGCCTTCGTCGCTCTTGCCCCAGCAGAACAGCTTCTTGTTGTTGATGGCGCACGTATGGTCGTGGGCGGTCGCGACCGCTGTTGCGGCGTTGAGGCCCTTGACGGAGGTCGGCAGCAGGCGGTCGGTCTTGGAACCGTCGCCGAGCTGGCCGTAGTCGTTGTAGCCCCAGCACAGGACCCGCTGCAGCGTCTTCGCGCCGATCTTCACCTTGCGAATGCCGCACGTGTGGTTGTTGCCGGCGTCGAGCGCCAGCATGTGCTTGAGCGCCACGACCGGTGTTGGCCGCTTGTAGCTGATGGTCTTGGCGTTGCCGAGCTTGCCGCCCGAGCCTTCGCCCCAGCACCTGACCGTGCCGAGCTTGCCGATCATGCAAGCGTGCGCGCGTCCGACCGCGATGGACTTGGGTGGGTCGTTGTTGGGGGCGCCGCAGAGCTTGGTTGAGCAGCTCTTGCGCGCGCCGCATTGGGGGCGGCAGTGCTTGGCAGCGAGGGCAACACACTTGGTGGCCCACGCCTTCTTGCAGCAGCTTGAATCGCGCTGGCAGACGCACGACTGGACCCAGGAGTCGGCGCATCCAGCGCTCGTATGAGCCTTGCAGCAGGTGGCCTTCACATCGGGCACGTTGCAGGCCGCGCCGCGCCAGCCGCTCTTGCACTTGCACTTGCCAAATGAGCAGGTGCCGTTGTTGTTGCAGATCGTGCCGGGCACCGTCGTTGGGCAGCCCAGGCCCTTGGTGCCGCACGCCGAGCCGTCGAACTCGAAGCGATCACATGCGAACCGGGACCGGCACTTCACAGACCCGAGCGGGGCTTCGGCGATCTTGTCGATGTCGATGCATTGGCCCTCGCAGTCTTCGATCTCGTTCATGCCGGGGCACAAGCCGGGCAGCGTCGGTTTGCCAGGCGTGCAGTCGCCCTCGTCGAACGAGTACGTGAGGCAGCGCAGATCGGGCCCCTGGATGCGGTCGGCGATCGGCGGAAAGAGGTCTTGCGCGCCGTCGTTGCAGCGGCCGTTGCCGAGCGCGGCGTCGATCAGCTTGCCGTCAAAGCAGCGCCCCTGGCAGTCACGAATCTCGCCCACGTTGGGGCAGTCGCTGCAGTCGCCGCCGTCCCAGCTCGTCTCCGGGCAGCGCAAATGCGGGCCGAGCTCGACCCCGTAGTCGCACTTGCCATTGCCGTAGTGCTTGGCGTCGACGCACGAGCCCAGGCAGTCGCGCTTCTTTCCCGACGGACAAGCGGTCAATGTGGCGTAGCAATCGGCCGGAATCGAACCCTGGTAGACGACCGCGTCGCCGTTGCCGCCGATATCTTCGACCGTCAGCTGCAGCCACACGTCGCCGAGGTTGCGCACGTCGTACACGCTCAGCGGTGCGCCAGAGCCCCGCGAGCAGTACATCCGGTTGCCGATTGCGGGCTTGGGTTTGTAGCACTCCTTGATGAACTTGCCGCCCGACTGGGTCTGCGTCTTGTCGACGAGGAAAGGCACGTGCGACAGCGGCATCGAGTCGAAGAAGAGCGACTTCTTGTCGAGCAGGTGGGCCGCGATCCTCGGGTTGGGGAACGTCGCGCCGCGCGTGAACGAAAACGCCGGGTTCTCCGCGCCCGTCTCCTGCAACATCTGGGCGAGGATGAACGCGCCGTTGCGGGGCGTGACCGCCGAGATGCCGTACGGCTTCTTTACGTAGACGGTCTGCGAGATGAGCGCGCCGGTCTTGACGTCGAGATCGATGTGCCAGACCCCCGGCCAGCCCGCTGAAGTCGCCCGTGGCTCGCACGTGTAGCTCGGTTTGCCGTCGTCTTGTCCCTTGGGGCACGCCGTGGGCACGCCTTTGTTGTTCTTCTTCTGGTCTGCGTTGCTGATCCACGGGCAGTTATCCGCGATGTTGAGCACCCCGTCGCCGTCCGCGTCGTTGTCGATGCAGTCTGAGATCCCGTCGCCGTCCTTGTCGTTGTAGCCCTTGTCGCCCTTCTTCTCGCACGGGCACTTGGATTTTTCGGGCTCGACATAGCGGATCGGCGCCTCGTTGTGGTCCACGCCGCCCTTGATGCGCCGCTTTGTGTACAGGATCGTGTTGCCGCGGGGATGACGCGCGACCAGCACGTTTTGGTCCCAGTTCGCGCGAATCGTGCCGTCCTTGCCAATCTCCGCAGCTACCGAACCGAAAAACTGCGGATAGGCCTTGCGCTGGCCGCTGTCGTCGGGCGCTCCGGGCGGCTTGAAACGTGCCGGGGCCGTGTAGCCGTAGCGCAGCCGCGCGCGGGCCAGGTTCTTGGACGTCGCCGTGTCCATCTTGGCTTGCAGCTTGATAACGCCTTTGCCGCCGCAGGTGATGGTGACGTCGCCCTGCTTGGTCTCGGTCTTGCACTTGGCGCTGCCCTTGCCACCGTTGGGATCGCAGGCCGCATCACACGCCGTGCGCGACTCGATCAGCTTGGACGCGTCGCAGGTGATGACCTCCTGGCCGTTGCACCAGCTGCCCTTGCCGAGGCTCTCGCACGGGTTGCCCGGGCTGAACACGACGATCTTGCTCACCGCTGGCCCGATCGACGGCATGAACACGTCCTCGAGCTTGCCGGTCTTCGGGTTCTTCACCTTCACCGTCTTGCCAAACAGCGTCTTGTTGCAGTTGTTGGTCGTAAACCGCAGCCGCAGCTTCACCTTCGTCACGCCGGGGAACGCCTTGGGCAAGAGCACCGTCGCGCTGCCGCGTTCGGGGCCCATCATGAATTTCAGCTCGCGCCACTTGATGCCGTCGGGGGACAGCTCGACCGCCAGCGTGTGGGTCGGATGCCACTGCGTGAATCCGCTGGGGACCACGCCGACATAGAGCAGCGCGTGGCCTTTCACGTTGAGCCACGGCGTGATCGCGTACGCCTCGATGCCCTTGCCGCTGGACGTGCAGATGTAGCCTTTGCCGTCGTTGAAGTTGAGCGTGCAGGAATGCCCCGGACCGCGTGGCGTAAGGTCGACGCCCCAGGCCGCTGCCGACTTGACGCCCTTGGCCGTGTGCGCGTTGACGTACACCCACTTGTCGGCGCGCTGGCTGTTGCACTTGAAGTCCTCGATGTACGGCAGCTCCAGCACTTCCTTGCCCGTGCCGTTGCCGCCGATGGGCTTGGACAAGTTGGCGATGTTCATGCCGAGCGGCTTGTGCTTGGGCGGCGCGTTGTCGCCGGCCTGCGAACCCGAATCGTCGCTGTCGTGCTCGAAGGTGGGCTGGTAGTCGATCTTGTCGGCTTCCCCGTAAAACCCCGTGACCGTACTGCGCCAGCTGTCCACGCCCGTGATCTCCTTGAACTTGTCGAGGTAGTACTTCTCCAGCGGCGGGAAATAGAGCGCGATGCCGGTCGCTTCGGCGGTCACGACCCCGGCGACGGAGTGCACAACGAGCCCCGACAGCGCCTTGAGCAGGTTGTCTTTGAGCGTGCCCAGCCCCGACTCCAGGTTGGCCATCTGCTCGCTCATATCGCCAACATCGATCTGGAAATAGGCGTCTTCGGGGTTATCGGAGCGCCCGAATTCCTGCACAGAGTCGCGGCTTTGGCCCATCTTCGTGGCGAGCTTCTCGAGGTCCTTGCCCATCGAATCGGCGATCGCTTTGACCGCGTCCGTCACCGGCGTGAGCTTGGCCAGGTCGAGCAGGGCGAGCGTGATCGACGAGCTCGTCTGCTCGTCCTCGGCCTGCTTCTTGTAGGCGTCGATAATGGCCTTGCCGACGTCGGTGATCGGCGTGTTGGGCTTCTTGGCGACCGTGTCCCACGCGCTGTGATCCCAGCCGTGGCCGGGCTCGAGGTCTTCGCTGGCGAGCATGTAGTCGGCGTACGGCGACATGACCTGCGCGGTGGTGAGCGACGCCATCAGGCACGCGTCGAACCCGATCACGTCGAGCTTGCTGATCTTGGCCCCGGAGAGGCCCGCCTTGATGCCATCCCCCATCTCCTTGAGCGTCAGCGCGTCGTTGTTGCTGCTGCTGTCATCGCCGCCAAAGCCCTGCCACGCATGGCCGTGGTTCCAGAGCACGAGCACGTTGCGATCGGCCTTGTAGGTCGAACCCGCCCACGCGATGAACTCCTCGAGGTGCTTGGAGTCGCCCGTGTTCGTCTCGCCGAGGTCCTTGATCTCGCTGAGCTTGCCCTTCGCAATGACCAGCCGCTTGGTGGTCTTGAAGTCCGCGATGCCGCCCACTTTGTCCGATGAATAGCCGTCGGCCCGGTCGATCTGCACCGCGAACGTCAGGTGATCGGCGCCGGTCACGTTGATCAGCTCGTTGATGTCGGCGAGCGCGCTGGTCTCGAGGTTGTTGTCCGCGGCCATGTAGATCATCACCAGCCAGGTCTTGTTGGTGCTGTTGCAGCCTGAAATCTGGGTGTAGGTGCAGCCCTTCTTGCTGTCGCACTTGTCGGTCGTGCACTTGTCCTTGTCGTCGCACGTGACCGCCTTGCCCGCTGTGCACTTGCTGCCCGAGCAAGCGTCGCCGGTGGTGCACTTGTCGCCGTCGTCACAGGGCGCGGCGTTGGACTTGAACTGGCAGCCCTTCGTCTTGTCGCAGACGTTGTCGGTGCAGGCGTTGGCGTCGTCGCAAACCTTGGTGTTGCCCGCGATGCATTTGCCGGACTTGCAGGCGTCTTTGACCGTGCAGACGCTGCCATCGGCGTCGCAGGACGCGCCATCGGTGGACTTATCGGCCGCGTACCCGCACTTGCCCGTTTTTGCGTCGCACTTGTCGACGGTGCAGGGGTTCTTGTCGTCGCACGTGGTCGATTTGCCCTTCGTGCACGCGCCGCCCTGGCATTGATCGCCGACCGTGCATGCGTCGCCATCGGCGTCACAGGGATCGCCGTCCTTTGCGGTCTTGGTCACGCAGCCCTTCGCCGGATCGCAAGACACGCCCGCGCAAGGTTTGCCCGAGCCACAGGACACCGTCGTCCCGGCGCACGTTCCGCCGCTGCACTTGTCGGACTTGGTGCACTTGCTGCCGTCGTCGCACGCAACGGTCGATGCCGCGTTGGTCACCACGCATTTGCCGGTCTTGGTCACGCAGGCGTTGATCGTGCAGACGTTGCCCGTGGCCTTGCACGTCACGACGGTCGCGGCGTCGATCTTGCACTTGCCGGCGCTGGTGTCGCACTTGAACACGCCGTTGCAGGCGTTACCGTCGTCTTTGCAGTCCGCGTCTTTCTTGCAGTCGCAGATGTCCGTGCCGCCGCATTTACCGGTCGAGCGGCACTTGTCGTCCTTGGTGCACGTGTTGGTGTCGTCGCACGGGACGTCGGGCGTGATGGTCGTCGTGCATTTGCCGTCTTTGCAGCCGTCTTTGGTGCAGACGTTGCCGTCGTTGCAGGCCTTGGGCGTGGACTTGTCGCACTTGCCGGCCTTGCAGGCGTCGTCGGTTGTGCACTTGTCGCCGTCGTCGCACGGCTTGTCGTCCATCGCCTTGCTGTCGTTTTCGCACTTGCCGTCGGCCTTCTTGCACGAATCGAGAGTGCACGCGTTCTTGTCGTCGCAGTCCTTGGCCTTGCCGGCGCACAACCCGCTCTTGCACACCGCGCCTTGAATGCACTTGTCGCCCGCGTCGCACGTCTTGCCGTCCGCGGCGTTCTTGTTGACGCAGTTGCCGGTCTTCGGATCGCAGCTGCTCAACTCGCAGGGACCGCCCGCGGTGCAGCTCTTGACCGTTTTGCCGGCCTGGCACTTGCCCGCAAAACACTTGTCGCCGGTTGTGCACGCGTTGCCGTCGTTGCAGTCGATGCCCGTCTGCTTGTCGGAGAAATCACAGCCCTTGTCCGGGTCGCATACGTCCTTGGTGCACGGATCCTTGTCGTCGCACACGATCGCGGCGCCTTCGCACTTGCCCGCCTTGCAGGTGTCCTTGTCGCTGCACTTGCTGCCGTCGTCGCATTTGCCGCCGTCCGTGGGTTTGCCCTCGCACACATCGGACTTGTTGCAGGTGTCCTTTTCGGTGCAGGGGTTGCCGTCGTCGCACGACTTGCCGGCCGGGCATTTGCTGGGCTCGGCGTCTTTTTCGGGGCCCGCGTCGACCGCTTCGGTGTCCGCGGGGCCCGCGTCGTCTTCGGTCTTGGGGTCGCCCGGGTCGTCGGTGCAAGCGAACGAAAAGCAGAGGAGTGCGCAAAGCACCGCGCTGCCCAGGGGGGAGTGCATCGTCATCGTGCTGTCCGTCGGTAGCGGGAGTGTGTACCTGTGCCTGCAGGGTAGTGCCGGCGCCGCCTCGCTTCAATGACGCTTGCCGCCAAGAGCGCGCCACCGGTACCGTGCAGCGTGATGTCCGCGCCCAAACGAAGCTCGCTGCTCCTCGGCCTCGCCGCCTTTGTGGCGTTTGCAGCCTGCGCCGATCGCGCCGATGAAGACCCCGGCAAGGGCGTTGTGCACCACGTCTACACCGACAAACCGCTCGACGGGAACGACGCTCCCATGGGGCCGACCTGGAACGAGGACATCGCCGCGATCGTGGCCGCCAACTGCGCCGCGTGCCACGGGCCGTCCAACCACGCGCCGTTTCGGCTGGATCTGCCCCAGACGTGGAAGTCCGTCGGCGAGCTGGCCGAAAAAGCCATCGATTCGGGCCGGATGCCGCCATTTTACGCCGATCCGAAGTGCGGCAAGTTTGCGTCTGCCCGCGTCCTCCAGCCCGCCGACAAGGCCAAGATCAAGGAGTGGCTCGCCAACGGCCGGCCGCTCGGACCGCCGGTCACCAACCAAAAATACAAGCCGCCCGAGCCGATCAAGGCGACCCACAGCGCGAAGATGGCGACGGCCTACACCCCCAAGGACGTCAAGGACGACTACCGCTGTTTCCTGCTCGATTTGGCCCCGGTTGAAGACGTCTACATGCACGCGAGCGAGGTCGTGCCGGGCAACGAAGACCTCGTTCACCACGTCCTCGTCTACGCGCTGTCGGGCAAGCAGCTCAAGATCGCGCAGGAGGCGGACGCCAAGCAGGCCGCGCCCGGATACGCGTGTTTTGGCGGGCCGCTGCCGTCCAAGGCCGGCGGTGACGTGCTCAACGACTTCATCGGCGGCTTCCCGACCCAGCTCGCGGCGTGGGTGCCGGGAATCGAGGCGACCGACCGCGGCCCCGACGAAGCGATTCGCATCCCCAAGGGCAGCCGCATCGTCATGCAGGTCCACTACAACATGGCCGGGGCCAAGCCTTCGCCCGATCTCACGCGGCTCGACATGGTGCTCTCGACGACCGAACCCAAGCGCCTTATCTCGACGCGCCCGCTGCTCATCCACGACTTCGTGATCCAGCCCGATCAGACGTCCGCTCACCAGCGGCTGTTTCGCTACTACGGCAAGGAGCCCCTGCAGATCCGCTCGCTCACGCCGCACATGCACCTGCTCGGCAAGAGCTTCAGCGCGACGGTGGTGCGCGCCGACAACAGCGAGGAGTGCGCGCTTTCGGTCCCGGCGTGGGATTTTCAATGGCAGCAATCCTACGCGCGTCCGCTCGATGAGCCGTTGGTGCTGAAAAACGGTGATGGGCTGCGGATTCGTTGCGTGTTCGACAACAGCTTGGACAAACAGCCCTTCGAGAATGAGGTCCAACTCGCGCCGCAGAAGGTCGAATGGGGCGACGGCTCGCGCGACGAGATGTGCATGCTCTACCTGGACATGGCGCACCCGTTTTCGCCGTCGCAGGCAGCGGGCAGCAAGGCCTGCGCGGGCTACGAGACGTGTAAGAAGGCCTGCGCGGCGAAGAAGACCGGGGCTTTCGACTGCATCATGTCCTGTGACGCGGTGAACGCCGGCTGCCATAACTGTGCGATTTCGCAGGTGCTGTCGTGCGCGAAGCTGAAGTGCCCGTTTGCGTTGCTCAAAGCGCAGCAATGCCTGACGCGTTGCCTCATCGGCGGCACCATCCTCGGCAGCAACCCCGGGGCGTGCTTGCAGGCTGAGTGCGGCACGGACTACACGTCCGTCCGCGAATGTCTGGACCCGCTGCTGACCAAGGGCACATGCAAGAAAAAGCTCGCCACGTGTGGAATCTGACCGCGGCCCCGTCACGTGATCTGGGTGTCGTCGGTCTGCTGCTGTTGTTCGGTGGGCTCGCAAGCTGCTCTCCGCCAGCCGATGACGATACCGACACACCCGATATCTTGGTCGGCGACGCAAAGCCCGTGGACGCCGCCGAGTGCGCCGAGGCCACCGACTGCGCCCAACCGTCCGGCCCGTGCTTGGTCGCTGTGTGCGAAGGCGGTTTTTGCGCGACGAACATCATCGACAACGGCACACCCTGCGACGACGGCAACACGTGCAGCACGGGCGACGTGTGCGATGATGGTGCCTGCGTCGGTTCCGGCGCGTGTCAGTGCGCAAAAACCAGCGACTGCATCCCGTTTGACGACCGCAACTTCTGCAACGGCGTGCTCTTTTGCGACCTCGCGACACGGGTCTGCAAGGTCGATCCGAGCACCCGCGTCGCTTGCCCGAAACCGTCAAGTCCGTGCACCGCGAGCACGTGCGACACGAAGACCGGGGCCTGCAAGAGCGCCGCAGCCAACGACGGCCAGACGTGCGTTGACGGCGACGCGTGCACCGAAAAAGACGTCTGCGGCAGCGGCACCTGCGCCGGTGTGGCGCTGTCGAAACCGTGCGATGACGGCAACGCGTGTACCGACGACGCGTGCGACCCGGCCAAGGGCTGCGTGGGTTTGCCGATGAAGGCCACCTGTGATGACAACGACGCTTGCACGGACGACACTTGTGCGC
>CAZLMW010000021.1:16894-46818 GCA_964560875.1 uncultured Enterobacteriaceae bacterium
CGGCCACCGGCTGCGTGAACCTGCCGATGAAAGCCACGTGCGACGACAACGACGCTTGCACGGACGACACTTGTGCGCCGGCCACCGGCTGCGTGAACCTGCCGATGAAAGCCACGTGCGACGACAACGACGCCTGCACCGATGACACCTGCGAGCCCGCCAAGGGCTGCTTGAACCTGCCGGTCGCCGGCACCTGCACCTGAACCGCGTCAAGCCATGCCATACCGCATCTGCAAGAGCATCGACATCGACTTCAGCCACCACATCCGGGGCCATTCGGGCGCGTGCATCAACGTGCACGGTCACACCTGGAAGTTCGAGGTGGGCGTGGAGGCCGAGGAGCTCGACGCCGAGGGCTTTGTCATCGACTTCAAGCGGCTCAAGGCCGGGGTTCTCAAGCCGAGTCATGCGCTGCTCGATCACAGCCTGGCGGTCGGCGAATCGACCTGGGCCGACATCGGGGGCGATCTTGCGCGTATCGGGACGGCGTTGCTGGCAAGTCGAGATGAAGTCGGCACCGGCTCTGCCGCAGCCAAGGCCCCGGTCGGCGTCTCGGTCGGCGTCTCGGTCGGCGGGGCTCACAACCGCTTTCCCGGCGGGATGAAGGTCGCGGTGTTCCCGTTTTCACCGACGTCCGAGCGTCTCGCACGATGGCTGTACGACCTCGCAGTAAGCCAGCTCGAAGACGACCGTGTGCGGGTTACCTATGCGCGGATCTACGAGACGCTGCACCCGGTCGAATCCGTCGCCGAGTACGCGATCTGACCCCAATGCCGGTCGTTTAGGGCTAAGGTATTGATTTCTAAGCTAAGCCAAGCGAGCAAAGCAGAGCCCCGGGGCTGAAGGCCCCGCCTTCAGCCGGGGTCGTTAGGTGACCGGCATTGGATCTAACCCGGCTTGGCGCGCATTAGCGCCGGTTCACGAGTCGTCTACTTGGAACTCGTGTGCCGCTTTTTCACACGGAACAGACCTGACGGGCGCCGAATGGGGCTGGTCGATGTGCCCTGGCGTGTCGGATCCGGGGCGTTGACGTCGCTCTCTTCGCCGTACGCCGCGAGGTATTCGGGCAGAAAGCCGATCCATTGCTTGGCGCGGATCTTCTCGGCCGGCAGCAGAAAGCTTCGCGGCACGATCGAGAGCAGCGCCTCTTCGTCGACTTCATCGATTTGTTCAGGCGGCAGGAACATCGACGCGTATTGCTTGTAGAGGCCGCTTCGCACAAAGAGGTCGAGCAGATCCGGGTCGAGGTGGTTGTCCCGCTTCATGAAACCCATGATGCGCATCGACTCGGACAGCGTCTTGCCGGGTTTGTACGGGCGATCCTGGGCCGTCAACGCCTCGAACACATCGGCGATCGCCATCATGCGCGCCGGGATCGACATGTCGCCGGCGTACAGGCCCTTGGGGTAGCCGGTGCCGTCGATCTTCTCGTGGTGGCCGCCCGCGTACTCGGGAACCCGCCGCAGGTGGCGCGGAAACGGCAGCGCCTCGAGCATGCGCACCGTCTCGACCATGTGACCGTTGATGATGATGCGCTCTTCGGGCGTCAACGTGCCGCGCGGGATCTTCAGGTTGTAGGCCTCGTCCTCGGTGATCAGCGGCATCTGGCCGTCTTCGAATGCGAAGCAGCGGGCCGCGATCGCGTCGATGCGGTCCTTGTCGGCCTGGCGCATGAATTCGGCGCCGATGTTGGCCTTCTCGATGAACGCGATGTCGTCCGACAGGCTTGCGTCGACCGCGGCGATGGCGGCGTCGGCTTGCTCCTGGGTGATCTTGCCGGCGATGACGTCGCGCAGCGCGGCGATTTCGACGTCTCGGCGGGCCACTTCAAAGCGCGTGCGAACCAGGTCGATGCGGTCGTAGATCGTCTCGAGCTTGGTCGCCTTGTCCATCACGTGGACCGGCGTGATGATCTTGCCGCAGTCGTGCAACCACGAGGCGATGTGCAGCTCGTACTGCTCTTCGGGGGTCATCGTGAACGACGACAGCGGCCCTTCCGTCTCGGCCACCGCGGCCTTGCTGAGCATCTTCACCAGGATCGGCACGCGTTCGCAGTGGGCGCCCGTGTACGGCGACTTATGGTCGATCGCGGCGGCGATCAGCTTGATGAACGACTCGAGCAGCTCGCGCTGGCTGTCGACCAACATCTGGTTGTCGAGCGCGATCGCGGCCTGTGAAGCGAGGGCCTCGACCAGGTCGCGCTCGTTGATCGAGAACGGGCGCGGCTTCCCGGTCGCCTTGTCGGTCGCGTTGAGCAGCTGGAGCACGCCGATCACACGGTTTTGGCTGTTGACCAGCGGCACCGTGAACAGCGACGTGCTGCGGTAGTTGTTGTGGGCGTCGAACGCGCGCGTGCCGGTGAAGTCGAAGCCTGCGGCGTGGTAGGCGTCCGGGATGTGAACCGATTCGCGCCGCAGCGCGCAGTACGTCGCGATGTTGCCGTGGTTGGGCTCGCCGGTGACCTCGGAGTAGAGGGGAATCGGCGGCAGTGTGATGGCCTTGCCCGTCGTTCCGCCGAGCGCGATGCCGAGCGACTCGGTCCGCATGATGGCGAACTTGAGGTGATCTTCCTCGGTGCGCAGGTACAGTGTGCCGCCGTCGGCGTGGCAAAACGCCTTGGCCTCGATCAGGATGAGCTCGATGAGCCGGTCGCGATTGCGCTCCGAACTGAGCGCGACACCGATCCGGTGCAACAACTGCAGCCGTTTGAGTTGGTTTTTGAGCCCATCGACCATCGAGGTCCAGAGTTCGAGGTGGCCAGTGTGATGATTGTGGCGCAACTGCGACGCGGATGTCGATCCCTGCCGATGTTATTACTCGCCGTCTCGACCGGATGCGCGGGCAACGCTGTCTTCTGGAACGACCCGCCGCCACTGCGCCTCAAGCCACACGAGCTTGACGAGGCGCGCCGGGACCGGCTGCGCGACCTCTCCCATGTCGGATTGAAAAGGGCGCGAGCCGCCGTCAACAGCGGCCAGCGGGTGCGCTGGTATGGGCAGGCCGGAATCGCTCAATATCGTTTGCAGTCCGGGCGCGTGCCCCTCGACGTCGACCTGCTGATGGACGATCCGACAGGCATGATCGCGATGGACACCGTCAACGATGCCAACGAGACCGAACGGCGTCATCACCCCCACCTTTTCGATTGCACGTCGTGGTATCGGCGTATCAACGCCCAGAAAGCATCAGCGGTGCATTCCGCCTGGGCTGCCCATTGTCAGTTTCGAATCGGCGAGCTGCGGACCGATGTCTTCCGCAACGTGAAATTCGCCCGATCGTTCGACGGCACGATGCCCAGGCGGCTGCGCGCGCGGCTCAAGGCGCTGAATCGGGCGGTGGACGCCTACAAACAAGCGCAGAGGATCGCGCTGCGTGCCAATGAGCGTGCGGTCATCGTCGCAAGCTCAGCGCGCATGGTGATTCTGCTGTCCGAAATGGCCCGCGACATCGCGCGGGTGCCCGTGCCCGAGGTCTACCGGAACGCGCCGAAGATCGCGGCGGCGCTCGTGGCCAAACAGCGCCAGATCGCGGTGCGTTTTGGCGACAAGGCGCGGGAGTTGCTGGGCCAGATGAACAAGGTGGCGCGCGCCCTGAGGCGGGAAGATGACCCGTGGGCGAAGGCGGCTCGAAAGGCGGTCCTGGCCGCGCCGCGTCAAAGCAACGCGGAGGTCTTTGGCGCCGCTACAGGCGGACCTTCCACGCGACCCCGTCCGGGCGGTCCATAACCGCGATCGACATCTCTTCGAGCTTGGCGCGGATGCCGTCGGCGCGACCCCAGTCTTTTTCGGCGCGCGCTTCGAGGCGTTGCTGCAGGAGCGTTTCGACGTCACCCTGGTTGATGCCCATGTCGCCGAGCCGCTTCTCCTTGACCTCTTGCTCGAACTGCTCGCTGGTCAGCTGCATGAAGCCGAGCGCGTCACCGACGAGCGCGAACGCCTTGAGGGCCGGGGCGACCACGGGTCCGCCGCGCTTTTTCGCCTTCTTGTGGTTGGCGAAGCGGTTGACGGCGCGGGCGAGCTCAAACAGCTGGCCAAGCGCCTGGGCGGTGTTGAAGTCGTTGTCCACGGACGCGTAAAAGCGCTCGGAGAAGCCGCGGCCCAGCTCGAGCACGCGCATCGCATCGGATCCGAGCGACTTGGCGACGTCGTCGGCTTTTTCCTGGCCGCCCATCGCTTCGGCGACCTCGCGCGCTTCGTACAGGCGGGCCAACATCGCGAGCGCTTCGGGCAGCGCCTCACCGCTCCACGGCAGGGGCGACCGGTAGTGGTTCTGCAGGTAGTACAGCCGCAGCGTCTCGGCCGGGAAACGCTTGAGGGCATCCCGCACGTTGATCACGTTGCCGAGGCTCTTGCCCATCTTCTGGCCGCTGGACATCGTCAGCAGGCCGTTGTGCATCCAGTACCGCGCGAAGGGCGCGCCGTTGCCGCACTCGGACTGCGCGATCTCGTTTTCGTGGTGCGGAAAGACCAGGTCGAGCCCGCCGCCGTGTACGTCGACGGTTTCACCGAGCGAGGCGTAGCACATGGCCGAGCATTCGATATGCCAGCCGGGGCGGCCGGGGCCAAACGGGCTGTCCCACGCCGGTTCGCCTTCTTTGGCGGCTTTCCAGAGCGCAAAATCGGCCGGGTCGCGTTTGCCGGACGCATCATCGGCGCTGCGCAGCTCGTCGACCTTCTGGCCGCTCAGCTTGCCGTAGCTGTCGCACGTCTTGACCGAAAACCAGACGGTTCCGTCCTGCTCGTAGGCGTTGCCGGCGTCGAGCAAGCGCTGCACCAGGGCGTGAATGGCGTCCAGCGATGTCGAGACGCGCGGCTCCTCGTCCGGCATGGCGAGGCCGAGGTTGCCGACGTCTTCGTGGAAGTGGTCGATGTAGCGCTGCGCGAGCACCAGCGGCTCTTCGCCCAGCGCGTTGGCGCGGTTGATGATCTTGTCGTCGATGTCTGTGAAGTTGCGAACGAAGCGAACGTCCCAGCCGCGGTGCCGCGCGTAGCGGACGAAGCTGTCGAACACGACCATCGCCCGCGCGTGGCCGACATGGATGTGGTCATAGACCGTCATCCCGCAGACATAGAGGCTCAGGTGCCCGGGGGTCATCGGCTCGAAGTCCTCGACACTGCGGCTGAGGGTGTTGTACAGGCGAAGCGGCGCGGCCATGTCGACTCCGAGTCGGTTGAAGGTCGAAACAGGGGCGGCAGAATGGCCACCGCTGCCCGACAATTCAACCGCAGATCCCCAACCCGCTGGCTCGCCATGCAACACGTCGTACAAACGCCGCGAGAACCGTTCACCGTCGCCGGTGGTCGCCTGCAGGTTCACCAGGTCCCGCTGTGGATGGACAACCTCGGCTGGGTGGTCGTTTGCGTGCAGTCCCAAGCGTGCGCGGTGGTCGATGGCCCCGAGGCCGGACCCGTGCTCGACTATGTGCAGGCAAACGGCTGGCGGTTGACCACCGTCCTCAACACGCACACCCATCCCGATCACGTTGGGATCAACCGCGATCTCGGCCGGCGGGGGCTGCTCGATTCGATGCGGGTGTACGGCCCCAGCTCGCGACCCGATGACGTGCCCGGGATCACCGATCCGGTCGGCGAAGGCGATCGCGTGCTGGTCGGCGAGGTGCAAGGGCGCGTTTGGCTGACCGAGGGCCACATCGACGGGCACCTCACGTTCATCTTCGGCGACGAAAACGACCCGGATGGGCCGGCAGCATTTTGCGGTGACACCATGTTCGGCGCGGGCTGCGGCTACCTGTTCGATGGACCACCGGCGAAGATGCACGCGAGTTTGCAGCGCCTCGCCACACTCGACCCACGCACGCGCGTCTGCTGCGCCCACGAATACACGCTCGACAACCTGCGCTTCGCCTTCTCCCTGGACCGGGACAACCCGGCGTTGAACGATCGAATCCGCGCGACGCGCGCCACCGTCGCAAAAGGGGGCTGCACCGTGCCGTCAACCATCGCGGTTGAGCGGGCGACCAACCCTTTCCTGGCCGCCAACGACGCCGCTGACTTCGCCGCCATGCGCAGTCTCAAGGACGGCAAAGCCTATCGCGCCATTTCCGACGAGGAGCTGCCCTCATGAGCATCAACGGCATGCTGAAGATCGACATGCACGCGCATGTCCTGCCCCGCACCTGGCCGCGCCTCAAGGAGCGCTACGGGTACGGCGGCTTCATCTACCTCGAGCACGCGTCCGAAGAGCGCCCGGACATCCGCCCCGGCTACGCCCACATGATGCGCGACGACGGCCACTTCTTCCGC
This sequence comes from uncultured Enterobacteriaceae bacterium, assembly GCA_964560875.1. Lineage (GTDB taxonomy): Bacteria > Myxococcota_A > UBA9042 > UBA9042 > UBA9042 > CAZLMW01. The sequence goes on from CAZLMW010000021.1 coordinate 23,158, forward strand.
GAGGTCGAGCCCAACTTATGGGACCCCGCGATGCGCATCGAAGACTGCGATCGCTTCGACATCGACGTGCAGGTGCTTTCCACGGTGCCGGTCATGTTCGCGTACTGGGCCAAACCGCAGGACACGCTCGACCTGTGCGGCATCCTCAACGACGACATCGCCGCGCATATCCAGGCCAATCCGAAACGTTTCGCAGGTGTTGGCAGCTTGCCCATGCAGGCGCCCGAGTTGGCCGTCAAAGAGCTGCGGCGTTGCCGTCAAATCGGCCTGTGCGGTGTGCAAGTGGGCTCGCATTGCGGTGACTTCAACCTCGACGACGAGCGCTACGAGCAGCTCTGGGCCGCCGCCGAAGAAGAGGACCTGGCCGTGTTCGTCCACCCCTGGGACATGATGGGCAAGGAGCGGATGCCGCGTCATTGGCTCCCGTGGCTCGTCGGAATGCCGGCCGAGACGTCGCTTGCGATCTGTTCGTTGGTGATGGGCGGCGTGCTCGATCGCTACCCGAAGCTGCGGTTTGTTTTCGCCCACGCAGGCGGTGGTTTCATGGGCACGATGGGCCGGATCGATCACGGCTGGCGGGTGCGGCCCGACCTGTGCCAGACGCACACGAAGAACCCTCCGAGCAGCTACATACAGCGCTTCTTCATCGACGCCATCACCCACGACGAGGACATGCTCAAGCTCATCGTCAAGCGTATGGGCGCCAACCGGGTGATGCTCGGCACCGACTATCCGTTCCCGCTCGGGGAGCTGTCGCCCGGCAAGCTGATTCAGGAATGCGACGCCTTCGACGGGGAGACGACCCGTCAGCTGCTCGGTGCCACGGCGCTCGAGGCGTTTGGGCTGGACGAGGCGAACTTCCGCTAACCCGGTTTGCTGAGCTTCGCGACCGCTGCGATGGTCAAGATGTTCGCCGCGAGCCCCCAAAGGCCCGCGTGCAGCGCGATCGGCTGCAAATCGGGCCGCATCACCAGGACGACGGTCACGAGACTGCCGGCGATCATCCCGCCCAACACCGCGCGTCCACCGATGGCCGGCCAATACAGCGCCACCACGACCGCCGGGGCGAACTGCACGACCGCTCCGTAGGCGGAGAGCAGCAAAACGACGAGCGAGCCCTTGTACGCCATCGCAACGAGGTAGCTACCGACCATTACCGCGACGAGGAGCCGGCGCATCCACGCTCTCTCCTGGCGGTCGGACAGACGCTTGCCGAGGGCGTGTCTGATGCCGTCGCGGACCGTGATCGACGCCGCTGCATGGGCCATCGCGTCACCGGACGACATCGACGCCGCGAGCGCACCCGCGCAGAACAAGCCGACGACCACAGCGGGCAGGTCGAGGTGCATCAACATGTGCGGCAGGATCTGGTCGGCGCGGTCCGGGGCGGGTTGGAAAAGCACGCCGCAAAAGCCGATCAGAAAGAGCGGGACCAGGAAGACCTGGAAGGTCGGATAGAGGACCACCGTGCGGCGCAAAGTCGCGTCGTCCCTGGCGGTGAACGCCTTCATGAAGAGGTGGGGCCAAAACGAAAAGCCGATCGCGGAGACGGCGACGGCGGCGGAATACTCGGTGAACGACCACGGCGCTCCCGACTTGGTGAGACCGGGCGCTGCAAGAAGCTCGGGCCGGGCCTGCTCGATGGCCGCGAACATCTCGGGGATGCCGCCGTGCAGGCGTTCGGGCAGGTAGATGCCAAGCCCCCACGCGAGGACCAGCATGAAGATGCCCTGGAAGGTGTTGGTCCAGCCGACGCCAAGCACGCCGCTGCGGACGACATAGATGGTCACGACCGCATAGACGACGGCTGCGCCCACGGTTTCATCGACGGCGCCGCGGGTGACGGTTTCGACGACGTAGCCGGCGCCTTTCATCTGCAAAGCGAGGTAGGGAACGAACGCGACGACGCTGACGATCGCCATCATGCCCGCGATCGCGGGGGTCCCGAGCTGCGTGGCGACCATCTCGGCCTGGGTGACGAACCCGTGCTTGCGACCGAGCTGTGCGGCCCTGGGGCCGAGAAAATAAAACGGTGCGAAGCCGAGCGCGCCGTAACCGAGGATGTAGAGCGCCGCGACACCGCGCGAGTAGGCCCAGCCGGGCCCGCCGAGGAACGCAAACGCGCTGAAGATGGTCGCGCCGGTGATGAAGAACATAACCAGCAGGCCGAGGCTTCGGTCGCCGGCGACAAAGCCCTCCGCGGTCTCGGACGAGTCGCCGCTCGGCCACATGCCGACCACCAGGCTGGCGACGAGGTATGCGCCGGCAATTCCCGTCACGATCCACGCGTCGGGCAGGCCTGCTGTCACCTGCTCAGTCACGGTCGCTGCCCCTATTCTCGCTGGCCCCGTTCTCGCCGCCGCCGGTCACACGATGATAGAGACCGAGCGCGACGAAGCTGGCGAGCACCCAGCCGAGGTTCCAGGCCAGCGCCATCGGGACACCCGCGAACGTTTCGCCATGGCTGGCGACCAGCGATAGACCGGGGCCTGTGACGGCGAGGGCGCACACCACGTAGAACGCGGTGAGGGCGACGAGGGACACCTTCGGCTGCATCGGCGTCGGCTTGGCTCTGTCAGCGAGCGGCGACAGCGCTGAGGAGTTTCCACGTGTTCAAGCCGTGATTCTGCACGTGGATTCGGATCGGTGTGCCCGCTGCAATTGTGGTGTTGAGGCGGTGCTTGGGTGTGAAGCTGGCCTCGATGGCGCCTTCGGGCGGGATGGGCTTTTCGACCTTGAGCAGCGAATGTTCGCCGAGCCGGAGTTCCGCGAGGGCGTCAGCTCCCTTGGGTCCGGCGTACAGCGGCAGGTGCCAAAACACGATGCGCAGCTCGTCGCACGACTCGACCGCGGCCTGGGACGGCTGCTGCAGGGTGATGAAGTTGCAGACGCCGGTATCGAACTCGAGGGCCCCGGCTTCGGCCTTGAACGCGCCGGCGCCGCAGGTGGCTTCCGCGGGGAGGTTTGCGGCCCACGGATCGTCTTTGAGCTCGACCTTCTGCCACTTGGCGTGGTCGATCAGCGACACCTCTGTGGTGGGTGTCGGGCAGCTCGCGTCATCCGAGCAACCAGCCGCCCCGATGAGCAATGTCAACAAGGCGAGCAACGTCAACAAGGCGAGCTCGGCAAGTGCAAAAGGTCGGATCGACATGGGGCCGGTATAGCAGATGGCGGGCGCCGCTACAGCGCCACTGGAGCGATCGTCGCAGCTGGGATGGGTTCAGCCGTTGGCGGCGGATTCGGTGGTTTCGGCGGCGGCCTGGGCTTCTTCCCGCAGGCGAACAGGGGTCTGTCTTTCGGGGTATTTGCCCTTCATCCCGTCGTAGAACGCGCGCACGGCGTCCATGTCGGCGTGGATGTCACCAGTGGGGTGAATGGCCGGCCCGACGCCCGAGTGTTTCGCGCCCCAATCGAGGAACGACGGAACGATCGGCACACCGGCCTCACAGGCGATGTGATAAAAGCCGCTTTTCCAGTGTTCACGCAGACTTCGCGAGCCGGATGGGGCAATGGCGAGGAACATGCCATCGGACTCGCGGATGCGTTCGGCGACTTGTTGGACCTGGCCGACGGGTTTGGACCGATCGACCCCGACCGCGCCGAACGACCGCAAGACAAAGCCGAACGGGCCGGAGACGAGCGACTGCTTGGCGATCCAGTGCAGCTTGATCCGGAACACCCAGGCCGTGGCGATCATGAACACGCCGTCCCAGTTGGTGGTGTGGGGCGCGGCGATCAGGACGAGGCGCTTGTCGGTTGGCAGCCGGCCGGAGAGGCGCCAGCCAAAGGACGTCAGCCATAGGCGGCCGAACCAATAGCGGAACAACCCCGTCGACGGACCGTTGTGTTGAATCGTTGAGTCGAGCACGGGCCATGCGTGCCGTCGCGGGCATCGGGGGTCAAGGGCGGCGGGCGCTCAACCGGCGTTTTTTGCCGGCTGTGACACGTTTTTTACATGGCGAGGGCGCGGATAACGGCCGGGACCCTCCTATCCATGAACAGCGTCGATCGACGGACCGAATCCTGGCGAGGCGTTCATCGGGGTCGAAGATGCCCTCGGTGTCCGGCGCGATGAGGTCGGGGAAGACGGTGCGCAGCGTGTGGAATTTGCTGCCGTGCGGACCCGATTCGAGGCCGTGAAGGAACACGGGTTGAGGCTTTGGCGTCATGGTCACCCGACGGTCAAGAGGGCGCCGGGGTTCTCGCAGCCGAGCTGCCGCAGGTCAAAACGGTCACTCTAACGGTCGTTTGTTGGTGATCCCACTGATATAGCCATCCGGCCTCGCGACGCGTCCTATAGGCCTCGCTGGGCTCGTGTGGGCATTTTGACCCTCAAAAAGGGCCCGAATTCGGCTCCGTCAGTCGATAACATGGCTCGCAACCGGTAGTGGATGTTTGTCGGCTGTTCGAGCGAGAAACTCGCGTCGCATCCGCTGGCGCTCGACGAAACGTTGCTTCACCCCGGCGTTGCGCTGCTCAAACGCAGCCTTCCTGCGCGCCTTGGTTTGTTCATGGACATCCGACAGGTCGATCTGCAAGTCGCCCCACGTCTGCGGTTTATATGGATCGGCGCCGAGCGGCCAGGCGCGATCCCGTCGGGCCATTCCGCCACGCCAGTCCACGATGGCGAAACCCAGCGTCGCGGTGTCGGTCACGGCGATATCCCACGGTTCGCCGGTGGCAAGCGCTGTCCACATCTGCACGGTCCATTCGCCGTCGCGCCACGACCCCGTGATCCCGCCGCTCGCCGCGCCGAGGCCGCCGAACTCGTACGCCACGCTCCATCCGTCTTCCCAATGCGCGTCGCGATAGCCGCCACCGCTCAAGCCCGAGACCCCGATGTAGTGGCAGTCGTCATGTTTGCCGTCGAGCACGCGATCCGGTGCCGCCCCGTCGTCTTCGAAATAGAACGCCAAGCGCGGCTGCTTGGGATCGGGATCGGGTTCCGGGTAGCGCAGCCGGATGAAAAGCTGGCGTCCGTCATGCAGCGCCCGAAGGACCGCCGGTCGGCCGGAGAACTGAGCCTGCACCGCCGTGGCACGCGACCACGTCGTGGCGGCGATGATGCCGTTGTCGCCCGTTTCCAGCCGCGGGACGAACGAAGCGACAAGCGCCGGACGCTCGGCTGTGTTCCCGTCCATTGTCGACTCGGCCGGCGGGGCCTCTTGGGCTTGCTCGGGCGCCTGCTCGCACGTGGAAATGCCGGCGCGTGGAGTCGGCTCAATGCGCTTTGCGGCCAGCATGGGCTCGGCCGGTGTGACCGACATTGGCGTTGCGGCGACCGGGTCCTGCCGATCGGTACAACCGCTCCAAACAAGGACCGTGTATACGAGCACGAGTCGGTGTCGGGTCGCTGCGTTTCGCCTCGGCGCGGGCCTGCACAATGATGTCCGTCGTTTCGCCATGGTTCGCCTCCGTCCTGTTCTGAGACGCGCGAGTCGCTGCAACGGTCTGGCGCCCCGAAGCGCGGGCGTGTGAACTCGGCAAGCAGCTGGCCCGTCATTAGCAGCTGGGTTCTTGATCCCATTGTGGGAACGCGCTAGGTTGTTCCCGATTTGGGATCCTCCCGAGCCGAGACGTGGGAAACAGTCGCGTGCGAATCATAGCTCGGAAGACGCTGCGCGATTTCTGGGTGCGTGGACACGCCGATGCAGAGCAGCCGCTCCGCGCTTGGTACACAGAGGTCGCAGCCGCGGACTGGCGTACGATGGCTGATATCAAACGACGGTACGCCCACGCGAGCGTGATCGATGCGGAGCGAGTGGTGTTCAACATCGGCGGCAATAAACACCGATTGGTCGTGAAAGTCTGGTTCGCCGGCAGCGCGGTCTGGATCAAGTTCATTGGAACGCACGCGGACTACGACAGAATTGAAGTCACGGCGTTGTGAGGAAGGCATGAACGTTCATCCGATTCGAACAGACGAAGACCACGCCAAGGCGTTGGAGCTGCTTGAGAGCGTGTGGGGCGCGGCGCCGGGAACCCCGGAGGCGGACACGGCGGAAGTCCTGGCGACGCTGATTGACGCCTACGAGCGTGAGAACCACGCCATTGGGCCGCCGGACCCGGTGTCGGCGATACGCTTCCGGATGCAGCAGCAGGGTTTCACAACCAGCGACTTGGCGAAGGTGCTCGGCGGGAGATCCAAGGTCTCGGAAGTCCTTCGCGGCAAGCGTGGGCTGTCGCTCGGGATGATCCGGCGACTGCATCACCAATGGGGAATCCCAGCAGCGGTGCTTATTGGCGATGGGCGCGCAGAGGCGGCGTGAGCCGGTGGACGAACAGGCTTGCTGTCGCAGCGAGACGTTTTCCGGACTACACCCGGGGGTGCGGTCGCCCGCTGTGTCGCGCTATCCTCCAGCCATGCCGATCGAACCTGTCGCGCGATTTATCTGGCTCGGCCCCCGCCTGTCCCCGACCGCATGGCTAGCTGTCCGTGCGGCCACCGATCGCGGCGGGTTCAACCGCGTCGTGCTCCACGTCGACGATCCAGCCATCGCCGCCGATCCGCTCGTCGCCGATCTCGTCAACACCGGTGTTCGCCTGGTCCGAGAAGACGGCCCGGCGCGTATCGCCGCGCTCTCCGACCATCCCGACGGCGCGATCGCTCCCCACGAAGCCAGCCGCCTCGCCGACCTTTATAGCAGGGCAGGGCAGCCGGCCATCGCCGCCGATCTGCTGCGGCTCGCGATCCTCTTTCGCGACGGCGGCGTGTACCTCGATGCGGACGCCATCACGTTGCGGGACACGGCGCCTGTGCTGGAGGCGCCGGGATTCGCCGGGCTCGAATACATCTGCCTGCCGGCGCGGGTGCGGGACAGTCACAACCCTCTTCGCTGGGCTCATGCCGGCGCGCTGATGGCGGTTCGCGACGTCTTGTCACGCACATCGGGCGGTCACCGCGGCTTCGATCGCGTCTCCAAGGCCTATCACGTCGCCGCCAACAACGCGGTGCTCGGTTCGATGCCCCGACATCCCGTGATCGGCGAAGCCCTCCGAACCGCCGCTTCCTATGACGACGCGCGCGCCCTGCGCCTGTACCAGCTCGGCCCCAAGCTGCTCGAAAAGGTCACGGACAACCGCAGCCGCGCCGACTTCCGGATGCATCCGCCCCAGGCGTTCTATCCACTTAGCCCCGAGATCAGCTGGCACTACTTCAAGCCGTCCGACCTGCGGCCCGAGACGGTGTTCGGCGAAAGGACCTGGTGCGCACATCTGTATGACTCGGTGGTCAAACGACGACTCGGACACGGCGTCACCGTCGATTGGCTGCGGCAGACCCGTCAGACGACGCTTTTTTCGCGCATGGTCGAGCCTTGGCTGGATCGCTTGTTTGCGCTCGTGCCGGCCCAGCAGCGTGCGGCGAGATGAGAAGCCTTCTATTTGCAGCCCTTGGGTTTGACAGCGTCGCACACGAGCTTCTTGCCGTCGGACGCACATACACGGATGCCCTTGGCCTTGCACTTGCCCTTTCCGACGGTGCACGACCTCATGCCCTCTACCCGTGTCCTCCATTCAGGCTACCCGGACACGGGATAATGAGCGTATGGCATGACGCGAGACAGGGCACCTCATGTCGGTGTAACCGGCTGCGGGCATCGCTGGCCCGTCTGGGCATTTTGCCGATTGGAAACGGGATTTTTTACGTCCGCGGACTCAGAACCGAAGCGTGAAACTCGCGCCCGGCGACGTGACGTTTGGCACGATGGCGGCGCGGATCTCGGACGACTCCGGCGGCGTTCCATCCAAGATTCGCCATACGCCGTAGGCGGCCATCAGCACACCAAAGCCCGCGGTCCCAGCGTAGATGAGATCATTGCGTTGATACGATTCGATCGACGCGTCGACCACCGACTTGGGATAGCGACCATCCGCTGCGTTCTGCTCGAACTCCGCGAAGTCGGCGAGCCCATATACGAACAGGCCGGCCGCTGACGCCACACACAGGCCGCCGCCGCCAAGCCACCACCATCCGATCTGGGCGGAATCTGCCAGATCCCTTCGCGCGGACGACGCGGCCGGGCGCCGACGATTGGTCTCAGCCGAAGGTGACGTGGCTGCGGCCGGAGGACGGAGCGGCGCCGGTTCGGCTGATACGACCGGCGACGGGTTGGCCCGAGCCGAATCACGCCGAATCAACCGTTGCTCCGCCCGCAGAGCCCGCAGGCGCTGCTGCGCCGGACGGCGACGGGAGTTTTCCTTGCTGGCCACGCGCAAGAACCGCTCCAGATCCGCTATCGCGGCCTCGCGTTCACCCGCTTTGTCGGCCACAAATGCTGCATTGTACAGAGCCATCGGCTGCCGCGGCACGACTTCGAACGCAAGCCGCCATAACCGTGCTGCTTCCAGGAGCCGGCCGTCGTCTGACGCAGTGTGTGCCCGCTTCATCAGAGCCGTCCGCTTCTTCGTCGCGACCGAACTCTTCGGCGACGTGGCGGCTCGCGGTGCGCCGTATGCGACGTCCGGCGCGATTTGACTGGCGGTGAGCAGCGCAGCTCCCAAGGCCACCACGACCGTCACGTGTCGCGGTCGACACATCAGAAGCGGCCGACGCACCCCCCTCTTGGTTTCAGTCGATGGGAAGGATGATGGAGTGCTCATCTGCGCTTTTCCGGTCGATGGGTTTGACCAATGGCCCTTCCGAGGGCGATGGCGGTCGCTGACGACGGGTCGTTCGCCGGCGGCGGCGTACTCGTCGATGACGTCGGACGCGGTCTCGTCGAGACTCCGCGCTGTCCGGTGTGTTCGGGCGAACCGGTGCGGTCGCGGTATCGCCGGACTGTTGTCCTTTCGATGCATCAAGTTCTGGCGACGACTGAGCGCCCGACTCCAGCGAGGCCGACGCGTCGGGTGACGCCGCTATGGGAACCGCCAGCTGTGCCGGCCGAGCGTGGTCGACCCGCAGTTCCGCTTGCTGTGAGCGTGAGCTTTGAAGAGGCTGCGCGGCGTCAGACGGCCCAGCATCGCGCCCGGCGCTGACGACTATCCCAGCCGCGACCAGTACGAATGCGACCACGACAATCAGGCCTGCCAATGGCTTTTTCCGCGGTGTGGACGGCGTTTCACTGGCCGGCGTCGTGTCCGCGTGTGTAACGGCTGATCCGTGCGTGCCCGCCGTATCGCTCGCCACGGCCACCGACGGTCTATCGATCGCCACGGTCTCCGCGGCGTGATTTTGGTCGGGCGCTTGGCGGGCGTTCTGAGACGACCATGTGCCGGCGTCCAGCAGACCGTCACGAGGCGTCACTGGCGTGTAGTCGAGCGCGCCGCCTACAGCGCCGCCCAGCGTCTGGCGCATCGACTGGGCATCGTCGAAGCGATCGGCAGGTGACTTGGCGAGGGCTTTGAGGACCGCCTCAGCCAGTCCGTCAGGCAGTCCATCCACAAGCAGTCGAGGATCGGTGGGTTCGTCCGTGATGTGCTGACGCAGCAGTACGATCGGATCGGTGGCCCTAAACGGCAATTCGCCCGTGAGGCAGCGGTAGAGCAACACGCCAATGGCATACAGATCGCTGCGGCCGTCGATGTCCCAGCCCTGACACTGCTCTGGGCTCATGTAGCTCGGAGTTCCCAGCGCCTTGCCGGCCGCCGTCATCGACGAGTCGACGGTTTTGGCGATGCCGAAGTCCAACACCTTGGCGACCATCTCGCCGTCCAGCACCGGTAGCATGATATTCGCGGGCTTCAGGTCGCGGTGCACCAGCCCGTGGGCGTGGGCTTCAGATAGGCTTCTGAGAACCTGGCAGCAGAGTTCGGACGCCCTGGTGAACGCCATCGTTTGACCGAGCCTCTTGAGACGTCGCAATTCGGCTTCGAGGTCGACCCCTTCCAGCAACTCCATCGCCATAAAGACGGGGCCGTCGGGCAGCTCTCCAACGTCGAAGACACGCACCGTGTGCCGACTCTTGAGTTGCGCGGTCACCTGAGCCTCTCGATAAAACCGAGCCACGACGTCGTCGTCTGCAGCGTCGGGATCAAGCGTCAGGAGCTTGAGAGCGATCGGTTGGAGGGTGCCCATATGCTCGGCGGAGTAGACGGCCCCAAACCCGCCACGCCCCAGGACACCCGTGACGCGGTAGCGGCCAAGCAGCTCGTCACCCACGCGGTAGGACAATGCGTCCCGTCGAAATGCCGTCGAACCCATCGCAACCTCCCTGACCTACAACTTCGTCGAGATGCCGAAATCAGGGGACCGGGATCATGCAGCGGAAACCGCGCAGCTTCAGTTGGGACAGCTCCGCCTCGGCGGCCTTGTAGGTGTTCCGGGCGCTCGCTCGGCAGTCCTTGAATGCGTTGTTGTAGGAACCGCCCTTGGCGACGTACGCGTTCTCGTTGCTTACAGCGTCTGGCGGTGCTGCCACCTGGCAGAGGCAGGACGTCTTATCCGCGCACTTGCAGCCCGTGCAGGCGTTGCAGTGTCCGTCTTCATTCTCCGCAATCGGCGTCGAGGTCAGCTCCCAGACGTTGCCCGCCATGTCGAGCATCCCGAACACGCTGACGCCCAACGGCTTCGACCCGCGAACGGCCGTGCCTGATGTCTGCATCACCCCATAGTTATTGAGCTCTTTGACGATCTTGGGGTTGTTGGCCGAGAACGCTTTGCCGTCGATCTCAAGCTGTTTGATGCAGCTTTTCCACGACGTCACGGCCCATGGGAACTGGGGCATCGCGTCTTGGCAGGCCTTGCCAGTCTTGCCGAGCTTTTCGCATGAGCCGCGCGCCGCATATTCCCACTCGGCCTCGGTGGGAAGCCGGCCTCCGAGCCACTTGCAGAACTTCTCGCCATTGTCGTGCTTGACGCCGTTGATTGGATGCAGCTTTCTGCTGGCGTTCTTGAAGTTGAACCCATCCCCGAGCGGCGTCGCGTTGCACACGCCGTTCGTGACGCAAGTCTCGAACTGCTTGGTATCCGTTTCGTACGTCGCCATGAACATCGCTGGCATCTTGAAGGGAACAACGGGGTGTTCGTTGCGGTAGACCTTCTTCCACACGGGCTCCCAGGTCGCGTGGCCGATCCACTTCTTCTTGTCGCAAACCTGGTCGCACGCAGAACAGCCCATGTAGAACGTGCCGGCCGGTACCAGTTTCAGCTCGACCGTCTTGCGAACGATCTTGTCGACGCAGGCGATTTGGGCGCCTTCGGTCGGGGCGAAACACAGGTTGCTTTTGCCACACGGCGTGCCGACTTTGAGCGGCTTGTGAGAGCACAACCCGGACGACGCAGCACAGAGATCAGACGTACAGACGTTCTTGTCATCGCAGGACTTCGCGGCACCCGCGACGCATTGGCCGGCTTTGCAGATGTCGCCGACCGTGCACGCATTGCCGTCTGAGCATTTGGCACCGACGAGCGGTTTGAAGTCGCAGCTTCCTTTCTGGGGATCGCAGCTATCCACGGTGCACTGATTGCCGTCATCGCATTTTTTCAGGGGCCCGCTCTTGCACTTGCCCTGCGCGCACTTGTCCAACGTGCACCAGTTTCCGTCGCTGTTGCACCCGATGGCATTGGGCTTGTGCACGCACGCCAACTTCGCGTCGCAATGGTCATCTGTGCAGTGTTCATTGTCTTGGCAGACCAGCACCTTGCCCTTTGTGCACGCCCCTGCCTGGCACGTGTCCTTGTGCGTGCACTTGGACCCGTCCGCGTCGCAGCTGGCGCCGTCGGCTCGAGCCACCAGACTGCATTTTCCCGTCTTCTTGGCGCACTGGGTATTCTTGCACTGCGAGTCCGACGATTTGTCGCATACCACAACGGTTGTCTTGTCCACCTGGCACTTCTTGCTGGTGCCGAATGTCACGCAAATCAACGTTCCATTGCATAGGTCGCCGTCTTCCTGACCGGCGCAGTCCTGGTTCGTTTTGCAGCTGCACGTGGCGGTGTCGGCTTTGCCGAGGCACTTCGAGGCGGTGCACTTGTCGTCCTTCGTGCACGGGTCTCCGTCGTTGCAAGACGCCGAATTGGGCGCGTTCTTGCAGCCGGCTTTGGCGTCGCATGAGTCGACCGTGCATGGGTTCGCGTCGTTGCACTTGCCGGCCGGCTTGATCCCTGCGCAAGCACCCTTGAGGCATTTGTCGCCGGCCGTGCACTTGTCATCGTCGTCGCAGGAACCCACGTCGAGATCGACTTTCGTGCATCCCGTTTTCGGGTCACAGCCGTTCTTCGTGCACACGTTGCCATCGCCGCAGTTGGTCGGCGAACCGCCGCATTTGCCTGCCTTGCACACATCCTGTTTGGTGCACTTATCGCCATCGTCACACGCGTTGTTGGTGTGTTTCTGCACGCATTTCGACGTGCCCGCATGGCAGCTGCCCCACGTGCATGGGTCACCATTGTCGCACTTCAGCGGCGTGCCTTTGCATGTGCCCGAAACGCACTTGTCGGCCGTAGTGCAGTTGTTTCCGTCAGTGCACGGGACGTTTGTCGGCTTGTTGCTGCATTTCCCAGATTTACTGTCGCAAGCGTCTGCTGTGCAGACCTCGCCGTCATCACACGACTTTGAGGCTCCTTTGCACGCGCCGGCGACACACTTGTCCGGCCCGGTGCACGCATCGCCGTCGTCGCACGTCCCTTCCTTGTGCGGGTTGAGGCAGTCGCCCTTGCAGGTGTTCGAGGTGCACGGGTTGCCGTCGTCACAGTCTTTGGGCTTGCCAGGCGCGCATTTGCCTTGGACGCAAGCGTCGGCCTTGGTGCACTCGTCGCCGTCGTCGCACGGACCAGGCTTGTTCGTCGCTGCGCAGACGCCTGTCTTGACGTTGCAGATCTTCTCGCACTCGCCAGCCTTGAAGCAGACCTTCGGGACGCCCACGCACTTGCCGTTCTTGCACGCATCCTTTTCGGTGCAGGGCTTGCCGTCATCGCAGGGCAGCGTGTCGTCCGGTTTGTTCTGGCATCCCTTCTTCGGATCGCACCAGTCCTTTGTGCACTGCTCGTTATCGTCGCAATCGATCTTCTTCCCCACACACTCCCCGCCCTTGCACGCGTCTGGCTTCGTGCAGGCATCGCCATCGTCGCAAGGTCCGGCTTTGGGCGGATAGGTGCATTTGCCCGATGCCGGGTTGCACGTGCCCTTCTCGCATGGGTTGCCGTTGTCGCAAACGGTCGGCTTGTGGACGCATTTGCCGTCCTTACACGCATCGCCGGTACAGAGCTTGCCGTCATCACAACCGTCTTCATCGGTCTCACCGTCGCAGTCGTCGTCGATGCCGTTGCACGGGTCGAGATTGTCAGAGCAGGTGTCCTGGCTCGAATGACCGTCGCCGCTGTCCGTCTTGCCGACATCCGCCGCGGGCGCGTCGCCAGGATCGACCGTGACGTCAGCGGCCACGCTCGCGTCGACACTTGTGGAGGGTTCTGGCGCGACTTTGCAGCCGACCGTGGTCACAGCGAGGACGCACAGCGACCGATATACGGGAGAAAGGGAGCGGTTCATTGGGACTCCAAGCGCAGGTCTGCGATTGGCAGCGCGCACATCAGGTGGACGCCCCGCTACAGTCCAAGATGCGCGCCAAGAGCCGCACGTAGTCATCAACCTTTTGTTATAATTAGTCTATTGACGGCGACACGTTCGCCGCAGCGTCCGGACCAGCTCAAGGTTGCGTGACGATTGCCACGTGCTTGGTGAGACGACTGTCTCGCCGCTCGGGGTCCACGCGCTGGGGCAACGCGGCATTCCGCTTCACAGCGACTCGGAGTCGATTGCCGGTGTTTCGCGCCATCGCCAGCAGAGACGCCTCAGAACCGCGCCGCGACTATCCAATAGGCTCGCTAGTTGGCGACGGCGCCGGCCGGGATCTCGATGGCGCACCGAAAACCGACTATCGCCTGGTTGTTGCTGGCGCCGATCGACATCCGTGCGCTGACGCGTGTGTCCTTCGCGGAGTTGGTGAACCCTCCGCCTTTGAGGGTCATCTTGGTCGTCTTCTCCGGGCCGGGATCCGTGACCGATGAGCAGCTGCAATTCTGTGGCTTGGTGCAGCTGTCGCATTCCGGGCAGAGTTTGCAGTGGTGGTCGAAGTCTCCGCTCGTGCTCGTCCACTCCCACACGTTGCCGGTCATGTCGTGCATCCCCCACGGGCTTATGCCGAGCGGCTTGCTGCCGACCTGTTGCGATCCCCAATTCACCTTCGCCGTGTTGGAAGCCAGGATCGCGTAGTCGTTGAACTCTTCAGGCACGACGGTGCCGACATCCGCTCGAATCTGCGGAAACTCCTTGCCAAACGACCACGTCGGCATCGCACGCGCACAGTCCAATCCCGACTTCTTGAGGCGCACGCAACCACCGCGCGCGGCGAACTCCCACTCAGCCTCGGTGGGCAGCCGTCCGCCCAGGAACCGGCAATAAGCATGCGCCTGATGCCACGACGTGCCGTTGATCGCGTGATCGAGTTTGTTCGAATCTCCGCCAACATAGTTGTACCCGTCGACGTCCTTGCCCGTGGGCGCCGCGACACATTTGCCGGCTTGAACGCATCGCGCGTATTGCCCCGCTGTGACCTCGAAGCGCCCCATGTAGAACGGGGCTACGGTGATCGGAAGCTGGGGATGTTCCTCCCGGTAGTTTTGGCTCCACATCGATTTCGAATCGCTCACGCGCAGGGATGACGGCGTGCAGACACCATCCAGCGTGGCGTTGCAGCCCAGCCACGTCGCCCCGCCATCGACGCGGCGAAACTCGACCTCTCGGCTGAGCAGGTCGACCTTGGTGAAGTCGGCATCGAGCAGCGGGTCTTCGAGAGCCGCACAGGACTGCACATCGGTACATTCCGGGTCCGCCTTGCAGCCGGTAGTTGCGGCCAGCAGGAGCACCGTCAGCCCGGCGAACAAGCGCGCGTCAAGTGTCGCGGCCACGTATCCGAGCGAGCTGCGCCTTGTCGACGCCGAGCGCGTCCATCCAGCGGTATACTTGGCGGCGATCGACCTGCCAGTGCTTTGCGACTTGTCCAATGTTGCCTCCTGCTGCCATCAGTTCGCGTTTCAGGGTCGCGAGATCAGGGCGTGTTTGACCGAACGCAGCACTGGGGACATCTGCAGAATCCGTGCCACGTGCAGGCGGCGACACCAGCGGACCTGGCTGCACGCGTTGGCGCACTTCCTGCTGAATGTGGTCGGGAAGGTCCGAGGTACTGAGTTGCCGACGGCCGTCCTGCGAAAGGTGTTGGAGCACTGCGCGCAAGCCGCGCAGGTTCGTCGGCCAGCGACACAGCAACAGCGCTTCAACGATGTCCGCGCCGCCTATGAGAGCCCAGGATTGCCCGGCTACGTGGGGGCAGATGGCGTCAGCGATGTCGACAAGATCCATCGGTCGGGCGCTCAGCGATGGCACCAGTACGCGCGACCCGGCAAGCCGCGCGAACAGATCCAAGCGGAACCGATCAGCACGCACGGCTGCCTCAATGTCTGTATTGGTCGATGCGACAACGCGCACGTCGATCCGCCGGTCCTGGTCCGAGCCAACGGGCCTGACGACACCTTCCTCCAATACTCTGAGCAGCTTGGCTTGCAGCGGCAGCGCGAGGTCGCCGATTTCGTCCAACACCAATGTGCCGTGATTTGCCTCGACGAATCGCCCCTTTCGCGCGGTGTTGGCGCCGGAAAAAGCGCCGCGTACGTGCCCAAAAAACTCCGACTCGAAGAGCGGTTCAGGAACAGCCGTCACGTTCACCCGCACCAAGCGCCCGGTTCGACCGCTCGCGGCATGAATCGCCCGGGACACGAACTCCTTGCCGGTCCCCGAGTCGCCCAAGATGAGCGCGGCAGTATTATTCTTCGCGGCGAGGGCAATGACTTCTCTCAGCCGGCGTGCGGCCTGCGAACGGCCCGGAACGTCCGAGGTCGGTTGGTCGTAGCGCGCGGCAGCGGCGTGGTCGAAAGCCGCGACCAACACCACATTGCCGACACGAATCACGCCGCCGTGGGCAACGGTCGTCTGCGAGACCTTCTGCCCGGCGACCCATGTGCCGTTGCGACTCTCCTCGTCGCGGACTTGCAGCGCCGTTCCACCGTCGACCGCGCACAAGCTGACATGGAGCCGTGATAGCGCCGAGTCCGAAAATGCCGTTACTCCCGCGGCGCGCGTCCGCCCGATCGACAGACCGGCGGGCCCAATACGAATGCGCGTGCCAAGGCGCTCAGGATCTTCGCTGGCGAGCACTTGCACATGCCACTGCCCATCGGACGCGGCGGCGTTGGGAAGCAAGCTGCGGGGCGCGTTTGGAGTACTGCTGCTCAAACTACAGACCCCGCGCGTTTGGGCGCGGCTGCGGCTGCGCTTCAGAGGACCGCGACGCAACCGGCGACCGTCGTTCAGACGAAATCGCCAGCGGACCACGCCCGACCAGGCCCGCGACCCCAAGCGCCACACCTGTGCCGCCAAGCGCAGTCAAACCGGTTGCCGCGCCTGTGTACCGGTTGATAGTGCTGACCTCGGCCTGAGCATCGGCCAGCGACATCCCGACGACGCGACCGGCCGTATTCCGCCTTGCTTCGTACTGTTGATCAGCGGACCACGCCGCGTACGAGGAGAGCACGGCACCCGCCAGCAGCGCCCCGCCCACACCGATGGAAAGCCACGCTTTCGTTGAGTCGCTGGCGAGTGCCGACGCCCGGACATCGCTCGAGATGACGCCGCTTGACCGACTTCGAGGCACAGCGTCGGCGGACTTCGCGCTGACGCTGGGAGACTGCGGATGCCTCGTCTTGACGACGGAGGCCTTCGGGAGCTGCGGCGCAGCCGGCACGAAACCCAGCGTCTTCTTGAGAACGGCAAGAGCCCGTTTGCGGGCATCGACATCGGTACGGCAATGACCCTTGGCGACAATACACTCAAACTGTTGGCGCGCGAGACGGCTGCGGCCAATGCGCGTGTTGGCGTGGGCCGCGATGTACAGAAGTCGACAATTGCGACTCAAAGCGTGCGCTTCCGAGGCCAGCGCGGCGACGACACGGTAGTTCTTTGCGCGCCGAGCCGCGGGGATCCGCGCGGCAATCCGATACGCGGGCTTCAGCCGGGTCATGTCCTCGCTATTGCCCTTCCCCAACGTGCATCGAAACGGGTCGCCCGCGGCCGTCGTGGGACCGGCCGAAGTGACCGCGGGCGCAATAAGCAACGCCAGGCAAAGCAGAAGCTGCCAACCCGTCAGCGAGCGCATCCATGACCGCGTTCGCAGCCTACTCAAGCGGGAGAGCGTTGAACTCACTGTGCACCTTCTCCGCGGTTGCTGGTGTTGGTCCTGCGGCTTCCTTCAACGGTGTCCGTATGCGTTTGGACGCCCGCTTTTTTAGGCGGCGACGTTTGGGAGCCGAGCGGTGCGTTCTTGAGCCCCGCACCTTCCTTGGGGGCACGACTTGCATGCTGGCCGATTTGGCGAACGCTGGCGGTTCAGCTTCGACAGCAGCCCGGCTGGGGGACGCTCTGGTACTCACCGCTGCGATGCTGGTCTTGTCTTTGGTTCGCGGTTCGTCGCCCGTGCGGGGCGCCAGCCGCCGTCGCACCGGGCTGGCGGGCGCAGGTGCCAATGTCGACGACTGCGAAGGCTGGACCCGCCGTCCTTCAGGGGTCGACTCGAGCGATGGCAGGCCAATCCATGTCGACACGGCTACCAAGGCGATCGCTCCGAATGCGTACTTGATGGCGGTCGCACGTGGGCGGGTGAGACGACGGGACAACTTCGATGCAGCTTCTTCACCGGCGCGAAGGCTGCCCAGCGGCACGGCCTCACCCGTTGGGCCGTCGGTCGGCGTCGCGACCGAGACTGTGTCGCCAAGCTGCGTGATCGCCCCGTTTCGGGCCAAGCTGACCGCGGCAAGAAGGGCACGAGACATCGCATCAGCATCCTCATATCGATCGTTGGGTTGTTTGGCGAGCGACTTATGTACGACGGACACGACCGCGCTCGGAATCGGCTGTGGCGATGCGATCGCCAGGTCGGGCACAGGGACATTTCTGTGCTGATACATCAAGGCGAGGGGTTCCGTTGCGTTGTACGGCAGCCGACCCGACAAGCAGCGGAACATGAGCACACCGAGCGCGTACAAGTCCGAGCGTCCGTCGATGTGATCTCCCACGCACTGTTCAGGGCTCATGTACCCCGGCGAACCAAGGGCGGCTTCGTGTCCGGTGAGCGTGGAACCCGCCTCGTGGACGATGCCAAAATCGACAATCTTGGCCGCGCCAATGGGATCGGCTTCGGACGCGCCGCAAAGGACGATGTTCGATGGCTTCAGGTCGCGATGAACCAATCCGCCAGCGTGAGCGGCCGCGAGGGCCGAGAGCAATTGCAGCGCGAGATCGACGACCGAATCGACCGAAAGTAGAGCGCGCTCGCCGGCCAATCGGTCTAAGCAAGCCCCGAGCGTCACTCCCTCCAGGCGTTCCATGACGATGTAAAGAAGACCGGAATTCGCCTGCCCAAAATCGAGCACGCGAACGACGCCTGGATGATCGAGGCGAGAGGTAGCCCGCGCTTCCCGATGAAATCGCCTGGCGACGTCGGTGCCCGCAGCCACGACATCACCTCGCATGAACTTGATGGCTACGCGCAATCCGGTGGCCAGATTCTGGGCCGCGACCACGGTGCCGTTGCCGCCCTCACCCAGCAGCACGCCCAGCTTGTATTTGCCAGCGAATAGTGTGCCGGACGCCGGGACTGAACCGGCGTCCAGACGGAGGGGCGCGACGATCGTGGGGGCGCTGTCGATCTCGCAGAATGAACCGTTGGTCGTGCGTCCACAGTATGGGCACATCCTTGCCTGACCGGCACCCGCCATGTCGGCGGCCGAGCTGTTCAACCCTGTTGCCATACCGACTTCCGCGATCCGTTCGGCGGAGTGTCTCATTTTGATAGCCTGTCCCGCTACCGTACCGGGCGGTGCAACCGGGTCAAAGCGACGAGACACGGATCTACTTCGCGCCCCCATACGGTCGCGCCTGCGTGACGAAGAGCTCGGGCGTTCCCCCTGGTGGGCCGTCGAATTGAACTCGACATCCGTCGCGAAGATTCGGCTATCTGCCTTCGCCTCCTTGCCGTACAGAGGCATGAAGTAGCGGTTGATCTCGGCCAGCGCCTGGCCGAGGCGGTGGGTCTGGGCGGCGGTCAACACCGTCTTTCCGGGTGTCACCAACGAGGAGTGCGAAAGCAAGACACGCGGCTCCCCATTCCCCGCAATCGGGCCGGAGGAGCGAGACGGTAACCGTGTCGTGCAACCCGGGCCAGCGCTACACGAGCACAGCGGATTTGCACCGGTGCGCCTGCGCGACCTACTTGCGATGGGTGACTTCGCCGTGGCGACCACAGTCGTCTTCGACGCGGACCCAGAGCGCGTTGCGGGCCGTAGTTCTTGGGCGGCCAGTCGCCGGGGCCGAGTTGCTCGAAGGTCTTGTAGCCGTGACCCACGACGACCTGGAGTGGATCGGAACGCGTGCACGCCTCGTTCCGAGGGCCGATTTCGGGATCATCCTCGCACGCGAGGGGATCGACCGCGCAGTCGGACCAGTTGCGAACGTCGTACATGCAGCCGGCTGCGGACAGCGCCGATAACGACACCGCCAGCAACGAAGGGACGAACCCGCGGCGACCGCTCATCGACCGACCGCCATCAAGATCTTCGGCTGAATCGCGGCGTCGAACACCAGCCTGTCCGGCGGCACGACCCCGAATTGCTGCACCATCGCGCCGCCGACGCCAAAGGTGACCGTGATGCGCCAGTCGTCCTCGTCGATGGTCGCCTTGTACGTCATCAACGCGCCGAGCGATCCGGCGAACCCGAGCCGGTTGAGCTTTTCCACGTCGGACACGATGAATGACGCCTCCGGGCCGATGCCGACGTGCTCCTCGAAGTCGCCGTCGATGAACCACTTCCAGTACAGGCCGATGTGCGCGTGTGGGCGCCTCTCGAACGTCTGCAAGGTCGGGGCATAGCCGGCGGCGGCCGTCCAAACGAGGGTGGTTGCCGCGCTCGCTTCGTGTTCGAACTGCAGCTCGACGACGCCATAGGCGATGGGGAGCATCGACGACTGCACTACTGTCTTGGTCGTGGTCTTGGTCTTTGTCGGGCTCTTGGTCGGGATCTTGGCCGGGCTCTTGGTCGCGACCTCGACGGGGGACTTGGCGTGCCCATGGCCGGCCAGCATGCAGCCGACGGCCATCGAAAAAACCACCACCCTGCGCCGCATCACGATCCGAAATCCACCTTGACGCCGAAGATCCAAGGGTAGCCGGCGGTGAGTGTGGGGGCGATTCGCCAGCCGCCGGGGAAGAACTCGAAGCCTGCTCCGACATGCGCGCCTGGAAGAAAGAGCGCGCCGCCGGCGGTATAGCCGACTGCCCCGCCGTAGGCAGCGCCGAAGATCGGCGTGAAGACGCTAGCATCGAGGCCGCCGACGGCGAAGAAGCTGCCCCGAATGACTCGCCCGTAGCTCATGTAGACGCCGTGGAGCAGCAGCGAGGTCCCGCCCCCAATCTGCACGAACGAACGTGGTCCGAGCCGGCGATGCACATCGATGCCGATCAGGCCGCCAACCGACGCGGGAAAGCCGACGTGCGCGCCGATGTACACGCTCTCTGGCGGCAAGGGACGCGGCGCCGGTTTGGCGCCCAGCGCGGGTTTCGACAGGAGCGCACCGGCGGCAAGGACAGCCGCCGCAGTCAGCAGGTGCCGGGGAATCCGTCGGGAACCGAAAGGGAAATCGAAAGCGTCAGACAATCTCAAATCAGCTTGCGTTCCAACTGGTTAGCCTGCGCAGCGGCGCCACTTATATGCACTTTACACATAAGGCGGTCGACCGGTGCGTTTCCGAGAGATTACGCCAACGCAGGCGTCGCGGCATGCCTCGTTTCAATCCCCGGCCGGTCCCCGTACGCTCCCAAGATGGCGAAAGTGAACGCCCCCATGGGCGAAGTCACACTCGTGATGAGCGACATCGAAGGCTCGTCCGCGATGTGGAACGCATTCGGCGAGACCACCCGCGAGGCGTTGGCCATCCACGACGAGATCATGCGCACGGCCCTCGCGGACCTTGGTGGGTACGAGGTGCAGACCGCCGGCGACTCGTTCTTCGTGGCCTTTCAAGATGCGCAGGCAGCGCTGGCCTACTGCCTGTTGACCCAGCGGCGCCTCGCGGCCGCCACATGGCCGCCGGCCTTTCGCGATGAGGCTGTTCGGGTCCGAATGGGCGCGCATTCCGGCAGCCCGTGGATACGTCCCGACCCGACGACCGGCCGCATGGACTATGGCGGCCCCGACACGAACATCACATCGCGTATCTCGGGGGCGGCGCATGGCGGCCAGGTGCTCCTCTCGCAAGCCATGCACGAGCGGGTCAAGGACGCGAAGGCTGCCTTCCGCTGCCTCGGCTTTCATGCTTTGCGCGGACTGCAGACGCCGATGCAGATTTGGCAGGCCGGCGACGACGACGCTTCCTTTCCAGCCATTCGCACGATCGCTGCACGCCGAACCAACGTCTTGCCGCGCAGCGACGCGTTCTTCGGGCGCGAAGTGGAGCTAGCCGACCTCGCGCATCTGCTGGCCAACGGCACACGGCTGATCTCGGTCATCGGCCCGGGAGGCACCGGCAAGACGCGCCTGTGCGAGACCCTGGTGACACGCGAACTCGGCCGTTTCGAAGCCGGAGCCTGGTGGGTCGACCTGACCGGCGCCGAGGACCTCGAGGGCGTGCACGCGGCGATGGCGGCCAGCCTGGACGTCCCTGCCGCTGCTGGTGACACGGGTGCGCTCATCGGTCGGACACTCGCGGCCCGCGGGCCGATGCTGGTCGTGCTGGACAACTTCGAGCAGGTCGCCGGACACGCGACGGCGACGGTGGGCGCATGGCTGGGTCAGGCTCCGCACGTGCGCTTCATCGTCACCACGCGGACACGGTTGAAGGTCAAGGGCGAGCGACTGTACGACCTTCATCCGCTAACCCGCGAAACGGCGCTGCGCCTCTTCGTCGATCGCGCCCAGGCGGTGAATCCAAGCTTCGTGCTGCGGCGCGAGGAGCGCGCGCTTGCGGTGGACATCATCGAGGAACTCGAGCGCGTGTCGTTGGCCATCGAGCTGGCCGCAGCGAGGACGAGGATCTTCACGTTGGCGCAGCTGAAGCGTCGGCTAGCGGCGCGTTTCCGGGTGCTGCGCGACGACAATCCCGAGGTATCCGATCGACAGGCGACCCTGCGCGGGGCGATCGATTGGTCGTGGCGGCTGCTGAAGCCGGCCGAGCAGCTCACCCTGGCCCAGTGCAGCGTGTTTCGCGACGGCTTCACGCTGACGGCCGCCGAATCAGTGCTCGACCTGCAGGCGTGTCCGGACGAGCCGTGGCCCGACGAGGTCCTGCAGGCGCTCATCGACCACAGTCTGTTGTTGGTCACCGAGCC
This sequence comes from uncultured Enterobacteriaceae bacterium, assembly GCA_964560875.1. GTDB lineage: Bacteria > Myxococcota_A > UBA9042 > UBA9042 > UBA9042 > CAZLMW01. Next base: position 45,529 of record CAZLMW010000021.1, read on the forward strand.
CTTCGCCGGGCATCGCCGCTTCCGGCTGATGGAGTCGATCCGCGAGTTCGCGGCTGAGGAGCTCGCAAGCGAAGCCAGCATCAGGGTCGGTGGCGCTGCGGTAACGGGCCCCGACCAGGCGAACGCGATCCGGATGCGGCATGCGCGCCATTTCGCGGCCCTGTCCGACGACGAATTCACCCGGTCGCTTCACCGCTCCGGCGGCGTTGCACGACGCAAGGCGCTCAACCTCGAGCACCACAATCTCAAGGCCGCTTTCGAGACCGCGCGAAGCGCCGGCGACAACACCCTGGCGGCCCGCTGTGCCGTGGCCGCAAGCGAGATCTTCGGCACCAAGGGCCCGGTCGACCAGGGCCTTGCGCGCCTGAAATCCGCCGCTGAGCTGCCCAACGTCAAGCCCGCGATCGGGGTGCTCATCGCGTATTGGCGGGGTCTGCTCGAGCGCTTCACCGGCCGTGTCGAGACCGCGCGCCTGCACTTCGAAACCGCGCTCATTGACGCCGAACGGCTGGACATGAAGCGATGGTTGGCGCGGACGCGTACGAGCCTCGCCATCTTGCAGCGCGAAATGGGCCAGCTAGATAAGGCGCGCGGCACGTTCGAATCCGCGATCGAGCTGCTCCAAGAAGTCGGCGACAAGAGCGGCGAGGGTGTGGCCCGCTGCGTGCTCGCACTTGTCTATTCGGCAACCGGGGACGTGGCGCTTGCCATCGAGCAGAACGACCGTGCGCTGCAGCTGGCCGACGTGTGCGGTGACGAGGTCCTGGTCGGCCGCGTCAACACCCACGCCGGCTGGCTGCACGAGCTCAGTGGCGAGCTCGAACAAGCGCGGCAAAACTTCGCCGAAGGACTCAGGACCGCCATCGCTGTGGAAGATCGCGTCGGTGAGGCGCTGTGCCTCGGTCAGTTGGGCAAGCTGGCCGTGCGCATGGAGGACTGGCCCGAGGCCGAGCGGGTGCTCCTCGAGGCGTTGCCCCTGTGCGATGAGCTCCTTCCCGTTGCGGCCGCAGCGTTTCGATCATCCTTGGCTGTCGTACGCGCCGAACAGGGCCTGCTGAAACAGGCGCGAGAAGAATTCGACGCGGCAGGAGCCGTATTGAAACAGGCCCACTTTGCGCAATACGCGCGGCACCTGGTGGAGCGCGCGGGTGTTGAAATCCGGCACGGAGACCGGAGCCTTGCTGCGGGCTACTTGGACGAGGCCGACGCCTTGGCGAGCGGCGAGGTCGGCACCGTCGACCGCAACCTCGTCACGCAGATCGCGGAGACGAAGGCCCGCTTGAAGAGGCC
>CAZLMW010000021.1:46918-81581 GCA_964560875.1 uncultured Enterobacteriaceae bacterium
GGTAGCCGCGCCTCAAGTCTGGTAGGCTGCGCTCTTGTACAGGACCAACGCGGCCCGTTGCCCCCGGGCGGAAAGCTCGCGGCGTCGGCTCCGCTGGTACCGCGTGCGTTGTGGAATGCCTGCACTCGGCTCCTGAGGCCCGTCTGGGTGGGACTGCAGCCCTTCGTCCACACTGTCTTCTACTGAGGCGTCGACAAACGCCCAGCCCGTGGATACGTGATGCACCGACGCTGCATCTTCACCGCGCTCGCGGTCCTCATCGTTTCCGGGTGCTCAGACCCGGCCGCACCGGCGGCCGCTGCCGACGTTTCCGATGACGTCGCCACGGCCGCACCATGTGTGTGCGATACGAGCGCCGACACCGTCTGCAAACGCAACACCTGCCAGGCGAACGGCGCCTGCGCGATGACCGCCGTCGTCGATGGGCTGCCGTGCAGCGATGGGGATCCATGCTCCGTCGGCGACGCCTGCCAGGCCGGAACCTGCGAAAGCGGCACCAAATCGGCCTGCGAATGCAAGGACACCGCCGATTGCGCGGGCGACGGAGATAAGTGCAACGGCGCCGAGTTCTGCGACAAGTCCGTGCTGCCGTGGCGGTGCCGCACCAAGCCCGGTACCGCCGTCGTGTGCACAGTCAGCGACGTCGCGTGCCAGGTCGCCACGTGCAACAAGTCGACCGGCGGTTGCACCAAGGTCAACCGACCCGACAAGACCGCGTGCGATGACGGCGACAAGTGCACGAAGAACGACGCGTGCGCCAAGGGAACCTGCACCGGTCTGCAGACCTGTACGTGCAAGACCTCCGCCGACTGCGCCGCGATTGACGACGGAAACCTGTGCAATGGCGTGCTCTTTTGCGATGTCGCCGCCGGGTCCTGCGCCGTCAACCCGACCACCGTGATCAAGTGTCCGCCAGGGGACAAGCAGCCATGCATCGTCAACGCGTGCGTTCCTACGACCGGGCTCTGCACCCCGAAGGCGGCGAAGAAGGGGACCAAGTGCGACGACGGGGATAGTTGCACCAGCGGCGACCGCTGCGACGGCGGCATCTGTGATCCGGGCACGAACACGTGCGCCTGCAGCAAGGATGCGGACTGCGCCAAGCACGATGACGGCAACAAGTGCAACGGTTTACAGTATTGCGACAAGCAGAGCGGGACCTGCAAACCCAACGCGGGGAGCATCGTCACCTGCCCATCGGTCAAGGACACGGCTTGCGCACACAACGTATGCCAGCCCGCATCCGGGACCTGCGCATTCACGGCCCGCAAGGACGTCACGAAGGTCTGTCCAAAGGACGGACCGTGCACGTGGCGCATGAAAAAGGCCGGCGATCCAGCCGACAAGGGGCCATGGCCGTGCGATGACGGCGATCCGTGCACCGGCGCTGAAACCTGCGAAGGCAAGCTCTGCAAGGGTTCATCGGTCACATGCAAGTGCACGACGAACAGCGATTGCGCGGCCGTCGACGACGGCAACCTGTGCAACGGCACCTACTATTGCGACAAGGCGTTGAAGGTGCCCGACTGCGTGTTCAACAAGGCATCGGTGGTGTTCTGCAAGAAAACCGATGACACCGAATGCCTCAAGGCGAGCTGCGACGCCAAGACCGGCGCTTGTTCCCTGCAGCCTGACAACATCGGCGGACCCTGTGACGACACAAAGCCGTGCACGGTCGCGACGACATGCGACAAGTCCGGCGTGTGCGCCGGCGGTAAGGCCAACCCGTGTGACGACGGCGATGCCTGCACGGTCGATAGCTGCACGCCCGGCAAGGGCGGCGGCTGCGTTCACAAGCTCAAGCTGTGCGCGGACGGCAACGCGTGCACCCTCGACGGCTGCGACGCCAAGACGGGCAAGTGCAAGGTGGGTAACAAGCCGGACGGCACGGTCTGCAACGGCGATAACAACGGTTGCACGGTCAATGACGCCTGCAAGTCTGGCGTCTGCACGACCGGCAGCAAGCCGAGCTGCGCGGCCAAGGTCGGGGTTTGCCAGGCGCGCATCTGCCAATCGACCGGGCATTTCTCCTTCGGGTGCGTGACCGTGTCCAAGCCCGACGGTGTGCCATGTCCGGACACCGCGACGTCCTGCCATGTGGGCGCCACGTGCAAGGCGGGCTCGTGCGCGGCCGGCGTGACGCCGCGGCTGTGGCACAACAAGCCCAGTGGCAAAGGCGATGCCTGGCTCGAGGACGTGGTCACCCGGCCCAATGACACGGTCGTCGCGGTCGGTGGCCAGACCCTCAGCGGGACCGGGCAAGGCGCCAAACGCGGCTGGCTGATGCTCGCCATCAACGGCGTCGGCAAGACGCTATGGACGCGTGCGTACGCGGCGGACACGACCGATGCGAGCCATTACGCGGGCGCCGCGCTGGCGAAGTCCGACGGCACGGTCTGGGTCGCCGGCCTCGAACCGCTGGATGGTTCGCACGGCCTGAGGATGCTGCGCATGTCGACGACAGGTAGCGTCATCGGGTCGAAGGCCACCGCGGTGAAGAAAGGGACCACCCTGACGCGGGTCGCCGACATGGCAGCGCTCCCCGGCGGTCGGATAGCCGTGCTTGTCGACCGCCTCAACGGGACAACTCCCTTCTCGAACGTCTGGTTCATGGAGGCTTCGGGCGCGTACAAGCTGCACCAGTGGTGGCCCGGTTCGAGTCGGCGGATTGCTGTGATGGGCGATCGGCTCATCAACGCCTATTGGCGCATCGAGGGCAGCAAGCAGGGCTGGGGCTACGGCGTGATGTCGGCGACGACCGGCCAGTCGCTGGTGAGCCTCGCGTATGGTTTCAACGCGTCGTGGACCCACGCGGCGGTGGAGCCCACCAAGCGGGGATGGTTTCTGTCGATCCTCACACCGCCCGCCGGTAAGGCGGGAATGCGCACCCAAATCGTGACCAAGGGCGGCACGCTCTTGCGCCAACACACGACCGCTTTCGACAGCGGCATCGCGTTGGGCAGCGTTTCGACCGGGACGGGAGTCTACGTTGTCGGGCGGACCGAAGGCGCAGCCCACGTCGGGTTTACCGGCCGTCTCGACGCCCTCGGCAATATGCGTTGGCAGCGTGTTTTTGATCCCGGCGCGCGCACGCAGTTGTCGGCGGTCACGGCGTTGGGGGCCGATGGCGTTGCGGCCGGCTGGACGGGACAGGCGGGAAAGAGGCAACCGCTCGTTGTTCGCTTCAATGACCTGGGATTCAGCGGCTGCGACGTGCTCGGCAAGTGCGCGGGCCGCACGCTCGGCAGCTGCGACGACGGCAAGGACTGCACGACCGACGGCTGCGACGCCAACGCCGGCTGTCAACACACGGCGCATCTCGAACAGGTGTGCGATCCAAAAGACGGGTGCTCGATCCTTGGCGATTGCACCCTCGGCGCGTGCAAATCCGGAACCGACGGCCTGCTCCACAACACCATCAACACATGGCAACAGGTTGCGAATCGCCGCCAGGACGCCGTGGTCGAATCCACTGACGGCCGCGTGCGCAGCTATGTCGTCGCGTCCGACAACGTCTACACGATGCTCCACGACAAATACGGTCGCGCAGGGGCCCCGTCGGCGATGGGCCTCTGCAAACAGATCTCCACCGCCATCGACGCAAAACCGCTGGCGAACGGCGGGCTGCTCGTCAGTGGCTATTCCGGTCCGAAAGGCAAGGACCTCGCGGCCCGCGCCGTGACGTGTCGCATCGACCCCGACGGCTCGATCGCCTGGCACTACGCGTATAACGTCCCGTGCAGCCCCTGCGGCCACAAATTCCGCCGCGCCGCGGAGTACACCGATGGCTCGCTGTTCATCGTCGGATCGCGCCTGAAGGGCCAGTACGGCGCGCTGGTGGTCAAGCTGTCCGGTGCCGGTAAGCCAGCCTGGTCGTATGCCTACGCCAAGTCCAACGCGCAGATCGGCGGTCACGGCGTGGTCGCGACGACCGACGGCGGCGCCGTTGCCACCGGTCGCCATCGCGCAACCGGGAGCTACTACAAGGGCGCCCTCGTCGGAGTCGCCCACAACGGCAAGCCTCGATTCGAGCAGCTGATCGCAACCGGCGTGAGCGCCGAACTCAACCACGTCGCGCGCATCGGAAAGGGCGACGTTCTTGCCGTCGGACGAGCCCGGCCCAATGCGTCGGTGTGGGGGTTGCTGATGGTCCGAGTCAACGCGAAGACCGGCAAACTCGTGTGGACTCGCCAAGCCGACACGCCCGACCTCGCGTGGGGATTGGGCATCGCCACGGAGCCCACCGGTGGCGCGGTCGTCGCCGGCGACATCACCGAAGGCGGGCGCAAGAAGGTCTTCCTCGACCGGATCGACGACAACGGTGACCGCGTCTGGCGGCGGACCTACCTGGCGCGGCGGACATTCGACGCCCGCATCGGATTGCGCGGCGTGACACGCTGGAAAGGCGGCTACGTCATCGGCATGGGCGTGGTCAACGGCAGCGCCGGCATCATCAAGACCGACCACGGTGGCAACGATGGCTGCAAGGCATCTGGCGTCTGCATCGGCAAGCAGCCGGTCGACTGCGACGACAAGGACGCCTGCACCGTCGACTACTGCGACGCCAAGCTCGGCTGCCGACACAGCAAGACCAAGGGTTGCCCGTAGTCCGTCGGCCTTCGCCACGGGCTGCGCGATGTCGTCCCCCGCCAGCGCGGCGTCTTGGTGAGCTACAGCGCCGGCGCGGAACGCGATGCTGGCCTCGCGGTGGGTCGTGCGTTGACGCGGCGGGGCGCTAGGTGCGACACCTAAAAGTACAGTAGTATACTTTTGAGTCGCTCGATCCTCGGGCGGCGCCATCAGTCCTCCGAGCATCCGGACCACCATGACAAACGAGACCTGGCTGGCAGCCACCGGTGTCGAGCGCTTCGACCGCGACATCCGCACCATGACCCCGGAGCAGCTCATCGAGGCGTTCGGCAGCAGCCGCGGGATCCTCGTAACGACACGCCTGATTCGCGCGCTCGCGCTGCAATGCTACGAGGCGATCCGCCGCGGCGACGAGGAGCCGATCCAGGGCAACGTGCGCTCGTTCTGGTACCGCTACGTCAAGCCTGTTCTCGCTCGCGTGCCAGCGAATCAGCGCCGGCGCGAGCGGGCCGATCTCGCTGTCAGCAAAACGCTCACGTCGCTGATCCGATACCGCGGCCTGATGAGCTACGCGGGGTTTGGATTCACCGACGAGAACTGGCGCAACCGCGTTATCGGCGTCGAACGCCCACAGGTCCTGGTGTTCACCGAGAAGACTGCGCACCTTCGGCTGCTGCTGAGGCTCAACAAGCGCTTCGGCGTCTCGGTGCTCACCCTCGGCGGCTTCCCGAGCGCCTGCACCAGCGAGTTCACCGCGACCCAACTCAACGAGGCCCTGGCTCGCAGCGCGTCCGGATCCGATACGCCGGTGCATCTCATCGCCATCGTGGATCATGATCCAGCCGGCGCGCTCGTCGCCAGGACGTTCGTCGAACAGCTCGCCCGTTTCGGTTGCAAGCCGGCATCCATGCGGACGGTCGTGACGCCCGATTTGCTCGATGCCGAAGCGCTCGAACACCATCGCATCGCACAGAAGAACGACGCCCGAACCGCAACGTGGCTGGCCGAGACCGGTGGGATCGATGGAAAGGCCGACGGCTTCTCGGTCAGCGCGGTGCCCGTCAGCACGCTTGAGAAGGCGGCCTCAGCGGTGATCCTCGAACTCGCGCCCGAGCCTCTGGCGGCGGTGTTGCCCGAGGGCGTCACCGGCGACGTGCGGTGGCAGAGGACCGTCCAAGAGGCTGGCGGCGACGCAAACGTCGTCGTCATCCATCCGCGGCAGCTCGACGCCCACGTCCTCAACGCCGTCGACAACGGCAAACACGTCGTCGTGGTCCAAGACGGCAAGGTGCGGGCAGTGCTCAGCTAAGCTGGCCTGGTCATCGTCGCTGCGGGTTCTGGCGGCGCGCCCGCTCGGCCCCCTCGCGCCGGGCCCGTCCAGAGCCGCCACCTGAGCGCCGCCACGCGTTCAAGCAACTCCAGCGCGTTCCCGGCGCGTCCGTGGTCGACGGCATCAGCATCGGCTTCAGCATCGGCTTCGGCGTCCGCGGGAGGCTTAGTCGCACCGGTCGCCGCGAGGCTGTCGCGACCGTGAACTGGGTGAGTAGGCGGCAGTCGCTGGCGCCAGATTTGGGTTGACATCGGCGGCAGCGACGTTCGACCATTCGCTGTCCCTTGCCTTAAGCACTTGCCTTCGGAGCCGTTCGATGATCGGCCGAGCCTGCTTCAATGCCCGCGTGTGCCCAGCGCTGGCCGCGGCATGCATCCTCGCTGTTCCGCTGTTGAACGGCTGCGCCGACGTTACGTTGAGTTCTGCGCTGGCCTGCACCCCAGGCACACATGAGTGTCAGTGTTTGGCCAACGGCGATTGCCGCAAGAATGACGCCGGCATCGAGTTCGCTTGCGTGGCTGGCGTCTGCATCTGCCCACCAGGAACGCTTGGCTGCGGCTGCCTGGAGAACAAGTGCGCAGCCGGTCTCACATGCACCGACCTTGACGGTCAGAAGACCTGCCGCCAGCCCGGATACTGCCCGCGCGGAACCAAGGGATGCGACTGTTATGCTGACAAAAGCTGCGACTCGACAGACGGCGGCGAGCCGATGGAGTGCGCCGGCGGCATATGCGTGGCGGGAGGTTGCGCCGCGGGCCAGCGTGGCTGTCCTTGCGACGTCGGCGAGAAACCCTGCTCCGACAAGGCGGACGTGTGCGTCAACGGAACCTGCAAGGAGGACACCGGCCAGACGCTGAAGCCGCTCGCCAACCTCGCGTGTTACACACCGTGCGAGGGTGATCTTGTTGGCGACGGGAAGACTCGGAAATGCAAAGACGGCCTGCTCGACGGTTGCATCGGTGATGCGATGTGCATCTCTGGCTCCTGCCTGGAACCGGACGCCGCCCGCTTGCTCGGTTCAAAGGCGTCCGCTTGCATCACCGATTCGCAATGCCCGTTCTTCCAGGAGTGCGTGAAAAAGCGCTGCTATTCGACCTGCAACTCCGACGAGGACTGTCGGCAGTACGGCCCCTCTAAGAAGAAGCGCAAGTGCCGGCAAAAAGTATGCCGCTTGGAGTGCACGGCTAAGGGCAGCGAATGCGACGTGGACTACTACTGCAAGACAGACGACGCGACGAACGGCTTCTGCCATCCGTTGGTGCTCAAACGCCCGGACAACGCACCGCCGGGTGAACTTGCGAACGCTTTGGCAAACCCATCGGTCTTCAAGCTGACGAGAAACAAGAAGGATCCGCCGGCACCGCTCCAATTGACCGTGGCCGATTCCGTCGGTCAGCTGTTCGTCCGCAACGAACTCAAGGAGGCACAGAAGCTCATCATTCGCCCGACGTTTCACTACTACTGGGACTCCAATGAAGGTCGAAAGAAAATCTCGGCTTCTGACGGTGGCACTCCGCTGAACTGGTTGACCGTGAAGGTGCTGACCACCGACGGGGACGTGAAGGCATCGGCCACGAAAGGCAAACCGCTCCAGGCGATATTGCCTGGCGAGACCACACTCGTCGTGCAACTCCACGACCCGGCGCCGAAATCCACGAGCAATCCCGCGTACAGCCGGTGGGAAGGTCGCTACGAAGTGGTCGGCGAAAACGGCACGACCCAGACGTTCTCGGCGCAATTCGCACGCACTGCGGATGGCCAATGGCGTGGTCGGGTCTTCACGTTTGCGAGCTTTGGTGACGTTGGCCTGTCGAAGTACGTCGAGCAGCTCAAGGCGTGGCGCGAAAAGGTGGCAGCGTACAACAAGGCGGTGAAGGACAACCAGCCGCTGGGCGCCGCGAAAAAGTCGATGAACGATGCCAAGGTGACGCTGGACTCGTCGGCGCCCACCGTGGGCAACGCGCTCTTCCAAAAGTGGATCGGGCTGCTCGAAGCCAACATCACGGCCAACGAGTTCAAAGCCATCCTGCGCACCACCGAGAACGGTGCCTGGAAGAACGCGATCCTCCGGGCCAAGTGTCCGCAGCCGGGATTGGCGCTGTCTTCCCATGCGTGCTTCCCCTCGTTTACCGGCAATGGGGTCGGGCAGTACACGTCCGATGTGAGCAAATTCCCGGTCCCCGACGGTGCGCTATCCGTGCCGCTGACCGTGTTCCTGCAGCGCAGCAAGAAGCTCGGCGCCAATGCGAAGACGTTCGGCTACGACGGCCGCGTGATCACCGCCGAGAGCCTTCAGTATCCCGGCAACCCGAACGTCGATGTCGCTTTCGTGAGCGATCCCGGCAAGTGTGACAGCGGCGGCGGCACGTGTGTGGCGCGCCTCAAAGAGCTTCATTTCACGACGTGGTTTGGGGGCCGCCTCGCCGATCCGCTCACCGCGAACTGCACGCCCGTCAGCGGTAGCATGAACAAGCCAAGCATCCTGCACCCGGTCCACACGCCGTGGCTCGTGCCGGGGTTTCAGCGGGGGACATCCGTCGACAGCGTCACTGGGGAACGCACGCGGTTGTCGTGCATGGCGGACGACTACCCGCTCGACGCGACGCCGGCCGCTCTCGACCCCAAGAAGGCCGCCAAGCTGAACTCGTCGTTCACGCGGGGCAACCCCATCCCCGACGGTCGGTCGATCCGGCGCCAGGTCGAGCTCATCGATGGCGCTGTCATCAACCAGGACCTCATCTTCGCGCTGGTCAAAGAGACGTTCCCGGACGTCTTGCGCAGCGACCCTGCGGCCCGAGAGAGCAGGTATGGCTACGTGGTCTTGTCGCGGGTGACCCCGAACGTGGACCTGGACGCTCTCCCCGCCGCGTCCAAGCCGCAACAACAAACCACTGCTGGATTCGAGCGCGCGGGTTCGTGCAGCTTCGAGACACTCAAGAAGGCTGGGCCTCTCAAGATGGCGGTCAAGAAGGGTAATGACGTCAATGCGATGTTGGATGGCGCCAACCACGACGATATTCGACGTATGCTCTCGGCGTTGGTGACTGGAATCCGGCCCCCCAAGGCCGCGAACGCGGCACTGCCGTCACAGGTCCATCACTACTGCCACAAAAACGACAAGTTTGACGCTACCGACTGCCCAAGCACGAGCGAAGTGACGTACTTCCTATTCTTGGGTGCTACCCCTCCCAAGGTCCCGCAAGAGCACGCGGACTGCAAAGGCAGCTGCAAAGCCCGGCTCGCGGAATGGCAAGAGAACGGCACAGGCCAAATCCTGGTCAATCCTGGTTGTCTGTGCAAGGCAAGCAACACGCCGTGCAATGGAACCGCCACCGCATGCAGCGCCGATCGCAAGAACCTCACCGCATCGCGGCGATTCTTCAAGGCACCTGCCGCCGCCACGATCGCCAGCGTCGGCAAGCTCAATGTCCACTACTTGTGTCACGACAGCGGCTACTTCGACACCGGTAGCGACGGCAAGAAGGAATGCAAAAAGACGAGTAAAGTCAGCTATTTCACGTCTGTGTGGACGGACGAAGAGGTCAAGAAACACGCCTGCCAGAAACAGCCCGGCACCTGCTTGGCCGGACAAAGCTGTGAACTGAAGAAGTTTGAGCTCGGGAAGGATAAGGACGTCGTCGAGGCGGACTGCGAGGCTGGCCAGTCGGACTGCAAGGCCAAGGGGAACTGTTTGGCGGCCTTCGAGCAGCTCAAAGCGTTGAAGCCCGTCGGGTTCCATCAGCTGGACAGCTGGGCGTGCAAGAACCCGACCGACATCGTCTGCGAGTGGCCCGACTCCGATGAGATCGTCGATCTACGCAAGAACAAAGTCTTCTACGCGCCTAAATCTGGGCAGGTTGTGTACAACGACATCGACGCCGAGACCGACAAGGCGTTCTTGTACAAGTCGCGTTTCTCGACGCGCGACGGGACCTCAGTTGGTTTCGCGCCCAGTGAGTGCGTTGATGACGGCACGGTTGTGCCGTACTGCTACGACCCGAAGTTGATTTTGCGCGTCTCCGATCGAATCAACTGTGCTGCCGCCGTGTATATCAGCCAGTACAACAAGCTGGATTACGCCACCCGGCAGACCGTTCGGAGCTTCCTGCAGCGAAGCTTCGCTTATTCCACCCAAACGGTTCCCGGCGTGGCGACGCCCGTGACACGCGATGGTTTCGAGCGCTTGTTCACCGAGCTGCTGGTGATGCTCGGTGACGACGCGTTGACCCGCGCCTTCGCGTCCCGGCTCGATCTCGCGGACTCCAAGCTCGCTGATTTCCCTGGTACCCAGTTTGAGCCCTCCGGCATGGATCTCGGCGGCAAGGTCGGCTACGAGATGTACAGCCTGTATCAGGCCGAACAGTACTATCGTTTGGCGCTCGACCGTTTCTTCGCACACGCCCGCGTGATCGGCGCGTCGCTCTATGGAATTACCAACACGCTGCCCGCTGGCGCCGGGTTCATCGATTCGCGCACGGCTGTCTCGTATATCCCGCGAGTCATCGAGGCGGCGACCCGCCGTTCTCGCGCGTTGCGAGCGATCGCCGACCGCTATATCGGCTTGAATGAACCGCACCTGGCGCGCCATGTCTTGGAGCGCGGCGTGGCGTCCGTCTACGCCGAGGCCAATATCCTCGCCGGGATGATGAAGCGCATCGGTGATGCGGCCCCGCCCGAACGGCGTGCCCAAATCGCCAAGGCCCAGGAGTCCGCGCAGCTGCACTACGCTCGATCGCTGCGCCAGATGCGGTCCGAGTACGACCAGATCAGCGACGAGAAGACGTTTTTCGGGATCCCAGAGACGTTTGTGCCGATCCCGCCAATGGACACGGTCCAGCTCGACATTCAGAAGACGAACGTGTTCGACGTCGGCATCGACATCGCAAAGTCGCGCCTGAAAGTTGCCATCCAGAGTGAGGACGCAGCACTAAAGGTCAAACGGACCTTCGACTCCGACAAGGAGAAGTTCAAGAGCGAGATGCAGACCGCGCAAGCCGAGACAGACAAGCGACTGCGGGAGATCTGCGGCTCTTTTGTCGGCACCGACGGCAACGTGTATCCGGCGACATCCGAGTACTCCATGATGAGCGACAAGACCCGAGGAATGCCGGATCCGTGCGGATTGGTGGGCAATGGCCTGCTCGCGAGCGAACGGTCCAAGCTGCGACAGGCGTTGACGGCGGCAGAGGAGGCATTCGGACAGCGCGATATCGCCAACGGCAACATGGCAGAAGTGTCGCAACAGGTCGAGAATCAATGCGCCGAGATAAAAAAGGTCGCGGATTTGAAAGTCCAGGTTGGCACCGGGTTCGCGATCGTCGATGGCGTCGTGAATGCGATGGAGGCCAGCGTTGATGCATCTGTGGCTGCTAAGGAAGTGTCGGAAAAGCTAGGCGACATTGCTTTTTGCAAACCGCCGACGGTCGGTTGGAGCAACAATCCCGGCAATTGCCCGGCAGTTCTCGTGGCGGCTCAATCCGTAACTGGCTTGATCGTCACGTCTGCAGGGGTGAAGAAACTTGCAGCTAAATTGAAGACCGTGTCGGAAGCCGTGAAACAAGGTCTCCAAGTGAGATTGGAGCGCAAGGAACTCATGCTGCAATGCGAGGCTTTCAAGGTGGATCGCGCCTTCCGATTGGACGATGCGGTGGACGGTTTGGTTGTGAACGAGTACGCCATCCGACAAGCGAATAATGAGATCCGCCGGCAAACGGCAACCGTCAACGGTCTTCGCAACGAAGCGAAGGCGATCCGGGCGCGTGCGGATGCAGTGCGTCAAGCGCGCATCAACGTGGAGGCCGCCTACAACGATCCGACTCAGCGGATAATTCGCAATGAGACCGTGATTCGGGCTGACCGACAGTTCAAGCGCGCGCTGCGCGAGGCGTATCGCGCGACCCGGATCTTCGAGTACTACACCAGCCAGAGCTACGCCGCGAAGTCCGACCTCTTGCTCATCCGCATGGCTGCATCGGGCGCCAACACGCTGCAAGACTATCTGCTGGACCTCGAGGACGCATTCCTGGAGTTCGAATACCAGTTTGGGCAACCCGACCTACGTCTCGCCATTATCTCGATGCGTGACAAGATCGTGCCCAAGCTGCGCAAGAACGCCGCGATGACGCTGCAGGAGCGCCGCCTCGCGTTCCAGGAGACTCTCAAGGACCACACCCTCAAGGATCCGCGCGGATGGCTGCGGGTGCCCTTCTCCACGAAACTCAAGATGACGTCACCCATCACGGCGAATCACAAAGTCATGTACGTCGAAGTCGAGCTGGTGGGCCGCGATCTTGGTGACTCTCTGGGACGGGTGTACCTGCGCCAGACTGGAACTGGCGCCATCCGCGACCTGCAGGGCGGCATCCAAGCCAACACATTCCCGCCGTCCACGGCGGTCGTGAACACCATTTTCAATGGTCGTCGAGGCTCACCCAACACCAGCTTCAACGCGGAGATCTACCGCAACTGGCGGTTGCGCGATCGACCGCTCATCAACACGACGTGGGAGTTGATCTTCAACATGGTCGACGAACAGGTGAACAAGGACATCGACCTCGATGGGCTGCAAGACGTTGTCCTGTACATCTACTACACCGATTTCACCAGCATGGACACGGTCAAGAAATGAGGATCCGCTTCGCGCCGTTCTTTATGGCTGTTGCGCCTGCCGTGACGAGCGCACTGTTGGTTGTCGGCCTGGCCGCATGTGATGGGTTCCCCTCCACTGGCGTCGCATCCCTGCCCGAATGTGGCGGCCGGGAGAGTTGCCCATGCAAGGCGCAAGATGACCAGAAGGGCGCGCTTACCGTCGCTATTGAAAAAGAGTACTCGGTCGCGCTCGAAGACAAGTTGGTCAGCAAGTGCAAAGAGGGACTGATCTGCGATGCCTTCACGAGCACCTGCCGCAACAAAGTCACGTGTGACCACCAGACCTGCGTCAAACACCAGCTATGCAGCAACACCGGCCTGCAGGGAGACGCCGAATGCATCGGCGCGTGCGAAGAAGGCTACGCTTGGGACGTAAAGGCAGGGCGGTGCAAGGAGCGCGAGCACACGTGCATGCCGAATGTCTCCGGCTCGATCGCTGCACAGTGCGAACAGTCCAAACGACTTTGCATCAAGCCGCGCAACGGCAAGGCGGCTTTCTGTGGCGGGTGTATTTCCGGCATGGTCGAGGAAGGCGGCGAGTGCCGCGTGGCGAAGACATGCAAGGAGATCAAGGACGGCTGCGCCAAACTTGGCCGCCGGTGCCTGGAAGGCGGCAACAACGAAGACGCAAGCTGCGACCCGACTTGCCCCGATACATCGACGCCCGGAGCGGGCAATCGGTGCGAGTGCCCTGAGTTCATGGCCTTGAACAAGGGGACATTCACGTGCGAGTGGGTGGATCGTTGTCCCGGATTCCCAAAACCGCCCGGACTGGCGAAAGGCGCGACAATCCCGGTGACGTCGTGTCAAGCCGACGAATACTGTGTCAAGGCGAAGGGCAACGTCGCCGCATACTGCGCAAAGGACTGCGGAACGGCCGCGATGTGGAGCCCGACCGAGCAACAATGCCTCATTTGTCCGACCTGCACGGGCCCTGGTCTGACCGGCAAGCGGCTCCTCACCGAACTGCAGGATGCATGTCTATGTGAGACCAAGAAGGACTTCTTCTTCACTTTCTCCGGTTCGGTCGGCGCTCGTCCTTGTGACGAAGACAAGGACGGATGGGTCCGGTCAACGGCGCGCGGCATCATCGAGTCTTCGGATGCTGTGCTTCGGCAAAACGCGCGTTGTGTCCTTCGGTCGATAACGCACGTGCTGTTGAAGAATGATCCTGGCGGACGATATTCGCACCCCTCGACAAAGGCGATCAAGCTGGACGCCCCACTGCCCTTGTATGAGAGCGTTCGTAACGACAAACAAGACCTTCTCTTCGCCGAGCTTGTGACGGACGGGCTAGATAAGGGCTTTGGCACAGCCATCAACACCGCGTGGACCGCCCCGGGTAAAGCGCCAATCCAGGCAGCTCACATCAACTCATTCACCCGCCTCTGCCACCAGCCAGCCAGCGACTACAACGACAATGGTATCGCCGACGTCAGCGAATGGCAGACCATGCAGTTGCCGGGTGCGGACAGCACAGTCAAGCAATACACGCGGTACAGCTACTTTGCCGAGCTGTTCACGGGTGAATTCGGCACGGTCGAATGGGAGGATATACTCAAGAAGGACAAGATAAAGACGGTGGTGAAAGACGGGGAAGATACGTCGACGTTCAAGGGGGAGCCAGGGCCAGCGCAATATCCGGACAAGTCGCACTCGCCCAAGCTCGTCCAGGGCGTGTATCAAATCGCCGAAAGGCCCAGGAAGACCTACTTCAAGGGGGAGTGGTACCCCAAGGACGAGCAAGCCGGAACCAAGTGGCAAGAATGCGCACGGCGTCGCGACGGTCGCTTTGGCGAACTGAGCAAGAAGACGAGCATGGACTTTGCGGCGGACATGGTTGCCGACTTGGAGTTGACCCCCCTGGTCGACGGAAAGCCCGCCCAGGGGGATAACCGGTGGGCTGGAATGGGACACCACAGCCAATTCAAGTGTGTCCACGTCGTCGCCTCCCCACAATCAAACGTCGGCAACGAGGTGTCGGTGGCGAAGGACGACCGCTTTCGCATGGTCAAGTGCGCGCGCTCGGAGGGTGGGACCAAGCTGGGCGAGTGCAAGCTCAACGGTGAGCGCGCGATCGGCCAGGTGCGCTGGGCCTCCGTCCAGTTCAAGCCGCAGCACACCACATACGGTAAGAAGCCATACTACGGCTACGAATCGCCCGTCGATGGCACAATCAAGGACAACTACGTCGCCGGCTGCATCGATGAGTGCGCCGAGCTGCGACGCGCGTCCATCGCGAGGAAGGACGCCGCACAGGAAAGCAAGAACAACGGCACCACCACGAATTTCACGGCGCTGCGGCCAAAGTGGTTTGGCATGTGCGGCCTCTCCAGCGCGCACAGCACGGGCATCGCTTGCAAGGCTTCAACGATGGGCGCCATCGTATGCGGAGAAACGTGCGGCGACGGAGTCAACAATGTTAGTCCGAAAGAGCCCGTAGACAAGGCCGAGGACAATCCCAGCGGGCAATGCGACGGCGATGGCGATTGCAAGGCGCTCGAAAAAGCGTGTCGAACGGAAACCGGCTACCCGTACTGCTACTCCGAGGAGCTGAACGGCAAGCTCGATGGCTGCGATGGGGTAGACGAGGACTGTGACGGGATCACGGATGAGGACGCCAATACCGTGCCGGGCACGTTGAGCAACGCATCGGTCGTCAAGAAGAAGCCGAAGCAGGCAGCAGGGGCCGTGGGATGGAAAGTCGGCGAAAAATGCACGATCACCAAGCACCCTATCGCTGACGGAGGTGGCGACCTATTGGGACCGTGCGCGGGCGCGAACAACGGTGTTGTCCAATGTGCGACCGACGTTCAAGAATCCGCGAACACAAACCTGAAGTGCGTCTCCATCGTGCCGCCTCCCAAAACCGAAGTCTGCAACAATGTGGATGACGATTGCGACGGCGAGACCGATGAAGGAGTCACAAAGGTTGAACTGTTGCCGCTGGTCGTCGAAACGAAGAGCACCGGGCAGCCGCAAACGAAGCTGAAGTCCTACGAAATAGGGATAAAATGCCTCTTCAATACCTCTGCTAAACCCGGCTTGGGGGTCTGCAAAGACTCGCTTACGACGCAATGCTTGGGCGGACAGTCGGTTTGCGCCCCGATCGCGCCCCCGTCGAAGGACGTTTGCAACTTCAAAGACGACGACTGCGACGGCATTACCGACGAAGGTTCCGGCCCAACCGGGCTGCCGGGTTCGGCGTGCGAATGTGAGATTCGGCCGGTCGTCAAGGCCAAGGGCGTGAAAGATCTGAACAACGGGGACTATCTGCCCAATCACCTCAAAGCCAAAATAGAAGCCGGAGTATTTCAGACGGTTGGTGCCAATGACGAGATCACGTGGGAGTTCAAGCTCTCGTTCACTGAGTCCAGCACGGGCGGACCCAACCTGGTTTTCGGATTGGATGCGAATCTCTGGGCGTACGACAACTTCACCACACTGAAGAATGAGACCAGCTACCCGCTAGACAAGCTGCCGCCTTCTTGGACCGTGCCTGGCAAGTGGCAAGACTTGAAACCGATGGCCAGCCTCCCAACACGCGTTGATTGCAGGCAAATGCTCCAGGATACGTTCGGCGCCAAACCGGAGAGTCAACTCCCCAAGGCACCCGACGACAAGAACACCGTTGTCAAAAAGGCGGCCCTTGCACCAGACCTGTTGCCGCTTCCTAAGGATGCGAAGCTACAATTGAGCCAGGGATTCAAGCAGCAACATGTGACTGTCCAAGGAAAGACGTTGACATTCAAGGCGAAGTTCAAGGCGAATCCAAACATAAACGGGCGGCTCATGCAGCTCTTCGCCAGCGCCACCAGCACGACGACATTGCGCAATCCCTATTTCGACAGCAACGGCTTCACTCCGAATCCGTCGGTCACGACTGCGATGTGTGCGGACAAGACGGCCGTCGGCCTCTATCCACACAACACCAAGTATCGTCGCTACCGCTATGGGCATACCAAGTGGGCCAGTGGCACGACGACCTGGAATTACAATGGCGGTTGGGACGCGAACACCTACGAATGGAGGGTCATGAAGGACCTGTTGAATGCTAACGGTCCCCTGTACGGCGGCAAGTGCGGCGTTGGTAGCAGCACAACGGTCACGTTCGAGGGCAACAACCCGGCCACACCGACAACTCCGTCGGTAGGCGCCGCCAAGCTCCTCGCGGGAGCGATCGTGTCGACGATGGGGCTCTCGACCACGGACAACTTCCAGAAGCGTCCATTTGTCCAACTGAACCTGCGCATTCCGGCCAAGATCGTGAAGAAGACGCCATGATGAACCACCGATTCGAAAGGACCCGCAATGGCGCTGCGCTGGTGATTCTGCTCGGGGTGGTTCTATATGGGTGCGGGTCCGATGAACCCGACGAAAAGAAAGGCGCCGACGTATCATTTGGCGTGGGCGTCGACGATGCCGGGGTCGCCGTTGGTGCGACCGGCGCCACCCTGGGCAACAACGCTGGCGTCGTGGTCACCATTGCGGCTGGCGTGCTGCCCGACCATGTCAAGGTGCTGATTCGCGAGTCCGAGTACAGCGCGTCGCAGCTCCTCTCAAAGCACCCTGGGCACGACATTTCCAGCCGACTCTGGGCGATTGACCCGCTCGATGCGCCTCTGGCGGCAAGCGTGACAGTCATGTTGCCGACCACTCTCGGCGCGGTCGCACCGTTCAAGCCGATCTGGAAGGGCAAAGGTTGGCTGACGTCGGACTCGGTCGACTCGTCCCAGTTCCTCGAAGGCACCCCCACCGGAGAGAACCAGTTCGTCCGCTTCAACACCTATGACTTTGGCATGTTCGCCGTGTTGACACCGGTCACCCCGCCCAAGTGCGCCGACGGCGACAACGTTTGCTCGCCCGGTTGTTCGGCGACAAACGACAGCGACTGCTGCGCCAATGGCAAAGCTGTGTTCGGTCAGCCGACGGCCAATCGCACCGTCGACAACCGCGCGGGCGGCGTGACCGCGATTGCGCACGGCGATGTCACCGGCGACGGAAAGAC
This sequence comes from uncultured Enterobacteriaceae bacterium, assembly GCA_964560875.1. Lineage (GTDB taxonomy): Bacteria > Myxococcota_A > UBA9042 > UBA9042 > UBA9042 > CAZLMW01. The sequence continues at coordinate 64,495 of CAZLMW010000021.1, forward strand.
GGACATTGTTGCTGCCCTTGGCGTCGCTCGCCGAATCGCATTCTACCCGGGCAAAGGTCTTGGCGAGTTCGATTCGTCCAAGCTCGTCGCCACTGAAACCGCGGCGGACGCCATCGCCGTTGCCGATGTCGTTGGCGATGGCCACCTGGATGTCGTGGCGGCCGTTGAGGGGCGGGGAATAGTCGGTTACCGCAACACCGGCAAAGGGGTTTTCGCGCGCGAAGTGATGTTGGCGGCGGCGGTCGACGCGGAGAATATGGCTGTCGCCGATCTTGACGGTGACGGCCGCGTGGACCTGCTCTTCAACGACGGCCGGCATGCGCGATACGCCCGCGGCCTGAAGGGTGGCGCCGGATTCGGCGCAGCCACCACCATCTGGAAGGGCTCTCTTGCCGCTGCCAATGTTGCCGTAGCGTTCGCGACCGCGGATCTCGATGGCGACGGCGACCGCGATGTGGTCATGAGCCGCTACGCTTTGCTTGGCACCGGAAGCACCGTCGCCTACAGCTTGGTCGACAAGAGCGGAATGCCCGGAAAGCCCGTGGTGACCGACCACCGGACGGGGCGTGTCGCCGGCTTGGCGATCGGCGATATCGACGGCGACAAGCGCGCCGATCTCGTTGCTGTCGATTCGGCCGCAGATCGGGTGCTTTGGTACGCCGGTAAGGCCAGCGATGATGGTGATGGCAGCGGATTCGGCGGTTTCAAGACCGGCGACGACTTGGTGGCCGAAGCCATCGACGGGCGGTCGGTCGCGGTCGCCAACTGGGATGCCGACAGCGCCGCCGAGGTCATCGTCGGCGTGGTCAGCAACAGTTTCCAGGGGGCGTATCTGTTCAAGAAGGCCAAGAACGGCTTCGATAAGTATGTCGCGGCGTCCGTGCCCAGCGGCATTGGACATGTCGTCGTAGCAGATTTCAGCGAGGATGGGCGCACGGACATCGCGTGGGCATCAGTGAACGGCCGCGTCGGCCTCGTGGTGCAGAATACGACCTGCTCGTGCGAGACCACCGGGGATTGTCCCGCGACGTACGATCCGGGCTGCGCGTCGGCGAAGTGCGTGAACAACAAGTGCGTTGTGACGCCAAAGAGCGGGTCGGGGTGCTGCGCCTCCGCCAGCGAATGCAAGGACAACGATGTGTGCACCGCTGCCCCGCAGTGCCTCGGATTCAAGTGCCACTTCCCCGCGATCGGCGGCTGCTGCACGAGCGCATCGGATTGCCCCGACGATGGCAAGACGTGCACGAGCACGGCGTGCACATCCAACAAGTGCAAAACCTCGCCGATCGCTGGCTGCTGCTCGGATGACACCGAGTGCGTCGACGGCAACGTGTGTAGCAAGGACATCTGCAAGGCCAATACGTGTGACCACGAGCCGATCGCCGGCTGCTGCAGCAAACACCAGGACTGCGTTGACCCCGGGATGTGCTACAGCGGCCTTTGTTCAGGAAGCAATGAATGCGCCTACGGACCCATGGCAACCGCCGCCTGTGTTGCGGGAGGCTACTGCTCAGGCTTGGTGGGCTGCGAGCAGAAGTGCGCTGACGGTGACGGTAAGGGCGTCTGTACCTGCCGCGACGGATTCAAGTCCACGCGACTTGACGGAGCCGCGAGTTGGCTTCAGCAACCCTTTCATACCGACACGCGACGTGCGGCGGTTTCCATGCTGCAAACGACCTGCGGCGCATACAAGGCGCAGGTCGACAGCGGCGGCAAGACAAAGGCACTGGCTACGGCTCTCGGCGCGTCGTCCTGCGCCGGCGCTCTCAAGCAGTGCGATGGTAGCGTGCGCGGCTGTGCGACGCCCCCCGACAAGTCGGTTCTTTCGGGGCGCACGGCCTCTTGGCGCTGGCGCATCGATGGCAAGACGTCGTGGACGCTGACGACCACGGTCGAAAAACACGTGGCCGGTGCGGCCGGCCGTTGCATCAATATTCTGACGCGCGGCTCGAGTACCCACGTGGTCCGCTCGGACTGGGTCTCGGCGACGGCGGCGGAGAGCTGGCTAACCCGTCAGACCCCGCCGGTGCTGGCGGACCTCAAGGCCGATGGCAAGTTGGACTACATCGGTCGCTGCGGCGAGACGTCGTTCATTGGACACGACGTATTCACGAAGCCTGAGACGAACCTCGAAGAACTCAAAATCGGACTCGCCAAGCCCAAGGCGACCGACGTCTGGCGCCTCAAGGTGTGGGACCAGGACTACATCGCCGGTGACGAGGTCTGGCTGTTCACCAACGAGCCGTCGGCGCAGAAACTGCATTGGACCAAGAATGGTCTGAAGGCCACCAAGTCCGCCGTACAGGCTTGGGATGGCGTCGCAATTCAGCTCAATGGGGATGGCCGGCCAGATCTGGTGTTGGCGTCCAAGGCAGGCGGGTTGACGCTGCGCGTAACCACCGAGGAGAACGTCGGCGTGTTCGCGCCGACGAAGGCTCCAAAGAACACTTGGCACAAGTTGGTCAGCGGCCGCATCAACGCCGACAAGACGCAGGACATCCTCGCTTTCGATTCGCAGGGCAGCGGAACAATCGCGTGGTTCGCCAACAACGGCGACGGAACACTCACGCAGCAATCTGTTGACAACAGCAACAACAAGGGCGTGAAGTCGGTCGATCTCGGGGACATCAACGCCGACGGGCATCTCGATGTCGTCATCGCGGAGGAGACCGACGTCTACGTCATGCTCAATGACGGCAAGGGAGTGTTCAAGGCCCGCCAGCCGCTGGCTCCCAAGCTCGATTCGGCGGCGTCTGCCCTGATCAAGAAGGCCGCGTTCGATGACGTCGATGTCAGCGACGTGGACGATGACGGTGACCAGGACGTCCAACTTCGTCACGCGGGAATGAACAAGGATCAGCCATTCCCGTTCACCGTGCTCGAAAACCTCGGCGCCTGCTGCAACTCCGACGCGGACTGCCCGTCGACGGCCTGCCTGGTCGGCGAATGTGCTGTCGGCAAGTGCAGCTACAAGGCGGTTGATGCCGACGGGGATGGCGCCGCCGCTACGACGTGCGGCGGCGGCGACTGCAACGACAAAGACGCGAAGATCCATCCGGGTGCCAATGATCTTCCGGGCGACACGCTCGACAACGACTGCGACGGCGTTACGGACGAAGGTTATTGCGCACAGACGTCCGACTGCACTGAGGCCAAGGGCGAGTGCATCGAGGCGTTCACATGCAAACCGAACGTGCTGCCGGGTTGCGTGCCCACGGTCAAGGTCGGCCATGAGTGCGGCGCCGATCCAAAGTCGTGCACACTCGGCCGATGCAGCGTCGAAGCGACGTGCGTCAAGACGGCCGGCAAATGCTACGACGACAACAAGTGTGTGATATCGAAGTGCAGCGCTGGCAAGTGCACCTACACGCCGACGAACCCGACAGGAGGCTGTTCGGACGGCACAGCCTGTACCAACCAGGACAGCTGCAGCCAAGGGGCCTGCAAGGGCAAATCCGTCGCGCCCAAACCGATCGGCTGCGCTCCGTTTCTCAACGCCCACCTGGCGCTGCATCTGCAAGCCGCTGGCGCCGCCCAGTTGGCGGGACCAGGCGGAGTCGTAACTCAGTGGCCGTCGCTTTCTACCCCGAACAAGTTCTATCCCGCGGCGAAGTTTGAGCTGCTATCGAAGGGCGCCGCGCCTGCCGGGCTCGCCACAGTCATTGCCAAGAGCCACCAGGGCGTGGACTTCGCCCACGCGAGCGGCATGTCGGCGCAGGTGAAGGTCGACCCAAACGTCAACAACTGGGGCACGACCCTGGTGATGGTCCTGCGGGCCGGCCCGTCAGAGTCGGGCGGTATCCTGGTCAACCACGAGTCGGCGACCAGCCAGGAGTCCTACCAGAACGGTTACGGTTGGGGCTTGCGGCAGGACGGCACAGGCAATCTGACGGCGTACGGTTACAGCATCGGAGTCGACAACAAGGTGTACCCGGCGATGAAGACGGACCCACCGATCAAACTCGAGAACGGCAACAGCTACATCGTGACACTGCGATTCAAGAGTCCATCGGTGTCCTTGGTGGTGCGTGGTATGGACAACAAGATTCGCACGGCATTTGCCGGCTCGTACTCTACGACGGTGTACAAGGGCGCGATGCAGATCGGCGGCAGTGGCAAAGCAGGCAGCCGCAGCCGAGCCGTGATCGGCGAAGTGCTGTTCTACGACCGACCGCTGAGCGACGAGCAGATCAAGCAGATGTCGATCCGGACCGGGGCGAATTGGGGTTTCCCTGACGCCTGCCACGTCAGCGGCGGCAAGCCGAAGTGCTCGGACACGGACCCCTGCACGGCCGATCAATGTGATCCGTACACGGGCAAATGTTCCTTCCCGAAAGTCGCCGGCAAGCCGTGCGCATCGGACAACAACAAGTGCACAGCCGATGTTTGCAAAGTAGGCACGTGCTACGGCGCGGTCAACTGCGACGACGGCAACGCTTGCACCGCCGACGCGTGCGACAAGGCAACCGGCTGCACCAACAAATCGATCGAGGGCAACCCCTGCGACGACGGCAACAAGTGCACACTGCACGACAAATGCGCTCATTCAAAGTGCGTTGCCGGCAAGCAAAAGGACTGCGACGACGGCAATCCCTGTACGTGGAACTTCTGCAATTTCGGCAACTGCAGCAACTCCTGGAAAAACAACACCGCGTGCGACGACGGCGACAAGTGCACCGACAACGACCGGTGCCAAATCGGAACCTGCCAAGGGACACCGAAGAGCTGCGGCTCGCCGAAGAGCCACAAGACACTGACGTTCGACGGCGACGCGAAGAAGGGGCTCACGCCAGCACAGGGCAATGTTCACAAGTCTGGCTGGATGCGCCAAGACGGTGTCGAGGTGAGCTGGAATCTGCCCTACACGTATTCGGCCGAGGGCTACAACTTCAACAAGGACAGCGATCCGGACAAGGAGTTCTGGTACAAGAACGCCGCATCTGGCAACAAGCTCACAGTTCGGCTGACCGATGACAGCGCGTTTCGGTTCGTGAGCGTCAAGCTCTCTGGTTGCGCGAACTCGCTGAGTTTCACCGGCCACAAGAAGACCGGCGGAACCGTAGCGTACGCAACCTCAGCACAAGGGAATCCTGTCGAACGGAAGATGCCTGCTACGTTCACGAACCTCTCGAAGGTTGTCATCGACGTAAAAAACACCACGAACGCCTCAGGATTTCCCTACACCTGCCTGTTTTTCGACGATTTCAAGCTTTCGACCGAATTGGTGGTTCCGGTGTGTCGGGGCACTTACGGGTGCTCGCAACAAACAGGCCAGTGCACCTGGCTGGACAAGCCGGACGGCGCCCCTTGCGCCCAGAAGACCGCTTGTCCCATCAGCCAGTGCGCGAGCGGCAAGTGCTCCAGCACCAGCTGCGCGTTCCTGGTCAACAGCGCCAACGATGCCAGCGATGGCACTTGCGACGCCACGCATTGTTCACTGCGGGAGGCGATCGCCGCAGCCAACCTGACGACGAAGCACGACACGATCGCTTTCAGCAAAGACATCCACATCACCCCGTCGAGCGCGCTGCCCCAGGTGACCAAACCGCTGACCATCATCGGCGGCGGCCGGAAGGTCGTGCTCGATGGCGGCACGACCCGACGAGTCCTTGAAGCGTCCAGCGATCTGACGCTCAAGGGCGTCACTGTGCAAAACGGTCGAACGGCCGGTGGTAGCACGGCCGGCGGCATCTACGTGAGCAGCGGCAAGGCTGTCTTCGAGGATGTCATGTTCCTCAACAATACCGCCGGACTGCGAGGGGGAGCCTTGCACACGAAGGGGCAGCTTACCGTGACGCGATGCACCTTCAAGGGCAACACGGTGACCGACAGCAATGGCACGACGGGCGGCGCAGTATTCGTCGAGGGCACGACGACCATCACAAGTTCGACATTCGAGGCCAACACGGCGACAGTTTATGGGGGCGCTCTCGTCGTGTGGGGTTCGAGCCAGAGCGTCACGGTTCGGGGCTGCAGCTTCCTCAGCAACAAGGCGAAGACGGGCGGAGCGTTCGTCAGTTGGGGCACAGTGACGTTCGTGAATACGACCTTCTACGACAACACGGCGACGGACGACGGCGGCGCGATCAACAACGCAGGCACCGTCTCATTGATGAACTGCACCGTTGACCGCAACTCGAGTCCCGGTTTCTCGGGTCTGGCTACCAGCGGAACCGCGCACCTGTTCAACACCATCTTCAGCAAGTACTCGTGGAACAGTTCGAAACTTTGCGGCGCTAATGGCAATGGCAAAATCGCCAGTTCTGTCAAAAATCTCGTCTACGACGGGACGTGCGGGGCCGCACTCACAGGCAGTCCGGGGCTCGGCAAGCTCGGCCACCATGGCGGTCATACCAAGACCGTGGTCCCCAGCATCACCTCGGCGGCGATTGGAGCCGGGGACGCAGCGACGTGCGCAGGCGCCTTGGTCAACAAGGTTGATCAACGTGGCGTGGCGCGACCGCAGGGGAAGGGGTGTGACATCGGTGCGGTCGAGGTCAAGTTCTAGCCGGTGATGCGCCTACAGACTCTCCTTACGGCCGTTGCAGCGCTGATGCTGCTCGGCGGATGTGCGGACGACCCGCCGCCGCTGGTGCAGGCAGATACAGGCTTTCGGCCTGAAGAGTTTGGCTTTGCGTTTGCCAATTTCGGTGGCCACGTCTCCGCCGCTGTGTTCACCAATGAGGCGGCGCACAAGATGTTCGGTGACGTCGCCTGCAAGCGGATCGCCAACGGCAGATGCCGCGTCCTGCCGGGCGTCCGCAAGTTCGTCCAGCACGTCAACCGCGCCGCGGACGGCGGCCGGTGCGAAGGTTTCGCCGTCGTGCCAGGGCTGCTCTACGACAACAGCGTCACGCGGGCCTCGCTCGGTATCGACAAACCGCTGCACACCTATGCCTTCGGCGTCAACGACGCGCTCGAAGAAGCGCTGATGTACTGGTACGCGACCCAATTCGTCTCGAATGTCCGCAGTGAGACCGAGCCGGTCAGCGGCAAAGAGGCGGTTCAAAAGCTCGGCGAGGCATTCAAGCGCGGCAAGTCCGGCGGCAGCTTCCGCCTCGGGATGCTGCGCGTTGCGGAGGATGGCACGCTGACCGGCGGCCACGCGGTGATGCCGTATGCGACGCGGAAGGTGTCGGGCGACAAGTGGCGAATCCTCGTCTACGACTCCAACCACCCCAACGTCGAGCGCGCGATCGATATCGATGTCAGCGCCGACACATGGCGGTACGTCGCATCGATAAATCCCGACGCGAAGGAGGCTGTCTACGAAGGCGGGAAGGGCACCAATCCGCTCTTCTTGGTGCAGAACAAAGTACGGCTCGGCACGCTCGATTGCGTTGGATGCCCCAAGACCGGGTCCAAAGCGCGGACGACAGTCGCGTCGAGCGGCAAGGGCAAGACGACGGTTGTCGATTCGAAGGGTCGCAAGGTGTGCAGCAAGCCAGGCGGACCAAACGACGTCGACGAGGCTGACCGGGATTCGTCCTTCACGGCGGACCTGTGGCGAGACCAGTCCCCGACGACGATCGAGGTTCCCAGCACCGGCGCCCTGAAGGTCATCGCAGAAAACGACGAAGGCGCAACGGACCCCGCCAAGATCCACGTTCACATCCTTGCTCATGATGGCGGTGTCGCGGCTGTCAGCACGGATGTTGGTTCCGGAAAAGCGACGCTCGACGTGTCGGTCGATGGGTCGACCCGCTTTGTAGGCGAGGCAGGGCGAGCGGCGTACGTGACGATGGCGTCCGCGGACATTGGCGGCAAGGCTGTCGAGGTGTCCGTCCGCATCGACGGGGCCGCCGGCAAAGCGAATGAGGTTGGGTTGTCGTTGTCCAAAGATGGCGGCAAGGCGGCTGTCGACGTGCCGAACGGGGGCACGCTCACTGTTTCGGTGCAGACCGAGGCCGAGAGTGGCGCGACGAGTTTTGTGGGTCTTGTGGAGCTGGACAAGGGCGCCGAGTTTACCCTGGCCACGACGAGCTCCGCGGACAAGAGCGCAACGGTCGAGGTCGACGAGGATGGCGACGGCAAGCCCGACAAGACGGTGAGCGTCAAGCCCTGCACAGAGGACCCGGCCTGCCTTGCCGCGCAGGCGAAGGCCGCCGACGACGGCGACAACGTGACGCAAGACAAAGACAATTGCCCCGGAGTCGCCAACGAAGACCAGGCCGACCTGGACGGCGATGGAATCGGTGACGCCTGCGATCCAGACGCCGATGGTGACGGCGTGCCGACGGGACCTGATTGCGACGACCTGGACGCCAAATCGACCGCAGGATGCGGCGAGGATGCTGGCAAGTCGCAATGCACGACCGCCAGCGATTGTCCGGCACCGGCCGCGAAATCGTGCCGGGTTGCGGCGTGCGACAAGGGCTCGTGCACGACGGCGGTTGCCCAACCCGGCGCGGCTTGTGACGATGGCGACAGCTGCACCGACGGCGACACGTGCACGGTTGGCGCTTGCAAACCAGGCCCGGCCAAATCGTGCGATGACGCCAACACCTGCACCGACGACAGCTGCGAGTCCGCCACGGGTTGCAATCAAACGCCGAACACAGGTGCATGCGACGACGGCGACGCGTGCACGACTGGCGACGCCTGTGCGGGCGGGAAATGCACGACCAGCGGTCAGGCGACATGTGACGACGGAATCAAGTGCACCAAGGACAGCTGCTTGGCGGCGTCCGGTTGCACGGTGACCACGGTGGACAGCGACTGCAACGACGGCAACATTTGCACGGACGACGCATGTGATACCAAGTCGGGATGCAGTAACAAGCCCAACCAGGCAAGCTGTGACGACGGCAACAGCTGCACGACGACCGACGCGTGTGGCGGCGGCGCATGTGGCGGCAAGGCGGTCGACTGTGCGGCGCCGGTTTCGCACAAGGTCACGTTCGACTTGAAGAAGGTTGTCGGCCAACCGACTTGGCAGGAGGACGGCGTCGTAGTGACCGTGACCGCAGGGCCGTCAAAGGGCTCGGTCGGGGTTGCGAACCACGATCCAAATGACCCAGACCGGGAGGCGTTGACGACGCATAGCGGCGGCCAGCTCACCATCGCGATGGCGGACAGCGGCACATTCGAGTGGGTATCCATCAAGGGCGCCGGTGGCACAAACGGCGTGACCTTCTCCGCGAAGACCAAGTCTGGCGCCACCATCAATCACGTCGCCAAGCACCCGGCGGGCGGCGGCGTCATTCAGCTTCCCGCGACGTTCAAGGAACTCGTGTCCGCAACGATCACCTCGGGCAACAGCGCGGCTGCCGCCGATGTGCACGCCTGGGACGACATCGAGATCAACGCAGCGCCCACAGTGCCGCAGTGTCGCGCGCCGGCGAAGTGCAACCCGGCTGACGGCAAGTGTTCGCATGCGACGCTCAAGGATGGCTCGACGTGCAACGACGCTGTCTTCTGCACGAACGGCGACAGTTGCACGGGCGGAGTCTGTGGCGGCAAGCAGGTGTGTACGCTGGTTGTGACGTCGGCCAAGGACGCCGACGACGGCAACTGCGAGCTCACACACTGCACCCTCCGGGAGGCCATCAGCGCCGCAAACGCCAAGCCCAACCCCGACGTCATCGCCTTCAGCCTCGCCGCCCACGTGACGCTCACGAAGGCCCTGCCAGCCGTCTCGGCGCCGCTGGTCATCGACGGGTTCGGGCATGTGGTGCGCCTCGACGGCGCCAAAGCCTTCCGCGTATTGGACGTTGCCGCCAAGTTCACGCTCCGCGGCGTTACGGTTCAGCGCGGCAAGGCACCCACCAACGAGGCTGGCGGCGTTCGCGTCACCAAGGGACCTGCTGTCTTCGAAAACGTCGTGTTCGATGACAACGCAGCGCTGGTCCAAGGTGCGGGGTTGTATACGAGCGCAGAGACCACGGTTGTGGAGTGCACATTCAGCGGCAACAAGCTCAGCTCCACGAACAACAACACCGCTGGGGCGGGACTTTTCGCCAGCGCCAAGTTGACGGTCGAGCGCTCGAGGTTCACAGGGAATGTCTCGTCGTTCTACGGGGCCGGGGCGGCGTGCTTCACCGGCTGCACCGGGCAGATTCTCCGGTCCACATTCAACCTCAACAACGCCGTCACTGGTGGTGGCCTGGTCAACTTCGGAACGTTGACTGTCGTCAACTCGACGCTCTCTTCCAACGAGGCGACCGGCGATGGCGGCGCGATCGCAGCGGCGGGTTCGTTGACCTTGATACATTGCACCGTCGCAGACAACTCGTCGCCGAAGATCGCCGGCGTTCAAAGCAGCGGCGAGTTGCACGTCAGCAACACGATCCTGGTCGGCGCTAAGGGTGGCGGCAAAGACTGCGGCGGACCGACAACGCTCAAGACCAACATCACGAACCTGGTTGAAGATGGGACATGCAGCGCCGCCATCAGCGGCAGCGCCAAGCTCGGCATGCTCGCCAACAACGGCGGTCCAACTGCGACCATCGTGCCGGCCGTGGGGTCCAAGGCGATCGACTCGGCCGATGCGAAGGTCTGCGGCTCCGCAATTGTTGGCGGCATCGATCAGCGCGGCGTGAAGCGGCCGAAAGGCAAGGCTTGCGACATCGGCGCCGTCGAAACCGGCCCATGACCGGCACAGATTCCGGGACAACGTTCCCCCGGGCGACGAGCCTTGTCTTCCGTCCGCAGTCCGTGCGGCCACAATGGCCCGGTGCTGATCGGCGGTTCTTGGGCCGGCCGGTTCCCCGGCTACTCGCACGCGGCCTTCAGCAAGGCCGACAAGCGGTTCTTCTGCCGTGCTGCCGGCAACGCTCATGTGTCAAAGAGCGGCCTTGGTGACGTTTGCGCCGGTAGCGCCTGCATCAACTCCCCGACCGCCACGGACGCATCCTCCGCCACGGCAAGCGTAATAAACTCGCCGGTATGCCCCGCGCTCCTGCTGTCCTGATAGTACGTCATCTTGACCTCCTCTGCTGGTTGAAGAAGCCCCCCTCACGCCATCGCGCGCTGGACTTGTCAGGGTTCGCAACTCAACGCGGCGAAGCCGCACGAGACCCGCGACGGCGCAGCCGTGTGACCTTGACCAGTCCAACGCGCAGTGGCACGCCTGAACGCTTCGGCCAGCAGAGGACCGCAACCGCACCGTTAGCCTGGGCAAGCGGAGAGGACGCGTCCGGAAACAACGGCGTCGTCATCAGCGTCAGCATCAGCATCAGCGTCAGCATCAGCATCAGTAACGGCATCGGCATCAGCAACGGCGTCGGGATCGGCTTCGGCGTCGGGATCGGCTTCGGCGTCGGGATCGGCTTCGGCGTCGGGATCGGCTTCGGCGTCGGGATCGGCATCGGCCACCGTCACGGAAACCGAGGGCGGCGCGGCGCTAGCCGTGACGCTTTCCGAGCCACCAACCCATCGACGATGTCGACAGACGTCACCATCGAGCTACCAGCCGGCGCGTTCGAGCCCCTCGAGCTGAGCCGGCCAGTCCGCCAGTCCGCCGCGTAGCTCGCCCAGTAACGGTGATGCTGCAAGCGCTTCTGCCACCGGTTCATCCGGCAGTCCCATCGCCCGCAACGTGTGCAGCATCTTCAGCGTTGCGAAGGCATCGAACCGCTCGTGCAGGCGTCGCAAACGGCGCTGTGCGGGCCAGTCCAGCGCGTTGATCTCGTCCACCATGGCGCCCAAACCCAGGTCGGTGGCTGCTTTCCGCACGCGTTCCGTGGAGGTGCCGTCGTCAAACAAGAGCGGTTTGTTTTCTTCGACGGCTCGCTGCATCGCGGCCAACGCCTGGCGCAGACCATCAAAGACGCCGGGGTGATAGCAGCGGACGGGTTCATCGCGTTGTTGCGCGCGGTGCAGGGCAGGGCCGGTTCCAAATGGGACACGGGTGGACGCGCGGCCCTCGAGCACGATCGGGTCGCCGTCGATAGCAACGATGGGTCCGAGCTTGGCCAGCTTGCCGAGCAGGTAGAAATCTTCGCCCGCCGACCGCTTCGGCACGCCGCGAACCTGGGCATAGCGCGTGGCGTCGACCGCGATTGTGCTGCCGATCGCCTGGTGTGCGTAGGGCGACCCGGCCCAGCGGAGGCCGAGCACGTGGTGGCGCAACCGACACTCGTAGCGCGCAGAGTCGGCGGTGAGGTCGGGATCGGCGGCGATGTGAACGAATCGATGGATCCAGGCGGCGCCGTCCGGTACGCGCTTGGCGGCGTCGTGAGCGGCAGAGAGGTATGTAGTTGGCACCCGCGCGTCGGCGTCTGTCGTGTGCAGAACGCGGCTTTCGACAACCCCCGCCATGTGCGCCGCAAAAAGCAGGTCGAGCCCTGTTTTTCGCGCCGTCCCCACGCCTTGTTTGCGCGGGATGCGTCGCTCGAGGACGACCACCGCGCTGCCAGCGACGGTGCACAAGTGCGCGTCGGGACCGATCGAGCCGGCAGGTCCGAACCGTTTCAGCAGCCCGGCAACGGATTCGGCGTTGCTCGCGAGCTCATCATCCGCAGCATCCGGGGGCGCGTTGACGACAACAACGACGAGCACCGAATCGTCGGCCGCGAGCACGGATTGCACCGCCTCGCAAACACGCCCACCTTCCCGATACGACGGGATGCAGACACCGTATCGGAAGCGACCCGGCAGTCGGGGCGCCAACTCGACCGACGGTTCGGCCCAGCGCGAAAGGTATTTCTGCACAGCGTTGGCCATGCGGTCGAAGTAGCCGGCGACGGGCCAGATGGCAAACTCGGCGTTTGGAGCCTGCTGCTACTTGCAGGTGCCGTCAGCGGCGCATTTCTGACCGCCCGAACACGGCACCTTCTGACACAGACCTGTGACCGGGACCGCGTATCCGCTGTGCTCCTGGAACTTGGGCGGGTTGGGGTGTTTGACGCAGATCTTGGCGTTGCATCCGGTGGCCTGCTGATAAGGACAAGGCTTTCCGAGTCCCTCGGGCACGCAGCCCTGTTTGCCCTTGCAGGCTAGCCAGCCGCATCCGGGTCCGCTGTACCCCTTCGCCCCCCGGCACTGAGCAATCGGCTGCCACGGCTTGGAACCGGTGCCGAAGCTGTACATCCACTTCTCGTCGATGCTGCCGTCGCAATCGTTGTCGATGCCGTCACATTTTTCGGGCGCCGGCGCCTTGGCTGAGCACGCAGATACGCCGGTTGCCGTACACGTTCGAACCCCGTTGCAGTGCTTGTGGTAGTGGTACGAGTTCAGGTTTTCGTTGCGGGCCGAGCACTTGCCTGTGCGCTTGGCAGCGATCGCCGCGGCTGGACACTTGCAGCCGCCCGTCGGGAAGCAGAACTTCGTTTGGCCGGGAAGCTTCTTGCTGCCGAATCCGAGGTATGCGCAGGTGTGGCTTGCGGGGCAGTCCGAGTCGTTGCTGCAGCCTTTGGAGCAGAAATAGCCGGCCGGGTAATCGAAGCTGCAGCCCCCGGCCGGTCCACAATTCGAAACCGGCACCCCGACGCATCCCGGGCCGAGCGCACCGGCCACCGCGCAATCGTTGTCCGAGTGGCATGGCAGGCAGCCGGCGCTCGATGAACCCGTGTCGGATCCACCAGCGTCCGGCGGCTTGTTCGAGGTGTCGGCCGGCGCCGTCGCGTCCAGCGCCGTCGCGTCCAGCGCCGTCGTGTCCAGCGCCGTCGTGTCCAGCGCCGTTGTCGCATCCGCAGCGGTGGAATCGGCCGCGCTGTGCGTGTCGGGCGAATGGGAGTCAACGGCCGACGCCGCATCGAGCGGCTCGCCGGTGTCGGGTCCTGCGACGAGATCTGCGGCGGCGGCCGTGTCCGGCAACGTGGTGTCGGAGTCCGGCGCATCTGCACCTGTATCCGCAACTGCATGGGCCCCTGCATCCGCCCCTGCATCCGCAACTGCATCGGCCCCTGCATCCGCAACCGTATCCGCGGTCGTGTCCGCTTTGTCCGCGGCGGCGTCGGGTATCGCGTCGTCGTCCGAAACGCTTGGCGAGCTCGGGCTGGTTGTCGCAGTACACGAGGTCGCAAGGAGCCAGATGAGCACGCCGCACGTCGCAGATCGGGGCAAATGGCGAATGGAGCGCACGGCGCCTCCAGGTTGGGTGCGAACTGCGGTTGGATGCTGTGTTGCGACCGGAAGTTTATACGCCGTTTCGGCGGCGATCATCGTTTGGTCCACGGACCGAGGCGAGAGGCCGAGGGACGCAAGGCGCAAGTGCGCCGCACGCTGTGGGAAGGTGCCGAAAAATGACACTTTTTTGGCACCAGGGGCCGGGCGCCGGCCCCTCAACGAAACAACAACCGAGACCACTGTGGAGTCCGAATGGACGCAACGATGATCGAGGCCGCGGTTTTCGCAATCCGGCCAAGCGGTTGCGAAGGAGCGCCGGGCTAGCCGCGGGAAGAGAGGCGTTTTTGCAGCCGCTCCACGATCCAGCGCGACAACCACGGATCGCTGTGATGCCAGCCAACGTGTCCGCCATGCTGCGTTTGGTGCAGGTCGACATGCTGTGCGTCTGAAAACGCGTCCCTCGGAACCGCATCGGGTGGCACGAACGGATCGTCGAGCGCGTGCAGAACGGTTGTCGGGACGCGAATTGCGGCGAGCCTTGGCGCGATGTGATTGACGTCGTAGTAGGTGGCCGCGTCGCCAAAGCCGTGCACCGGCGCGGTCCAGTGGTGGTCGAATCCGCGGATGGTGCCGACCCGCAATGCGCGTCTTGCCATGTCGATGACGTCGCCGTCGCCGTCGAATTGCCGCCGCTTCTTTTTGACCTTGGGGCGCAGCGTCGCGAGGAAGCGCCAGGCGTAGAGGCGCCGCAGTCCGCTGTCGATATGCGCGCAGCTCGCCGCGAGGACCAGCGGAACCGAGACCAGCACGGCGCCATCGACGAGCTCCGCCGCATCGGTCGTCCGCGCCAACCAGTTGCCGATCTGGCTGCCTCCAAGCGAGAAGCCAACCGCCAACACGGGTCGGTTTGGCATCCGCTCAGCGATCGCGCGAAAAACCTGGTCCAGGTCGTCGGTGAACCCGGCGTGATACGAGGTCAGGCGCCGGTTCACTTCGCCCGAACAGCTGCGGTTGTTGATCGCGACGCCGGTCCAATCGCGCGAGTGAGCTTGCTGCATCACGGCGCGAACGTACGGCGCGTCCGATGAGCCTTCGAGGCCGTGCAAAACGACCAGGATCGGCGAATCCGGCGGGCCATCAACATGGTCGACGTCGAAGAAGTCGCCATCGGGTGTCTCGAACCGTTCGCGTCGGTACTGCACCGGCTCCACCCCGGCGCGATAGGCCGCGATGGTGTTGACGTGCCCGTTGCGAGCCCACGCAGGTGGGCGATACGGCGAATCTGCGGTGCGCGGTCGTTTCATGTCTGGGCTGGGGCGGCGTCGAGCTCGGCAAGGATCTCCGCTCGGGCTTTTTCAAGCCGCGCGCGAATGAAGCCGCGGAAGGGAAACATGAACAGGTAGTCGGGGCCAATGAAACGGTCCTCGATGAAGCGCAGCAGGCTGTCTGGGATGGCGCCGTCGAGCTCGGCATTGACCCGCAGTGTCTCCACGTAAGCGCGCCATTCCCAGTGCGCTCGCATCGTGAATACCGCGGGAAAAAGCAGCACGTACGAGACGTGAAACCACCCCCAGTAGCGTCTTGCGTCGCGCAGGTGCACCGCCTCGTGGCGCAGGATTTCGTAGAGCGCGCGCGGGCCGACTTCGCGGCGCCATGCCTCCGATGGAAACCACACCGCGCCGAACATGACGGTCGTGTAGTGGGTCATGTATTGGTCGTTGAACGGCCGGACGAGCGCGCCGATCGCGCGTTGCACAGCCGATTCGTCCTTGTAGCCGATACGGAACCCGGGCAGCTCCCGCGCGAGTGTTGCGCAAAGGTCGTCGACGTGGTCGCTGGTGATGACTCGGCGGCGGTGCATGTGGACGAACTCGACAGGCGCGGAAGATCACGATAACAGCCGCGACCGCCCGCCGGGTTCGAGCATCCCATTCTTTTTTGCAACGATGTTGAGCCGTCGTTGCGATTATCGTACCCTGCCGCCGCATCGCCGCATTTGGCGGGCTCCCCCGATACATCCTGGTCGCCCAACTCGCGGTTGCGACCGCCCTTTAATCGTTCGATCACAGCCGGGCCGGAATCGCCATCGCGCAGCCCGATAGAGAGCATTACTATGCTAAAGTACCGCCACCTCGTCGCCGTCTTTGCGGTTGCCGCGCTCGCCGCGTGCGGGACCGAGTCCGATGATTCAGCAACCCCCGCCACCGATTCGGGCAGCAGCTCGGGCGCGACCGATTCGGGCAGCAGCTCGGGCGGCACGGCCGACTCCGGCGCCACCGGAGGCGATGCAGGTGCGTCCAGCAGCAGTGGCGGCTCGGCCGACGCCGGTTCGACGGCGACCGACGCGGGCAGCAGCGGCGCATCGACGGACGCGGGCAGCAGCGGCGGCGCGGTGGATGCAGGGTCGAGCAGCGGCGGCGGAGATGCCGGCAGCAGCGGAGCGGCGATCCCGAAGTGGTCCGAGCTCAAGGGCAAGGAAAAGTCCGACTTCATGACTAATCACGTCCTCCCGGGCATGAGCGCGATCTTGAAGAAGGCCGACGGCAAGAAGTACCCCAAGATCATGTGCACCCACTGCCACGGCGCCGACGGTTTCAAAAACGGCTGGAAGATGCCCAGCGGAATCAAGCCGCTCGACCCGATGAAGATGCCGCCGAAGGGCAAGTACCCGGTGGCCGACGCCATGTACAACGAGGTCATGCCGATGATGATCAAGCTGCTCGGCAAGAAGCCTCTTGACCCCAAGACCGGCAAGGGCTTCAGCTGCTTCAGCTGCCACGGCAAGAAGTAGCCGCACCGACCTGTTCACCAACAGCGACAAGGCCCCGCGTTCTCAGCGCGGGGTCTTTCGTTTTTTGGCAGGCGCCGGCCTCGCTTAGCCCGGCCTGGCCCGTTTTGATCCGGTCCAGGAGGCTGTAGCGGATAGCGGATCTGTAGGCGCGAAGCGTCGACGGGCAGTAGCCTTGGGCGCCAGCCCAAGGGCTGTCGGTTCATCATCTTGAGGCGTGAAGCGCCGACAGGTCCTGCCGCCGCGTCGCGGCTGTCCCGAAGACGAACGCATTCCTTGGGGTTGGCAC
>CAZLMW010000022.1:0-20587 GCA_964560875.1 uncultured Enterobacteriaceae bacterium
GGTGGCCCGGACCCGGGTTATCGCTCAGTCAGCGACTTCCAATCGGGCCTGGGTCCAGGTCTCGCGGCCGCGTCTCTTCTGCGCAAGTCTGCTACCTTCGGCCCATGGCTACGTACCGACCCCGCCCCGAAAACGGCCCATTTCTGCGGCGACGACCCGCCGCTTGCTTCGCCTTGCTACTTGCGCTGACCGCGATGGGTTGTGGCAACGACGATCCCGACGACAACGAGTCCAAGTCGACAAGCGACGTCGCGAGCAGCGATGACACCGCCTCGGTCGGTGATGTCGCCGATGCCCCTGGCGCTCCTGCCGCGCCTGCACCGATGTACCTCGAAGCGACCTGGACCGGGGCGTGGGCGCCGTCCAAGATCGTGCGCCTCAATCGCAAGCCATCGCGCCGCGGTTTCGTCGACCTGCGCGGCATCATCCACGCCCACAGCCCGTACTCACACGACGCGTGCGACGGCGAACCGTTCGACAAGGACGGCAACATCAACAAGCCGTGCTGGGAAGATTTTCGCCGCGACTTCTGCACGGTTGGCCACGACTTCGTCTTCCTGAGCGACCACCCGGTGCACTTTCGCAAGCACGAGTTCCCCGACGTGTTGCTCTACGACAAGGCGCGCGGCGACAAGCTCGTGATGCACGACGGCAAGCACGCCGGAAACTGGATCGATTGCTCGGGCCGTAAGCAGCTCATCATGGCGGGTTCGGAGAGCGCTCAGTCCATGCCGATCGGGCTCCCCGGTCACGTCGGCGACGTGGAGCAGCGCAAGAAGCTCTATTCGACCAAGGACAAGGCGACCTTCGAAGCGCTGCAGAAACATGGCGCCGTCGTGCTCTACGCCCACACCGAAGGCCGCAGCATCAGCGACCTCGTCGACCTGCCGGTGCAGGGCTTCGAGATGTTCAACCTGCACGCGAACATGATGGGCAAGCTCAACAACGCGCTGGGCGTGGCCGCTGAGATCCTCGACGACGACAACCAGCCCAAGCCGTCCGCGGACCTCGTGTTCCTGCCGCTGGTCTGGGAGGACCCCGCGTACCTGACGCGCTGGGGCACGGTGATGGCCCGGGGTAAAAAGCGCGTCACCGTCATGGGCACCGACTGCCACCGCAACACGCTGCCGATCAAGCTGCACGACGACGAACGGGTCGACAGCTATCGGCGGATGATGACGTGGTTTTCCAATCACCTGCTGGTCAAACCCGGCACGGACGGCACTTGGGACGATCGCGACCTGAAGGACGCTTTGACGGCGCGGCGTGTGTACGGCGTCTTCGAATTCCTCGGCTTCCCCGAGGGGTTTGACTTCACCGCGACGCAGGTCGACGGCGACGGCAAGGCGCAGCTTTACGAGATGGGAGCCGAGGTCTCCCTGGCGAAGGGCAAGACCTGGCTGCACGTGCGTATGCCGTCGATTATCCGCGTCGATCCGAAAGCGCCCAAAGCCAAGCTCGTTGCGCGCATTCTCAGGGCGAAAGAAGGTGGTTGGGACGAGGTCGCGCGCGTCGAAGACGGCGATATCGCGCTGCAGGTCAGCAAGTCGGGCGCCTATCGAACCGAGATTCGGATGCAGCCGTTTCACCTCGAGCCGCACCTTGGTTTTTGGAAGGCGAAGGCGAAGCGGGATCTGGTATGGATCTACAGCAATGTCGTGTACGTGACCGATTAGAAAGCCCGGTTAACTTCGAAAGCCCGGTTAACCTGGAAAACCCGGTCAACCTCGCGACCTGGCGCGCACCCCCCACCTGCCGAGCCCCTCCCATGCGCACATTTGATGTCTTCGCGGCGACCACCGGGTCGATCGTCCAGCTTTCGATCTTCGCATTCCTGTCGCTGACAATCGGCGGCTGCATCGTCAATCCGGTGCCCACGCCGGGCGGCGCTGCGGCTGAGAGCTCCGACGACAACAAGACGAGCTTCGACGCCGGCGCGGCGCAGGACGTGTTCACAGGAGGCATGGACAACGACACGGGTTCAGACACGGACATGATGGGCGACACGGGCATGATGGGCGACGCGGGGACCAGTCCCGAAGCTGACAGCGGCTCCATGTCCGGTGACGCGACATCCGGCGAGGACGTCTCACCCGACGCGACGACCACGAACACCGGTGGTCCCGACGCTGGCTCTGTGGCCCCTGACTCCGGCGTTACCAAGTGCCCCAACAACGCGACCAAGCAGGTGCTCTTCCTCGGCAACAGCTACACGCACGGCAACAACCTGCCCAAGATGTTCGCCGACCTCGCAAAGTCGGTCGGCAAGACCGTCATTACCGAAGCCGTGATGCCCGGCGGGTTCACCCTCGGCGCCAACCCGAACGCCCACGCCACCAACAAGCAGAGCCTCGACATGCTCGTGGCCAAACCGTGGGACTACGTCGTGCTGCAGGAACAGAGCCAGATCCCGACCATCATCCCGTTCAAAAACGGCGCGATGCTGCCCGGCGCCAAGAAGCTGGTCTCGCACCTGCGCAAGTCCAACCAGTGCGCGAAGGTGCTTATGTTCCTGACCTGGGGTCGCAAGAAAGGCGGCAAACAATGTGCCGGTAGCACCTGCAGCGCCAACTTCAAGGACTTCGGCCAGATGCAGGACGCGTTGACCGCCGGCTACCTGGATGTCGCCAAGCAGATCGACGCAGGCGTGGTCCCGGTCGGTGAGTCGTGGCGCAAAGTTATCGACGCCAACGGCCCCGACCTGTTCGACGGCGACGGCAGCCACCCGAACGTGCACGGGTCGTTCCTCGCCGCCGCGACCTTCTACGCCGCGATCTTCCAAGCGAGCCCGACCAAGGCCAAGGCGCCAGCGGCCATCAACGACAAGGACCGGCAGCTGTTCATCAAGCACGCCTCGGACACCGTGCTGGACAACCTCGCCAAGTGGTCGCTGTAGCGAAGACACCTACCCTCCGAACGGCGACGTCGGGCGCCGCGTTCATATTCCTACTTGGACGCGCACATTCTCTCATTTGACCATGCGCGCCTGCGCCCGGATGCTGCATCAGCCGTTCGGTCCGCCCCTCACCGTCGTGCCCCTCTCCTACGAAACTCTCTCGGAGGTCGTCGTGCTTCAGAATCGCCTCGCACGCCCGTCATTGCCCGCATACGCGGCGCTCGCCCTGGTCTTTGTCCTCGCTTCGTGCGGCCAGGACCAATCGGTTGAAGGCCCCGGGATAACGACCAACGACAGCGCCAGCCAGGATAGCGGCGCAGTCGACGCCGGCAGCACGACCAACGACACGTCCACGGCTCCCCAGGACACCGGCAGCGCGCCAAAGGACACCGGCTCGACGGCTCCCGAGGACACGGGCTCGACCGCCCCCGAAGACACCGGCTCGACGGCACCCCATGACAGCGGTTCCACCGCTCCGCAGGACGCTGGCACAACGACGCCTGGAGACAGCGGTTCGACTGCTCCCGACGACAGTGGCTCGACTGCTCCCGACGACAGTGGCTCGACTGCTCCCGACGACAGCGGCTCGACTGCTCCCGACGACAGCGGCTCGATTGCTCCCGACGACAGCGGCTCGACTGCTCCCGAAGACGCCGGTTCGACCCCGCAGGACAGCGGCTCCAGTTCGCCCGACGCGGGCACCACCGGCCCGGATTCCGGCTCGACGCAAGCCGATGCTGGGCAGGCCGACGCTGGGCAGCCCGACGCGGGTCAGCCCACCGGCTGCAAGTCCGACAACGAATGCGCCGCGAAGATGAAGCTCACCGAGTGCGCGATGGCCAAGTGCGACGCCGGTCAGTGCAAGGCGATCCCGAAAAAGGACGGAACCAAGTGCGGCGACGGCAACAAGTGCCTGTCCGGTGCGACCTGCCAGGCGGGTAAATGCGCGTCCGGCAAAGCCATCACCTGCGACGACGGCAACCCCTGCACCGACGACAAGTGCACGCCGGCCACCGGGCTGTGCGGGTTCAGCGCCAATATCAAGCCGTGCGACGACGGCAACAAGTGCACGCTCGATGACCGCTGCAACAACGGCAAGTGCAAGCCGCAAAAGCAGCTCGGCTGCGACGACAAGAACCCGTGCACGGTCGATAAGTGCGACCCGAAGACCGGCAAGTGCAGCCACGCCAAGGGCAGCGGCAAGTGCGACGACGGCAACAAGTGCACCGACAAAGACGTGTGCGGCAAAGACGGCAAGTGCAACGGCGCGCTCAAGGCCTGTGACGACGGCAACCCGTGCACCAAGGACGGCTGCGATCCCAAGACGGGCTGCATCGCCAAGAACGCCGACGGCGCGCCCTGTAGCGACAACGCCAAGTGCATCAAGGGCAGCTGCAAAGCCGGCAAATGCGCCGCCACGGGCGCCAAGGGCTGCAACGACAACAACCCCTGCACCACCGACAAGTGCGACGGCAAGAAAGGCTGCGTCTACACCGCTGGCAAGGACGGCATGACCTGCAAGGACGGCTCCAAGTGCGTCGACGCGTCCACGTGCAAAGCCGGCAAGTGCGTGCCTGGCAAGAAGGCAGACTGTGACGACGGCAACCCGTGCACGACCGACACCTGCGACCCGAAGGTCGGCTGCAGCTGGGGCGCCAACACCAACAAGTGCAACGACGGAAACGCCTGCACAGGTAACGATGCGTGCGCCAACGGCCAGTGCGCCGGCAAGAAGATCGACGCCGAAAAGGCCTGCGGCGACGGCAACGGCTGCACCAAGGCCAGCTGCGACCCGAAGAAGGGCTGCAGCAACACCAAAATCACCGGCGCGTGCGACGACGGCAGCGTCTGCACCAAGGGCGAGGCCTGCAAAGACGGCAAGTGCCAGGGCGGCACCAACAACAAGTGCGACGACGGCAAACAGTGCACCAAGGACAGCTGCAACCCGAAGACCGGCGCGTGCTCCTGGGGCGCGTCCGACGGTCCGTGTGACGACGGCAACAAGTGCACGTCCGCTGGCAAGTGCAACAACGGCAAGTGCCAGACCGGCCCCGCCAAGTCCTGCGACGACAAGAACACCTGCACCAAGGACAGCTGCAACGCCAAGACCGGCGCCTGCGTGCACAGCATGGCCGGCGCGGTCGGCACCAAGTGCGACGACGGCAACAAGTGCACCAAGGACACCAAGTGCGCGTCGACCGGCAAATGCGAAGGCAAGGCAGAGGTCTGCGACGACGGCAACGCGTGCACCAAGGACGTGTGCAACGCCGCGACCGGCAAGTGCGGCTTCTCGGCCAACGACGGCGCAACCTGCGACGTCGGCCCGTGCACCACAGGCGACAGCTGCAAGAACGGCAAGTGCAACGCCGGCACGTCCAAGTCCTGCAACGACGGCAACTCCTGCACCGTCGATTCCTGCGACAACAAGACCGGCAAATGCAGCTACAGCAACGGCAAGGACGGCACCAAGTGCGACGACGGCACCTCCTGCACCACCGGTGACTCCTGCAAGGCGGGCAAGTGCGCCGCCGGGACCAACAACTGCGGCTGGAAGGACCTCGATTACGACTTCGCCTGCGGCAAGATGCAGGGCTGGACGACCAACAACAGCAACCAAAACAACGTGAAATGGGCCGTCGACAACACGCCCGGCGTCGGCGCGCTCAAACCCTATGGCTGCACGCTCAACATGAACGACGGCAAGGACTACTGCCACTCGTCGTGGGGCAACGGTTGCCGCCAGAACACGTCGGGCGGCTGGGCTCGCAGCGCGTTCTCGCCGTGGCTGGATGCGACCAAGGTCAAGGGCGCCATCACGCTCAAGTTCGACGCCTACTACGACCTGGACAGCGGCGACACCGCCCGGTGCTACGTCTACCGCCAGGGCAGCAACTCCGCGCTGCACGTGATGACGCTCGCGTCGACGGGATGCGCCGGTGGCTCGTGCATGAAGACGCTGCGCAAGGACATGACGATGCAGCTGACGAAGGTCGCCGGGCAGAAATTCCGCGTGCGCTTCGCCATCTTCTCCAACACGTCGGGCAACAAGGGCGCCGGCTTCTTCGTCGACAACGTGCGGCTCTTCAAGGCGCCGGACTCCCCCGAGGTCTGTAACAACGGCAAGGACGACGACGGTGACGGCCTCAAGGACTGCGCTGACCCGGACTGCAAGTCGCTGCTGCAATGCAAGGAGGTGTGCGGCGACGGTAAGGACAACGACCTCGACGACAAGGTCGACTGCGCCGACAGCGACTGCAAGGGCCACATCACCTGCGCCGACACCATCTACAAGACCGCGTTCGACTGCGGCGAGCTCGGCTGGACCCAGGCGACGACAAAGACCGCATCGGGGGTCAAGTGGGCCATCGACGCCACGCCTTCCAGCGTCAAGCCGCGGTCGGCCAAGTGCACGCTGAACTTCAACAACGGCAAGAACTACTGCGGCAAGACCTCCTGCAACACCAATGACTCGTCCAGCTCCAACGACGTCGCCGGCATCGTGGTGTCCAAGGAATTCGACGCGACCATCTACAAGACGCTGCAGCTCAACTTCTGGGAGTACCAGGCGATGGCCACCAACTCGTGGAATCGCTTCGACTCGATCTACGTGCAGGTATCGGCCAACAACTTCGCCGGCTGTTGCGGTGCGCAGACCGTGTGCAACAACAGCAACGCGCGCGAAAACTGCAACATCACCTCGGGCGGCAAGGCGATGACGCGCACCTACCGCATCCCGCGTTCGTCCGGCACGGCCAACAAGTGGAACGCGCGGTCACTCAACCTCGGCCCGAGCCAGTACAACTGGGACTTCACCGGCCGTAAGTTCAAGGTCCGCTTCCGCTTCAACAGCCGCTACGGCAACAACAAGACCGGCGCGGGCGCGTTCATCGACGACCTGATTATCCGCGGCATCAAGAAGTAGCCCAGCAAGAAGTAGCCAAGCGCCGACATCGCTCGCGGGGCCTCAATTCGTCGTAAGCAGGTTCGGCTCGTAGAACGACCGCTCAAGCGCATCTGAAGGTGTGCGGACAGATGCGTACGGCGCGAGGTCTTCGATGTCGCGGCGGTGATAAAGCGGCCCAAACCACACGTGGTAGAACTGCTCTTTGTGGGTCGGGATGCCCTTGACCAGCGCCTTGATCTTCGCCAACGGCAGCGCCCATTCATCGGCCAGACGCTCGGCGGAAGGTTCCGCGAAGCCGATGTAGAGCTTCTCCAGGTAGCTATGCGCCTTCTTGTCGGTGTGGTCGATGACCGGATCGAGCCGCTTCTTGTGCTTGGCGATCAGGTCGTTGTGGTGGTTGATCAGCTTGTCGAAGTGGGCCTCGGGCATCACGTGATGCACGAAAGCGTCGTTGGCGAAGGACGGCTGCAGGTCGCCTTCATGACACCACGCGCACTTGGCCGGTTTGCCGGCGGTGGTCAGCTTGGGATCGGCCGCCGCTTTGAGCAGCCCGTGTTGGTCGTAGAGCGCAAATCGCAGCTGACCGTTGGGCATGGTGTCGATCGCCTCGAACTCGGCCGCCTTGAAGCTCCCGCCTGGCAGTGAACCGTAGCCTTCGGACGCGATCCACGCGGTGTCGCGGAACTTCGGCCCGTCCGCGATTTCGACCAGGCGATGGCCGGTCGCAATACCCGAGTTGACGAGCCACGCCTGCTTGCCCTTGAAGGGGTAGCGCTCGCGAAACGTGGTGACCGTCGGCGAGACCCCGGTGATGGCGTAGTAGTGCCATGAGCTGTTGAGGGTCAGCATCACGAAGCGGCCGACATCGATGGCGCCGTTTGCCTCGTATTCGCCGGTGTCGCGCAGCTGGTCGCAGAGCTTGTCGAGCGCCTTGAGCGCCGGCAACGAAAACCCCGCGGCATGCAGGTCGACAACGAGCTGGTCTTTGCCCACCCAGTAGATGATCTCGTCTTTGCGATCCGCCGGTAACTCCGCGCCAAGCAGCGAAAGGGTCCAAAACAGGCCCGTGGGGACGAACGACTTCTTCTCGGATGTGTAGTTTTGGATCCAGCGCAGGCGGATGGTGGGTCGCGGAACCTTGTGCGCGCCGTCGGTCAGCCCGAAGCCGTGCAGCGCCAGCTCTGAATTGCGGTCAGCGGACGTTCTTGTCGCGGGCGGCCCGTCCACGGCGGCAAGGTCGACACAGCTGGTCAGTATCGCCGCGAAAGTGAGCGCAAGAGCGACCGATAATGCGACAAGACGCCGCCCTGCGCCTGGGTTCACGGTTGGCTACCGCGCGTAGATCATGGCCGCGCTCTCCGCCTGGCCGAGGTACTTGGAATCGTGCGCGTCGCGGACCCCAAAGCTCTTGCGGTTGTGGGTGAACGGGCCCCACTGGTCGTCGCGCAGGCCAAACCCGATGAGATGTGCACCCGTGGGCTTGCCGGCCCCGTCGTTTCCATAGCCGCAGTTCCAGTGCTTGTTGGACCAGCCACCGAGACGAATCCATGCCTTGTTGGCGCCCTTGGTGTTGATGCGCCACGGCGGCTGACAGAAGCCGGTGTTGCGGCCATCGACGAGCTCGAGGGGATGTTTGGCGCCGGCCACGTACGTCAGCAGCGACGTGCCGCCCTGGAACCACTGTCGCAGCGTCTTTCCGGTCGCCGCGAGCTTGACCACGGTCCACTTGCCGGACTTGGCCTTGAGCAGCAGCTCCTTGACCGGCATGTGGTTGAACGTGCCGAACTTGGCGTTGTCCCAGGCCGGCGCTGACTTGCTCGGGTTGAGCGTGGATGCGTTGGTCCAGTAGGCCGAGTTGTACTCCCAGGTCTTGCCAGCGACACGGGCCATCGCGGTCCAGCCACCGCCGTAGCTGTCCATATCGCAGTGTACCTGCGCTGACCCGTTGCCGGCCGTCACGAAGTACACCCCGGACTTTGCGCCGGGATGTCGCGTGCGGATATCGAGACACGACGCGGCCGGGTTCTTCTTGGTCCCGAGCGGCGACAGGAAGACGGGCGCATACTCCTCGCCATTGCAGATCCACAAAGCGTCACCCTTGTCGCCGACATAGGACAGGCCGATATGCGTCTTGTCGCACGGGACCGGAGGCTCGGCGGCCACCTGGAACTGAAAGCCACCCTTGGCCGCGACCTTCTTGTTGCTCTGCGTCTTCACCGTGACCGCGAACGAGTTGATGGCGCCGTCGGTCTTGTTGTTGAGGAACTTGTTGTCGACCACCTTGAGCGTCCACTTGCCCTTGGGATTCTGGCCGACCCACGCGCCGAGATCGCCGGACACGAGCTTGTTGGGTTTGGGCCACGAGCCCTTGAGCGACTTGGCGCTGCCGGATTTGCTGTGCAACACGTGGGTCTTGCCCTTGGGATCGGTGACGGAGACGGCGATTTGGCCGGTGCTGCTGGTCGCGACGTCGGCGCTGACCACGAGCGCCTGGGCGATGCCGCGGTCGGGCACATCGATGGTGACGGACGCGCCGCCGGGGTTATTGTCGGGGATCGGCGCGGCCTTGGTATTCGCCCAGGTGTCTTCAAACTGGTTGGTCAACAAGCCGCCCGAGATCTCGTCCAGACCGTCGCCGGGCAACGCGCTGGGGTCGAGCGCCGCCACGCAGTCCAACGAACCGTCCGGCTTGATGCCGCGCACGACGTGGCCCTTCTTCGAACATGCGCCCGACGGGATCTTGATGCCGCTGAGCTTGCTGCCGTCGCCGAGAAACTGCTTGGCTGCGACCACGCCGCCCGCCACGACGTCGCCCGAAACCGTGAGCTTGGCGGCCTTGATGGCGTACTTGCCCACGTCGAGGTCGCCCGTGAACTTCAGGTGGGTATTGGTCACACATCCGGTGCACGACAACGCCTTGGCGGTCTTGGCCGCGCCGCCCTTGATGCCGTCCGCGGCGCCCGCGTAGGCGAACGAAACGTGAGAAGGACCAACAGCGCCCGCCGCGATGGCACCTTTGCCGAGACAGCCCGAACACTGCAACGATTCGGCCACCGCAGCTCGCCGCGCAAAGGGCGTTGCATGCACCCGCGCGCGCTTCATTTGCGGGTTCACACCGACCTGGACGCCGAGCCAAAGCCCGTTCTTGCCGGCCTTGGACAGCGCATCACCGAGCGGCTTGTTGGTGCCCATGACGTGCCAGAACGCGCCGCCTGCGACCTTGAGCGAGAGCGGACCCGAGGACCACAACGTCTTGCCACCGGTCGCCGCGTCGTGGAGCGTCAACTGCATCGCGTACGTGCCATCCGCAACCGCGCCGCCGCCCGAACGGATCACGCCTTGCACGGCGACCCCTGCTGGAACCACAGCCGCCACAGTAGCCGGAGCAACCGCGATCGAGGCGGCCAGAAAGACACCGAAAAGACGCACACCCGTCGACATCGCGGACCTCCAAAGAGCCGCTGGAGCGTAGCAGATTCGTCGCTGAGTCGTCGCGCGCGTCACGCCGCACGGTACAGGGGTCACGGTGCCGGGAAGAGCTTCCACTTGGGCGCCACGATAACGCTCGATGAGCCCACCATTGCCGTGCTTTGCTCGCCGTTGGGACCGACCGTGGGATCGGGCGCGAGCTTCTTGCGCTGCACGATGCCGGCGACCTTGACGCGCTTGCCCAGGACATCGCCCGGCCATTCGGGGATGCCCTCGAGGTAGTAGACGCCCGAGCCGGTGTCGACGACCGCGCCGCTCTTGGCGTTGGCGGCCTCGCCGATGAAGGTCTGGATCATGCCGCCTGCCTTCGCAGCGAAGATGCGGTCCCCGGGAGCACGTGCAGCAGCCGCGGCCGCTTCCTGCTGGAGTTTGCGCTTATGAGGATCGTAGAGCTTGAGCGGCTTGCCCAGCGACGCCTCGATCTTGCGTCGATCCGCAGCTTTGCGCGCGTCGTTCTTGCCAGGGCCATCAGCAGCCGCCGCGTGCTTGTCCGCACGTGGCTCATCGCCCGTCTTGGTCGTCGCCATGGGCGTTGATTCGGCCTTTGGCTCAGGCTTCTTGGCGCACGACGACACCGCGAGCGCCAGGGCCGCGAAGACACCAACAAGGGATTGAAATGCGAAGCGACTCAGCTGACGACTTCCCATTTGGCGTCCACGAGCACCGTGGATGAGCCCCACGCACCGTGGCTCTGCTCGCCGTTGGGGCCGACCACGGGATCGGGCGCAATCTCGGCGCGCACGACCTTGCCGGTCACCGAAACGCGCTTGCCCAACGTCTCCGCTGGCCAGCTTGACAGTCCACCGATAACGGTCGTTCCACCGTCGACGACAGCCGCACCCGAAGCCGTGTCGACCGCGGGACCCGTCAGGGTGATGGTTTGGCCCTCATTGGCGCTTGCACCGGCTCCATCGAGCGGGTTGTGAAGCGGCATTCCTGAGACGTACTGGTCGAGCAACGCCTCGATCTTCTGGCGGTCCGTGGGCTCGTTTGACTGGGTCATCGCAGCCTCCTCACGCGGCGGCCCGCTATCAGTGGTTGTTCGCCGCGGCGTTCGGGTCGTAGGCCTTCTGCAGGCCGACGCAGAAGATCACGCGGTCGAAGTCGGTGTAACCCTTCGTGAACTTCTCGACCGTGCTCTGGTAGACGTACATCGGCTGCTTCTCGCGCTTTTCGTCACCCTGCTTGTACTGCATGTGGTTGGCGTGCCAGATGCTGTCGGTCGTCTCGTCGTAGAAGCCGTAGTCGAAGTTGACGTAGCCGCCCGCGTACTCGTCCTCACCCTTGTCGTTCTTTTCGACCTTGGTGCGGCCCTGGTACTGGTAGCCGGTCATGTCAACGTGACCCGTTTCGCCGTCGATCGGGAACGCTTCGGGCTTACCGGTGTTGATGGCCTTGGCCCACGCCAGGTAGTAGGCGGCGACGTTCTTGTCGTGCTGCTCTTTGTTGAGCTTCTCGTACTCGGCCCAGCCGAGCTCGTTTTCGATGTAGCTGACGGTGGCGGCGCGGCCGTCTTCGGTGAGCATCTGGTCGACCGTCTTGCCGTTGGGGAGCATCAGCGGCTCCTTCTTCCAGATGTGTTCCTCGTCCCACTCCTGGCTGCCCTTGTTGAAGTCTTCCTGGTTGGGGGCCTTGCCCTGGTTTGACCAGAAGAGCTTGGCGAACAGCACCGAGTTGTACTGCCCGAGCGTGCCCGAGAAGTTGAGGCGCAGACCGGCTTCCTTGGCGTCCGCAGCGGTCATGTTCGGGTGCTCCTTGATGAGCTCCTTGACGTGCTGCATGCGGGCCTTGCCTTGCTCAAACGTGGCGAACGCTTCGCCGAGGGGCGGGTTGCCGCCGCCGAACAGGTTGAGGACCGTGATGCCGATGCAGCCGCGCTCAAGCGTCGCGATCTCGGCGCCGGTCATCGGGCGACCTTTCTCCTCTTCCCACATCTTCTGGTACTGGCCAAAGGTGTACTTGCGCTGGGTCTTCTTGTAGTCGCCGGTCTTGTAGTCGTACTCGGTCGTGCTGCCCGCGATCTCGGTGTCGGTCCACTCACCGGAGCGACGATCCTGGTGGCTGTACGGTAGCGACTCGTTCTCTTTGGCGAGGCCGTCGCCGGCTTCTTCGTCGAGGCGCTTGCCGAGCTTTTGCACCGGCGCCTTCTTGTGTTGCACGCCCGCGCCGCCCTGGCCCGCGCTGCCGCCGGGGAGCAGATCCTCAGCCGACTGACCGGCGACCACGCGATCGGCGACCGCGTCGGCGTTTTGCTCGTACTTGTCACCGACCTCGCCAACGCCACCAAGCAGCTGGACACCGGCGCGCTGCTGCACGACGTGAGCGGCTTCGTGGGCCGCCGTGTGCAGGTCGGGAGCGGAGTTGAACGCCACATCGTTACCGGTCGCGTACGCCTCAGCGCCCATCGACTCACCGGCTTCGCGGGCGGCGCCGCCGACGTGTGCGGACACGCCGGAGACATCGTGGCCACCAAACGACGTCTGGATCGCGTCGAGGTGGGGCAGTTGCTGGCCGGAATCCGCAACACCGTGGGCGGCGGCTTCCTGCACACCGGCGTCGGTCGCGCCACCTTCGCCGTGCATCTGCACGGGGGCGACTTCCTTGCGCTGTACTTCGTAGCCCTTGTCGCCGCCCTCGGGGCTGACTTCGGCGCGCTGCTGCACGTAGCCGTTGGACTTCAGCTGCACACCACCGCCGGTCGCGCGGCGCTGCTGGATCGGCGATGCGGCGCCGCGATCACGTTTCTGTACGCTCTTGTTGGAGTCGAAAGCGGCCATGGTGCTCTCCGCGAGTTTGGGATCCGGCGTCCCAGGGATGTCGTTCTTGGTGCCCGCGCGGCCGTCTTGGTTGACGTCGCCGTCGCTGGGCTGCGCGTCCTTCCAAGTCCGCGCAATTCGATCGTTAAATAGACTGTACAGGACCGGCGATCCACCGTCGTCTCGCACGCGTGCCCACGCGCCGGGGCTTGAGCGCCCCAACGATGTGGCCTGCGGAAAGGGGAACCATCATGGACAATCCAGCGCGCCTGCTCGGGCTCCGGCTCACACCCAACGTGGCCAACGATCTCGGCCTCTTGCGCGGCGTTGGTCTGCCCGACGGTGGCAAAGCGTTGTTCCGTGACGACAAGACGCTCGAGGTCACCTGCGACCCGCCCGGTTACATCACCGTTGTTCACGTCCGGCCGCCGCACCCGGGGATCGCAGCACTCGGTCTGCAAACGACCTGGACGCGCCACGAGGTTGTCGCCGCGTTCGGCCAGCCCTCCAAAAAGGGCGGCGCCACAATCGACGCAGATTTCGGCGCGATGGGCGGCTGGGATCGCTACGACAGCGATCGGTACAAGCTGCACATCGAGTACCGGCCCGATGGCGGCGGAATCGCCATGGTGACGCTCATCGATCCGTTGCGATGACCGCGCTCAACAGGCCTTGTCGTTGGTGCGCTTGCTGACAAGCCTCCGCGCTTTGACGAGAGGTGCGGCTTAGGGCACAGATCGTCGCTAATGGCTTCGGCGCAACCCGCATTTCGGCTCATCGTCACCGAGAAACCCTCCGTCGCCCGCGATATCGGGCGCGTGCTCGGCATCACCCGGCGCAAGAACGGCTATCTCGACGGCGGCAAGACGCGCATCACGTGGTGCGTCGGCCACCTGCTCCAGCTCGCCGAACCCAAGTCGTATAACCCCGAGTGGAAGTCCTGGCGGCTGTCGACGCTGCCCATGGTCCCCGAACGCTTCACGCTGCAGCCCCGCAACACCGGCGCCGACCAATACGCCGTCGTAGCCGGACTGCTCGAGCAGGCCGCCGAGGTCGTCAACGCCTGCGACGCCGGGCGAGAAGGGGAGCTCATCTTCGCGTGGGTGTACGAAGCGGCCGGCTGCAAAGCGCCGACCAAGAGGCTGTGGATCTCGTCGATGACCGACAGCGCGATCCGCAAGGGCTTTGACGCGCTGCGCGATGGCGAGCGGTTGAACGACCTGGCCGATGCCGCCCGCTGCCGAGCAGAGTCCGATTGGCTCGTTGGCCTCAACGCCACGCGGGCGATGACCGCTCGTTTCTCGCAAGGCGCCGAACGCGTCCTCTTGTCGGTTGGACGGGTGCAGACGCCCACCCTCGCCGTCCTGGTCCGCCGGCGGCGGGAGATCGAAGCGTTCGAGCCGCAGACTTTTTGGCAGGTCAAGGCGCGACTTCACGCCGAAAAGGGTGACTGGGAAGCCATTTGGATACGGCGGGCGAGCCGCACACGACCGCATGTCTCAGACAGCACGACCAAGGCAGACAAGAAGACCAAGGCGGACCAGAAGAGCAAGCCCGGCAAGAACACCAAAGACGACGGGCGCCGCGATCGGATCCACGACAAGGCGGAAGCTGAGGCGATCCGCGACCGTCTCGTCGATGCGGAAGGCAAAGTCAGCCGCGTTGAGCGCAAGAAGAGCCGCGAAAAACCGCCCCTGCTCTACGACCTGACGTCGCTTCAAAAAGAGGCCAACCGGCGCTTCAAGTTCTCGGCCAAACGCACGCTCGAGATCGCCCAGGCGCTGTACGAGACGCACAAAGTCCTCACCTATCCGCGAACCGACTCCCGGCATCTGCCCCGCGACGAGGTGGCCGGGTTGCCGGACAAGCTACGTGGTATCGCGTTTGG
Organism: uncultured Enterobacteriaceae bacterium; assembly: GCA_964560875.1. Taxonomy (GTDB): domain Bacteria; phylum Myxococcota_A; class UBA9042; order UBA9042; family UBA9042; genus CAZLMW01. Next base: position 14,934 of record CAZLMW010000022.1, read on the forward strand.
TCCCTATGAAGCGACCGCTCGAGACGCGCTGGATCGCTGGCCCATCAAGCTCAGCAAGCGGGTTGTCGACGACACCGAGGTCAGCGATCACCACGCCATCATCCCGACCGGAATCGACGCGCGGCGCTGCAACCTCTCGGTCGACGAGAAGCGCGTTTTCGATCTTGTCGCCCGCCGCTTCCTCGCCGTCATGCAGCCCGACGCTGTGTTCGCGGTCGTCCAGATGACGGCATCCTTCGGCGAAGACCACCTCTTCGCTCGCGGTCGCACCTGCCTCGAGCCCGGATGGCGCGCGATCGACCCGCCGGCCAGCGACAAGAGGGGGGCCAAGAAGGCGCCCACGGGCAAGAAGAAGGGCGCCGAGGCGTCGCTGCTACCGCCTGTCGAGAAGGGCGACGACGTAAAGGTGCTCAAGCCGTGGCTGCATGAGGGCACGACCAAGCCGCCTCGCCACTACACCGAAGCGACCCTGCTCGCGGCGATGGAAGGGGCCGGTGACCAGCTCGATGACGCTGAACTCAAGCGGGCGATGAAGCGCAATGGCCTCGGCACCCCGGCAACGCGCGCGGCGATTATCGAGACGCTGCTGGCGCGCAACTACGTCGAGCGAAAGAGCGCCCAGATGATCGCGACCGACCATGGGTGTCGGCTGCTCGACGCGCTGCCCTTTGACGGCCTGACATCGCCGAAGCTGACCGGATCGTGGGAGGCGCGACTCGTGGCCATGGCCGAAGGAAACGACGACCGCACCGCCTTCATGGCGGACATCGCGCTGTACACGGCGCAGATCGTGGCCGCGATCCGAGGCGTCGATGCCGATGCCGTCAAGCAAGCCGGTTTTGAAGCGCCCGCCGCGACGGGCGAAGTGCTCGCCGCTTGTCCTTTGTGCGGCTCCGAGGTCCGACAAGCCCGCTATGGATGGTCGTGTGTCGGCTGCGCAGTGCATGTGCCCGGTCGCGTCGCCCAGCGCGAGATCAGCCCGCGCATGGCCAAGACGCTGCTGAAATCGCGGCAAACCAAGGCGGTGAAGGGCTTTACGTCCAAGGCCGGCAAGAAATTCAGCGCCGCGCTGCACCTCACCGATGAAGGCAAGGTCGAGTTCTCGTTTCCCGACCCGGATCCAATCGGCGATTGTCCCGAATGCGGCAAGCCGGTTCGTCCGCGCGGCACCATCTACACCTGCGATACCGGGCGTTCGTGTAAGTTCGTCGTCTTCGCCGAGATCGCGGGGCACAAGGTCAAGCTGGCCGACGTCAAGGCGCTGTTGACGGACGGCGCGACTGGGTTGATCGAGGGCCTTAAGACGCGTGATGAGCGGCGTTTCGACGGCGTCCTGGCCTGGCAAAACGGCCGCGTGAGGGCCGTCGAGGTCGACCAACGCGAGCTGGTTGGCAAGGTCGGGGCGTGTCCCACGTGCGGCCAAGATGTTGCGTTTTCGCGTGGTCAATGGCGATGCGCGAAGTGTTCGTTCCGGCTACCCGGCGCGTACATGCAGAGGCCGTTATTCGCCGACGACGTCGCGGACTTGCTGGCCGGCAGTCGCACGTTTCGCATCTTCGGATTCCGGGCGCAGGGCAAGGGGGGCAAGCCGTTCAAGGCGTCGCTTGTGCGCGATGGGGTGCGGCTTTCGGTCGACTATGACGCCTCGCAGCCAGATAAACCGCTTCCAGTCGGTGCTCCCCGGCCCGCGTTTGGCCACCGCGTCGATTGCCCGATGTGCATGGACAACATGGTGTGGGAGCCCGGTTATGTGATCCGTGGCAAAGCGGCGTGGGGCTGCTCGAGATGGCGCGCCGGATGCAGGCTCAAGCTCCCGTTCGTCGTGGCGGGCCGCACCCTGACGGATGAAGACGCGCGGCGCCTGCTGTCCAAGCATCGCGCCACCACGTACGCCAAGGGCTATGAAGGCATCAAACGCGCTGGCGGAACTGCGCGAATCGTGCTGGTGACCGACGGCAAACAATGTTGGCAGCTGCAGGAGCGCGGCGCGGCAAAAAGCAGTACGAATCGTTGATTCACACCCGGGCATTTGCCACCGTGCCGCCTGTTGGGAGCACGGAGTTGGGCGAAGGCGAAAGGCAGATGCCGACACGAACCTCGATGCGCACGTTCACTCTTGCGGCGGCGCTGCGCCACCCTCTCTGGTTGACGGCGCTGGCGTTGCTGGTTCTCAACGATCACCTCCTCAAGACCGCCGGCGTCCTGCCTCTCGCAATCACCGGAAAGCTCAGCGATTTTGAGGGACTGCTCGTCGCTCCCCTCGTCTTGGCGGCGATCCTCGGGGCCGGCTCACGGCGCGCTTGGCTGGCCTGTCATGTGGCTGTCGGCGCTGGATTTGCTGCGATCAATCTCGACCCGGTCGTCGCTCATGCCGTGGAGTTGGTGGCGGCAATGGGACCAATCCCCTGGCGCATTCACGTCGATCCGACCGATCTCCTGGCGCTGCCGGCGCTCGCTGTGTCGTGGCGTGTCCTTGGCGCGGGCTTATTGCAACAGACACCTGCCGAGAGCTCGCAATTCCGAGAGATTCCGTCGTTCACCTTGAGATCCGGCACGATTTCGCGGGGTCTGGTGGCTGTGGGGCTGCTCGCGTGTGCCGCCACGTCCCAGCCGCACGACGGCGATTTTGTGTCCGTGCCTGTGGCCATCACCGACGGACCGGACGGTTCAGCGGATGTGCAGCAGGCCGCCATCACAGCGCGGCTGGTGATCGGCAACCGTTCGCAGGCATCCATCGAAGTCCATGTGGCGGGGTTGAAATCGCCCATCACGGCGCCGTGTACAAAGCTGAGCCAGTCCCCTGCGGACACGTATTCGCTCGGCAGCTTCGCGACGCCCACCAAGACCACGATCGGCCCCAACGCTGTCGCGAAGTTCGACGACGCCGCATTGTCTACCGGGTGCGCCGTGTTCCTTGTGAACGGCCCGAGCATTCCTGCGCGCCTCGTGCGCTTCGATCGCAGCGACTACCCCGCCAAACAGGTCCCATCGCGCGCCGACGTGGACAGCGACCGCATCCTGTCGATCTGGTCGTTCGGCGGCTCGTTTGAGTGGAACAGCCACCCGACTCTGTTCGCCGCGCCGACCAAGTAGCGACCTCGACATCGCGCCGTCATGCAACAGGTTGGCGGCCACTGTCTTAGTTTCGTCTCAGCACTTTGACGCGAGGGCGGGATCTGTTCGCATTGCGCCATGCCGCACGATGCCCCCGCCACAACGATGTCTGTCGCCGCCGCCACAACGCTGTCGGTCGCCGCCGCCGCAACGGCTGTCCCCGCTGCTGCCTCCGGGCTGGCGGCCGACCATGGCCACGATCACGACCATGCCCGCGGCGGTTTGGGCATCGGCATAAACAAGGACCCGTGGAGCTGGCTGACCCACTTCATCGGCCTGCTGCTCGCCGTCGCGGGGAGCGTCTTCCTGTGGGCCAAGACGCCCGACCAGGGGCCCAAGCAGCCGCTGATGCTGTTTTACGGCATTTCGTTGATGCTGATGTTCTCCACGTCGACGCTTTACCACTTTTTCGACATCGGCAACGACGGCAATCGGCTGCTTCGGAAGCTGGATCACTGCGCGATCTTCTTGCTCATCGCCGGCACGTGGTTGCCGCCCGCGATCCACACGCTTGCGGGGCCGTGGCGCACTGCGACGCTGGCCGCGATGCTCGGATTCGCGGCGGTCGGCATCGTGTTCAAGCTGGTCTGGATCGACGCGCCGCGGTGGCTCGGCACCGGTATTTACGTCGCCATGGGCTGGGGCGCGCTGATCCCCGGCTACCACATGTTCGGCGACATCACGGCCGAGGCCGCGTGGTGGCTGTTCGGCGGCGGTCTGTTCTACTCGTTCGGCGCGGTGATCTACGCTGTGAAGCGGCCGGATCCGTGGCCCGGCGTGTTTGGGTTTCACGAGGTCTGGCATGTCTTCGTGATCGCCGGGGCGACGTGCCACTACTTCCTGGTGCTGGGGTATTGCGACGCTCCTTGCGCGCCGTTGTAGGCGGGTGCCGCACGAATGCTGAGCCGCTTGTCGCGGCTTGATCAGGCGCGGGCATCGAACTCGCCAAGCGGCATTCGAAGCGTTGAGACGGGCGCTGGAGCGGGAGCGGAGAAGCGGACCGCCGGTGACCGGGGACCGTCGGGCAAACCCCGCCATCCCTCCGGGTTGCCTCTACGGGTGCGTCGTTCGACCCGCCAGGGAACCCGTCGATTTGCCTCCCCCGGCACCGCCGAGCGACTCGAGAGCCGCGTGCGACGGCACCACCACCATGCGGCACGACGACAAACCGCCGCGCCGCGCGGACCTACCGCCGGTTGCCCGACGGCCCGCCCAACCTACCTGGTGATGCCCGCCACGCTGTGCACACACGCCGCGGGACCCCAACGCCGCTGCCGGGGCAAGCATCTGAATCGCAAGTCTCGTGCCAAGTTCAAAGTCCAACGAGTTCAAATAGTTACAACCTGCCTAAGAACACAAATCGACAGAATGGGACCTCATCGCCCACACACCGCAACCAATCGCTGAGCAGTCTCGCGTTTGCGCAGGGCGGAATTCGACCCATTGGGACCCCCGTGAGACTTCGAACGCACGACGACTCGACGTCGTCACGTGCAGAATCCGGGACCCCTTTGGGACTTTGGGACTTTGCGAAACGGGCACGGACAGCCGCGATGACACGCCCCAAACCGCTACCGGGGCGGGTCTCCCTGGATCGCCCGGCTGTTCCACGGCAAGACGAGCTGAAACGAAAAGCTGACCGAGTACCAATACTCGTCGTGCACGCGCCCTTCGATGAACCAGAGCTGTCCTGAGCTGCCGCCGAATTGGGTCCCGAACGCGTAGTTGATCGCGATCCTCCGCCACTCCAAGCGCACGCCGACGTCCATCGCCGGGTAGCGCCCGTCGATCCACATATCCGGCTCCCTGAATCCTCTGTCGGGCGTCCATGGACGCAGATAGCGACCCCAGCCAGCCACCGCGACTTCGTCGTCGATCTTGCGATGCACGGACCCTTTGACGCCCCACATCAGTCCGCCGGCTTCCATGCCCAACCCGAGCGCGGTGGTCGGCGTTTGCCACGTGCCGTGAGCAAACGCGCTAACCGCACCGTCGTATGTGAAGGTGCCGCGTTGGCTGTTCGACCCGGCTTCGGCCCCGACGATGAGGCCGATCTCGCGCGTCGGCATCGCCATCAGCCCGGCCGTGGCGCTCAGACCGGCGCCGATGCTCGTCATGTCGGGCAGGTTGCAGCCGTCGTGGCAGTTGACCTGTTGACCCGCGCCCACTCCTGCGCCGACACCACCGCCGATGAACAGCCCGGGTTCAGCGCGGAGCGGGTGGTTTAGCGGCGTCAGACAGCCGGTCAGGAGTGAAGACATGGCGACTGTCGCGACAATCGCTGCATGGACGGTGGCCGATTTGTGTGGTCGCACGAGGGGCACACGAGCAGGCTACGGATCTCCGCGGCGAAGGGAATCTCGGGCTGACGGTCGGGAGAACCGTCTCCACGGCGCCGCATTGCTGGCAACCGTAACCAAACGGGGTTCTCGCGGCTTTCGCGTCATGCCTATCCGACAGGAGCGCTACAGCTTGTGCCGTGTGAGCCCGTAGTAGCCGGCCGGGATGTACACGGCGTCTTTACCCGTCACCACCCGCCA
>CAZLMW010000022.1:20687-56739 GCA_964560875.1 uncultured Enterobacteriaceae bacterium
TTGTAATCCGCCGCCTTGGTGCCCTTCTTCGTCGTGACGTCGGCGGTGTAGATCCACTTGCCGTCATCGCTGAGCGACAGGACGCGGCCCGGCACATTGATCGATTTTTGCGTCGCCATCTTGGCCGGATCGGTCACATCGATGCGGTCGAGCCAGTACTTGCCGTACCACTTGTCGTCCTTGCCGTCCTTGTCCTTGAGCCACTGGTAGCGCGTCACGTACAGCGTCGATCCGCTCACCTTGCCGCCCCAGTACCACGGCACGTTGTCGAGCTTGAGCGTGCCAGCGACCGCCGGCTTGTCGGCGTCGGCCATCGAGATCGCGCGCACGTTGGTCGTCCACTCGGTCTTGCCGGTGCAGTGCTGACCGGGCTCCTTGTGGGTGCCGTTGGACGGCTCGCCCTTGTCGGGTTCGGAGTTGGGCTTCTCGTCGGGGTCGTCGTTCTTGCCGCCGGGTTCTTCCTTGCTGCCACCGTCGTCGCCGCCGCCTGACTTGGGCGTCTCGGTGTCCGTCTTGGGCGGTGAACCTGCCGACCCGCCTCCCGCTGACCCGCTCGAGCCGCCGGACGTGCCGCCAACCCCCGTCTTCGAACACTTCGTCGGATCGTCGGGCACGAACTTGCCCTGGCGGTCGATGGCGAACAGCGTGCTGCCCTTTTGCGGCAGGTTCGACGCGTTGAAATACCAGTACGAGTTGCCGTCTTTGCTGGGCTTCCACGCGCCGCGCGCCTTCGGATTGGCCGGGTCGGTCACGTCGTACACGGCGATCCCGTCACTGGACGCCAGGTAGACGTGGTCGCCGTGGCTGTACATCCGGCCCCACGATTTGGTTGCTTCGATGCTTCCTTGTGCGTCCATTTCGTCGGCGCTGCCGGTCTTGAGGGTTCGCAGTGTTGTCTTGTTCGTAAGCCAGCTGCGGACCAGCGCGACGGTGGTCTTGTCGGTTGTCGCCACATCGCGGACGTCCGCGGCGAGCTCCAGCTTCGCGAGGTACTTGGGCTTGCTCAGGTCGGCGCGGTCGATGATCTCGAGCGCCATGTTGCCGGCGCGGAGCAGCAGCTTGCCGGTGTCGAGCGTGCGCAGCTGCGACCATTGGTTGAGCGCGGTCTTGTAGGCGCCGACCTCCTTCAGCTTGCCGTCCTTGGCCAGCGTCACGAGATGAACGTCCTGGCTGTAGCTCGGGCCGATGGGCTCGCGGCCGCCCTCTCCGCCGCCACCAGGTTCGTTCTTCGGGCTCTTGGCCTTGGTGTGCGTTCCGATGAGCAACATGCCCGAATCGAGGACCTCCGTCGCCGACCACCACGTGTTCAGCCCGCCCCAGGACAGGCCCTTGATGACCGTTGTGGACTTCGGTTTGCGCACATCCAACACGTCGACGCGCCGCGTATTGGCGCCCCCGTCGTACTTGCCGCCTTCGAGCAGCACGAGGCCAGCGTCGATCTCGGGCATCGGCCGCAGCGCAGCGGTTCCGCCCAGCGAGAAGCCCTTTTCGAGGTCCACCGTCGTCGCGATTGTCACCGTCGAGGCGTCCGTCAGGTCGAGCACCGCAACGCGCGTGTGGTAGCTCATCGGGCCATGGGGTTCGACCGGCGAACCAGCGCTGCCGCCCGAGCTTCCCGAACCACCGCCGCTGGGCGTGTCGCCCTTGTCTTCTGGATCGTCGCCGTCGGGATCGCCGCCTGGGCTCTTACCGCCGTCGTTGTCGCCCTTCTTCGGCGGTTCATCTTTGCCGGGTTTGGGGTCGGTTTCCTTGCCGCCAGTGCCGCCATCGTTTTCGTCGACCGCGACGCCGATTCGCAGCGCGAGCAGCATCGTATTTCCGGTCACGGCAGCGCGCTGAACGTACTGCACGAGCGCGATCTTCTGGTCCCCGTCTTTGCCCGAGCCGTCTTTGCCCGAGCCGTCTTTGCCCGAGCCGTCTTTGCCCGAGCCGTCCTTGCCTGGGCCGTCCTTTTCCGTCGTGACTGCCGGGCCGGGTACCTTGTCGAGCGTCCAGTGAACGCCCGTGGCCCACTTGCCGCCAGCCGCCTTGTACGCGGTCAACGCGACGACGGTCTTGCCATTGGTGTACCCACGCCGCATCACGACGATGCGCCCATCGGCCAGCGGGTAGGCGCCGTTGAAATAGAGCGCTCCGGCCTTGGATTCTGCTTTGTCGGACCACTTCGCCGCGACTTTGGGCTTGGCGCCGGCTTCGAGCGTGATTTCGGTGAGCCGATCGGTGCGCCAGGACTTCTTCGCCTTGCTGTCGTAGCTGTAGTTGCTGCCGACCACCACGACGCGCGCCTTGTCGATGAATGCGTACGCGACACCGCCATCGAAAGCGGCTTTGCCGTTGACGCTGAGCTTGCCGTCTGCCGCCTGGTCGAGCGAGACGACCTCGCCGCTCGCCGCGCCCCAGCCGTAACCACCCGGGTATCCGATCGCCGCATCGCCTGCCGCAGCGCCGCCACCGGTCGAAACACCGACGGTAGTCCCGCCTTTCGCAGTCGCCTCACCAGCGCACGGGTAGGGGCCCCAGCAGCCGCCCCAGTACCATGGGTCCCAGCCCATCTTGGACGTGACCACGACCAATTTTCCGCCGACCTTGAGCGACTTGGAGATCCAGCCATCGAGCCGCTGCATCCCGACCTGTTTGGCGTCCTTTCCGGACTTCAAATCGACCACGCGCACTTCGCTGCCCGCCCACGTGACCAGCTTCTTGGCGCCGCCATCGGTCTTCTGCTCCACGCTGTGCGCCTGGGAGAGCAGCACGGTCGCCTTGCCGCCGCTGACGTACATCTGCATCGGCACGCCGTGCATCGGGACCGTGCCGATCAGCTTCGGTTTGGCCGGTGTCGCGATGTCGACAACCTGCAGTCCCCGCCACCGATTGAGGATCAGCAGCTTGTCCTTGCCCCACAGGCGCGCGACGTCGCCCTCTTCCACCGTGACCGTCTGCCCGCCGTCGTTGCTGCCGCCAGCCGACGTCGCGCCGCCTTCGCCAGCCGACTTGCTGCTTTGGTCCGCGGCGCCGGAGTCACCGGGCTTGAACGAGGTGAAGTCGCTTTCACCTTCCGGTGCGGCCTCGCTCACCGGGTCGTCGGAGCAGGCCGTTAGCGCAAAAGTGGCCGCCAACATCGCCGCAGCGATGCGCGTGAATCGAATCGAAGACATGGTGCACTCCCGCAGCGGCGCTCGATCTGCCCCGACCGGCGCCCGCTGCATCGCTCAACCTAGGGTACACCTCGCCGTTGTCAGCGGGAAAAATGACCCGAAGTGCGGAGTTTCTTGTACGAAAGCTCGAATCTGCCGCGTGATTCTACTCGTAGAACTGGCCGTACCAGCGGCGAACCTTGCCGATCGGGCCGTCGTTGCGGAGCAGCAGCGGCGACTTGCGGTAGACCTTGTGCTCCCAGATCGCGACGTCTTCGAGAAAACCGCTGGTGAGGTTGTCGACGTAGCCGGCCTTGAACTTCTCGTTGCGCGCGCGATCGCCTGTGTCGCGGATCATGACGCCAAACCGCAGGTGTAGCAGCTTCGGTTCGATCGGCGTGTGGGCGTTGACGAGCACCGAGCTGAGCACGCCGTCCATCTTCGTTATCTGGTAGGCGGGGCCGTAGTAGGTCGCGTCGAGCTTGAAATCATCGCGCTGGCCGGGCCGTGGATACGCCGTCCCCTCGGTGAGCTGCGTCGCGATATGGCCGTCGAACACGTTGTCGAAGCGGGTCACGTGGGTTCGGTGCACCCGGGGGAAGTGCTGCTTGTCGGCGATGTTCTCGATGATCTCCTTGGGGTGGGTCTTGATGTCCATGATCGAGTGCGACCAGTCGGTCCAAGTCGTGTCGCCGAACTCGTCCAGCACCGGGATTTCCCAGCTCGGATCGGCGTTTTCGCGGTGGTGCCAGATGAACAAGATCCCGTTTCGCTCCCGCACCGGCCAGCTGCGCACGCGGGCCTTTCGCGGGATCTCTTCCTGGTAGGGGATTTCGGTGCACGCGCCGTCGCGATCGAAGAGCCACGCGTGGAACGGGCATTCGATGCACTCGCCCTTGACCACGCTGTCGTAGCCGAAGTGGGCGCCCATGTGCGGGCAATGCGCGTCGAGGATCGTGGCCGCGCCCGATTCGGTGCGAAAGAGCACCATGTCCTGGCCGAAATAGCGGATCGGTTTGACATCGCCGGCCGCGAGCTCATCGGAGAAACCGACGACGAACCAGCCGTTTGGATAGCCGCTGACGGCGGAGAGATCGACAGTCATTGGTGCGTCTCCAGGGGCATTAGTGCGTCTCCATAGGCTCAATAGCCCCCATGCTCGGCGTAGGCGAGCGCGTGATGCCAAGCGTCGCCCAGCGCCTGGTCCCAGGCGAAGATGGCCAGCAGGAACAGACCGATATCGTGTTCGGCCGTGACGCCGATGCCGCCATGCATCTGGACCGCTTCGTTGGCGACTTTGCGGGCAACCGTGCCGACGAGGTGTTTGGCGGCGGCGGCGTTGCGCGCGGTTGGGTCCTGCGCGGCCTTGTCGACGATCGCGCGGGCCAGTTGGAGCTCGCAAAACATCCGCGCGGCGCGGTGTTGCAGGGCCTGGAAGCTGCCGATCGGCACCTGGAATTGCTCGCGGGTGCGCAGGTAGTCGAGGGTCATGTCGAACGCGGCGGTTGCGGCCCCGAGCATCAGCGCGGCGGCGGCGACGAGAGCGGATTGGCTGCCAAGTTGGGCGTCGACAAGCGCGATCCAAGGGTCGGGTGACAACGTCCGGCCGCACTCCTCGACAATCGCGGCCGTCATGGGCAGCCCGATCTCGGCGACCTCGTGCCAGCCAAGCTCCGCCATCTCGTCCCACGCGGCAGCATCGGGTTGTGCTGATACATCGAATGCGACGGCGCGATACCTGCAAAGAGGCGCGCGGTCCTCGCAGAACCTGCGGGCGACCTGGGCGATGTCGGCGATGTCGGCGTCGGCGTGTCGGCGGCCCTGGACAGCCTGGCCTCTGGGCAACCCAAGGATGCGGCGCGCGATGATGTTGAGCTGAATCTCGGTGGTGCCGCCCTCGATCGTGTTGGCGCGGCTGCGGAGCCAATTGGCGCGTGTCTCCGCGACGTGAGGCTCCAATTCGGCCTGGAATTCCCAGCGCCGCTGCTTCATCTCGCTGCCGCAGATCTTGATCGCGGAAGACTCGGGTCCGGGCGCTCTTCCCGCCTTCATGGCCGCCTTCAGGCCGCCGATCATCGCGCCGAGCCCCTTGGACCGGATCGACAAGTGCGCGATCTCAAGCCGCGTGTGCGCGTTCAGCTTGTTGTTTTTGCGGGCGGCCGCCAGCAGCTCGGGCTCCATGCCGAGCATCGTGCCGCCCATCGCCTCGCCGACCATGGTGCGTTCGTAACCGAGCAGCGCCTTGGCGATGCCCCACCCGTCGTCGATCTCGCCGACCACGTTCGCGACCGGCACCCGCACGCCGTCGAAGATCGTCTCGCAAAACGGTGACGCGCCACTGAGCAGCCGGATCGGCCGGGTCGAGACCCCCTCGGATTGCATGTCGATGAGCACGAACGTGATGCCCTGGCGTTTGTTCGCGAGCGCGCTGATCGGCGTCGTGCGGACCAGCGCGAAGATCCAGTCCGACTTGTCCGCGTGGCTCGTCCACACCTTGGCGCCGGTGACGACGAGGTGATCGCCATCGCGTTCGGCGCGGCAGGTGAGGCCCGCGAGGTCGGAGCCTGCGCCGGGTTCGGAATAGCCCTGGCACCACCGGGTCTCGCCGCGCACGATCTTGGTGATGTGTTCGGCCTTCTGCGCGTCGCTGCCGAAGTCGAGCAACGTCGGCCCGATCATCGTCAGCCCGAACCCCACGACAGGAGGCGGCAGTTCGGCGCGGCGGAGCTCATCTTCGAGCACACGCGCTTGCTCCCTCGTCAGCCCGCCACCGCCGTATTCGGTCGGCCAGGTCGGCGCCGTGTAGCCACGGGTCAAACATGCGTTCAGCCACGCGAGCTGGTCTTCGGACGCGTCTTTGCGACTGCGACCGCCCCACACCCCGTCGAATCGGCCTTTTCGGGTGCCGCGCAGGCCCTGCGGCGCATGTTCGTCGAGCCAGGCGCGGACATCGTCGCGGAAAGCCTGCAGATTCGAGCTTCTTGAGGTCATCGGGTGCTCGCGAGAGAGGCGGTGGTCAAAGCGGCTGGGGTCGGTCCGGCCAGGGCGGCGCTGGCTGGGGCTGGGCTGATTCAAGTGTCGGTGAGCTGCGCGTATTTGCCGCCGAAAAACAGCAGCGGCGCGGCCTCTTCGACGGGGCCCTCGATCGCGACGACCCGGCCGATGAAGACGCTGTGATCGCCCCCGGGAAGGACCTCATGCACCTGGCAGGAGAGCGTGCCGAGGTTGCCGTCGAGGATCGCGGCGCCGGTGTGCTCGCACGGAGAGAAGGCGAGATCATCGAACTTGTCGCGGTCATTGGGCCAGGAGGTGTAGCCGTCGTCGGTCAGGATGCGATGCGCGAAGCGATCGGACGTGGCCAGCTGGTCATGGCAAAGCAGGTTGACGACGAAGCTGCCTGACTCCTGCAAGTGGCCGTGCGCGTGCGACTTGTGCGCCACACAGACGAGGATGAGGGGCGGGTCGAGGGACACCGAGCTGAACGCGTTGGCGGTCATGCCGTGGTTGGTGCCGTCGGCTGTGCGCGTGGTGACGACGGTGACGCCGGTTGCGAAACGCCCGCAGACGTTGCGCAAGGCGCGTGGCTCGATGGCGGGATGGGATTCGGTCACGGCAGGATGGGATTCGGTCACGGCAGTCGCTCCGTCAGGAATTCAAGATTGCGCGGCATGTTGGCCCGCGACAAAGCCCCACGTCATCCCGCGCAGGTTCGAAAGCCCCGACTGGTAGCCGGCGCCGGTGTCGAGCGCTGCCGCCGAGTTTCCGCAAGCGTAGAGCCCATCGATCGGTCGCCCGCGCACATGCATCACCTGGGCAAAGTCGTTGGTGCGCAGGCCGACCGCGTTGATGCCGACACCGACCGGCGTGAGCTCGATGCCGTAGTACGGCGCCTGGTTGACCGGTCCCATGTTCGGGTTGGGGCGCGTCTTGTCGCCGACCATCATCGCGGCCCACGGGTACGTCCCGCGCCCGAAATCCGGGTCGGTATCGGTGTCCGCGAAGCTGTTGAAGCGCGCCAGTGTCGCCTCGAGGTTGTCGGCGTTGATGCCCAGCTTTTCGGCCAGCTCGCGTGGCGAATCGGCCTTCTCGATCATCGCGTCGGGGATGGGCTGACCCGGCAAGAACGTCGCGAAGAAGTACTTTGCGCGATATTGGGCGTCGAAGATGAGGTAGGGCGGGTAGTTGGGATGTCGCTGCTTGATGCCGTCCCAAGAGTGCACTTTGGGCAGGTACTCGCGGTAAAATGACTCGTCGCAAAAGCGCTTTCCGTCGGCGTTGACCCAGAGCGCGTGCGGGTAGCCGCCTTCCCAAGACGCCCGCCAGAGCTGCTCTCCGTCGTGTTGCTCGCCCGGGATCTTGTAGCCGAAGAACATGCCGAGGTTGTAAGCGGGCACCCCGGCGAACGCCGCGCCGACCTCGCCTCCGAGCACGAAGTTGTCGCCTTGCACCGACGGCTGACAGGCCGATTGCCAGTCGGGCAGCCCCTCGTAATTGCGGGCCAACTCGGGGTTGTGGTCGTAGCCGCCGATCGCCAGCACCACGCCTTTGCGCGCGCGGATGTTGAGATCGTCACCGTCTTCGCCGTCACAAACCACGCCGATCACGCGCCCGTTTTCGGAGATGAGCTCCTTGACCCCGGTGCCGTTGAAGCACGGGATGCCGCGATCGATCAGCGCCGCCTTGAGAAACCAGCCCATCATGCCGGGACCGAAGCCTCGTTGGTCGGCGGCGACGCGCTTGCCCATCGTCGCGTAGTCCCATGTCAGCGCGCACGAGATGCTGCCCCAATCGAAGAGCTCGTCGTGGGTGATCCCCGGCGGCATGTGCGGCGACATCGCGTAGGTCTTGCGCTGCCATGATCCCAGCGTTTTGCCGTCGAAAAGCTCGACCTCGAGATAGCGACCGGCGGCGATGGTCCCGGGCGCGTGCGGGTAGTGGTAGTCGGGGAAGCCCTTGATGGTTTTCCAGCGAATTCCAGCGTTCTCGTCCAGCCAGCGAGCGACCTCGCGGCCCTTCGTGAAGAGCTTGCGCGCGAGCTTTTCGTCGGCATATCCGCCGGCCAGGAAGTCCATGTAGGCCCACGCGGCGTCTTCATCGTCGGGCGACTCCTCGGCCATCTTGTGGTTGCAAGGGACGAACACCTCGCCCCCCGAATACGCGCACACACCGCCAAGTTTCTTGGATTTTTCGACAATGATGACGTCGGCGCCGTGGTCCTTTGCGGCCAGCGCGGCCGTGATGCCGCCAAGGCCGGTGCCAACGGCGAGAACGTCGCACTCGTGGTGCCAGGTGGTCGGGATCGTCATGTCGTATTCCGTTTTTCAGGCCGCGAGCTCGGGCCAGAAGACCGCGAGCGCGTTGTCGCGGAGAAATCGTTGCAGGACACCGGGCCGCAGCTGCATCGCGCGCGCCTCGGTGGCGCATCGTTTCATGGTCAGGACCGGGTGGTCGGACGCCCAGATGATCTTGCGTTTGCCGCGCGTGTTCATGAACTGGAGCAGCTCAGGTGGCAGGTACTTGGGCGCCCACGCGGACGTCTTCAGGTAGAGGTTTTTGTATTTGAGCATCAGGCGGATCGCTTCGCGCCACCACGGATCGGCGCCGTGGGCCATGACGAGCACCAGCTCGGGGAAGAACAGGCAGATCTCGTCGAGGTGCATCACGTGCTGCGTGTTGCCCGGTGCCGGCGGGCCTGGAATGCCGGTGTTGCAGGAGATCGGCAGGTTCAGCTCGCAGCACTTGGCGAACACCGGATAGTAGCTGTTGTGCGTCGGCGGCAGACCGATCATGAACGGCACGACACGGGCGAGCGCGAGGGGTTCGTTGTTGCGCAGCGCCGTGAGCTCGCGGAGGGCCTGCATCCCGCGGCGGGGATCGACCGAAACGGCCAGCTTGAACCGGTCGGGGTGCGCCTCGCAGAACTTGAGCACTTCGGGATCGGGGTCGTGGCCCTGGATCGACAGCACGGCCTTGTCGACGCCGGCCTCGTCCATCTGCTCGACCAACTGCTCGATCGTGTAGTCGACGAACATCGAATCGGCGCGCTTGAAATAGTCCTCGGCGACCCGCTGCAGCCACCACGGACGCTCGCCGGCGCTGTTGCTGTAGCTGGCCATCCGCGCGTTGACGAAGGTGTCGATCGCGCCGATGGTTTCGAGGTTGATCGCGGCCGTATCGCCGTCGGCGGCTGAGGGTGCGGAGCTGGCGTGCTCGGAGTGGCCCATTTGCGGCTTCCACGTACGAAGGTTTCGGGGTGGTCGGACTAGACTTGAATGCCGTTTCGTGGCACGAATTGAAACACGTTCTAGTGGCCCTTGGCAAACCATGCCGAGGCGCCCAATCGCAGCGATGGAGACACGATGTCCAGCTGGCCCGACGCCCTCGACCGGGAGCTCATCGAGCGCGCCCGAGCGCTGGGACCCAAGCTCCGCAAGCGCGCCAACAAGACAAGTGAAGACCGCATGTTGCCGGCCGAAACCGTCGCCGATTTTGTCGAAGCCGGCTTCTATCGCATCTTGCAGCCCGAACGTTGGGGCGGCCTTGAGCGCGACCCTCGGACGTTCTTCGCCGTGCAGATCGAGATCGCCAAGGCCTGCGCGTCGACCGCGTGGGTGCTCGGCGTCGTCGGGGTGCACGCGTGGCAGCTCGCTCTTTTTGATGAACAGGCACAGTGCGATGTCTGGGGTGAACCGG
This sequence comes from uncultured Enterobacteriaceae bacterium, assembly GCA_964560875.1. Taxonomy (GTDB): domain Bacteria; phylum Myxococcota_A; class UBA9042; order UBA9042; family UBA9042; genus CAZLMW01. The sequence continues at coordinate 30,515 of CAZLMW010000022.1, forward strand.
GCGCGGACGGCGCTGGCAGCGCGCTGATCTCAAGCAGCTACATGCCGGTCGGCAAGGTCAAACACGTCGACGGCGGCTACCGATTCTCCGGGCGTTGGTCGTTTTCGAGCGGCTGCGATCACTGCCAGTGGATCTTTCTCGGCGGCTTTGTGCCCCCCAGGGGTGAAGGTCAACGGCCCGACATGCGCACCTTCCTGCTGCCGCGCGCGGACTACGAGATCGTCGATGTCTGGCACACCTCGGGCCTGCGTGGCACGGGCAGCAAGGACATCGTTGTCGACGACGTGTTCGTCCCCGAGCACCGCACACACCGCTTCGCCGATGGCTTCAAATGCGAGTCGCCGGGCAACGAAACCAACCCCGGACCGCTGTACAAGCTGCCCTTCGGTCAGGTCTTCGTGCGCTCCGTTTCGACCACCGCGATCGGCATCGCGGCGCGGGCTTTGCAGGATTATTGCGACGTCGCCGCACAGCGGGTCAGCCAAGCGCAGGGCAAGAAGGTGAAGGAAGACCTGCACGCCCAGGAGATCGCGGCGCGCTGTCACGCCGAGCTGGACGAGATCGGGCTGGTGCTCAACCGCAACTTCGAGGCGATGACGCTCAAGGTCGCAGCCGGCGAACCGCTCAACATCGGTGACCGGGTCCGCTGGCGCCACGACAGCAGCCGCGCCGTGCAAAAGGCCGGCCGCGTCGTCAACGAGCTGTTCTTGCAGTCCGGCGGTCGCGCCATCTTCCTCGACCACCCGCTCAACCGCGCGTTCGCCGACATTCACGCCGCCCAGGCCCACTTCGCCAACAAACAATCGCCGCCAGCCGCCAACCTCGGCCGCATCATGCTCGGCGGCCACACGACCGACTTCTTTATTTAGGGCGCCCAATGTCTGCCGCCCCGGTCCAAAGAGGGCCCTGGCGCGGCCGATAACCCCAAAAAGCGAAACAACCATGATCCAAGAACTCGCCTACCTGGCGTTTGAGGTCGCCGATATCGACGCCTGGCGCCGTTTTTGTGGCGGTGTGCTCGGGTTGATGCTCGTCGAAGACTCGGGCGATGCGTTTGTCGGTCGGATGGACGGCCGTGCCGCGCGCTTTTTCGTCTCCGAGGGACCCGCCGATGATCTCGTCGCGGTCGGTTGGCAGGTCGACTCGCCAATCGCGCTCGACGGGGTCGGCAACAAGCTCGAACACGCCGGGTTTGCCGTCGAACATGGCGACGCCGAGGCCGCCGCATCGCGCAAAGTCAGCCAGCTCATCCGCGCCACAGATCCCGCCGGCACACCGCTCGAATTCGTGCTCGATCCGGCCAACAGCGACGTACCATTCGCCTCCGACCTTGTCCCCGGCGGCTTCGTGACCGATGACATGGGCCTTGGCCACCTCGTGGTTTCGGCACCTGACCGTGAGGCATCCGCGCGTTTTTACAGCGACCTGCTCGGCTTTCGGCTCTCCGACCACATCCGCTGCACCTTCTTCGGCTTCCCGGTCGACCTCGCCTTCTGGCACATCAACGGCCGCCACCACTCGCTCGCGTTTGGCGGTCCGACTGAAAAGAAGCTGCATCACTTCATGGTCGAGGCCCGCGACTTCGACGAGGTCGGCAAGGCTTTCGATCGCACGCTCAAGGCGCGACTGCCCCTCGCCAACGCGCTTGGCCGCCATCCCAATGACCGCATGTTCAGCTTCTACGCGCACGCGCCGTCCGGTTTTCAGTTCGAATTCGGCTGGGGCGGGCGCGTGATCGACGACGCGAGCTGGGAACCCACCGAGTACGACCAGATCAGCGAGTGGGGCCACAACCCGCCCGCCCTGATCGGCAAGCGCGCGGCTCCACCACCGGGTATGCCGCCCAAACGCGCCCCCAAGGCATGAACCGCAGGAGTCAACGTGACTGATCCAACCGGTTTTCCGGTGCTCCATGCCGAGCTGGGCGACGAGCTGAAGATGGCCTATCGCGACGGCGGTCCGCGCTTCGATGGCAGCGGTGACGGACCTGTCGTGGTCTTCGTGCACGGCAGCGGACCGGGCGCATCGGGGCACAGCAACTTCAAGCTCAACTACCCGGTGTTCGCCCAAGCCGGCATCCGCGTCATCGTCCCCGACGCGATCGGCTACGGCGACAGCAGCAAACCCGAAGACGCCGAATACACGCTGAGCTACCTGGTCGAGAAGCTGGGCAGGCTGCTCGATGTCCTCGCGATCGATCGCTGTGTGCTCGTCGGCAACTCCCTCGGCGGCGCGATGAGCATCCAGTACGCGCTCGACCACCGTGAACGCGTCGCAAAGCTCGTCCTGATGGCGCCCGGAGGCCTCGAAGAGCGCGACGTTTTTATGAAGATGCGCGGTATTCGGCGGATGTTGCGCTGCATTTTCGACCCCGGCGGCATCACGATCGAGTCGATGCGCAAGGTCTTCGAGCTGCAGCTTTTCGACTCCAGTCTGCTGACCGAAGCCACCCTCCAGGAGCGGTTGGATGTGGCGATGAGCCAGCCCAGGGTCGTGTTTTCGACAAGTCGCGTGCCCAACCTCGCCGGCCGTCTCGCCGAGCTTTCCTGCCCGATCTTCTGCTTGTGGGGCATGGACGACCAGTTCTGCCCGCCGTCGGGGGCCCGTCGCATCGGCGATGCCTGCAAGAACACAAAGGTGCTCACGCTCAGCGAATGTGGTCACTGGGTCATGGTCGAGCACCGCGACCTGTTCAATCGGCTCGCCGTGGACTTCATCAAGGGTTCCCTTTGAACCACAGCGCGTTGTAGATGGCGGACATGACTCCCGAACAAATCCAGGCGGCGGGCGACGAGCTCTACGACTGCCTGCGTAATAAAACGACCGTGGCGCCCCTCACTGAACGCTACGAAAACATCACGATCGACGACGCGTATCACGTCTCGCGCCGCATCTTTGAGCGACGTTTAGCCGACGGTGAGGCGCTCGTCGGCAAGAAGATCGGCGTCACCGGCCGGCCTGTGCAGGACATGCTCGATGTTCGCCAGCCCGATTTTGGCTACCTGACCGACGCGATGCGCACCGGCGTCGACATGCCGATTTCAGAGCATCTCATCCAACCGCGCGCAGAGGGCGAACTCGCGTTTGTGCTCAAGGATGACCTGCAGGGTCCGGGTGTGACCGGCGCTGATGTGCTCGCTGCGACCGACAAGGTGTACGCGTGTTTCGAGGTCGTGGATTCGCGCGTCGACAACTGGCGCATCCGCATCGAGGACACGGTCGCGGACAACGCCAGCAGCGGTCTGTTCGTGATCGGCGAAAGCGGCGTCGGGCCCTATGACTGCGACCTGACGAGCTGCTCGATGCGCGTGTTCAAGAACGGCGAGCTGCTTAGCACCGGGCTTGGAACGGCGTCGAACATCGGCTCGCCGCAAGGCTGTGTTGCATGGCTGGCCAATACGCTCGGCGAATTCGGCATCCCCCTGCGCGCTGGCGAGGTGATCTTGTCCGGCTCGCTGGTGCCGCTCGAGCCCGTCGAGGCCGGTGACGTCATGCGCTGCGAGATCGGCGGCGTGGGCTCGGTGGACGTGCGTTTTGTCTAGCAATCGCCGGATCTTGGCGACCAGTTCCCCGACCGCGATGGGCGACAATTTCGAAGAGAGGACAACCACATGGGCAAGATAAAGGCGGCGATCATCGGGCCGGGCAATATCGGCACCGATCTGCTGCTCAAGGCGCTGCGCAGCGACGTGATCGAGCCGGTGTGGAGCGTCGGCATCTACGAAAACAGCGAGGGCTTGCGCATCGCCCGCGAGCACGGCGTGAAGACGACCCACGCGGGCATCGACGGCCTCCTGCCTCATATCGCTGCAGACGACATCAAGATCGCGTTCGACGCCACCAGCGCGAAGGTCCACCTGGCCAACGATCGCAAGCTTGCCGAGCTCGGTGTGACCGTCGTCGACCTCACCCCTGCCGCGATCGGACCGTACTGTGTGCCGCCGGTCAACCTCAAAGCTGCTGTCGCCGAGGGGGCGCGCAACCTGAACATGGTCAGCTGCGGAGGCCAGGCGACGATCCCCATCGTGGCGGCCGTCAGTCGCGTACAAGCCGTCGATTACGCCGAGATCGTCGCGACCGTCGCCAGCCGCAGCATCGGCCCGGGCACCCGCAACAACATCGACGAGTTCACCCGGACCACACGCGCCGGTGTCGAAGCGGTCGGCGGTGCCATGAAAGGCAAGGCGATCATCGTCATCAACCCCGCCGAACCGCCGCTCATCATGCGCGACACGATCCACTGCCTGACCGCTGACGAACCCGACCAGGAAGCCATCACAGCGTCGATCCACGCGATGATCGAAGAGGTCCAACGCTACGTCCCCGGCTACCGGCTCAAGAATGGCCCCGTGTTCGATGGCAAGCGCGTCTCGACGTTCCTCGAGGTGGCCGGCGCGGGCGACTTTCTGCCCGAATACGCGGGCAACCTGGACATCATGACGGCCGCTGCCTTGCGCACCGGCGAGCTTCTCGCGATGGAGATGGCATGAGCATTCAAGGACGCAAAGTCATCGTGCACGAGATGGCGCTGCGCGACGGGATGCACCCCAAGCGCCACCAGATCACGACCGACGAGATGGTGCGGGTGGCCGAAGCGCTCGACGCCGCTGGGATGCCGCTCATCGAGGTGACGCACGGCGACGGGTTGGCGGGTTCGTCGATCAACTACGGGTTTGGCCTGCACACCGACGAGGAGTACCTGCGCGCGGTCTGCCCACGCATGAAGAACGCGACGATTTCGGCGCTGACGTTGCCCGGGATCGGCACCGTTGACGACCTCAAGATGGCGGTCGACGCCGGCGTTGGCTGTTTGCGCGTGGCGACCCATTGCACCGAGGCCGATGTATCCGTTCAGCACATCGCGATGTCGCGCGACCTTGGCGTCGACACGGTTGGCTTCCTGATGATGGCGCACATGGCTTCGCCCGAGGAGCTGCTGCGACAGGCCAGGATCATGGAAGATTTCGGCGCGCATTGTGTGTACTGCACCGACTCCGCTGGCTTCTTGCTGCCCGACGGCGTGACGGCGCGAATTACCGCGTTGCGCGAGGGCCTACGCCCCCAAACCGAGGTCGGATTCCACGGCCATCACAACCTCGCCATGGGCGTGGCCAACTCACTCGCCGCTGTCCAAGCCGGCGCGGTGCGGATCGATACCGCGTGCGCGGGGCTGGGTGCGGGTGCCGGAAACACCCCGACCGAGGTGATGATCGCCGTCCTCAACCGCCTTGGTGCCGATACAGGCATCGACCTGTACGGCGTGCAGGACGTCGCCGAGGATCTCGTCTACCCGATGATGGACGTGCCGGTTCGCATCGATCGCGACGCGCTCGTGCTCGGTTACGCCGGCGTCTACTCGTCGTTTCTGCTGTTCGCCAAGCGGGCCGCTGACAAATATGGCCTCTCCAGTCGCGACATCCTCGTCGAGGCGGGGCGTCGCAAGACGGTCGGCGGCCAGGAAGACATGATCGAAGATATCGCCCTGGACATGCGCGCGGCGCTCGATGCGGGAACCGGCGCGGGGAGTGCAGCATGAAGATTGCGGTCGACTACGAGCTCTGCGAAGCCAATATGGTGTGCATGGATTGCTGCCCGGAGGTCTTCTTCGTTGACGACAAGGACGAATTGCACGTCTACGAAGACAAGATCACCGAGGCGCTGACCGAGAAGTTGGAAGCCGCGGTGAGGCGCTGTCCACGGCAGGCGCTCGAGCTGCACAAGGGCTGACCTTTCCGGGGACCTGCGATCGCGCGCGGGCCTTGCTTGAGCTATCTGTGGCTCATTTGCGCTTGCGGTGGCGTCTTCGTCGCTTCTTCTTCTTGCGGACCGTGGGCTCGCCGGCGGCTTTTTTCGGCTTCTTCCAACCCAACGGCGGCGGCGGGATCAAGCTGGCGATCGACTCGGCGGTGCGCGGGCCTTTGTAGAGCTGGCCGTTGACGAAGATCGTCGGTGTGCCCTTGACCTTGGCGTTCACCGCCTGCCGCACATCGCCCGTGACGGCGTCCGAAGCACGGCTGGACCGCGCGTAGCGGGCGGCTCGGCGGACATTGAGGCCGGCGTCGTTGGCGACACTTCGGAATTTCTCGCGCAACCGCGCCGCCCGTTTTTTCGAAGAGCGCTGATGAGGAACGCGGAAGGTCCCGTGGGCGTGAGCGGCCTTGAGGAACGCGGCGAACTTGCCCTGGTTGTGCGCGGCTTCTGCCCAACGGGCCGCGGGACAGGCCGCAGGGTGCATGTCGATGCTGACCTTGGCGTTGCATGTGCTCGACAGCGGGTAGCTCAGCAGGGCGATCTTCACATCGGGACGCAGGCTGACCAGGTCGTCGAGGTGGGGCGCGAGGCGCAGACAGAACGGGCACGCGAGCTCGTAAAACACGACCACGGCGGCTTGCTTGGCGGCGGCGTTGCCGAGAAACGGCCGACCAGCGGTCTGGAACGTGACCTTGGGACCGTTCAACGACGGGCCGACGACGGCTGAGCGCGCTCTCTTTTGCAAGACACCGTGCAGGTTGGCGCGGTTGGTCATGTGCGCCTTGATCATGCCGCGGGCGATGGCAAGCTCTTCTTTGACCACCGCTTCGAACGTGGAAAACGGCATCGCGCCACCGATCTTGCGGCCGTTCACGAAGGAATTGGGCGTCCCACGCACGCCGGCCATACGCACGTCGGCCTGGTGTTGGGCGAGGGCTGCGGTCGCGGACGAGCTGTCCAGGCAGCGCGAAAGGCGCTTGAGGTTAAGGCCGAGTTTGGCGGCGCGCGCGATGATCTGGGCGCGTTTGAGGGAGCGTTGGTTGGCGAACAGGTCGTTGTGCATCGCCGCGAACTTGCCCTGTTTCTGGGCGCAGATTGCCGACTTGGCGGCGAGCTTGGCGTTGCGGTGAAAAGACAGCGGGTAGTGCTTGATGCGCACCTGGAGATCGGCGCCGTAGCGGTCGACCAGCGCGGCCAACGTCGGCTCGACCCGGCGGCAGAACGGACACTCGTAGTCGGTGAACACAACCACCGTCACCAGTGGATTCTTGCCGCCGAAGACGCCGTCGGTCTGCCGATGCTGCAGGCGCCAACGGGTCTTTGAGATCGCGCGTCTCGCACGGCGCGGGGCTGGTTTGGGCAGCGGTGGCCGTTCGAGGTCGATCATGTGCTTGATGTACGTCGTCGCGATCGCGGCGTTGTTGCGGCGCACCCGGTCGGCGTGCAGCGCGTCACCTTCGAGTCCGGTGCTGACCGCGTGTTGGCAGGAGGCGAGCTCGTCGTCGATCAACGTGCGGAACTTGGCCACAGGGTGGGCGCCTGAGAGCTTGCGACCATTGATGAGAAAGCCGGGTGTGCCGGTCATGCGCAGCGCGGCGGCGAGGCCCCGATCGCGCTCAATCCGGTCCGTGATGGCCATGCTCGCCATGTCCCTGGCGAAGCGTTGCACGTTCAGGCCAAGCTCGCGCGCCCACTTCAGGTACGCGGCGCGACGCAGCTGGTTCTGGTTGGCCATCATCTTGTCGTGCATCGGCCAAAAAGCGCCTTGCCGATGGGCTGCAAGGCCGGCACGGGCGGCGGGCGCGGCTTGCTTGTGAAAGGACAGCGGCTGGTTGACGAAGATGAAGCGGACGTCGGCGGGATACTCGCGGCTGAGCTGGTGAACGGTCGGCGCAGCGCGCTTGCAAAAGGGGCACTGGAAGTCGCTGAAGATGACGATGGTCACCTTCGCGTCGGCGGGTCCGAGGGTCGGATAGATGCCGGCCTGGCCTTGCGCCGATGCCGCGCCGGGCGCCGCCATGATGGCCAATGCTGCGATGATCGAGGCGCAGACAAGCGCGGTTTGAGTGGAAGCGGTCATCGGGACGTCCTCGGAACGGATTGAGGAGCGAGACGTCCGCCGTGGGTCACAGTCTTTCGATGATTGTGACGTTGGCCTGGCCGCCGCCCTCGCACATGGTTTGAAGCCCATAACGCCCGCCGCGTCGCCGCAATTCGTGGACCATTGTGGTCATCAAGCGCGCGCCGGTTGCTCCGAGCGGGTGGCCCAGGGCGATGGCGCCGCCGTTGACGTTGACGCGTTGCAGGTCTGCGTCCAGTTCTTTGGCCCACGCCAGCACGACCGACGCGAACGCCTCGTTGATCTCGACGATGTCGATGTCGTGCAGCGTCAGACCTGTTTTTTCGAGCGCGCGACGTGTTGCGGCAATGGGGGCGGTGAGCATCCAGACCGGGTCGGCCGCGCGCACGCTCAGGTGGTGGATGCGCGCGATCGGCGTGAGGTTGTGCGTCTTGACCGCCTCTTCCGACGCGATGAGCAAGGCCGCGGCGCCGTCGGAGATTTGGCTGCTCACCGCTGCGGTGACGCTGCCTCCGGGCATGATCGTGCGCAGGCCGGCCATCTTCTCGAGCGTGGTGCCGCGGCGCGGGCCTTCGTCATGTTCGACATCGCCCAGCGGCGCGATCTCGCCAGCGAAGTGACCGTTGTCGATCGCTGCGATGGCGCGCTCGTGGCTGGTCAGGGCGAACGCTTCCATGTCTTGGCGGCTGCAGCCCCACTTGTGGGCGATCGTCTCGGCGGACTTGAATTGTGACAGGGGCTCTGCGCCGTAGCGGTCGACCCAGCCCGGGCTGGTCGTGAAGGGGTCGCTGTGGCCGAGGTCGCTGGCGCAGATCATGGCGGAAGCGATGGGGATCTGCGACATGTTCTGGACGCCGCCTGCGATGACGAGGTCCTGCGTGCCCGACATGACGGCCTGGGCGGCGAAGTGCACGGCTTGTTGGCTGCTGCCGCATTGCCGGTCGATCGTCACGCCCGGCACGTGTTCGGGGCCGCCTGCGACGAGCCAGCAGGTCCGCGCGATGTCGCCGGCCTGCGGTCCGATGGTGTCGACGCAGCCGAAGATAACGTCGTCGATGGCCCCAGGGTCCACGCCGGTTCGGTCGAGGAGCGCGCGGATTGGGTGGGCGCCGAGGTCGGCGGGGTGGACGGCGGCGAGGCCTCCGCGGCGGCGGCCAACGGGGCTTCGAACGGCGTCGACGATGTAGGCCTGGGGCATAGCGGGCTCCGTTGTTCAGGATTCGAATCTTTTCAGACGTTCGAAACGAGTCCGAGCAGCCGCGCGAGGCGACGGCGGTGGAAGGCTTCATCGCCGAAACTGGCCGCGAGCTTCCACGCGCGTTTCATGAACAGCTGCAGGTCGTATTCGTGGGCGTAACCCATCGCTCCGTGGCATTGCAGCGACTTGCGGGCAGCGATCCGAGCGGCCCGTGTGGCGTGGTGCTTGGCCATCGACGCGGCGGCAGCGGCTTCGGTCGGGTCGTTGTCGAGGCACCATGCGGCACGCCAGACGAGCGGGGTCGCGAATTCCAGGGCGAGCCGCGCGTCGACGAGGTGATGCTGGACGGCCTGGAAGCTGCCGATGGGGCGTCCGAATTGTTCGCGGGCGGACACATGCGTTACGGCCATGTCGAGCATACGGCGTGCCAGTCCGCACAGGAACGCAGCGGTTGCGGTTGCGCCGCGGTTCAGTTCGTCGTCTTCCGCTTCATTATTGTCGTCCGCCTCATTATTGTCGTCCGCTTCATCATCGTCGTCCGCTTCATCACCGGCGTCGCCAAGCGGGATGTCCACGCCGACCTCCCGGATCCATGGGCCGGAAGCGCCGGCATAGCCCAATTCGTCCAGCACGATGGCCGATTCGAGCAGGCCCAGCCCCAAACCGCCGGCGGCTTCGGGGTGCGCGAGGGTGAGCACGCCGAGTCCGTCGAGCTCTTCACGCAGCCCGGCTACCTCGACCTCGCATGTCGGTCCGGCGGCGCGAACCGCGTCGGCTGTGCAACGATCGGCGAGCATCGACGCCAACACTTCGCGCAGGCCTTGTTGCTCTTCTGTGAACGCGAAATGCATGGCGGTGGCGGTTTGGTGGAAGAGGGTCGGCGGGTTTCAGCGGCGCTTTTCGCGGGGCAGGCCGAGCACCCGACGACCGATGATGTTGCGTTGAATCTCGTTGGTGCCCGCGTAGATCGGCCCGGCGAGCGCGAACTGGAAGGCTTTACCCCAACCCGTGTCGAGGTCGGCGTCTTCCCCGAGCAGCTTCATCGCGGTTTCGGTGATGTGCAGGTCCATCTGCGACCAGAAGAGCTTGGACAGGCTGGCTTCGGCGCCGATCGCGTCGCCGGATGCCATGCGCGCGGCGGTTGCGTAGGTGTGCCAGCGGTACGCGGCGGCGTCGATCAGGGCGCTCGAAACGTCATGGACGAGAGCGGGATCGGCTGTGTTGCGTCGCTCGCGCCAGAGGTCGGCGAGGCGATCTGCGGCTGCTAGAAAACGACCGGGACTTCGCAGGGACAGGCCGCGTTCGCTGCTTGTTGTGGCCATCGCGACCGACCAACCCTGGCCTACATCACCGAGGATGTCGGCGTCGGGCACAAACGCGCCGTCGAAGAAGACCTCGGCAAACCCCATGTCGCCGTCGAGACGTGCGAAAGGTTGAATCCGCACGCCGGGCTGATGCACGTCGCACATGAAGTATGTGAGCCCCGCGTGCCGACTGGCAGAGCGGTCGGTGCGGAACAGACCGAAGACCCGATCGCACCACGCCGCTCGCGTGCACCACGTTTTTTGCCCGAAAAGCCGCCACCCACCCGCTTCATCGTCGCGTTCGGCCCACGACTTGACGGCGGCGAGGTCGCTGCCGGCGCCCGGCTCGGACCAGGCCTGCGCCCACACCACATCGGCGCGCGCCATCGGTGCCAGCAGCCGCTCTTTTTGATCGTCGGTGCCGTAGTGAAACAGCGCGGGGGCCAGCAGGAAGATGCCGTTTTGGGCGACGCGGCTCGGCCCGCCAGCGCGCCAGTACTCCTCTTCGAAGATCAGCCATTGGGTCAACGATGCGCCGCGGCCACCGTAGTTTTCGGGCCACGAGACGACCGCCCAGCCTTCGTCGAAGAGGTGTTTTTCGAACGTGCGGTGCGCGGCGAACCCTTCGTCCGTGTCGCCCGATGGCAGCGCTGGCGACGGCACGTTTTCGGCAAGCCAAGCGCGGGCTTGGTCACGAAAGGCGCGATCGGCGTCGGAGAAGCGCAGGTCCACGCCCGCGACATACCGCAAAAAGGGCGCAGATCCCACCGCGCGCACACATGTTCGCCTATTTCGCCAGCTTGAAAGCGGCTCCTAATTGCCCAGCGCCCACGCGGGTACGACATCGAGCTCCATGCCGAGGGCGGTCGGGCCCAGCAGCGCGAATAACGTGGCGATGATCACCACCCCAACGACGTTGAACACGATGCCCGCGCGCACCATCTGCCCGATGCGGATGTAGCCGGAGCCAAAGACGATGGCGTTGGGCGGCGTCGCGACCGGCATCATGAACGCGCAGGACGCTGACAGGGTAGCGGGAACCATCAGCGTGCGGGGATCCAGGCCGAGCGCCGGTGCGGCCTTGGCGAGGATCGGCAGCACCAGGGTCGTCGTTGCGGTGTTGCTGGTGAGCTCGGTGGTGAATGTCAGGACCAGGCAGACGATGACCACGAGCGCGATGGGATGAAGTCCAGACAGGCCTGCAACTGCGGTCCCGATGGCGGCGGACAGGCCCGACACCTTGAAGCCGCCTGCGAGCGCGAATCCACCACCGAAAAGCAGCAGCAGGCCCCAGGGAAGCTCGCGCGCCGTCGCCCAGTCCATCAGCGCTTCGCCGCGTCTTTCCGCGCTTGGCAGCACAAACAACAAGGTCGCCGCCGCCACCGCCACGGACGCGTCGCCGAAGCTCTTGAGCTCAAACATCGACCGCCAGCCGGGGATCGTCGCTCCGTCTCCCAGCCGCAGGTCGGCGCCGGTCATCCAAAGTAGAGCTGTTGTTGCGAAAACGGCGCCGGTCACCAGCTCATCGCGGCGCCACGAACCGAGGCTCGCCACCGCTTGTCTGATCGCGTCGCTGTCGCCCATCATGGGCACATCGGGCAGCCGGAAGAGCACGCGCGTCAGCAGCAGCCAGCCGATCAGGGTGAACACCGCCACCATCGGCACGGCCAGCATCATCCAGTTGGCGAACGACACAGCGGGCGCCGCTGGGAACAGCTTGGCCATCATCTGCACGAACACCAGGTTGGGCGGTGTCCCGATCGGCGTGGCCATGCCCCCGATGTTGCCGGCGTAGGCGATGCCCAACATCGTCGCGGTACCGATCGTCGCGACGTCTCCGTCCGAGGCGCCGCGGTTGCGCGCTTCGTGGAGCACGCTCATCGCGATCGGCAACATCACCATCACCGACGCCGTGTTGCTGATCCACATCGACAGCAGGCCGGTCGCGGTCATGAAGCCGAGCACGAGGCGCGACGGACGGCTGCCGATGGCGCGTACAATCAGCAGCGCGAGGCGTCGATCGAGTCCGCAGCGCGACAGCCCCATGGCGAGCATCAGGCCACCGAGGAACAGAAAGATCACCGGCTTGCCATACGCCGACGCGACCGGTTTGAGCGCCTGGATGTCGAGCGCCGGCAGCAACGCCAGCGGCAACAGCGACGTCACCGGGATCGGCACGACCTCGAAGACCCACCACCACGCCATCAGCACCGCGACCGCCGCCATGCTCGCGATCTTCGGGTCGGCGGGTCCGGCGATCGCGACCAACAGGGCCAGCGCAATGCCTACTACGGCGAGTGGACCTTTGCGTCGCAAGAACGTGGGAGGGGTCACGGACATCGGGCCCTGCGGACCCGGCGGCTGGGGCGTAAGCTTATTCACGCGCCGAGCCTACCGCAGCGCATCGCTCCCGTTCAGTTTCCTGCTTGCCTCGCAACGCTGTGCGCGGTAACGGTGTTTATGATTCCTGACCTGAAACTTCCCTACGTCGCCGCAGTCAGTTCGGTGCTCGGCGTGAGGGTAGCGCGCCGACCTGGAGCGTACGCTTCGGCAAAACCGCGCGATCAATGCCCTGCCCCCCAGCGAGCTCGATGCCCTCATGGGCTCGATGCGGCGGATCGAGCTGTCGCCGGGCCAGATGCTCTTCAAGCAGGGCGAACGCGGCTCCAAGCTGCTTGTCGTGGTCGACGGTGTGCTCAGCGTGCATAGCCAGGTATCCGCAATGCGCACCCAGGCCGCGCTGGACGAATGGTCGCTTGACGTGCAGCGGTTGCTCGAAGAATAAGCTGCGAAAGTGCAAGCCAGCCCTACAGCGCGCGTCGTTTGCGTGCCCTTCCTCGATCCCGCGACCTGCGCACAGCTTCTTGGCGCGCTGCCGCCCGACGGATGGCAAGACGGCCGCATCGCACGGCCATCACGAAGTCCAGCCAGGGCAGAAACAATCGGCGAACCGGTCAACATCGCCGACGACACCGTGCGCAGCTGCCGAATCAACGACCGCCTCGATCCGGCCTTCGTCGCGCGTCTCCAGTCCGACGCGATGACCCTCGGTGCCGCGGTCTTCCAGTTCGATATCGACGGCTTTCACGACGACGACCCGCCGCACGTCATGCGCTACGAAGCGGGCGACGGGTTTGCGTGGCACGTCGACAACGGCACCGACACCGCGCCGATCGCGTCCCGCAAGCTCGCATTTTCGATCCAACTGAGCGACCCGGCCACCTACGTCGGCGGTGACTTGCAGCTGGCGCTCTACGACCAAAAGTACCTGGGCACCGATCCCGGCATGGCCGCCGCTATGCGCGCGCAAGGCAGCTTGATCCTCTTCGCGGCCTTTCAGCTTCACCGGATCGCGCCCGTCACGTCGGGGCGCCGCGATGCCCTGGTTGGGTGGCTGCATGGTCCGGCGTTTCGGTAGCTGTCGATGACCCCTTGGACCGGACGGCTCGCCTGCGCTGTAGTCGTGGTCGCCGTCTGTGCCTGCGGCGAAGAGCCCTCAGCCAGCAAGGACGCAGCGCAAGACGTCACCAGCGACGGGACCAGCGGCTGCCACGCGACGCGGGCGACTGTCGACGGGTGCTGCCCGGTCGGCGCTTTTTACGACTTCAGCAGCGACACCTGCGTGCCCGTCGGACCAGCGGAATGCGCGACCTCGGTCTTCGCGAACCCGGCCGATTGCGTGCCGACCTGGTGCGCCGACGAATGGCCGAAATCATGCGACGACGACCCGACGTGTTGGCCGACCGGACGGCGCTGCAAAGACGAAGGCTCCGGCTGTCCGGCCGGAAGCTGGCGCGCACATCCCGACGGTTCATGCCGACCGGCGGGCGAGCTCCCCGACTGGATGACCGCCGAGCTGACCAACCACGGCGACGGCGGTCCCGGCCACCCGGCGGGTGCTCCCGGGCTCGATCCTCCCCCAGCCCTCGACAAGACCCGTTTTTGCGCCAACACCGACGGCACCATCCGGCTGTGCGAAACCGCCGAGAAAGGCTGCGGCCCCGGCAAGATGCCTGACCTTCAGCGGCATATGGGTTCAAAACCGGCGCTCTCGCGTCCGTGCCCGCAGCGTGCTGATCGACAACACACGCCGCCACCCGTTCAACTTCAACGCCACCGGGGTTTCGGGCTTCCAGGCGCTCGTCGACCTGCAGAGCGTGCGCATCACCCGCATGCCGGCCGACGGTATCCGGCTTGAGCACGAAGACTCCAAGTTGGTCGCCACCGGCGTCGTCATCGATCGCATCGGACCCACCAGCGGTCCCGCATCCCTTGGCGGCGGGATCATGTCGGTCGGTCCGCCTGCCGACCTGCGGGGTGTCCGCGTCCACAAGGCCCGACCGTTCGGTGTGGCCTTGGCTGGACCCACGGCCGACGGCTTGCTTTACGGCGTGATCGTCGACGAAATCGGCAGCGCGCAGCTTTTCACGGGTGGCAGCGGGGGCGTGCTCGTCGCCAACGGGGCGCGGGCAAAAGTGCGCTCGCTTCGCGTGCACGACGCCCGTCACATCGGTCTGGCGCTGGAAGCTACCGGCACGCACGCTGACGCCCGTTTTGTTACGATTACGGCGACCCGCCCCGAGGAGCTGAGCGGCCAGGGCGGCATCGGCGCCGCCGCTTCAGCCGGAGCGACCCTGAATCTGCGCAACTCCCGGGTGCACGACGCGCGCGCCAGCGGGATTCTCGTCTTCGCCAACAGCGCGCTGACGGGCGAAGACGTGGTTGTCGACGGCACGCGCGGCTCCAAGTACGTGCCCAACGGCGGGCTCGGGGTCGCGATCGACCAGGGGGCTCGGGCGACGATTCAACGCTGGCGCCTGCGCGACAACCGCACCAACGCGATCCAGGTGCAGCGTCCGGGATCGCGTCTTGTCGCGCGACGGGTTCACGTCGATGGCACCCGACCTTCGCCCTCGGGCCGCGGAGGCGGCGGCCTCTCCGTCATCGCTGGCGGCAACGCCCGCCTGCTCGGTGGACGCTTCGTCGATAACCGCCAGATCGGCGCGGTGGTGCGTTTTCCCGGCAGCTCCCTGGCCGTTTCGGGGCTGCTTGTCGAGGCCACTCGCGCCGGCAGCAAGGGGCTCGGCATGGGCATGGTCGCCGCTCACGGCGGTCGCCTCATCGTCCAGGGCAGCCACGTCGTCGACAGCCGCATCGCGGGCATTCACGCCCTTGGCCCCGACAACACCACGACCGTCGTTGTCGGCACCATCGTTGAAAAAACCGCGCCGGGGAACGTGACCGCCCGACCCGGCGCCCCCACTGGAGTCGTCGCCAACCTCGAGGGTATCGGTATCTCTGCATTTCGCGGTCCCCAGCGCGTGGATGTGGTCGGCTGCCTCGCGCGTCAAAACCACACGGCCGGCATGGCGCTGACCGGCGTGTCCGGCAGCGTGGTCGGCTCGGTCATCGCCAGCACCGTCGCGTCCCAGTATGAGCGCCCCGGTCCCGGCGGCTCGGTCTACGTCAAGCTCGCCGACGGCATCCTCGTGCACAGTCCAACCGACGTCCTCATCCGCTCCACCATCGCCGTCAACCAGGCCCGAGCTGGCATCCTTCTCGACGGCAAGGGCAACGCCAGCGTGGACCAGTGCGCGGTCACCAGCTCGCTGTTCGGCCTCGTTCAACAGGCTGGGATCGCGACCAAGCTCGGGCGCAACGTGCTCTGGGGCAACCAATCAAATCGCGCCAGCGACACCCAGCTCTACATCCCGCCTTCGCCCGGCCCTATCGAGCTTTAGCGCGACGGTCTTTGAAAACCTGGGTCCGGCTATCCGAACGCGCGCGGCAGGCGTAGGCTCCCGGCGATGTTGGGTCCCGTCGAGCTGGTTCCGTTCGCCGTCTTCGTGCTCTCCGGGCTCGTCCAGGGCACCGCTGGATTCGGCGGCAGCCTTGTGGCGATGGCGTTTTTGCCGCTGGTCTGGGAGCTGCAAACGGCCGTCGGTGTGTCCGCGGTCTTCGGCATCGTCGTTCCTGTAGCGCTCGCGATTCGGCTCTGGCGGCATGTCCAGTGGCGCGAAGTCGCGGGCGTGCTGCTCGCGGCCGTTGTTGGCGTACCCATGGGCGTGTACTTGCTGCACAACGTTCCGGCGCGCTGGGTCAAGCTCGCCCTCGGTATCATCCTCGTCTCCCACGGCACCTGGAGCTTGCTGGGCGGCCGTGGCAGCACCGGCATGTCGTCGCGGTGGGGACCCGTCGCCGGGCTCACGGGCGGCATGTTGAGCGGCGCGTTCTCGACCGCAGGCCCGCCCATTCTGGTCTACGCAACCGGTCGCGCGTGGCCCAAGGACACCTTCCGCGGCAACCTCCAGGCGATCTTCCTGACGACCGGCGTGCTGTCGCTCATCGGCTTCGCGGCGACCGGCGTCGTCACCGCCGCCACCTTCCAGACCAACCTCACGCTCTTGCCCGCTTTGCTCGCCGGCGGTTTCTTCGGGCACCTGCTCAGCGGACGCATCGACCAGGATCGCTTTCGCAGGATCGTGCTCATCGGGTTGCTCGTCATGGGTGGCAACTACATCGTCCGAGCCCTTACTTAAGCGGTGTTGGAAAGGGGTGCCCCATGCTCAAGCTTCGCTACCGCACACCGCGCGAGTGGCTCGACATCGCGACGGCCAACTTCGACGCGTTCCTCGCCGACCACGCACACAACGAACGAAAGGTCAGCCAATCGGCGCTGCAGCTGGCGGTTCACCATCCCGACAAGCCCGACCTCGTCGACGCGATGATCGAACACGCCCGCGAGGAGCTTGAGCATTTCAGCCAGGTCCATGCCGTTCTCGTCGACCGTGGCGCGGCGCTTGGTTTCGACCACTCCGGCGGCAACAGCGGCTACATGAACAAGGTGCGGTCGGCGATGCGCAAGGTCGATGTCGGCGAGTACCTGGTCGATCGCCTGCTGCTTTTCTCGATTATTGAGGCGCGCGGTTGCGAACGTTTCCGCATCCTCGCCGAGGGGCTGCCCGCCGGGGAGATGCGCGACTTCTACACCGCTTTCGTCCGTTCCGAGGCGCGTCATCACGTGCTCTTTCTCGACCTCGCTGCGCGTTATTTCGACGCGCCGACCATCGAGGCTCGGCTGCCCGACCTGCTCGACATCGAGGCGGAGATCTGCGCGTCGATGCCCCTGCGACCCGCCCTCTATTGACCGGTGCACAACTCCGCAGAAGACGGCGTGGAAGCGCGCGGCCCGCGGCATGTTGTCGCGATCGTCGCGCACCCCGATGACGAAGCCTGGGCGCTCGGTGGCACGCTCGCCGTGTTCGCGCGTCGCGGCCACACGGTCACGGTGCTCGCTGCCACAAGCGGAGAGGCCGGCTGGATCCATGGAAAACGCGGCGTAGCAGACGCGGCCGCTCTCCGCCGGGCCGAACTGTCGGCGTCTTGTCAGGTGCTCGGCGCAAACGTGCCCGAGTTCATGGGCTGGTCCGACGGGGGTCTCGCTAATCTCGATTCAGATCAGGCCATTGCAGCGCTTCGTGCGCGTCTACATGAGCTCGCCCCGGACGTTATTGTCGGTCTCGGACCCGACGGTGGCTATGGCCACATCGACCACACGGTCTTGTGTCGCTTCGTTCGCGACGCGGCGCGCGGGCTCGTGTCCCCGCTCGACGGCTGTGACGTCCCGATCCTCGAAGCTGCATTCGCGCCCGGGCAGCTCGCCAGCGTTCGCGCGACCATCGCCCGGTTCGCACCAGCTCTGCTCGATCCTTGCGTGACAGAAGTCGGGGTCGCCGCATCCCAAAGCGACGTGCGCGTCGACATTCGCGCCGTCGCGGCCGTCAAACAGGCCGCCGTCGCGTGCCACGTCAGTCAGATGCCCGCCGCCGGACCGCTCGCCTTTCTCGGCGGCACCGTCGCCGAATTGATGACCTCCGAGCGTTTCGCGGTCGTCGGTGGGCAGCCACCTCGCTGGCTTGCCGCGCTCGCGTTGCCCGATTCTGTCCTGCACGTCACCCGCGACCTGGCCCCGCGCGTCAACGGCGGCATCTCGGTCGCTGTCGCCGCGCTGATCCGCGCCGAACACAGGCCCCTTGTCGTCAGCTTCGACGGATGGCGCGCGCACCGTCGCGACGGGGCCCAAACGGAGCCCACGAAAGACGTCCTTGGCGACGCTAACGTTGTGCGTATCGATCATCCCGACCACCTCGACGCAGCACACGCTTTTGCCGTGCAGGCCGGGCCGTCCGCCGTCGTCGTCCATCACGCCATGCTCTGGCCGTTCGCTGCCGCCATAGCGGCGCGCCTGTCCCTGCCTGCCCCCGATGTCTACGTGCATGTGCTCCAAGCCGACCTCGACGCCGCCCGCGGGCTGGACGAGCCAACCGCAAGCCTGCGCGCCGAACGTTCCGCCATCGCCGCCGCGACCCGTGTCGTGGTGCCCAGCCGATCCGCCGCTGCAGCCGTTGCCAAGATGTATCCATCCGTTGCTGAGCGCCTCCGCATTCGCCCTCTCGCCCCCGACGCCCTCGTCGACATGCCCAACGTCGCGACAAAGGAGAAGGCAATGAACGGCGACGGCGGCACCGGCGTATCGAAAACCGTGCTCTACGCGGGCCGTTTTGCCGATATCAAGGGCACCGCCGACCTCTTCGAAGCGATCGCCGACGTGCTCCCGCACCATGAAAACATCCGGTTCGTCGTGGCCGGTGGGATCCCGGATAACCCCAAGGGCGAGCGCCGTTGGCAGCGAAAGTGGCGTCAAAGGTGGCCGGCCGCCGTCGCCGAGCGCGTCGATTTCGTCGGGTGGATGCGTCGAGACGAGCTGCTTGATGCGATGAAACGAGCCACCGTCGTGGTCATCCCGAGCCGCATCGAGACCCTCGGGCTGGTCGCGGTCGAAGCCCGCGCCGTGCGAACATGCATCGTGGCTTCCGACATCCCGGCCCTGCGTGAGACGCTGACCCACGCCCCCGGTGTGCATTTTGTGCCGCCCGCGCGACCCGACTTGCTCGCCGCCGCCATCAACGCCGTTGTCGGGGAGAGAAGGTGAGCACGTGGGTCATCGGCGACGTCCAGGGCTGCTACTTCAGCCTGCTCAACCTGCTCGCCAGGGTCGACTTTGACGCCGACCGCGATGAGGTCTGGTTTGTCGGCGATCTCGTCAATCGCGGCCACGGGTCGCTTGAGGTCTTGCGTTGGGCGGTCGCCCACGACCGTTGCGTCAAGGCGGTGCTTGGCAACCACGAGTTGGGCCTTTTTGCGTGCGCTGCCGGCACCCGGAAGCTGCGCCGCTTCGACACCCTGGCCGCCATCCTCGAGGCCCCCGATCGCGATGAGCTGCTCGGCTGGTTGCGGGCGCGACCGATGCTGCACGCCGGCCGCGGAGTCGTCATGGTTCACGCCGGCCTGCTGCCGTCATGGTCGCTGGAGGTGGCCGCCCGGCGAGCGCGGGAGATCGAGGGCGTGCTTGGCTCCGATGGCTGGATCGACGCGCTGAAGACGTGGCGACCGAAGAAGAAGCACGGGCCGGCCGGCTGGGGCGTGCGGGACGTGGATCCCGCCGCGCCGGACCGCTTTGCGTTTGGCCTCAACGTGTTCACCCAGCTGCGAATCGTCGACGACGACGGAGCGCTCGACCTGACGTTCAAGGGGCCGGCCGAAGAGCGCCCCGCGGGGACGACGCCATGGTTCGATGTGCGGGCGGCGAATCGCAATCCCGGTCAGCTTGAAGCGGGCGACAACACCGTCGCTTTCGGGCATTGGGCGACGCTCGGCGTGCGCCAGGGACCCGGTTGGGTGGCGCTCGATGGTGGCTGTGTCTGGGGCGGAGCGCTCGCGGCATGCCGTGTCGAGGACGGGTGCATCGTCACCGTGCCGGCCGACCAAAGAGATCTCCAAGAAGAACTCATAAAACGAGACTGAGTATCAAAATACTTGACATCGAGTTTCAGATTAGGCGAAAAGGCTGCTCGCCGCGGTCGTAAACGCGGTCAACCCGTTGCCACTGGAGCGCCCGATGATTCGCCCGAACGTCACACTGAACCCAGCAACCGTCGCCGCCGCCGCGGTCAAAAACCCGGCGCCCACCGCCGACGGTGCCGTCGTCGATGGGATTCCGACCACCGGCGCTGCGGTCGAAGACGTGCTTGGCCGCCTCGAAGCGATGCGCTCGGACGACCTGGACTGGCGCACCGGCCAGGCGTTCGCCTACGTCTACGACGCGGGCCGCAGCGCTGAGCGTGTCGGCAAGCAAGCATACACCGCGTTCCTCTCGGAAAACGGGCTCGATCCGACCGCGTTTCCAAGCCTGCGCCGCCTCGAGAGCGACGTCGTGAACATGGTCGCGCGTCACCTTCGCGGCCCCGCAGAGACGGTCGGGAGCTTCACCAGCGGCGGCACCGAATCGATCCTCTGCGCCGTCAAGTCCGCCCGTGATTGGGCGCGCGCGCACCGTCCCGAGGTCAGCAACCCGACGATCCTGCTGCCAACGACCGCCCACGCCGCGTTTCACAAAGCCGCCGCCTACTTCGGCCTCGCCAAGACGCTCGTCCCCGTCGATCCCGCCACGTTCGCCGCAGATCCCGCCGCGATGCGAGCCGCCGTCACGGCCGACACGATCCTCATGGTCGGCTCAACGCCCTCCTATGCCCACGGCGTCATCGATCCGATCACAGAACTCGGTCAAATCGCGCTCGAAAAGGACATCCTGCTGCACGTCGACGCGTGCGTTGGCGGGTTCTTGCTGCCCTATGTCAAGCGCCTCGGCTTCGATGTGCCCCCGATCGACCTGTCCGTGCCCGGCGTGACGTCGCTGTCGGTCGACCTGCACAAGTACGCGTTCTGCCCCAAGGGCGCGTCGCTTGTCCTCTACACCCGACCCGAGCTGCGCGGCGCCCAGCTGTTCGCCTGCGCCGATTGGACCGGCTACACGATCATCAACCCGACCGTTCAGTCGTCCAAGTCCGGCGGCCCCATCGCAGCGGCCTGGGCGGTGCTTCATCACATCGGCGATGACGGCTACCTCGAGCTTGCGCGCGGCACGATGGCGGCAACCGCGCGTCTCGTCGCGGCGATCGAAGCGACAGACGGCTTGCGAATCCTCGGTCGGCCCGACTTCTGCATGGTCGCGGCGGCCAGCGAATCGGCGGATATCTCCGTGTTCGACATCATCGACGAGATGAAGGAGCGCGGCTGGTACGTCCAGCCCCAGCTCGCGTACGGCAACAGCCCGGCGAACATCCACTTCTCGCTGCAACCCGGCAACGTGCACAAGGTCGACGCGATGACAGCGGACCTCGAGCAGAGTGTGACCGCAGCGCGTCAGTTGCCCGACCGCAGCGCCGCGGTGGCCGGTCTGATGGGCATGTTTGCAGGCGCAGATTCGATCGACGACCAGGCGCTCGCCGGCCTGCTCACCATGGTCGGTGTCGACGGCGGCCAGCTGCCCGACCGGATGGCGCCCGTCAACGAAGCGCTCAACGCGATGCCCGTGCCGATGCGCGAGCGAATCCTCAAAGCATTCGTCGACGGCTTGTACCGCTGAAACGCCCGCGGTCAGCCGGTCACAAGATCTGTTCTTCGTTCGGCTGTGCTTGGGGCAGTTGTTTCTGGCGAAGGCGTTCCTCTCGCTGCCGGTCGTAGCGGCGCAGGGCCTCGATCGGCTCCCAGCGGAGCATCGTGTTGATGAGGGCGTCGAGCTCGGCCACCGGGTAGCCGCGTGGATCGAGGCGGCGGTGCCAAACCTGGGAGATGTAAAACGCCTTCAACTGGGGCGCGGCGCGCAGGGCGACCATCAGCTCGTGGCGCGCACGGGGCCAAGGGCCACAATGTAGCAGGGAGATGGCGTAGCGACGTTTGTCGGCGGCGGCGTGGGTGCCACGGGATTCGGCGACGCGACGGTAGTTGGGCAGGGCTTTGCAGGGCTCGCCGGCGAGCGACCATGCGTCGCCCGCGGACCGTGAAAAGCGCGGGATAAGAACGCTCTTGGTCGACTCCTGCTTGCGTGCCTTGCGCTGCCAGTAAGCGGAACCCGCCTTCTTGCCGGACGTGTAATCCCAGAGCGGGTAGCGCGTGATCATCACCTCCCACGTTTTGGCGGCATCGGCCCAGCGCCCCGTCTTCTCGAGCGCCTGGACCAGCGCGTGGTGCAACCGCATGTTCGCTCGCCCGGTCCAGGTGCCATCGAGCGTCGGGTTGTCGTGCTGGGGCCAGAGCGTGGCGACGACCTTGTCGTGTTCGCCGCGATGGGCGTGCCAGTCGGCGCGCAGGGTCAGCGCGTGCAGCGCGTCGGGCTTGAATTGCAGGGTGCGGTCGATGGCGGCGTTCATCGCGTCGTTTCGCCCCGCGCGGGCGTTGAACATGGCGAGGTTGACCCACGCGTTGAGCAACGTCGGATACCAACGCAGCGCCTCTTCGGTTGCCTCGACGGCCCGTACGGGATCGCCGCTCCGCAAGGCGCCAAGGCCGAGCAAGAAGTGGTTTTCGAAGTTGCCGGGGTGCAGCGAAACCGCTTGCTCCATCAGTTCGACGGCGCGCTTGGGTTTGCCGCGACCGAGCGCCTGGTTCGCTTCGGTGAGCAGCCTGTCTCCCCTGAGCAGGCGCCCGTTTTCCACGTGAACGAAGCCGAGGCCGATGACGGCGGCGATGACCAACACCCACTGGCCGGCTCCCGGTGAACGGCGGGCGTTTTCGTCGCCATGGCTGGCGTGTTGTGCCGCAACCAGACCCGTCCACAAGCACAGGCCAAATAGAGGGGCCGGGAGCTGCAGTGGGAACGAGAACAAGCCGTCTACGACGATCGCCACGATGGCCACCACACCGGCGATGGAAACGGCGACCGCGACCGTCGGATCGGGCTGGAGGGCGTCGCCTTCTGCCGGCTCGGAACCCTCGGGTCGCCGTGGCGTCATCGCTCGGATGGCCAACAAGGCGGTGACGGAGAGCCACGCGAGCAACGCCAGCAAGCCCTGCACGCCGTACTCGGCCGCGACCTGGAGCACGTCCTGGTGCGCCCGCGTGGGCTGCGTGTCGATCGAGAAGTGGGGATTGCGCTCGCGCTTGGTGATGTAGCGCGGGTAGAGCACGCGCCAGTTGCCTGCGCCGTGACCCCATGGGCGGTCCACGATCGCGTTGGCCGTCGCCGTCCACATCACTTTGCGTCGCTGCCAGTCTTTGCGCTGAAAATCGAAACCGGTCGCCACGAGCTCCTTCACAGACGCTTGCCGCTTGCGGTCGCCGTGACCGCTGTCGTAGCTGGGCGCCCGCAGAACCCCGCCGAGCATCACCGCAAGTACCAACGCCAGGCCGATTCCGGCCGCCGCGACCTGCGCGGGACGGCCGAGCCGCTCGGCTGCATGGGCCGCGCTCCCACGCCACTTTGCGATCGCCATCGCCAAGCCAGCCGCGCCGCAGCCCGCACCCAACCCCGCCCATGCGGCTCGCGTGACCGTCAGGCGCAGGTAATAGCCCTCGATCGCCAGCGCCGTGACGCCAATGGCCGCCGTGGCCACCGCCAGCGCCCGCTTCTTTGCGCGCCAGTCCGCCCACGCCAGCCCGAGCGCTGCGGCTGCCGCCGGCAAGGTCACGAGCATCCACTGCGCCGCCATGTTGCGGTTGCCAAAGGCCGAGCCCGGTCGATTGATGCCGACCCACAGCTTCTCATCGGCCGGCAGCAGGGAGTCGATGCCGTGATGTTGTCCGATGCCGATTAGTGCCACGTACAGCCCGCCGACCGTCATGCCTCCGAGCACCAACCGCAGCCGCCCCGGCCGATCGACCGCCAGCGCCGCGACCGCCGCGATAACGAGCCCCGCCATCCAACGGTAGCCGTCGGATCTCGCTGCCAGTCCCAGCCCTCCGCCGGTCTGCAAGGGCGCGATGGCCACGCCGATCGCCACGCACGCCGCCATCGCCAGCAGCGACAAGGCAAACGCTCGCGGCCATCGCCGATACCAACCCGCCGGCGCAAAAGTTGCGTAGGCCAGCGCCGCTGCCGCCGCGCCGTAGGTCAGCGCAAAGAGCTTGGGCAGCTGGTAGAGGTCGCGAATTCCCGGCAGGACCGCGATACCAATGGCCGCTGCCGCTACACCGAGAACCACCGCAGGCAGTGCCGTCATGATGCGCGCCGCCGCCACTGGCAGCCTCCCGGGAGACGAGTTAGGGCATGGACGCCCGCACGATGCCATCACGCGCGCAACTTTGCTTGCTTCCCGAAAAACCGACGCCGAACATCGTGCTCAACGTCAAGACGCTGCCGATCAGCGGCTCGGTGACGCTCAACGGCAAGCTGCCCGAGCTGGGCTGCAAGTACACGAGCGACGGCGTGATGCAGGTGACGTTCAAGGAGACGACGTGGGGCTACACGTTCACGCGGACGCACTACTGCAAGACCGGGGGCTTCACGGCGGGCAGCAACGGCACGCCGGTGGACGCGAAGAAGGCGGTGGCGTGGAACATGGTGGTCTACCCGGGCACGTACAAGGTGACGGTGTCGGGCTACGACCCGTACGGCAGCACGTACAAGAACGCGTCGAACCTGCCGACGGTCAAGCAGATCATCCACAAGGCGCTGAAGATCCAGCAGCCAACGCCCAATATCGTGCTCAATGTGCAGACCATCGCGATCGCAGGGACCGTCACGCTCAATGGCAAACTGCCCGGGATCACCTGCAAATATACGAGCGATGGCGTGATGCAGGTGACGTTCAAGGAGACGACCTGGGGCTACACGTTCACCCGCACCAACTACTGCAAGACCGGCGGCTTCAGCGCGGGCAGCAACGGCACGCCAGTCGACGCGAACAAGGCGTTTTCATGGGCGCTGGTCGTGTATCCGGGAACCTACAGGGTGACGGTGTCGGGCTACGACCCGTACGGCAGCACCTACAAGAACGCGTCCACGTTGCCGACCGTCGCGCAGATCGTCGTGCCGAAGCTCCTCGTGAAATAGCGGCAGGTTCCGCCGCGATGACAAAGCCGGGTCACGCCGCGCGGTCGTGCAGATCCCAAGCTCGAACCACCTGCTTGGGCATGTCGAGTACCGCCGGTTCTGCAATTCGCCGACAAATCAGCCGCAGCTTGTTGGTCCCGATCACAACGCGCCGGAAAGCGTGCCGGTCGAACAACCCACCTAGCCACTGCGCTGCCCCCGCATGGGGCACGAATCGGCGCACATACGCCTCACCCTTGTACGACAGCGCCGACAACGTCTGTGTCGCGACGACCTCGAAGCCATAGTTGGGCAACGTCGCGCGCAGCTCGGACTCGGTCATCAGCTGCAGGTGCGTGTACGAGCAGATGTGAGCAGCATAGCGGGCCGCCGTCGCCGGATCGGACATCGTCGCCGCCGCAGCAAACATCGGAGTCAAGTGCGATGGCGTCGGGACCTCGATGACAAGGTGCCCACCCGGTCGCAACGCACGGTGAATCGGGGCCAGGAAGCTGTGGTGCGGCCAGACATGCTCGTAGACGTCCCAAAGAGTCGCGATATCAAAACGACCGGCATGCGATTCGTCGAGCGGACCCACCACGTCGATGCCAGCCTGGCGCAGCGGTTCTTCGTTCAAATCACACACCTCCGATAACGCCGCGTCGTAGCCGGCCAGGAACGCCGCCCTCGCGAAGGCACCATTGCCACCGCCAACATCGACAAGGGCGCCTCTATCGGGCAGCTGCTCGCGCATCCACGCCAACCCGCTCGCGACGCGAACCTTCGGATCATGCAGCGGATCGTCGTAGTATTCCTCGACCGGCGTGACCGCGTATTGACTCGCCAGGTCCTCGGGCGCGGGCGGCGCGGAGGTAAACCACGTGCCATGTGTGCGGCAGCGGCGAATCTCGATCAGCGTGCTGACTCCGCGGCCCCACCACCCGGGCTGCAAATGGCCAAGATCATAAGAAAGAACATGGTCGCTGGGACCCCCACAAAGGCGGCAATACATCGCAAACTCCA
>CAZLMW010000022.1:56839-71897 GCA_964560875.1 uncultured Enterobacteriaceae bacterium
ATCCGCACTGCAAATCCGCAATACTCAAGGCGTTTCCGCCACGAGAGCCCGATCGCAAAATGGGTGGAGTTTCGACGCGAGAAGGTTCACGCGAAGAGCAAAATTCACATGGACACACGCCCCAGCCATTTGCTAGGGGCGCCGCGCCACGCTCGCGCGCGCTAACCGATCATCGGGTGACGGCCCTGGATCAACGACATGAGCTCGGCGCGTGACGTCGAGTTGCTGCGGAACTCACCGAACATCGCGCTGGTCACCGTAATCGCGTTGGGTTTCTGCACGCCGCGCACAACCATGCACAGGTGCGTCGCCTCCATGATGACGGCGACTCCAACCGGCTCGAGCGCCTCCTGCAGAGCCAGCGCCACCTGGGTCGTGAGCCGCTCCTGGACCTGCAAACGACGGGCAAAGACGTCGACGGCACGCGCCAACTTGCTCAGCCCGACGACCTTGCCGTTGGGGATGTAGGCGACATGCGCCTTTCCCATGAACGGCAGCATGTGATGCTCGCACAAGCTCGAAAAATCGATGTCCTTGACCAGCACGATCTCCTGGTTCTGCACCGTGAACAGCGCCGACTTGAGGATCTCGATCGCGTCCTCGTTATAACCCTTGGTCATAAACCGCATCGCCTTGGCGACGCGGTGCGGTGTCTTGACGAGGCCCTCGCGGTTGGGGTCCTCGCCGAGCTCTGTCAGCACGTTGCGAAACAACTCTTCCACGTTCTTCTCCGATCTGCCGTGCGTCCCGCCGAGCTGAGGAACCAAGGGGCGCTGGGCGGCGGAATCTAGCGAACCGAGGCCAATGATCAAGCCGTCGCGGCGATCGTCCAACGAAACCCGCGCGCTACGGCGCGACCGCCATGCGACAACCAGCGTCTTGGCGTTTGTGGCGGCCCGCCAGAACTAACAACACCCCGTGCTTTGCGGTAGCGTACGGTCGTCCAAACCACAGCTGCGTCACGAGTCGATGGCCAACACCAAGAGCACCCCATCCGGCGGATTTGAACCCGAGGACCTCGACACCGGCACTGTCGGCGACTTCGAGGTCAGCCGGCTTACCGCCGAGTTCAAGGACGAAGAACTCGAGGCCGAGTTCGATCGCAAGCTCTACGAGGTCATCCACGCCAAGGAGACGCCGCCCAACGTCCTGTCGGCGCTGATCATCTACATCGTGCTGGGATTGCTCGACTACGAGGTGGTTGGGCGCGTCTTCGAATACGCGGCTTGGCTTCGCTACGGCGTCATGGTTCCGGTCATGGCCACGCTTTGGGTGATCGCGCTCTCCAAGCACCTGCGCGGTGTGCGACCCGCCGTGCCGATCCTGATTTCATGGCTGGGCACAGCGCACTTCCTTGCTGTCGGGCTCGAAGCGGGCGGCACCGAAGGCATCCTCTACCAGTTTTTCTCCGTGCTGCTGGTGCTGCTGCCGCCCCTCATTGGTCGGTCCACCGTCAAAGAGGCGTTCATCAACGGCGCGGGCTGCATGGTGATCCTCAACCTGGCCATGTTGATGCACGGCGACCCGCACCCGACGGTGTGGCTATTCATCGCGGCAACATTCGCGATTTGTTGGGGTTACGGCACGTACGGCGCGTGGATCTATCACATGGCCGCGCACCACGATTTTTGGCAGGGACGCATCATCGAATGGCAGATGGAAGAGCTCGCCGCCGAACGGAATGAGTCCGAACGGCTCTTGCTCAACGTGCTGCCCCGCTCGATCGCCGAACGCCTCAAGTCAGGCGAACAACAAATCGCCGACTCGTACCGCACCGTCACCGTGCTCTTCGCCGACATCAGCGGCTTCACGGTGTATTCGGCCAAGGTGACGCCTGAGCAGCTCGTGGCCCGGTTGAACGCCATTTTTACGGCCTTTGACGACATGATCGAGGTTTACGGGCTCGAAAAGATCAAGACCATCGGCGATGCCTACATGATCGCCGGCGGACTGCCCGAGGAATGTGAAGACCACGCCGATCGGGTCGCTGGTTTTGCGCTCGGCATGCTGCGCGTCATCGACCGCATAAACGTTGAGACCGGTGAGACGTTCGCGATGCGCATCGGTATGCACAGCGGTCCGGTCGTGGCTGGCGTGATCGGCAAGCACAAGTTCACGTACGACCTGTGGGGCGACACCGTAAACACGGCGAGCCGCATGGAGAGCCACGGGGCCAAGGGCAAGATCCAGCTCAGTGAAGCGGCCGCCCAAGCGCTCAGCGACAAGTACGAAGTGGTCGACCGGGGCACCATCGACGTCAAAGGCAAAGGCGAGATGAAGACGTTCTGGCTGGAAGGTGAGAAGTGAAGACGTGGCCCCCCTTTGCACGCGCGGTGGTCGCGGCGTGTATGGCGTTTTGCTGGACCGGATGCGCGGGCGATTCGACCAACCAGGACAGCGGCGAAAAAGACGCCGGTGCCGAGACCTTTCAAGCCGAGGACGGAGGCCCCACGGCCGGCAAAGCATGCGATGACTGCGCCAAGGACAGCGACTGCGGCCCGGGGCTGACGTGCGACAAGCCCGCGTTCGTCTGCAAGACGCCCAAGCAGGTTAAGGCGGGCGCGCCTGTGTGCGATATCGATTGCTTCGAGTCCGACTTCTGCAAGGACGAAGGGCTGTGCACCATCGATGGGCTGGTCTGCAAAGCCACCAAGCTCGCCCACTGCGTCGGCTCCAAGGCATGCCGCGAAAACGGCGCCTGCACACCCGATGAGGGCAAGTGCCAGGTCACCAACGACGCCGACTGCAAACAATCAACCGCCTGCACCACCGACGGCAAGTGCACGGCAAAGGACGGCGCCTGCACCAAGACATCGGGCGTCAAGTGCGGTGACGGCAAGTGCGAGGGCTCCGAGACCAAGCAGACCTGCCCCAAGGACTGCGGTCCGGTCGGCGGGGATCCGTGCCCCTGCGGCGCCGGCGTATGCGGTGTCAAACC
Organism: uncultured Enterobacteriaceae bacterium; assembly: GCA_964560875.1. Classification (GTDB taxonomy): domain Bacteria; phylum Myxococcota_A; class UBA9042; order UBA9042; family UBA9042; genus CAZLMW01. The sequence continues at coordinate 59,778 of CAZLMW010000022.1, forward strand.
CGGCTGTCCCAATGACTGCGGCGGCTGTTCGGGCGGCAAAAAGTGCTTCGCCAACGCGTGCTCGGACGCCAAGTGCAAGCTGCCGGCGGCGTGGCCCAAGGACGTGCAGCGGGTGACCAAGCTGACGATGCTCAACCACCAAAAGGGATGTGATCTCGACGACACCGGCAAGCCCAACAATATGCTCGGCAAGCTCCTCAAGGTGTATTCGTTCGTCAATGAGCACGCCTTCAACGCGCTCAATTCCCACACCCTCAACCTGCTGTTGAAGTCCGATGACTATGCGTCCAATGGCAAGGCGTTTTCCATCGAGCTGCTCGACGCCAACCTCGACCCGGCGGCCAAGGGCAGCTGTGACGCCACCTTCGGGCCGTGCAAATACGTCGTCAAAGCGCACAGCTACAACCACTTGGCCAAGTCCGCTGAGTGCCCACCGCGCACCAAGGTCACCGGCGCCAAGGTCACCGGCGGCAAGCTGGTCGCGGGCGGGGCTGGAAACGCCCTGGACATCGCGGTCTATGTCGTCGGCGTGCCCCTCGTGGTCAAGATGCAGATGGTCACCATGTCGGGCACGGTCAGCGGCGGGTCCGAGTGGCAGACGACAACCGGCGGCATGCTCTGCGGCGCCGTGCCAGCGACCGAGATCCAAAAGGCCGTCGATTCGCTGCCGGAAAGCGCGCTGAAGGGCACCGGGTTCACCAAGAAGAAGGTCAACGAGCTCGTGGCCGGCCTGTTCAAGCCCGACATCGACACCGACGGCGACGGCAAATACGACGCGATGAGCGCGGCGTGGGCGTTCGAGAGCGGCAAGGCGATCGCGATCGGAACCGACTGACCCGGCCTCTGCTTGGAGGCGCGCAATCGCGGCTCAGGTGGACCTTCTGCCGCGGCTTTTCATCAACACGATTGCGCCGACGACGCCGTTGATTGCGGCTGCGACCCACACGGTTCTTTGTTGACCGAGCGCGCCCATGAACATCGTGGCTGTGACGAACGCGGCGGCCGCGGACCCGAGCGTGTTCACGAAGTAGAGGCGGCCGACCGCGTGGCCGACATTGCCGGTACCGCGCACGGTATGCGTGACGAGCAACGGCAAAGTTGCGCCCATCATCGAAGTTGGCAAGACGACGAGCGCGAAGGTGATGGCGAAGACGGCGGGCGTTGCGACACCGGCCGTTGACTCTCCCACAGCGCGAAAGACGGCGAGTGAGACAGCGCCGAGCGCTCCGATACCGAGCTCGATGCCTCCGAACCAGCGCAGCAGATCGACCCCAGGTCGCGCCGACAGTCTGCCGCCCGCGAGGCTGCCCGTACCCAACCCGAGCATGAATGCGGCCACAACGACGGTGACCGATTCGATGTTGACGCCGAAAACCGTGAGCAGCGCCCGCTGCCACACGACCTGGTAGACCAGGGCTGCGAAGCCGGACGCCGCGAAGAGCGCGTAGAGCAACGGGGTGGCGAGTTTGGACTCGGACGTCATCGCCGGTCAGGCCGCGGAGCGCTTGGCGTCGGCGATCGGGATCGTGAACCAGAACCGGCAGCCACGTCGTTCGTCGGCGCGTGGATCGGCGGTTTGCAGGCCGACAGTGCCGCCCATGGCCGTGACGAGGTGTTTGACGATGGCGAGGCCGAGGCCGGTCCCGCCAACCCCGCGCGAACGGCCCTTGTCGACTCGGTAGAAGCGCTCGAACACGCGGCGATGGTGCTTTTCGTCGATGCCGGGCCCGTTGTCGGTGACCTCGATGCGACAGAGGCGGCCGCGGCGTTGCGCGGTGACAACGATGGACCCGCCATCGGGGGTGTACTTGGACGCGTTGGCGAGCAGGTTGACGAGCACCTGTTCGATCGCGCTGGCGTCGGCCCAAACATCGACGTCGTCGGTTATGTCGATGGTGACCTGCTGCCCCTTGTCTTCGGCCGCTACGACGATGGACTCGACCGCATGCGCGGCGATGGCGTGGACGCCGAGCGCTTGCGGTTGCAGCTCGAGACGGCCCGATTCGATCCGCGACAGGTCGAGCAGGTCGGAAACGAGGTTGGATAGCCGGTCGGCGTTTCGCAGCAGGGCGACCAGGAAGCGGTCGGCCACCACGGGGTCTTCCATGGCGCCGTCGAGCAGCGTTTCGGCATTGGCGCGGATGACCGTGACGGGGGTACGCAGCTCGTGGCTCACGTTGGCGACGAAGTCTTTGCGCATCTTTTCGAGTCGGCGCAGGCGCGTGACGTCCTGCACAACAAGCACCGAGCCTCCGGTGGCGCGCTGACGGGTCGCGCGACCGAGGTAGTGGCGGCGCGGTGGGCCCGGGACTTCGAACTCTTCGCTCGCGGAATGGACGTCCTGGAGCTGCTCGACGAGGGCGCTGAGTTCGGCGGTCTTGACCACTTCGGCCAGGGGTTTGCCGATCGCTCCGCCACCGGCGCTGTCCAGGAGGCGCTCGGCGGATTTGTTGAGCAACGTCACGCAGCCCAGCGCATCGAGGGCCAAGACGGCATCGTCCATCGCTTCGAGCACAGCTTCGAGGCGTTCGCGCTGACGCTTGGTGGCGGCGACCCGTTCGGCGACCTGGCGGGCGATTTGAAGCTCGCTGCTACGCCACATGCGCCACAGGCCGAGCGCTCCTACGAGCAGGCCGATGGTCAGGCCGAGGAGCAATTGCGGATCGATCCCGGCAACAACGACGTCCGCACCGATCCTTCCGACGGTTGCGATGGGTGCGGCCAGTCCCAGGCCGACGGCTGCGGCGAAGGTCATGCGTCGGGGCCTTTTTCGCGGAATCGATAGCCTACACCGCGCACCGTTTCGATCCAGGCGCCCCCCGCGTTGAGCTTGTGGCGCAGTCGTTTGACGTGCGTATCGACCGTGCGCGTGGTCACGTCCGGTGAGTAGCCCCAGACGTCCGCCAGCAGTCGATCGCGCGTTTGGACGCGGCCGCGACGGCTCATAAACGTGTGCAAGAGACGGAATTCCAGGGCTGTCAGCTTGACCTCGTCATCGCCCACCCACACGCGATGGGCGTCCACATCGAGGCGGATCGGCCCGCCTTGGAGCGCGGGATCGGCCGCCGGTGTTGGCGTGGTAGCGGCCGCAGGTTCGACCCCGCCGCGTCGCATCACGGCCTTGATTCGCAGGATGAGCTCGCGCACCGAGAAGGGCTTGACCAGGTAGTCGTCCGCGCCGACTTCAAAGCCGATCACGCGGTCGATCTCCTCGCCCTTGGCCGTGACCATGATGACGGGCGTTGTCGCGGTCAGGTCGTTGGCGCGCAGGCGGCGACACACCTCTTTGCCGGACATGTCGGGCAGCATCAGGTCGAGCAACACGATGTCGGGACGCGGCTGCGCCCATGCCAACTCGAGCGCCCTTTCGCCGTTGAGGGCGCTGGCTGTCGTGTAACCCTCGCGGTTGAGGTTGTATTCGAGGATCTGCACGAGATCGGGCTCGTCTTCGACGATCAGCACGTGTTTGGCTGGGTTGGTTGCCGTCATCGTCGCAATCCATTCGTCGTGGGGCGCCTTGGTACCCAGGTTTGCTTCACAGCAATCGTGCCGACTCCGGCGGCGGCTGCGCGCGGACCCAACCCGCCCTTGTCATCACGCACGGGTCCTGCCGCCCGATCTTCTGCGTCCTGCGGCCACTCGCCGCCTTGATGTGACTCTGCCACACCTGCAGCGTCGAATAACCACATGACTTGAACATCGAACGGCATGCCTCCGCGCTTTGATGAGAAGACCGGGATAAGGGATAAACGTGACAATTGCATGACGAGTTTGTGGATTGTTGGGCGACAGCGCCACGAAACGTCACCGGAAACAGCGGAGCCACGCATGCAACACGATTTTTGGCACGCCCGCTGGCGGCAAGGGAAGATCGGCTTTCACCAGGCGAGCACCAACCCGCACCTGCTCCGGCACTGGGCCCAACTCGGCCTGCCACCGGATAGCCGGGTGCTCGTCCCGTTGTGCGGTAAGACGCTCGACATGCTCTACCTGGCCCAACAAGGGCACGATGTGGTCGGCGTCGAGCTCTCCGAGACCGCGTGCAGGGCTTTCTTCGATGAAAACGACCTGGCGTTCGAAACACGGACAACTGGGGACTACACCGTGTTCAAGGGGACGGGTGACGCGGCACGCATCGAGCTGTGGTGCGGTGACTTCTTCGCGCTGACCATCGACCTCGTCGGCACATTCGCCGGTTTCTTCGATCGCGCGGCGTTGATCGCTCTGCCGCCCACGATGCGGTCGTCGCATGTCGCCGCCGTGGAGCGCCTCGTCGAGCCAGGAGGCCGCGGCGTGCTGTCCACGATCGAATACCCCGCCGCCGAAAAACAGGGTCCACCGTTTCCGATTTCGCCCGCCGAAATCCACGAGCGTTATGACGAACGCTTCGATATCGTCCATATCGGCCAGCACGACGCTGCGGACGACGCCCGCGAGCGCTGGGCATTGACGTCCTTGTGCGAACACGTCTTCACGCTCGCCAAGCGATGACGGAGCGGCCGATGGGGGGTAGATTAAGGATCTGATGAGCCAACCTGACGCCCCGATCGAGCCGTTCGCCGATGGCCGCGAGGTGTGCGTATCCATCATCGGTCACGCCGGGGCATTGAGTCACTTCGGCGGGATCGCCCAGCCACCGCCGCGCTCGCTCGTCGACCGCGTCCTGCAGCGCCGCGAAATCCAAACACTCGACGCCGATGGACATCACGTCTGTGCGCCCGTGTTCGTCGAAGGGGTCGTGGTTGCGCTGGCATCGGGCCGCACCGATCAGCCGCTGACCGATGCCTCCATTCGCCGGGTCGAAGCGTTCGCCGTGCAGCTGTCCGCGGCGATGCGATCATCTCGTTTGGTGGTCGCCGCGCAACGTCGTGCGGCGGATATCGCGTCTCTTGGCGAGATCGGCCGCGACGTCGCCAGCGCCCACGACGTTCGCCGCCTGCCCGGTCGCATCCTTGCCCGAATGCGCGAACTGCTGCGGGTGCGCGACATCGCTCTTTACCTGCCCACCGACGAGGAAGATGTCTGGCAAGGTCGATCGGCCCTCGGGGTCTACGCCGATGAGCTGCAACGACACGTCGTTCGTCGCGGGGTAGGCATCATCGGCAGCGTCCTGGCCACCGGCGAAGCTGAAATCGTCAACTACGCCAACCGCGACCCGCGCGCTGTCCGTATCCCGGATACACCGATGGTCGATGACGCAACCGAGCCGATGATGTGCGCCCCGATGCGCGACGGTGATCGATTGCAGGGCGTCGTCGTGGTGTGGCGCGGCCGCGCGGAAGCGGTCTTCGAGCCGAGCGACCTCGATCTCTTCGTCTACCTGACCGAGCAGGCCGCCATCGCGTTGGCCACCGCCAGCCAGTTTGAGGAGCTCGCGTCCGCCCGCCGCTTTGCGTCTGCCGCCTCGGATGCCAAGTCGCGCTTTCTCGCCAACATGAGCCACGAAGTCCGCACGCCGATGAACGCGATCGTCACCATGGCGGAGCTGCTCGCCCGCACCGGCCTCGATGACCAGCAGCGCACCTGTGTCGAGACCATTCGCCACGGCGCCGACGGCCTGCTGACGATCCTCGACGACGTGCTCGACGTGTCCCGCATCGAGTTCGGTCAGCTCAAGCTCAATGTGTCCCGTTACGACATCCGTCTTTGTGTGCGGCGCGCGGTCGACCTGATGGCCGCGGAGGCGTCCCGGCGCGGTCTCGGACTCCGGTTTCGCGTGGCCGCCGACGTGCCCAGGCGCGTGCGGGGCGACTCTGGCCGTGTGCGACAGGTGTTGCTCAACCTGCTGGCCAACGCGATCAAGTTCACGGGCAGAGGCTCCGTTTCGATCAGCGTGGCGCAGCATCCCGAAGGCTTGTCGATCGCCGTCCAGGACACCGGCATTGGCATCGCAGTGGCCGACCACCAGCGAATCTTCGACACCTTCACACAGGTCGACGCTTCGACCACCCGCGAACAGGGTGGAACGGGCCTCGGCCTCGCCATCTGCACCCGCCTCGTCGACCGCATGGGCGGCCGCATGGAGTTGGCCTCCGAGCTTGGCAAGGGCAGCCGGTTCACCGTGATCTTGCCGCTGGACGTCGACGAAGACTCCGGCCGCGTGGTCGCACCGGCCCCCGACCGCACCGCTGGACCGCGCAGACTCCGCGTGCTCGTCGCCGAAGACAACCTCGTCAACCAGGACGTCGCCCAGCTTCTCCTCGAGCACCTCGGACACGAAGTTTCGTTGGTTGAAAACGGGGTGCGTGCGATCGAAGCGGTCACCGCCGGTCGCTTCGACGTGGTCTTCATGGACGTCCAGATGCCGGAAATGGACGGGTTGGAGGCGGCGCGCTGGATCGTCCGAGAGGTCTCGCCTCGCCCGCATATCTTCGCGATGACCGCCAGCGTGCACCCGTCGGAAAAGCAGCGTTGCTTCGACGCGGGCATGGATGGCTTCCTGGCCAAGCCGCTGCGGGTCGAAGACGTCGAGGCCGCGCTAATCGAGCTGGGCGATCGCCCGGAGCCTCCCGATGGATCACCGATCGATCCGGGCAGGATCGCTGCGATCGGTGCGTCCGTTGATCATGATCCAGACGCGTTCGTCGCCGCGATCGCCGCCGTCATGAGCCGATTCGAAGAAGCCGTGGCCATGATCGAGGTCGCCGGGTTGACCGAGGACGCCGCCGCGTTGACCGAGGGCACCGCGGAGCTTCGAGCTGTGGCCACCGAGGTTGGGGCAAGCGCGCTCGTGTCGGCGTGCGATGAGCTGCACCGATGGGCGAAAGCGGACGACGTCGCTCATGCGCGAGACCTGTTGCGGCGAGTCGGTGTCCACGTGCGAAGGCGCATCATCTCCGCGCTCAACCGCTACCTGGATAAGGCCGGCGTCGTCCACGATTTCGACTGATTGGCTACGGGTTGTTCTGACCGCCGACGACGACTTGCGGCACCGAACTGTGTGTGCCGGAACCCGCTTTGCCGCCGCCGAGCGTGCCCCAGGTGTTGTGACCGCTGCACTGCACGGAGCCACCGCCGAGAAGGACGCATGTGGCGTGACGTCCGACGGCGATGTCCACGGCGCCGGCGATTCCCTGCATGGCGACCGGGGAGCTCTGCAGACCGGATTTGCCGTCGCCGAGAGGCCCGAACTCGTCGCTGCCCCAAACGAGCGCTTTGCCATCGACCGTGACGCCCGCGGTGTGGCTGTAGCCGGCGGCGAGCGTGGCGAAGACGTTCGCGCCGTCGATCTCGGACGGATCGGGCTCCTTACCGGCGCTCTGTGTGCTGTCTCCCAAGTTGCCGTAGGCGTTGCGACCGAAGCACCAGCCGCTGTCCGCCGGACCCCGCGCGCAGGTGTAGAAGGCCCCCGCGGATACGATGAGCACGGTGCCGATTCCGCCCTTTTTCATCGGCTTGAGGACCTGGCTGGCAGCGGTCTTGGCCGCTTGACCATGGCTGTTGCTCCCCCAGCACCACAGGCTGCCCTTGGCGTCGATGGCGCATGCGTGGGCGCCGCCGGCGTCGATCGACCGCACGGCTTTGAGGCCGAGGACCTTGACCGGCTTGTGCGAGTTGGCGGTTGAGCCGTTGCCGAGTCGGCCGTCCGCTCCCGAACCCCAGCACCAGGCCTCGCCACCGGCGATGGCGCAGGTGTGTGAGTCGGCGGCCGTGATCGTTGTGGCTTTGGGTAGCCCGGCGACTTTGACCGGACTGAGCACCGCTTGACCGGACGCCGGGATGCCCACCTGTCCGCTGGCATTGTCGCCCCAACACCAGGCGGAACCGGTCGCATCGACGGCGCAGGCATGATTGGCACCAACCGCTGCACTGACGACCTGCACGAGTCCTTTGACCGCGGTCGGAGAGGCGGCGTGGTCGGCCGGTTGTCCGCCGCTGCCGATACCAAGCTGCCCGCGGTTGTTGCGGCCCCAGCAGGACAGCGTGGCGTCGTCGAGCAGCGCGCACATCGAAAACGCATTGGGATCGCTGTGGATCCGTCGCGCCCAACCTTGGCTCGGGGCCGCGCAGACCTTGTTTGAGCACACGGCGCCGGCGAAACAAACCTTGCCCTCGTTGGCTGGCTTCCACTGGCACACACCGAGGAACGCGCTGCATTCGTCGGACGTGCAGCCGTTGCCATCGTCGCACTGCGCGTCGGTCTTGCAGCCTTTGCCGCAGCCGACGATCTTTTTGAAGACGCACTTGCCGGTGGCCGCATCGCACGAATCGGCTGTGCACGCGTCGCCGTCGCTGCACACGACCTTGGGGTTGCCCGCGCAGCCGCCCTTGCTGTCGCACACGTCGTTGTCGGTGCACATGCTGTTGTCGTCGCACGGCCCGTCGACCAGCGCCGCGTAGCAGCCGACATTGGGATCGCACGCATCGGCTGTGCACGCGTCACCGTCGTCGCAATTCTTGTCCTTGCCCGCATGGCATCTGCCCAGCGCGTCACACACGGTGTCGGATGTGCAGGTGTCCCCGTCATCGCACGTCTTGCTGGCCGCGAGAGGCTGGTGAACGCATGTCCCGTTGAAGCTGTTGCAGTGGTCGGTCGTGCACGGGTTGTTGTCGTCGCAGGCGAAGGGCGCGACACAGCTGCCGGACTGGCACGTGCCTTGCTTGGTGCAGTTGTCGCCGTCCTGGCATTTGGTGCCGTTGGCGATGGCTGTCTGCGAGCAGGTTCCGTCGAACGGGTCGCACTTGCCGGTTGTGCATACGTCGCCGTCTTCGCAATCGGCGGCCGCGGTGCATTTGCTCGGCAGTGAGCCTTCGGTCAGCACCACGTCGTCGACGAACCAGCCCGGGCCGTCATTGCCAGACGTGTCGATGGTGTCGAGGATGAAACGCAAGCGGATAGTCTTGCCGACCCAGTCACCGAGCGGCAGCTCAAGCTTCTGCCACGTCATCTGGCCCTCGAGGTTGTTGAGATAGAACCGTTCGACGTGTTTTTGGAAGTTGTCGTCGGACACCTGCACCTGGCGGACGTCGACGCCGGACTTGGCCTGCACGCCGTTGAAGCTCCACATCGATAGGGCCGCGTGGGCAACGTTCGCGACTTTCAGCGGCGGGGTGGTTGCGGATGCGACGACGCGTTTGCCGGAGTTGAAGTCCTTGCCATTGTTGACGTTGAGCGAGCAGGTCGGCGACTTGAAGCCGGGATTCTTTGGCGTCGCGTCGATGTGCCATCCGACCGCGGGTTCGGCGACGTCGGGGGCCATCGTCCAGCCGGCGGTCTTGCCGCACGGGTAGTTTTCGTCGAGCACGTCGATGTAGGTGCACAAGTCCTTGCCCGGCTTACAGGAGCCAGCGGCACACGCGTCGTTGCTGGTGCACGCGTTACCGTCGGTGCAGGGCTTGCCGTTGTTGGTCGGGCTGAAGTGACAGCGCGCGGTCGTGGCGGTCAGCTTCAGGCACTTCTGGGCCGTGCACGGGTTGCCATCGTCGCATCGCTGCAGGTCGGCGCCGCCCTCGCAGGAGCCCTTGCTGCAGCTGTCCTTGATGGTGCACGGGTTTTCGTCGGAGCAGGCCGAGCCCTCGGGCTTGTTGGCGCCGAGCATGCACTTGCCGGCGGCGCACACATCGCCCGTCGTGCAGGCGGTTGCCGCGTCACCGCAGCTTTCGCCGTCCTGGCGTGCCTTGCCGACGCACTTACCGCTCGCGCAGGCGGTCGCCGTCGTGCACGGGTTGCCGTCCTGGCAGGCGGCGCCCTCACTCGCTGGGGTCGCTTTGCACTTTCCGCTCTTGGCGTCGCACGCGTCGGCCGTGCACGCGTTGCCGTCGTCACAGGCCTTCGCATAGCCCTTGCAGGTGGCCGATTCGCAGGCGTCGTTGGTGGTGCAGGGGTCGCCGTCGGTGCAGGCGAAGCCATCCTTGATCCACCAGCCCAGGCACTTGCCGTCCCCTTCGTTGCACTCGTCGAGCGTGCAGGAGTTGCCGTCGTCGCAGTTCTTCAGCTTGCCGATGCATGAACCGGCCGCGCAGACGTCATCGAGGGTGCAGACCTTGCCGTCGGTGCACGTCGCCGTGTTGGGCAGGTTCGCGCAGCCCTTGGTGCCGTTGCAGGCGTCGTTGGTGCACGGGTTGGCGTCGTCGCAGGTCGCCTCGTCGGTGCCGCCGTCGCAATCGTTGTCGATCCCATCGCAGCTCTCCGCAGCGGTCGCATTGCAGGGCGGAACCACGGGGCCAGCGTCGCTGCCGCCATCGGCGTCTGAACCCGCATCGGAACCGCTGTCGGGTTCGGCGCCGGTGTCTGGGTTGAGCGCGCTGTCCGGGTCGGTGCCAGCGTCCGGATCGCCGCCGATATCAGCGTCGTTGCTGGCATCCGGGGCACCGCCCGCGTCGGGTTCGGCCGTGTCTGCCACGGCGCCTGCGTCCTCGATTCCGCCGTCAGGATCCAGCCCTGCGTCAACCGCGCCGGCGTCCGTTCCGGCGTCCACCGTTGCCCCGTCATTGTTCGTCCCAGCGTCAGAAGCCGTCGAACCGGCGTCTTGGTCGTTGCGCCCGACCGTGTCGGTGCCAGCGCCGTCGACCTTGCCGGTGCGTCCACCATCCGCGGCGGCCTGCTGCTCGGCGAAGCCCGGGTTTTCGTGCGCCAGGTCGTCGCCGCAACCAATCGCGAAGAACGTCATCCCGATAGCGACCATCGTGCGCGTCAGCGTCATCAGCGTGGTCGTGATGTTCTGGGTCGTCATGTTCGCGGTCGCCATGTTCGTTATCGTCATGTTCGTCATCGTCGTGTTCGTCATCGTCGTGTTCGTCATCGTCGTGTTTGTCATCGTCGTGTTTGTCATCGTCGTGTTCGTCATCGTCGCGTTGGTGCTCGTCATGTTCTTGCTCGTCATCTTCTTGTTGCGGGGCCGTAAAGCCCGCTGCGTTCAGCAGCCGCTCGCCACGATTTGCAGCTCGTCGACAGCCCAGCCACGGAAGCCGTTGAGCTCCTTGTCGGCGGTGTCGAACGAAAGGCGCAGCGTGATGAAACCTGTGGTCTTGACCTGGTTGGCCAGGACGGCGGGGACCGGCAACGAAACGAGCACCCACCGCGGCGCCGTGAACAAGCCTGCAGAGGTCTGTCCCTTGCCCGGCGAACCGGCCTGCAGCGTGATCGGCGTCAGGGTGCCCAGCGTCATAAAAGTCTTGCCGTCCGCGCTCGCCTGAACCTGCATCTTGTCGTGCAGCGCGCCGGGCGACTGGGATTCCACCTCGAACCAGTGGCGGAACATCACGCGCATCTCGGTCGCGCTCTTGGCGATCGCGAGCTTGGGCGACGTGTAGGTACCGACGATGACCTGCGCCGTCTTGCCGCCATTTCCGACCACGCACTTGTTGAGGTTGCCCAGGTAGTTGCCGGTCTTCGGATTGCCAAACCAGGCGTACCGCTTGCCTTCGAACGCGCGCGGCAGGGCGCCGGCCTTGGGCAGACACCCCGTCGCGGCTGCGTCAAAGCAGATCGGGCACGGATCGAGTGGCTTGCCGCTCGGTTTGCAGCTTTCGTCTGGCGGGATGTTCACGCACTTGCCGGCCGCGCTGTTGACGAGCACGTTGCCGCCGTCGCGCACCTGCCAACCCGCTCCGTCGACAACCGCGCTGGCGGTCCACGCGCTTGAACCAGCCTCGAAGTTGGCCGTGACACACGCCTTCTTGACCGACGGCTTTAGCGTGAAGTCGACGCTCGTGACCTTGCCGCCGGCGGCCGCGATCGGACCCTTGGTCTGTGGATCGTAAGCCGGTGCGACCGCGGTCAGGGTCCAGGTCTTGGCCGTCAAAGGCGCCATCTTCGGCAGGCAGTACTTGCCGTTGGCGTCGGTTGTGACGGACGCAAGCACCGCGCCGTTGTCGCCACTTAGCGTGACGGTTGCGCCGGCCAGTGGCTTGCCCGACTTGGCATCGGTGACCTTGCCGCAGAAGACGACGTCGGTGTCTGCCGACACGTCTGCGCCGCCGTCCGCAACCGATGCACCATCCGCATTGACGCTCCCGTCGGATCCGTTTGAGCCGTCAACGGTCGAACCTGCCCCGACGGTCGTATCGTTGTCGTCGGCGTCCCCGCTGCTTGCGTCGCTTGTTGCGGCGTCGGTCGTGCCCGTGTCGGTCGTGCCCGTGTCGGTCGTGCCCGTGTCGGTCGTGCCCGTGTCGGTCGTG
>CAZLMW010000022.1:71997-78923 GCA_964560875.1 uncultured Enterobacteriaceae bacterium
CCCGTGTCCATTGTGCCGGCGTCGGTCGTGCCGGCGTCGGTCGTGCCGGCGTCGTTCGTCCCGGTGTCGTTCGTCCCGGTGTCGGCCGTCACAACATCGGTTGAACCGGCATCTGTTGTGTCCGCGTCCGTCTTGGTCGCGTCTGACCCGCCGTCGGATTCGGTGGCACTGGCGTCGGCTGCTGTCGCAACGTCGTCGTCCAGCGAGCCGGAGTCTTTCGCGGCGCCGTCAGCGGTCCCATCGACCGACAGGGCGACCTCGATCCGCGTGCCTGTACATGCCGACAGGGCGGCGAGCATTGCGATGGCGAAGAGCGTTGTACGCATCACTGCACCTCTTTGGTGTCGGCCTTTTTGTCGCCGCTGCGGTGCACGATGACGAAGACCACGCGGCGGTTGCGCTGGCGGCCTTCCTCGGTCGCGTTGTCGGCGATCGGCTGTGACTCGCCGTAGCCGCGTGAGCTCAGTCGTTTCGCGTCGATTCCGGCGGCCTCGAGGTAACGCACGACCGCTGCCGCTCGCCGCTCGGAAAGCAGCTGGTTGTACGCATCGGTGTGGCGGTCATCGGTGTGGCCTTCGACCCGCACATGCAGCACGTCCGCGTTGTCGCGCAGCAGCTTGGCCACGTCGTCGAGGACGGGCCGCCAGCGCTCCAGGACATTGTCGCCGTCGACCTCGAACTGGATGTGCTGGTGGATGGTGATGGTGCGCTTGACGATCTTCGGCGGCGGACAGCCATTGCGCGCCGGGACCTCCGACGGCGGGCCAGGCACGTCCGGGCACGCGTCTTTCTTGTCGGGGATCCCGTCGCCATCACGATCGGACGGTGGCCTGGGCGCCGGCGGCTTGGGCTTGGGGGCTGGCGGCGGCTTGGGCGCGACAACCGGAGCAGGCGGGGGCGGGGGAGGTGCGGCGCCACAGGTCCCAAAACGAGCACCGAGCGTGGCGCGCAACGACGTGCTCCCCAGGCCGTGAAGCAGGCCGCCACCGACAGCGCCGGTCAACATGACGGCGCGACCGACACACACGCCGACGCCGCCCTGTGCTTCAAGCACCGCGCCGTTGGCCTCAGCAGGATTGTCGAGCGCTCCTGCGTAGCCGACCTCGCCGAGAAGGGCCATGTCGCCGCCCATGACGTCGTGGCGAACACCGACCCCGGCCAGCCACTCCGACCCCGTCTTCCACGGACCGATCGCGACTTTGGGCCGCATCCGCACACCGGCGTTGAGCGCGACTGTGGTGTCTCCGATCTTGGCGTCGACGAGCAGCCGCGGCGCAAAGGTGACTCCGTCGTCTCCCGCGTAGGTCCGAGCCGTCGCCGTGGGCAGCGTAATGACCGGCTCGATCGCTACGCCGAATCCCTCACCAGACCGCGCCACCAACAGCCACTTGCCGGAAATCGCCACGTCGCCGAGCCCGAGCCCGTCCGCCGCCGGCATCGTCGCCATCGCACCGCCACCGCTCGCAAACGGAACGAGGGGCACGTGCACGCCGACATCGAAGCTGCCTCCAACCCTTGCGTTGCCCACGAGATCGAGCGTCAGCTGGTGATTGGCGATGCCGTGAACATGGCCGGTTGTCGCGTCCACCACCTGCAGCCCGTCGCGGCCGTAGCCGACGAGCGCGCCGAATGAAAACGCGTCCTCCGCCGCCGCCGCGCCGCGGAGCGACAGCAGGTCTGCACCATGAGGGCTGAGCCGCAGCCGCCGAATATCGACGCTTCCGCCTTCGGCCGCAGACGCCAGGGAGACCGCGCCACTCATGACGGCGAGGACGCACGCGGTCAGGTAGGCGCGGCGGGTCCAGGTTCGTGTAGCTGTTTTGTATCGCATGGGCACTCGTCACCGCTGGTGCGGTCAGGCCCCCCGAAGATGCAACGCTGGTGCCAGCGACCTCCCAACGCCATGTTGTGCCGTGATCTCAGCAGATTACATCGACATCGGCGACAACCATGACATCCAGATCCTGCGCGTAGGTATCTGGCGTCGACACGGATCCGTCTCATGCGTGTCTTGGTTGTCCCACAGCGTTTTCGGGTGTCTCACGCCCGCCAGGTCGTCGCCCTGTGACGCGCCTTGCCGGTCACAGTGGCCGCGATCGTCACACTGCGACCGGCGACATGCTGGACACGCTTCGGTTCGGTCGCCATCCCCACCGCGCGGTCCTATAGTCGCGGCCAACACCAACGAGGATCTCATGAGCCAACCACCAGCGGCCGACGAAGCGAAGTCGTGCAACGATTGCTACGAGAAGGCGCCGTCCGACCACTTCTTGTCGCGGTGGCCGCTGCAATGACCGACGAAGGAACTCGCCGAAAGCGTATGTCCTTCGCCGCCGTCGTAGCGCCTTCGCGCCCCCACTGGCTGGTCGCAGCGATAGGGATGCTCGCGCTGGCGGTATTCAGCGCCGTGGTTGGCGTTGGTCGCGAGACGGTGTGGGCGCACCATGCCCTCGATGGCGCCGTGTTGTGGACCGGTGGCGTGCCCGCGCCGCCAGCCTACCCGATGTGGGGCTACTCCTGGTGGGCCGGGTTGTTTGGGGTCGCGGCGCCGTTCGCGCAGGCGGCGCTGGCGATTCCGGTCATGGCTGTTTGCCTGGCGAGCGTGGCTGCGATGTGGACGGCGTCGACGGCCGGTCGGTTGCGGCGTCTGGGGGTTGGCGCGCTGGCGTTGGTCGCCCTTGGGTGCTGGGGGCTGCTGGCGGTCAGCTACTACAGCAACAGTGTGTACTCGATCGGTGTGGCCGCCGGGTTGCTGCTCGTCGCGCGCGAAATGGGTTCGCCCACCGCCCGCCGCGGTCGTCTCGTTGCCGCCGGTGTCGCGTTTGGCGTTGCCTATCACATGCGCTCCGAGGCCGCGGTAGTGGCGACAATGCTGGCGCTGCTGTGGGTTCTGCGCGGCGTCCTGCGGGGCGCCCCGGGTCGTGCCATACGGTCGGCCGCAATCGTGCTAGCGACACTCGCGGTCTGCGCGTCGCCGTGGCTCGTCTGGACCGCCACGCACCTGGACGCGCCCCGCCTGTCGTCGACGAACGGCCCGGCTGTCGCCTACATCGGGCTCGGCTTCTATGGCGGCAACCCGTGGGGCATCGTCGCCGACGACAGCCACGCCGACAAAGCGCTGCCCGACGACGTCCCCGGCGGACCGTGGGGCGAAGCTGCCTCCCGCTACTTCCGGGCGGCCTTCATCGACGCCGTCCGCACCCATCCCGGAGCCTTCCTGAGGCGCATGGCGGTCGGCCTCAAGCTCTGCGCGATGCAGGGATTGTTCACCGCCCGCGGCCACAAGGTCTTCTTCCTGGACAAAGCGCAGACCGTCGAGGTCGACCGGCTCCGCGAGGCGCTCAAGGGAATGCTCGGTCTGCCGGTGAACAAGCTGGAGATGCAGCGCTACGGCGACGCGGACCCGCTGGCTTCGATCTCCGCGGCCGCCAAGGGCGCGTTCGTCACCGAGCTCCTGGGCCGCGCGTTGGGGGCCGTTGTTTGGTTGCTTGTCGCCGGCCTGTTTGCAGTGGCGCTGCTGGTTGGACGGCTGCGCGACGACTTGACGCTGGTGGCCCTGGCCGCGCTCGTTCCGATGCTGGCGATCGCGGCGACGGTCCAATCGCTGCCTCGCCATACGACCGGCGGCGCGCTCCTGGCGGTCCTTGTGGCCGTCGGCGTCGGGCTTCGATCGAATCGGACAACACCGTGAATCGATTGGACCAGGGCCCGTTGAACGTGGTCCACTGGCGCACCTGCCCGTGTCCGAGAGGAGGCCATCCATGCATTCACTTCGCATCACACCCGCGCCCAGTAAGCGTTTGTTGGGACTCGCCCTCACAGCGTGTCTTGTCGGCGGTGTCGCCATTGTCGCACCCACGGATGCGTTCGCCGGCCCGGTCAAACGCCAGGTCAAGCGCCGCGCCAAGGTCAACAAGCGCCAGGCTCGCCAGAATGCGCGCATCAAGAGAGGCGTTCGATCCGGCGAGGTCACCAAGAAGGAAGCCCGCAAGCTCCGCAGACAGCAGCGCCACATCAAGCGCGTCGAAAAACGGGCCAAGCGCGACGGTGTCGTGACCAAGCGAGAAGCCCGCAAGATCCAGCGCAAGCAAAACCGCGCCAACCGCAACATTCGGCGCGCCAAACACAACAACCGCAAACGCCCGCGCGCTCGCTAGCCCGCCAGATCGCTGGTCCGGCCGCCGCCGTTGTCGATACACGCCAGCGCTACAGCAATGCTGAACTCATCGCGGCCAACGCGGTGGTCGCCGGAATTGTGACCGTGTTTTTCGACGCCGGACCTGCCGAAATCGGTGCTGCGTTCGTCGTCGTCGCTGTCGTTGGCGCCATCGGCATCGGCGCGCGCACGCGCCAAATATGGGCACGTACGCGGCGATGCAACGTCCGGCTGATGGCGCATTGAACCGCGCGACAACAGCTACACTGTGAACAGGAATCCGGGCGCGACATCGACGCCGAGCAGCATCAGGGTCGCCCAGCCAGCGGCGCCCGATGCGATGGGGATCGAGAGGTTGTCGTCGACCGGACTGAATAGCTCCACGAGCGCGCCGACGATGGCCGCGGCGAACGAAACGACGAGCGCCTGCCCAAAATTGACCTGCGGCAAGTACAGCGCCAAGAGGCCGAGGGTGACGGCGGCAGCGACGATTACGAACGCGCCGCTGCCTTCGAGTGTGCGCCCCTTGCGGATATGGCGCTTGCCCCAATTACGGCCGAAGAACGCCGCCGCGGGGTCGCCGAAGCCGCAGACAACGACGCCGATCAGCGCGATCGGGCGGTCAAAGAGCAGCGCTAGCGTGAACATCGCAGTCAGGATCCACGTGCCCGAGTTGATGCTGTGGTACTCGTGCGGGTGTGCGGTCTTGCCCCACACCTTCATCAGCGCGTTGTTGATGACGGGCAGCTTGCGGCGGCTGAGCTCGGCGGACCAGGCGAAGAGCGCGAATCCCAGGGCGCCCAGCGCCATCTCCGAGTTGCTTTCCCACACGTGCATCACCAGCCAGGGGACAAAGATGCCGTTGGCGGCGTGGTACAAGTTGCGTAGGTAGTTGGTTGGGCGTCGGGTTGCGGCGACCTCGCGCCATCGTGGTTGTGCGGTCGGTTGGGCTGTCATCGTCATAGGCGCTCCCCTTTTGAGCGCGCGGAAGGTACACGAGGGTCGACGCAGCCAATGTCACCTTTTCGTAAAAGATCGGGTGGCTGACCGCAGAAAAGCCCGTTATCACGGTCGCTGGTGGCTTTCTTGAGCGGCCCGCGGTGGATGTCTAAACTTGTCCGGCGGAGCAACCATGGCCACATCAACGAATCGCAACCTCGCACACCGAGCCAGCCGGCTTGCGGCCCTTGTGGCGGCGAGTTTCTGCCTGCTCCTCCTGGCTACGGGCTGCGAGGTGGACGTCAAACAGGCAAAGGGCGCCGATCTCTGCGATCCGAACCCGTGCACAAAAACCGGCGCCTGCACCGGCTGGACCGCGACCTGCTCGGTCAAAGACAACAAAGCTATCTGCAGCGATTGGAAGAAGGCCGATAGCCCAGACCTGACCAAACCCGACAAGTACGAAGAGACCGAGGCGGCCTGCGACGGCGTCGACAACGACTGCGACGGCCTCGTGGATGAAGGCCTATCGGGCGACGCGGCCATCTGCCCGACCGGCGGCGTGTGCGACGGGCAGACCCCAGCGATGGCATGTGTCGGCGGCAAGTGGACCTGCGATTTCTCCGCTGCGCCCGGCTTCGAGGCGACCGAGACCACGTGCGACGGCAAAGACAACGACTGCGACGGCGAGACGGACGAGAAGTTGTTGCCGCCCTACGACGCGTGCAAGCGAACCGGTGTCTGCGCCAGCTTGCCCGCGCCGAGCTGCGAAGCCGGCACCTGGCAATGCCACTACACCAAGACCGCCGACTACGAAGCGACCGAAACCAAGTGCGACGGCAAAGACAACGACTGCGATGGCCATATCGACAAGGGCCTGAAGCCGGCCGCGCTCGGCAGCGGTTCGTGCAAGAAGACCGGCGTTTGCACCCTCGGGGTCGAGATCAAGTGCCTCGGCGGTCAGCCGCGCTGCGATTACTCGGCGGTGAACGGCTACGAGACCCACGAAAAGACCTGCGACCTCAAGGACAATGACTGCGACGGCAAGGTCGACAATATCGCCGGGACCAGCATCTCGTTGCTCGACTCGGACGTGTCCAAGTGCAAGACCGGCGGCGTCTGCGGCGGGGCCCCCAAGGGCGCGCTGATTCGCCGCTGCGTATCCGGGCAAATGACCTGCAGCTACGACTCTGTGCCCTACTACGAAGGCACCGAGACGCTGTGCGACGGCCGCGACAACGACTGCGACGGCAAGGTCGACAACATCGGCGCGCAACCCAAACCGTCCCCCTGCGGAACCAAGGGTGTGTGCGGCAAGGGCTCGGCGGCGTGCGGCAGCGGCCTGTGGACGTGCGATTGGGCGACGCTGGCCAAGGATCACGGCTACGAGGCGTTCGAGGCGACCTGTGACGGCAAGGACAATGACTGCGACGGGCTCACCGACGAATCGACCACCGTGGCGGCGGCCAAGTGCAAGACCAAAGGGGTGTGCGCGCTCGGCGTCAAGGCTGGTTGCAAGAAGGGCGGCGGCACAACCTGCGACTACGCTGCGGTGCCTTTCTACTCCGCGGTCACCGAGACCACGTGCGATGGCCGCGACAACGACTGCGACGGCGTGGTCGACAACAAGGCGTGCGACAAGGGCAAGGACTGCAAAGACGCCGCGGCGTGCAAGTCCGGCAAGTGCACCAAGGGTAAGTGCGAGTAGTACGAACATGGCGCCGTGCGACACTCGGGAGCACCAAATCGCGCTCGAACTGCTCGCCGTGGGTCTTTGTGCTCGACCAACTGAACACGCACAAGTCCGAGGCGCTGGTCCGCCTCGTCGCCG
>CAZLMW010000023.1:0-21052 GCA_964560875.1 uncultured Enterobacteriaceae bacterium
ACTGCAACGACAACAACGAGTGCACCGACGACAGCTGCACTCCCTCTGTTCCTGCTGGCAGCGCCGGCAAGAAGGGCTGCATCAACAAGCCGTCGAAGATGAAGCCGTGCAACGACGCCAACGCCTGCACCAAGCACGAGATGTGCTGGGGCGGCAAGTGCAAAGACGGCAAGCCGGTCAACTGCGACGACGGCAACCCGTGCACCGACGATAGCTGCGATTCCAAGAAGGGCTGCGTCAACAGCAACGACAACAGCAACGCGTGCACGGACGGCAACGTCTGCACGACCAAGGACGTTTGCTGGCAAGGCAAGTGCGTCGGCAAGTCCCCGAAGACCTGCAACGACGGCAACCCCTGCACCGACGACTCCTGCGACACCAAGTCGGGCTGCAAGTTCAAAAACGACAACAGCAACACGTGCTCGGACGCCTCGGTCTGCACCCAGAAGGACGTTTGCTGGGAAGGCAAGTGCGTCGGCAAATCGCCCAAGAACTGCGACGACGGCGAGTTCTGCACCGACGACAGCTGTGACGCCAACAAGGGCTGCGTCAACAAGCCCGGCAAGATGAAGCCGTGCAACGACGGCAACGCCTGCACCAAGGACGAGATGTGCTGGGGCGGCACCTGCCGCGACGGCAAGCCGGTCAACTGCAACGACGGCAACCCCTGCACGACCGACAGCTGCGACAAGAAGAACGGCTGCGTCAACAAAGCGGCCGACGGCAAGGCGTGCTCGGACGGCAACGTTTGCACCGCGAAGGACAGCTGCTGGGACAGCAAGTGCGTGCCCGGCAAGAAGATCAACTGCGACGACAACAACGTCTGCACGTCCGATAGCTGTCACAGCAAGAAGGGCTGCCAGCACAGCAACGCCGACGGCAAGGCCTGCACCGACGGTAACGTCTGCACCCAGAAGGACGTTTGCTGGGAAGGCAAGTGCATGGGCAAGCACCCGCGCAAGTGCGACGACAACAATGTCTGCACCAACGACAAGTGCGACGCCAAGCTCGGTTGCCAGCATACCAACAATGACGGCGCCGGCTGCAGCGACAACAGCAAGTGCACCACGGTCGACTCCTGCTCGGACGGCGCGTGCAAGGGCACCAAGCCGCTCGATTGCGACGACGGCAACCCCTGCACGAAGGACCTCTGCTCGGCGTCGATCGGCTGCCAGCACAAGGCCGACAACAACGGCAAGTGCAGCGACGGCAACGTCTGCACCACGCTCGACGTCTGCTGGGACGGCAAGTGCGTCGGCAAGTCACCCAAGACCTGCAACGACGGCAACCCCTGCACCGACGACAGCTGCCACCCGACCAAGGGCTGCCAGGCGAACAACGACAACAGCAACACCTGCTCGGACGGCGACGTCTGCACGCAAAAGGACGTCTGCTGGGAAGGCAAGTGCGTTGGCAAATCGCCGAAGAACTGCAACGACGGCGAGTTCTGCACCGACGACAGCTGCCACGCCACCAAGGGCTGCCAGAACAAGCCGGGCAAGATGAAGCCCTGCAACGATGACAACAAGTGCACCAAGGGCGAGATGTGCTGGGGCGGCACCTGCCGCGACGGAAAGCCGGTCAACTGCGACGACGGCAACCCCTGCACCGCCGATAGCTGCCACAAGACCAAGGGCTGCCAACACAGCTTCAAGAATGGCGCCGCCTGCAACGACGGCAACAAGTGCACCGCCGGCGAGACCTGCCGGGACGGCAAGTGCGGCAGCGGCAAGCCCGTTGACTGCAACGACTCCAACCCCTGCACCAACGACGGCTGCCACCCGACCAAGGGCTGCGTCTACAGCGACGCCGACGGCAAACCCTGCAACGACGGCAACAAGTGCACGCACAAGGAATCCTGCTGGGACGCCAAGTGCTCGGCCGGTCAGCCGGTTGATTGCGACGACAACAACGTCTGCACCGCCGACAGCTGCTCGGTCAGCCAGGGCTGCACCCACAAGGCCAACAACGGCGTCAAGTGCGACGACGGCAACAAGTGCACGGCAGGCGAGAGCTGCTGGGACAAGAAGTGCTCGGGCGGCAAGCCGGTCGACTGCGACGACAACAATGTCTGCACCACCGACAGCTGCAGCAAGAAGCACGGCTGCACACACGGCGCGAACAACGGCGGCGACTGCAACGACGGCAACAAGTGCACCACCGGCGAGAGCTGCTGGGACAAGTCGTGCGGCGCCGGCAAACCGGTCGACTGCGACGACGGCAACCCCTGCACCACCGACAGCTGCGACAAGGCCAAGGGCTGCGTCTACGGCCACAACGACGGCGCCAAGTGCGCCGACGGTTCCAAGTGCACCAGCGGCGACAAGTGCAAGGGCGGCAAGTGCCACGGCGGCGCGGCGGTCGACTGCAACGACAACAACGTCTGCACCACCGACGGCTGCGACGCGGACAAGGGCTGCACGCACAACACCAATGACGGCGCGAGCTGCGACGACGGCAGCGCCTGCACGGGCGTCGACTGCCCGCACGGCGGCGCGGTCAAGTCCTGGAAGGCCACCCGCTACGCCAGCAGCAAGCACGCGATCTGGCTGCCTGGCCTGTACGGCGGACACACCGAGCTCTACCTCGCCGCGAACGCGCGTCTAACGCTCTACGCCGACGGCACCGTCAACCTCACCGGTACTGCGATCGCCTTCAAGGGCGGCGCGCAGACCTGGAACGTCAACGTGTGGTGGACCCACCGTGGCCTCGGCGCTGCGGGTGTCGGCAGCGGCGGCGCGAAGGGCGCGCACCTCGGCGATTGGAAGACCTGGGACTTCTTCGACATGACGTCCGGCAAGCTGACGCGCTCCAACGGCGACGTCATCACGCTGACTCAGCGTCCGGCCAACAGCGCGATCCCGATGCAGATGGGCGTCGGCGCCAACGACAAGGAAAAGGGCCAGCTCGGCATGTCCACCTGGATGTGGTGGACGCTCAAGAGCGGCGGCAAGGTCACCAAGGGCAAGGGCGACTTCAACCTCGACCTCGCGCCGGTTCCGGTCATCAACAACTGCGACGTCTGCAAGGGCGGCAAGTGCACCGGTGGCAAGCCGGTCAACTGCGACGACGGCAACGTCTGCACGACCGATAGCTGCGACCCAGATGGAAAGAAAACGGGGACGAAGGGCTGCGTGAACAAGGCCGCCGACGGCCATGAGTGCGACGACGGCAACGCGTGCACCACGGTCGACTCCTGCTGGGACAAGAAGTGCACCGGCAAGAACCCGCCCGACTGCGACGACAACAACGTCTGTACGACGGACAGCTGCGACCAGAAGAAGGGCTGCGTCCACTCCGCCAACGACGGCGCGAAGTGCAACGATGGCAACGCCTGCACCACGGTCGACTCCTGCCGGGACAGCAAATGCACCGGCAAGAACCCGCCCAACTGCGACGACAACAACACCTGCACCGACGACTCGTGCGACCCGACGAAGGGCTGCGTCAACAAGCCCAGCAAGATGAAGCCGTGCGACGACGGCAACGCCTGCACCACGGGCGAAATGTGCTGGGGCGGGTCCTGCCGTGACGGCAAGCCGGTCAAGTGTGACGACGGCAACCCCTGCACCGACGACTACTGCGACAAGAAAGCGGGCTGCAAGAGCAAGGACGACAACAGCAACAAGTGCAGCGACGGCAACGTCTGCACCACCAAGGACGTCTGCTGGGAAGGCAAGTGCGTTGGTAAGTCGCCGAAGAGCTGCGACGACAGCAACGTCTGCACCGCCGACAGCTGCCACAAGACCAAGGGCTGCCAGAACACCGCGACGTCAGGCAACAAGTGTGACGACGGCAACAAGTGCACGACCCTGGACACCTGCTGGGACAAGAAGTGCGTCGGCAAGAACGCGCCGAACTGCGACGACAACAACGTCTGCACCAAGGACTGGTGCCACAAGACGAAG
Organism: uncultured Enterobacteriaceae bacterium; assembly: GCA_964560875.1. GTDB lineage: Bacteria > Myxococcota_A > UBA9042 > UBA9042 > UBA9042 > CAZLMW01. Next base: position 3,909 of record CAZLMW010000023.1, read on the forward strand.
GGCTGCCAGAACACCGCGACCAAGGGCAACAAGTGCGACGACGGCAACAAGTGCACGACGATCGACACCTGCTGGGACAAGAAGTGCACCGGTAAGGGCGCGCTGAACTGCAACGACGACAACACCTGCACCGACGACAGCTGCGACCCGAAGAAGGGCTGCCAGCACAAGCCGAGCAAGATGAAGCCGTGCGACGACGGCAACAAGTGCACCACCGGCGAGATGTGCTGGGGCGGCACCTGCCGTGACGGCAAGCCGGTCAAGTGCAACGACGGCAACCCCTGCACCGACGATTTCTGCCACAAGACCAAGGGCTGCCAGGCCAAGAACGACAACACGAACTCGTGCTCGGACGGCAACGTCTGCACGACGAAAGATGTCTGCTGGGAAGGCAAGTGCATGGGCAAGTCGCCCAAGACCTGCAACGACGGCAACCCCTGCACCGACGACTACTGTCACAAGACCAAGGGCTGCCAGGCCGACAACGACAACAGCAACAAGTGCTCCGACGGCAACGTCTGCACCAAGAAGGACATCTGCTGGGAAGGCAAGTGCGTGGGCAAATCGCCCAAGACCTGCAACGACGGCAACGTCTGCACCAAGGACAGCTGCCACAAGACCAAGGGCTGCGTCTTCACCGCCACCGCGGGCAACAAGTGCGACGACGGCAACAAGTGCACCGTCACCGACACCTGCTGGGACAAGAAGTGCACCGGTAAGGGCGCCCCGACGTGCGACGACGGCAACCCCTGCACCGACGACTACTGCGACAAGAAGTACGGCTGCAAGGCCAAGTACGACAACAGCAACACGTGCTCCGACGGCAACGTCTGCACCACCAAGGACTACTGCTACAAGGGCAAGTGCAAGGGAACGTCACCCAAGAGCTGCAACGACAACAACGTCTGCACCAAGGACAGCTGCCACCCGACCAAGGGCTGCCAGAACTCCGCGACATCCGGCAACAAGTGCGACGACGGCAACAAGTGCACGCTCGTCGACACCTGCTGGGACAAGAAGTGCACCGGCAAGGGCGCGCCCAAGTGCGACGACGGCAACCCCTGCACCGATGACAGCTGCGACAAGGCCGCCAACAATGGCAAGGGGGGCTGCAGCACCAAGCCGAGCAAGATGAAGCCGTGCGACGACGGCAACAAGTGCACCACGGGCGAGATGTGCTGGGGCGGCACCTGCCGTGACGGCAAGCCGGTCAAGTGCGATGACGGCAACGTCTGCACCATCGACTACTGCGACAAGAAGGCCGGCTGCAAGACCAAGTGGGCCAACGGCAAGGCCTGCAACGACGGCAACGTCTGCACCACGATGGACGTCTGCTGGGAAGGCAAGTGCGTCGGCAAGAACCCCAAGAAGTGCAACGACAACAACCCGTGCACCGACGACTTCTGCCACAAGACCAAGGGCTGCCAGGCCAAGAACAACAACGCCAACAAGTGCACCGACGGCAACGTCTGCACCACCAAGGACGTGTGTTGGGAAGGCAAGTGCGTCGGCAAATCGCCCAAGGCCTGCGACGACGGCAACCCGTGCACCGACGACTACTGCGACAAGAAGTACGGCTGCAAGGCCAAGTACGACAACAGCAACACGTGCTCCGACGGCAACGTCTGCACCCAGAAGGACGTCTGCTACAAGGGCAAGTGCAAGGGAACGTCGCCCAAGAGCTGCAACGACAACAACGTCTGCACCAAGGACAGCTGCCACCCGACGAAGGGCTGCCAGAACACCGCGACGTCAGGCAACAAGTGCGACGACGGCAACAAGTGCACGCTCGTCGACACCTGCTGGGACAAGAAGTGCACCGGCAAGGGCGCGCCCAAGTGCGACGACGGCAACCCCTGCACCGACGACTTCTGTGACAAGGCGAAAGGCTGCACGAGCAAGCCGAGCAAGATGAAGCCGTGCGACGACGGCAACAAGTGCACCACCGACGAGATGTGCTGGGGCGGCACCTGCCGTGACGGCAAGCCGGTCAAGTGCAACGACAACAACCCGTGCACCGACGACTACTGCCACAAGACCAAGGGCTGCTGGTTCAAGAACGACAACACCAACAAGTGCACCGACGGCAACGTCTGCACCCAGAAGGACGTCTGCTGGGAAGGCAAGTGCATGGGCAAATCGCCCAAGACCTGCAACGACGGCAACCCGTGCACCGACGACTTCTGCCACAAGACCAAGGGCTGCCAGGCCGACAACGACAACAGCAACAAGTGCAACGACGGCAACGTGTGCACGCTGGTCGACTACTGCTGGGAAGGCAACTGCGTCGGTAAGGGCGTCAAGACCTGCAACGACAACAACGTCTGCACCAAGGACAGCTGCAAGCCGGGCGTCGGCTGCTTCTTCCAGCCGCTCACCGGCAACAAGTGCGACGACGGCAACAAGTGCACCACGCTTGACCTCTGCTCGGGCGGCAAGTGCGCCGGTTCCGGTGGCCCCGACTGCTCGGACGGCAACCCCTGCACCAAGGACTGGTGCGACAGCAAGAAGGGCTGCCTGAGCAAGGCCGCCAACGGCATCAAGTGCGACGACGCCAACAAGTGCACGACCGGCGAGACCTGCTGGGACAAGAAGTGCGGCTCGGGCAAGCCGGTTGTCTGCAACGACAACAACGTCTGCACCAAGGACGCCTGCGACAGCAAGAAGGGCTGCGTCCACAAGCCGGCCGACGGCGTCTCCTGCACCGACGGCAACGCCTGCAACGGCGCCGAGAGCTGCTGGGACGGTGCCTGCAAGAAGGGCACGCCGCTCAAGTGCAACGACAATAACGTCTGCACCAATGACGGCTGCAACCCCAAGACCGGCTGCACGCACACCAACAACACCAACCCGTGCGACGACGGCAACGCCTGCACCGGCGAGTGCAAGGGCGGCGGCGTCAAAGCTGCGTACAAGGCCAAGCCGTTCGTCAGCAACAACCACGCGCTCACCCTCAAGGGGCTGTATGGCAAGAAAGACGTCGAGTTCCAGTTCAAGGGCGGCAGCGGCACGCTGACCTGGTTCAACAACGGCACCATGAAGCTGACCGGCACGCTCGTCGCGTTCACCGGCGCGGGCGGCAGCGATCCCGTCGGCGGCAACTGGACGGTCACGAGCACGTTCAAGTACCGCGGCAAAGGCAAGGCTGGCGTCGGCGGCGGCGGGGCCAAGTGCGCCAGTGGCAACGCTTGGCTGAACTGGCACTTCTTCGACATGACCGGCGGCAAGCTGGTGCACAGCGGCAACGGCGACGTCATCACGCTCAAGCAATGGCCGGCCAACAGCCTGCACCCGACGCAGCTCGGCACCAACAAGGCCAACTGCAAGGACGGCGACCTCGGGCTCAGCAACTGGGTCTGGTGGAACATGACGCAGAAGAGCGGCAAGAAGTCCGGCGGCAAGGGCGACTACAACATGGACCTCGACCCGAACCCGGTCGACAACAACTGCGACGTCTGCAAGGGCGGCAAGTGCACCGGCGGCGCGCCTGTCAACTGCGACGACGGCAACCCCTGCACCGACGACACGTGCACCGCCAAGGGCGGCTGCTCGAGCAAGCCCGCCGACGGCAAGACCTGCACCGACGGCAACGCCTGCACCGACGGCGACAGCTGCTGGGACAGCAAGTGCAAGCCCGGCAAGGCCACGAACTGCAATGACAACAACGTCTGCACGACCGATTCGTGCGACCCGAAGAAGGGCTGCGTCAACAAGAACGCCGACGGTAAGGCCTGCAGCGACGGCAACGCCTGCACCGACAAGGACTCCTGCTGGGACGCCAAGTGCGCGCCGGGCAAGAAGAAGAACTGCAACGACGGCAACCCCTGCACCGCCGACAGCTGCGACGCCAAGAAAGGCTGCGTCAACAAGCCGGACAATAACGGCAGGTGCGACGACGGCAACAAGTGCAACGGCGCCGAGTTCTGCGACAACGGCACCTGCCGCGAGGGCAAGCCCGAGAAGTGCAACGACAACAACGTCTGCACCAAGGACAGCTGCCACGCGAAGAAGGGCTGCGTCTACACCGCGACGAGCGGCAACAAGTGCGACGACGGCAACAAATGCACCACGGTCGACACCTGCTGGGACAAGAAGTGCATCGGCAAGGGCGCCCCGAACTGCAACGACAACAACGTCTGCACCAAGGACAGCTGCAACCCGAAGACGGGCTGCCAGAACACCGCCACCAAGGGCAACAAGTGCGACGACGGCAACAAGTGCACGCTCGTCGACACCTGCTGGGACAAGAAGTGCACCGGCAAGGGCGCGCCCAAGTGCGACGACGGCAACCCCTGCACCGACGACTTCTGTGACAAGGCGAAAGGCTGCACGAGCAAGCCGAGCAAGATGAAGCCGTGCGACGACGGCAACAAGTGCACCACCGACGAGATGTGCTGGGGCGGCACCTGCCGTGACGGCAAGCCGGTCAAGTGCAACGACAACAACCCGTGCACCGACGACAGCTGCCACAAGACCAAGGGCTGCCAGTACAACAACGACAACACCAACAAGTGCAGCGACGGCGACGTATGCACGACGAAGGACGTCTGCTGGGAAGGCAAGTGCATGGGCAAGTCGCCCAAGACTTGCAACGACGGCAACCCCTGCACCGACGACTACTGTCACAAGACGAAGGGCTGCTGGAGCAAGAACGACAACAGCAACAAGTGCACCGACGGCAACGTCTGCACCACGATGGATCGCTGCTGGGAAGGCAAGTGCGTCGGCAAGAACCCCAAGAAGTGCAACGACGGCAACGTCTGCACGTCCGATAGCTGCCACAAGACGAAGGGTTGCGTTTACTCCGCGGCCGACGGCAAGGCGTGCTCGGACAACAACAAGTGCACCGACAAGGACAGCTGCTGGGACAAGAAGTGCGTCCCGGGCAAGAAGGTGAGCTGCGACGACAACGACGTCTGCACCGCCGATAGCTGCCACTCGAAGAAGGGCTGCGTCAACAAGGCGACCGCCGGCAACAAGTGCGACGACGGCAACGCGTGCACCACCGGCGAGACCTGCTGGGACAAGAAGTGCACCGCTGGCAAGCCGGTCAACTGCAACGACAACAACGTCTGCACGACCGACAGCTGCGACGCCAAGAAGGGCTGCGTCAACAAGAACGCTGACGGCAAGACCTGCACCGACGGCAACGTCTGCACGGTCGGCGACTCCTGCTGGGACGGCGCCTGCAAGTCCGGCTCGGCCAAGAAGTGCGACGACGGCGACAAGTGCACCAAGGACAGCTGCGACAAGGTCAAGGGCTGCCAGACCAAGCCCACCGGCCCCAACGGCGACAAGGAGATCTGCAACGGTCTCGACGACAACTGCAACGGCAAGACCGACGAGGACTGCACGTTCCCGAGCTGCCCGCTCATCCTCAACTTCGAGACCGACCCCGCCGGCAACGCCCTGCCCGCCGGCACCGTGATGAGCAAGCAGTACAAGCCCTGGATCGCCGAAGTCAGCGCCGACAACGCGCACCCGGCGCACCCCGACAAGGCCATCGTCTTCGATTCACGCAACCCGACCGGTGGTGACACCGACCTGAGCGGCCCGTGGAGCAAGAAGTGGAAGAACCTGCTGATCATCGCTGAGAACGACAAGGACGCGAACAACGACGGTCTGGTCGACGTGCCGGACGACGAAGCCAAGGGCGGCGTCATCACGCTGAAATTCGACTGGTCGGTGTTCTTCTACGGCCTCGCGCTCATGGACATCGAAGAGAGCGGCGGCAAGATCGTCGTGACCTACAAAAACGGCGCCAAGACGACCCACGCGATCAAGCCGAAGGGCAACGCGCAGGTCCAGGAATGGTTCCTCTACAAGGGTGGCGTCGTCCAAATCGACATCCACCTGGCTGGCTCGGGCGCCATCGACTACCCGTGCTACTGCCCGGAGAAGAAGTGCATCCCGACCGGTAAGGAAATCTGCGACGGCGTCGACAACGACTGCGACGGCAGCATTGACGAGGGCGGACACGCGCTGTGCTCGGACGGCAACGCCTGCAACGGCAAGGAAACCTGCCACGGCAAGTCCAAGTGCAAGGCCGGTACCCCGGTGAGCTGCAACGACGGCAACATCTGCACGACCGATAGCTGCGACAAGTCGACTGGTAAGTGCATCTTCAAGGCCGCTGACGGTGTCAAATGCACCGACGGTAACGCGTGCACGGTCGGCGATTCCTGCTGGGACAAGAAATGCGTCCCGGGCAAGAAGACCAACTGCGACGACAACAACGTCTGCACCACCGACTCCTGCAACAGCAAGACCGGCAAGTGCACCAACAAGTGGGCCAACGGCGTCAAGTGCACCGACGGCAACGCCTGCACGGTCGGCGACGAGTGCTGGGACGGCAAATGCGTGCCTGGCAAGAAGACCCAGTGCAACGACGGCAACGTCTGCACCACCGATTCGTGCAACACCAAGACCGGCAAATGCCAGTACAGCGCGGTGAAGAACGGCGCCACCTGCAACGACGGCAACGTCTGCACGCAGATGGACGTTTGCTGGGAAGGCAAGTGCACGGGCAAGAACCCGAAGAAGTGCGATGATGGCAACGTCTGCACCAAGGATCACTGCAACAAGATCAAGGGCTGCTTCCACAACAACCACAACGGCGTTGGCTGCAACGACGGCAACGCCTGCACCACGATGGATCGCTGCTGGGAAGGCAAGTGCGTCGGCAAGAACCCGAAGGTCTGCAACGACGGCAACCTGTGCACCAACGACAGCTGCCACAAGACCAAGGGTTGCGTATACACCGCGGCCAACGGCAAGGCGTGCTCGGACAACAACAAGTGCACCGCGAAGGACGCGTGCTGGGACGGCAAGTGCGTCCCGGGCAAGAAGGTCAACTGCGACGACAACAACGTCTGCACGAGCGATTCGTGCCACGCGTCGAAGGGCTGCCAGTACAAGGCGACGTCGGGCAACAAGTGCGACGACGGCAACGCTTGCACCAAGGGCGAGACCTGCTGGGACAAGAAGTGCACCGCCGGCAAGAAGGTCGACTGCGACGACAACAACGTCTGCACGACCGATAGCTGCGATACGAAGAAGGGCTGCCAGTCCAAGAACAACGACGGCGCGACCTGCACCGACGGTTCCAAGTGCACCAGCGGCGACAGCTGCTGGGACGGCAAGTGCGTTCCCGGCAAGAAGATCGACTGCGACGACAACAACGTCTGCACCAACGACAGCTGCAACGCGAGCAAAGGCTGCGTCAACAGCGCCAACGGCAACGTCTGCAACGACGGCAACGCCTGCACCGGTAGCTGCCCCAACGGCGGCGTCAAAGCGCTCTACCGCGCCAAGCGTTTCCACAGCAGCAACCACGCGCTGACCTTCAAGGGCCTGTACGGCAAGAACGACGTCGAGATGCACTTCGCGAACGACTCCGGTCGCTTCACCTGGAGCAACGACGGCACCGCGACGCTGACCGGCACGGCCAAGGCGTTCACGACCGCTGGCGGAAGCGACCCGGTCGGTGGCACCTGGACCGTCAAGGTCACCTACAAGTACCGCGGCCAGGGCGCGGCCGGTCAGGGCTCCGGTGGGCCGAAGGGCAGCAACAACCCGGCGCTGACCGACAACTGGCACTACTTCGACATGACCGGTTCGAAGATCTCGCACAGCAGCAACGGCGACGTCATCACCCTGACGCAGCGTCCGGCTGGCTCCGTGTACCCGTTCCAGGTTGGCACCGGCGCCAACGACAAGGACCTCGACTTCGGCGCGAGCGCCTGGTGGAACTGGACCAAGACCAGCTCCAAGGGCGTCAAGACGAAGGGCCACGGCGACTCCAACATGGACTTCGACGCGCTCACCGTGCCCCCGAGCGACTGCGACCAGTGCCACAACGGCAAGTGCGAGGGCGGCAAGGACAAGAAGTGCGACGACGGCAACCCGTGCACCGCTGACAGCTGCAACACCAAGACCGGCAAGTGCGTTTACAACAACGACAACAACGGTTCGTGCAGCGACAACAACGTCTGCACCCAGAAAGACGTCTGCTGGGAAGGCAAGTGCGTGGGCAAATCGCCCAAGAGCTGCGACGACAACAACGTCTGCACCAACGACAAGTGCGACAGCAAGTTGGGCTGCGTCCACACCAACGCCGACGGCAAGACCTGCAGCGACAACAGCGCCTGCACCAAGGGCGACAGCTGCTGGGACGCCAAGTGCGTGCCCGGCAAGAAGATCGACTGCAACGACGGCAACGTCTGCACCACCGACAGTTGCGACGCCAAGTACGGCTGCCAGTACAAGGCCGCCAACGGCGTCAAGTGCTCCGACGGCAACAAGTGCACCGGCAGCGATGAGTGCTGGGACAAGAAGTGCGTCAGCGGCAAGCCCGTCAACTGCAACGACAACAACGTCTGCACCAACGACAGCTGCGACAAGGCCAAGGGCTGCGTCAACAGCAACGCCGACGGCAAGGTTTGCAGCGACGGCAACAAGTGCACCAAGGGCGACAGCTGCTGGGACGCCAAGTGCGTGCCGGGCAAGAAGGTCGACTGCAATGACGGCAACATCTGCACCAACGACGCGTGCCACAAGACCAAGGGCTGCGTGCACACGTCGGCCAACGGCAAGACCTGCGACGACGGCAGCAAGTGCACCAAGTGGGACATGTGCTGGGAGCGCAAGTGCGTGGGCAAAGACCCGCTCAAGTGCGACGACGGCAACGTCTGCACCAAGGACAGCTGCAACCCGAAGACCGGTTGTGTCTACGCGGCCAACGACGGCGCCAAGTGCTCCGACGGCAACAAGTGCACCCTGGTCGACGCTTGCTGGGACAAGAAGTGCGTCGGTAAGGGCGCGCCCAACTGCAACGACAACAACCCGTGCACCGACGATTCGTGCCACGCCAAGGTCGGCTGCCAGAACAAGAACGACAACACCAACAAGTGCACTGACGGCAACGTCTGCACGACGAAGGATGTCTGCTGGGAAGGCAAGTGCATCGGCAAATCCCCCAAGAACTGCAACGACGGCAACCCTTGTACCGACGACTACTGTCACAAGACGAAGGGCTGCTGGAGCAAGAACGACAACAAGAACACGTGCTCGGACGGCAACGTCTGCACCAAACGGGACACGTGCTGGGAAGGCAAGTGCGTGGGCAAGGACCCGCTCAACTGCAACGACAGCAACCCGTGCACCGACGACAGCTGCGACAAGGGAAAGGGCTGCCAGAACAAGCCGAGCAAGATGAAGCCGTGCAACGACGGCAACGCCTGCACCACCGGCGAGATGTGCTGGGGCGGCACCTGCCGTGACGGCAAGCCGGTCAAGTGCAACGACAACAAGCCGTGCACCGACGACTATTGCCACAAGACCAAGGGCTGCTGGTTCAAGAACGACAACACCAACAAGTGCAGCGACGGCAACGTCTGCACCCAGAAGGACGTCTGCTGGGAAGGCAAGTGCATCGGCAAATCACCCAAGACCTGCAACGACAACAACGTCTGCACCAAGGACAGCTGCCACGCCACGAAGGGCTGCCAGTACGCCAACAACGACGGCGGCAGCTGCTCGGACGGCAACGCCTGTACCACCGGCGAGAGCTGCTCGAACGGCAAGTGCACCGGCGGCAAGAAGGTCACGTGCGACGACGGCAACGTCTGCACCGACGATTCCTGCAACACGGCAAAGGGCTGCGTTTACACGAACAACACCAACACGTGCGACGACGGCAGCGCCTGCACCGGTTCCTGCCCGCGCGGTGGCGTTTTGAAGAAGTGGCGCGCCACGCGGTACGCATCCAACCAGCACGCGGTCTGGCTGCCGGGTCTGTACGGCAACCACGTCAACATGTACCTGGCCGCCGACGCGCGGATGACCTGGTACAAGGACGGCACGCTGAACCTGGTCGGCACGGCCATCTCCTACAAGGGCACCAAGGGCAGCTGGAAGATCAACCTCTGGTGGAAGTACCGCGGCAAGGGCTCCGCGGGTGTCGGCGGCGGTGGCGTCAAGGGCGGTCACCTCGGTGATTGGAAGACGTGGGACTTCTTCGACATGACCTCCGGTGTCATGAACCGCATCGGCAACAACGACGTCATCACGCTGACCCAGCGTCCGGCCAACAGCCTGCATCCGCTGCAGGTCGGTGTCGGCGCCAACGACAAGGAGAAGGGCCAGCTGGGTGCGAGCACCTGGATCAACTGGGTCCTCAAGTCGGGCAGCAAGACGTGGACGGGCAAGGGCGACTACAACCTGGACCTGCACGCTGTTCCGTTCACCAACAACTGCGACGTCTGCAAAGACGGCAAGTGCACCGGCGGCAAGGTCATCGACTGCGACGACGGCAACCCCTGCACCGACGACAGCTGCAACGCCGAGAAGGGCTGCCAGTCCAAGCCGGCAGATGGCAAGACCTGCACCGACGGCAACGCCTGCACCGACGGCGACTCCTGCTGGGACCGCAAGTGCGTGCCGGGCAAGAAGAAGAGCTGCAACGACAACAACGTCTGCACCAACGACTCCTGCGACGCCAAGAAGGGCTGCCAGTACAGCAACGCCGACGGCAAGACCTGCTCGGACGGCTCGGTCTGCACCGACAAGGACAGCTGCTGGGACGCCAAGTGCAAGCCCGGCAAGGCCAAAAACTGCAACGACGGCAACGTCTGCACGGCCGATAGCTGCCACGCCACGAAGGGCTGCCAGCACAGTGCGACCAAGGGCAACAGCTGCGACGACGGCAACAAGTGCACCACGGCAACCACCTGCTGGGACAAGAAGTGCACGAGCGGCAAGAAGGTCAACTGCAACGACAACAACGTCTGCACGACCGATTCCTGCAACGCCAAGACCGGCTGCAGCAACGTGAACAACAGCAACACGTGCTCGGACGGCTCGGCCTGCACCAGCGGCGACAAGTGCTCGGGCGGCAAGTGCAAGCCTGGCAGCACCATCAAGTGCAACGACAACAACGTCTGCACCTCGGACAGCTGCAACAGCTCGAAGGGCTGCGTCTACACCGCGACGAAGGGCAACCCTTGCAACGACGGCAACGCCTGCACCACCGGTGAGACCTGCTGGGACAAGAAGTGCACCGCTGGCAAGAAGGTGACCTGCAACGACAACAACGTCTGCACCTCGGACAGCTGCCACACCAAGCTGGGCTGCCAGTTCAAGGCGACGTCCGGCAACAAGTGCAACGACGGCAACGCCTGCACCACGGGCGAAACCTGCTGGGACAAGAAGTGCACCTCCGGCAAGAAGGTCACCTGCAACGACGGCAACGTCTGCACGGCCGACAGCTGCGACACCAAGAAGGGCTGCGTCTACAAGGCGACCTCGGGCAACAAGTGCGACGACGGCAACAAGTGCACGACCGGCGAGACCTGCTGGGACAAGAAGTGCACCTTGGGCAAGAAGGTCAACTGCAACGACAACAACGTCTGCACGACCGACAGCTGCAACACCAAAACCGGCTGCGTCAACACCTTCAACACCGCGTCCTGCAGCGACGGCAACGCCTGCACGTCAGGTGACAAGTGCGCGGCTGGCAAGTGCAAGTCCGGCACCACCAAGAAGTGCGACGACGGCAACGCCTGCACCACCGATTCGTGCAACACGAAGACAGGCAAGTGCGAGTTCAAGAACGGCGGCGGCGGCGGTAAGGAGATCTGCAACGGCCTCGACGACGACTGCAACGGCAAGGTCGACGATGACTGCAAGTTCCCGAGCTGTCCGCTCATCGCCAACTTCGAGAAGGACCCGGCTGGCAACGCCATCAAGGCCGGCACGCACATGACCACGCAATACAAGCCGTGGATCCTCGAGCTGTCCGCGAAGAACAACCACAAGAGCCACCCGGACAAGGCGATTGTCTTCGACTCGGCCAACCCGACCGGCGGCGACACCGACCTCAAGACGACGAAGTGGAAGAACATCCTCATCATCGCCGAGGACGACGTCGACGCGAACAAGGATGGCCTGGTTGACGATCCGGACGACGAAGCCAAGGGCGGCGTCATCACGATGAAGTTCGACTACAACGTCTTCTTCTACGGCATGGTCCTCATCGACATCGAAGAGACCGGCGGCAAGATTGTCGTGACGTACAAGAACGGCGCCAAGGTGAGCTACGCCATCAAGCCCAAGGGCAACAACAGCCAGCAGGATTGGTTCCTGTACAAGGGCGGCGTCGTCCAGATTGACGTGCACCTGGCCGGCTCGGGCGCCATCGACTACCCGTGCTACTGCCCCGAAGCCAAGCCGACCTGCAACCCAACCAAGGAGATCTGCGACGGCAAGGACAACGACTGCGACGGCTCCATCGACGAAGGCGGCGCGGCGCTGTGTACCGACGGCAACAAGTGCAACGGCAACGAGTCCTGCACCAGCGGCAAGTGCAAGGCCGGCACCGCGGTCAACTGCAACGACGGCAACGTCTGCACCAAGGACGCGTGCACGGCCTCGACCGGCAAGTGCAGGTACACCTGGGCGGACGGGGTCGGCTGTACCGATGGCAACCCGTGTACGCAGAACGACTCCTGCTGGGACGGCAAGTGCAAGGCCGGCAAGGCCAAGAACTGCAACGACGGCAACCCGTGCACGGTCGACAGCTGCAACAGCAAGACCGGCTCGTGCGTCAACAGCGCCGGCAACAACGGCACGTCCTGCAACGACGGCAGCAAATGCACCAACAACGACAAGTGCAACGCTGGCAAGTGCGCCGGCACCTCCATCGCGTGCAAGGACAACAACCCGTGCACGACCGATAGCTGCCAGGCCGCCAAGGGCTGCGTCTACACGGCCAACACGCTGAGCTGCAACGACGGCAACGCGTGCACCACAGGTGACAAGTGCAGCGGCGGCAAGTGCTCGGGCACCGCCAAGAACTGCGACGACGGCAACAAGTGCACCGCGGACAGCTGCAGCAACGGTGCCTGCAAGCACACGGCGATCAGCGGCTGCGGCGGCAACAGCGCCAAGTGCGGCAATAAGAAGGGCGAGCCGTGGTGGAAGGCGCCGACCAAGTGCAAGGGCGGCAACACGTACGTCTACAACAGGACGGCGCTCGACAAGTGGCTCAAGCACCAGAGCAGCAACCTGTACCTCAAGGCCGCGGTCAACATGGGCGGCAAGGACCTGAACATCAGCACCGGTTGCGGCGTGTTCACCAGCACCCACGGCCACGTCAAGGGCGCCAACAACGTCAAGATCTCGGCGGGTTGGATGTACCTGTACGGTGACATCCAGGCCAAGAACGACGTCTTCCTCGGCGGCGGCACGACTTTCAACATCTACAAGCAGAGCCTGATTTCGGCGAACAACCTGCATGTCGAGAGCGGCCACAAGGTCACGCTCGGCGGCAGCGTTCACTACAAGAACGAAATCTGCGTCGAAGCGAAGTACGACATCACGACGGGCCACAACACCTGCAGCAGCTGGGACAACGGCAGCCAGTTCCTCGCGAGCAGCGGCGGCACGGTTCGCCTGTGGGCCGGCGACGACATCTGGATGCGCGGTCACTGGAAGGGCAAGGGCGCCTTCTCCGCCATCGCCAAGGATCGGATCGCCACCTACAACGTGACGCACATCAACAGCCACGCGTCGGTGTTCATCAGCGCCGGCACGTACAACGAGATTCGCTCGCTGTTCAACAACAACGCGTCGGTCAACATCAGCTCGACAGGCAGCGACCTCATCTACTACGACGGCAGCAAGATCGTGAACGCGGGCAGCCTGATGATGAGCGCCGCCAAGCAGCTGCGTGTCCACGGTGACGTGACGAACGCCGGTTCGGTCAACCTCGCGTCGACCAGCTACCGCACGTTCATCTACGCGACGGCCAGCATCCACTCCAAGGGTGCGATGTCCGTCTCGGCGCCCGACTACACGGCGCTCTGGGGCAAGCTGCAGGCGCAGAACCTGGCGGTCAGCACCGGCACGATGTACGGCGTCAAGGGTTGCTCGGTCACCAGCAGTCACACGACGAGCTACAAGTTCAGCAAGGCGACCGAGGGCTACTGGGAATGCCAGCAGAAGAGCGGCGGCAACATCTCGGTGAGCGGCGTCAACTTCTTCATCCGCCTCAAGGGCCTGATGCAGAGCAACAAGGACATCAGCTTCAACCTGTCCGGTCGCTTCCGCAGCCAAGGCCAGATCAACCAGAACCGCCACGTGAACATCAAGGCCAAGTCGCACTACCTCGACCACGGCCACAAGTTCTCCAAGAACAAGTCGTGCAGCATCTGGGGCACCAAGACGCGGTTCACGCCCAACGGTTGCAAGCAGAAGTAGTCCACGACGTGCTGATGCGGCCGACAAACCAGAAAAAATAGGCGTCACGGCGAACCTGCCGACAGCGAAGGGGCCTTGGGGCCTCAGCCGCGAACCGGCTTCAACAGGGTCTTTGACGCCGCCGTACGTCGTCCTTAGTATGCGCAACCCCCGCCTAAAAGGACGGACGTAACTACTTGTTTTGAAAAGAGCAGTTTTGGGCGCAGGATCAGCGCGAGCCATTTTGCCTGCGAGCCGTCCCGATGGAGTACAACGTGAATTGCCCCGCTACTCGCACCGTGCGCCAAGCCGCGGTCGCTGCGATCCTTACCCTGCTGGCCGCCGGCTGCGGCACCAGCGAGATCGCGACAGAAGACCAATCCAAGCTCCCCGACGCCGTCGCCGACATCGCGATCGACACCGGCTCCACCAGCGATGACTCCGGCACGTCCGACGACGCTGGCAAGAAGGGTAAAGGCTGCCTGGTCAAGGGCGACTGCACCGATCTCAAGGGTATCTCGCCGTGTCGCGTGCCGATCTGCGAAGGCGCGGACTTCGCCAACAAGGTCGAAGGTGTGTGCAAGCTCCAGGAACACCCCAAGGGCACGCAGTGCGTCGACAGCACCCTGCCGCTCGGCGAATGCCAGCAGACCCTGTGCAGCGACAAGGGCGAATGCGTGGCGGAACCGCGGCCGAAAACCGCGGCCTGCGAAGACAAGAACCTGACCGCCGACGAATGCCAGCTCAAACGCTGCGACGGCAGCGGCAAATGCGAGCTGCGCGACCGCAAGGACGGCGAGGGCTGCGGTGGCGCGATCGCGTGCGGCAAGGTGTGCAAGACCGGCAAATGCACCGCGCAAACCAGCGAGGATTACGACGACAAGAACCCGTGCACCAAGGATTTCTGCGACCAGGGTCAGGAGATCAAGCACGAGCCGATCGACGACCTGACGGTGTCCTGCGACGACGGCGACAACTGCACCGGCGACGAAACGTGCAAGAAGGGCCAGTGCGCGGGCAAGAAGCTGACGTGCAACGACGGCCACTCGTGCACCGCGGACAAGTGCGACACCGAAAAGGGCTGCGTCAACACACCCGACGACAAGAAGTGCCCCGACGACGGCAACCCGTGCACCAAGCTGGGTTGTGACAAGGAGAAGGGCTGCATCGCGACGTCGTTCAACAAGGATGCCAAGTGCGACGACAACGACAGCTGCACGCCGACCGACAAGTGCACCGACAAGGGCGCGTGCGTGGGGACGGACAGCACCTGCAACTGCATCGCGGATGTCGACTGCGACCAGTCCGACCTGTGCGCGCCGCGTAAGTGCGAAAGCAAGAAGTGCGTCATCGACCAGGCCAAGATCAAGAAGTGCGACGCGACGGGTAACAACGAGTGCGGCGTCAACACGTGCGACCCGAAGACCGGCGCTTGCGCCATGAAGGCCAAGAACGAAGGTAAGAGCTGCGACGACAACTCGGACTGCACCGCCAAGAGCACCTGCGCCAAGGGTGCCTGTACGGGCCCGATCACCAAGAAATGCGACGACAAAGACCCGTGCACAGAGGATAGCTGCGACGGTCTGAAGGGCTGTGTCACGGCGCCGGGCGCGGGCAAGTGCGACGACGGCAACAAGTGCACGAGCGGCGATCAGTGCGTCAACGGTTCGTGCAAAGGCACCGCCTCACCGTGCGATGACGGCGTCCCGTGCACGTTCGACACGTGCGACAAGGCGACCGGCAAGTGCGCCTACAAGGCCAACGACAAGAGCTGCGACGACGGCAATGTCTGCACGTCCAACAAGTGCGATGCCAAGAAGGGTTGCACCTACCCGGCGGCGGATGGCGGCAAGTGCGACGACGGCAACAAGTGCACCGACGACAAGTGCGCGGGCGGCAAGTGCGAGGGCACGTTCGATCCCAAGAAAGACGGCTGCGGCTGCAAAGACGACAAGGGCTGCGACGACGGCAAGCTCTGCACGGCCAACAAGTGCGACGGCGGCAACTGCAAGTTCTTGCCCAAATCGATGGACGGAAAAGCGTGCGACGACGGCGTGAAATGCAACGTCGCCAATTCCGGCAAGTGCGCGTCGGGCAAGTGCAGCCCCGGCAAGCCCAAGGTCTGCAACGCCGGTCCCTGTGAGACGGCCTACTGCGACGCGAAATCCGGCAAATGCGTGACCGCGAAGAAGGCGGACGGAACGGCCTGCCAAGACGGCAACGGCTGCACGGTCAACGACAAGTGTGTGAGCGGAAAATGCGCCGCCGGCAAGGACTTCACGTGCAAGGACCCCGGCGGCTGCAAGGTCGCCGAGTGCCAATCCACTGGTGCGACGACACA
Organism: uncultured Enterobacteriaceae bacterium; assembly: GCA_964560875.1. Taxonomy (GTDB): domain Bacteria; phylum Myxococcota_A; class UBA9042; order UBA9042; family UBA9042; genus CAZLMW01. Next base: position 20,488 of record CAZLMW010000023.1, read on the forward strand.
GAAGTGCGTCGCGAAAAACAAGAAGTCTGGCGAGCCCTGCGACGACGGCAAGTACTGCACCGAGGACGACAAGTGCAACGCGACCGGCACCTGCGCTGGCGGCAAAGCACGCAACTGTTCGGGGGCCAATGACGCCTGTAACTCGGGCGTCTGCGACAACGCGAAGAAGACGTGCGTGAAGAAGGCCAAGGCCAACGGGACGGCGTGCGACGACGGCAAATACTGCACGACCAATGACAAGTGCGCGTCGGGTAAATGTGCCAGCGGCGCCGCGCGCAAGTGTGCTGACGCTTCGGCGTGCAAGATCGGGTCGTGTTCGGAAGCCGGCAACAAGTGCATCACCGTCAACGCGACCAATGGCAAGGCCTGCAGCGACGGCAACGCGTGCACGCTCAGTGACAAGTGCTCGTCCGGCGCTTGCAAGGGCACGACCAAGAAGTGCCTCGCCGACATCTGCAACAACGGCGCCTGCAACAAGGCGAGCGGCGCCTGCTACAAGATCCCGAAGACAGGCACGGTCAAGTGCAGCGACGGCAACTCGTGCACGAGCAACGACCTGTGCAAA
>CAZLMW010000023.1:21152-29356 GCA_964560875.1 uncultured Enterobacteriaceae bacterium
TGCAACGCGGACAACAACGCCTGCACCGTCGGTGACAAGTGCGTCAGTGGCAAATGCACCAAGGGCGCGCTCAAGTCCTGCAACGACGGCACGGTCTGCAGCGTCGATTCGTGCAACACCAAGACCGGCAGCTGCTCGTACACCGCGTCCAAGACCTACCAGGGCAAGTACTGCGGCAAGTCCAGCAGCGTCTGCGTGGGAACCAAGTGCGGCTGCAAGCTGTACTACACCTACCAGGGCAGCTCGACGAGCACGAACTACTACTACGGCGTTGACGTTGTGGGCACGACCAACGGCGGCTCGATCCATGTCGGCCACTACCGCAACGGCTCGTACTTCTACCCGTCCATCCGTCGTCACAACGCACACGGCACGGTGACGTACAGCAAGCTCATCAGCGGCTCGAAGTACTTCAGCACGTTCGAAGGGGCCGTGAACTACGGCAACAGCGTGTTCGCAGCGGTTGGACGCGTGCGCTACGGCTCGTACTACAACGGTTACTTCGCGCAGTTCGACGCCAACGGCAAGCTGCTGTCGGGCAAGTACAAGCAGGTCGTGTTCAGCTCGACCAAGAACGACTACCTCTACGATGTCGCCTACGACCCGACCTACAAGCGCTTCTGGGCCGCTGGTTACACCACGGCATACGGCAACTCCCGCGGCTGGCTGGCCAGGATCGATACGACCAAGAGCAACGGCATCGGCTGGCACACCGTCTACGGTTCGTCGACCAAGTCGACCGTGTTCTACGGCCTTGGCTATTACGGCGGCTACCTGTACCCGGTGGGCTACACCACCGGCGGCACGCTCGGCGGACTCGACGGACTGGTGACGCGCTACTCCCGGTCGAGCACGTCGGCATCGCTCCAGTCCAAGTACGGGTACAAATACTACGGCGGCAGTGGCTCCGACATCTTCCACGACGTTTATGTCAACTCGTCGTACCTCTACCTGGTCGGCCGCACGACGACGTCGTCCAAGGGCAGCTACGACGCATGGATCGTGCGCGCGTCACGCACGTCTTTGACCCAGTACGCGAGCTACAAGTACGGCGGCAAGGGCTATGACGACTACCAGCGTGTCGCCCCCTGGGGCAGCGGCGTCGCCGTTACGGGTCGCGAGCGGTACTACTACTCGTCGACCGCATCGAGCGACCAGATGACATTCGCGCTGCACAGCTCGTCGGGTTCGCGCTATCGCCAGAAGCTGTACGGATCCAACAGCTACATCGACCAGGGTTACGGAATTGCGTACACCGGCACACAGGGCGGACGCTCGTACGCGCTGACGGGATACACCCGCTACAGCGGCACGCGCGGCATCACCGCGCAGGTCAACGAGTCCGGCACCAGCAGCTGCGGGATCATCAAGTTCCCCGGCGGTACGGGCGGCAAGAGCAACTGACACCGTCCAAGACGATGCACATCGCCGGTCCAACTCGGGCCGGCGGCGTCGCTTTTGCTGCCGGTCCGAAATCGCTGTAGGGGGTTGGACCCTCAGACCGGCAAGCCGTATCCTGACTCACCCCTGCCTTTATGGCGTGCTCCATCCGCTGAGGATTTGATGCGAAAAGCCCGATTTTACGCTGCCGTTTTGTCGCTCGCGGTCATCGCTGCCGGCTGCGGCACGACCGAAATCGCGACCGAGGAAGAGAGCCTCACGCCCGACGCGACGCTCGCCCAAGACGTCAGCGACGACAAGGACACCGGCGGCGCAGTCAAAGACACCGGCGGCAGCTCCGATCAGTGCGTCAACAAGTACGACTGCCTCAAGGATTCCAAGCTCAAGGGGCTTGGCCCGTGCACCAATCCTGTCTGCGACAACGGTGTCTGCAAGGTCGAGTCGAAGGCCGCTGGGACCAAGTGCGTTGATGAGACCCTGACGCTCAGCGCGTGCCAGGAGAGCACCTGCGACGCCAACGCCGAATGCAAGGCGGTCGCGCGACCCGACGGCGCGGCGTGCACCGATGCCAACCTCGCGCTGGACGAGTGCCAGATCGCCAAGTGCAGCGCCGGTCAATGCGCAGCGTCCAACAAGCCAGACGGCAACGTGTGCGGCATTGGATCGTGCAAGCAGTGCAAGGGCGGTTCGTGCAAGCAGACCACGCCCAAGGACGTCGACGACGGAAACCCGTGTACCAACGACTATTGCGACCCCAATAGCGGCGAGCGGCACGACAAGATCACCGACCTGGCGGGCAAATGCGATGACGGGGACGACTGCACGGGCGACGGAAACTGCGTCAACGGCACCTGCAAAGCACAGCCCAAGGACTGCGATGACGCCGTGCCGTGCACAACCGACTCGTGCGTGAAGGGCAAAGGCTGCGTGCACAAAGCCGACAACGACCAGTGCAGCGACGACGACGACTGCTTGACGATCGCGTGCGACCTTTCTGCCGGCTGTACGACGACCAAGGTCAACGTGGGCGACACGTGTGAAGACGGCGACAAGGAATGCACCAAGGACGACAAGTGCGACAAGGAAGGCAAGTGCGTCGGAAAGGCGGTTTGCGGCTGCAAGACCGACAAGGACTGCCTCGGCAAAGACGGCAAGCAGAAGGACCTGTGCGCGCCCAAGCTCTGCAAGATCGGCACGGACGGTAAGGGCCTCTGCCAGACCGATCCAGCGCAGGAAGTGAAGTGCACCGACGACGGTAGCAACCAGTGTTCCGAGCAGGTTTGCGACCCGAAGACCGGCAAATGCGGCGCGCAAGGCAAGAACGACGGCAAGTCGTGTGACGACGGCGACAAGTGCACCGAGAAAGAGACCTGCAAGAAGGGCGCGTGCGAGGGCGCCAAGAAGGGTTGCGACGACAAGAACCCATGCACGGCCGATAGCTGCGCGGCAGACACGGGATGCAAATACGATCCTGCGCCGGGCAAGTGCGACGATGGCGACAAGTGCACCGACAAAGACGAGTGCTCCGGCGGCGGTTGCAAGGGCAAGTTGAAGGACTGCAGCGATGGCGTCCCATGCACCAAGGACACCTGCAGCAAGGAGAGCGGCACCTGCACAAGCAAGGTGGACGCCAAGCAGTGTGACGACGGCCAGGTTTGCACCAAGGACTCGTGCGACACCAAGGGCGCCAAGAAGTGCGTGAACAAGCCCGACGACAGCGCCAAGTGCGACGACGGCGACAAGTGCACCATCGACGCGTGCAAGTCCGGTAAGTGCGTGGCGACCGGGTTCAACAAGGACCTGTCGGGCTGCGGCTGCACCAAGGACGCCGAATGCAACGACAAGAACGCGTGCACGCAGGACAAGTGCGACAAGGGCAACTGCGTCTTCGACGGCAAGCCGATGGAGGCCAAGGCGTGCGAGACGGGCAACAAGTGTCACGTCGCCAAATCCGGCGTCTGCAAAGCCAAGGCGTGCACGGGCGGCAAGGCCAAGGACTGCAGCAAGTCCAGCGGCAAGTGCAACACGGCCGTCTGCAACCCGAAAACGGGCTCGTGCGACAAGCTGCCGAAGAAAGACGGCACCACGTGCAACGCGGATGGCAGCTTCTGCACGGTGGGCGACGTCTGCGCCAAGGGGACCTGCGTCAAGGGCAAGACAAAGGACTGCGGCGACGGCGACCAGTGCAACGACGCAACGTGTTCACCCGACAACGGCAAATGCGGAAAGAAGCCAAAGAAGGAAGGCACCGCGTGCGAGGACAACGACTCGTGCACCGCCAACGACACGTGCGCCAAGGGCAAGTGCGCGGCGGGCAAGCCGATCGACTGCAGCAAGAAGGCCGACCAGTGCAACGACGGGTTGTGCACCAAGGGCATCGGCTGCGTGCGCGTCGCCAAGAAGGGCACCGTCAAGTGCAACGACGGCAAGTTCTGCACCAAGACCGATGTCTGCAAAATCGAAGAGGATGACGGGCTCAAGGTCGGTAAGTGCGAGGGCTCGGGCGTGCCGAACTGCAAGGCAACCGGTCAGTGCCAGGTGGCCTACTGCGACGCGGGCAGCAACAAGTGCGCGACCAAGGCCGCGGGCATCGGTGCGCCGTGCGATGACGGCAACAAGTGCACGTTGATCGACGCGTGCATCTCCGGCGGCAAGTGCCAGGGAACGTCGCCGAAGAAGTGTTCGGGCGACCAGTGCAACAGCGGCGTGTGCAACAAGAGCACGGGAGCGTGCGGTCTTTCGCCGCTCAAGGACGGCACCAAGTGCACCGACGGCAGCCTTTGCACCCAGACGGATACCTGCAAGACGGGCAAGTGCCTGGGCGGCAACCCCAAGAAGTGCGCAGGTGACCAGTGCCAGGATCCGCTCTGCGACCCGAAGACGGGCGCCTGCCACAAGGAGCCCAAGAAAGACGGCATCGCGTGCACCGACGGGCAGACGTGCACGACCGGCGACAAGTGCAAGTCGGGCACCTGCGCGCCGGGCACCTGGACCTGTGGCTGCAAGAGTAACGCCGACTGCGACGACGGCAATGGCTGCACCACCAACACGTGCGTAAAGGGCTCGGACGGCAAGCTGAGCTGCAAGAAAGTCGTGAAGACGGGGACATCCTGCGACGACAAAAACAAGTGCACGACCAGCGACAAATGTCAGAGCAGCGAAAAGTGCGCGGGCTCGGCCAAGAACTGCAACGACAACAACGCCTGCACGCTCGACACCTGCTCGACGTCGACTGGTGCGTGCACGTACAAGACGCTTACTGGCGCCAAGTGCAGCGACGGCAACGCCTGCACGCAATACGACGCATGCACGCCCGCCAAGACCTGCATCGGCAAGTCGATTCTGTGCAACGATGGCAACATCTGCACCAGCGATAGCTGCAACAAGTCGACCGGCAAGTGCCAATACCTCGCGAACACGGCGTCGTGCTCGGACAACAACGCCTGCACCGTCGGTGACAAGTGCTACAACAAGGCGTGCAAGGCCGGTCCTGCCAAGAAGTGCGACGACGGCACGATCTGCACCACGAACTCGTGCAACACGAGTACTGGCGCTTGCTCCTACGCGACCGACACGAAGAAGAACAACTACACGTGCGAAAAGGGCAGCTACAGCCGCTGCAACAACGGCAAGTGCAGCTGCACCAACTGGTCGGCGCGCGTTGGCGTCACGACGACGAGCAGCTATTACGAGAACCTGCGCGACGTGCAGCGTTCGGGTGACTACTGGTACGGCGTGGGGTATCGGCGCCTCTACTCAGGCGGCAAGTACTACTACTACGGGTTCATGTCGAAGAACGATAAGTGGGGCAAGTCCATCTACGGTCGGACCGTTTCCTACGGCACGACGACGAGTGGGCGCTACCTGTACGGGATGGCGCGCAACACCAAGGACAACCGCTGGGTTGCGGTCGGGCACACCTACAATGGCTCCACGTACGGCACCGACGGTTGGGCCGTCGAGTTCGACGACAACGGCTACGTACGGCGCAACGTCGCGCTGCGCCCGGGGACAGAGGCGTACCACCAGGGCAAGAAGACTGACTACCTGCGCGACGTCGTCGAAGACAAGAACGGCTACTATTACGCGGCCGGCTACAGCTATTCGATGGCGAACTCGTACCGCTACAACGCGTGGATCATCAAGTTCCAGAAGTACAGCACCAACTCGTTCAAGACGATCTGGAGCCGCGGCAAGATCTCGACGTCCTACTACAGCGCCTACAACGCGATTGGCTATGGCTCGTACTACGACCGCCCCCTCGCAGTCGGTTGGACCGCGACCGCCAGCTACAGCAACCAGGGTCTCGTGTCCGCTTGGACCAACGCCGGCACTCCCTACCACCGAGAGGTCGGTGGCACGGCGAAATTCGCGCACACGCTCACCGGCATCTCGGTCTACAAGTCGGTGTACAGCGCGGTCGGGCGTTGGCAGAAGGCGAGCAGCGACTACCAGGGCTGGGTCGTCTACGGGTCGGCGTCGTCGGGCTCGCGTTACTCCGAGGGCTACCATGGCAGCACCGGAAGCGACGAGTTGATCGATACGCAGTGTCCGGGGTCGTACTGCTACGCCATCGGCCGCTACTACAACACCACCGAGAAGAAGAACAAGCTGTGGACTGCGCGGTACCTGTACTACAAGCCGACGTCGGTTTCGTCGTACTACTCCACGTATCCGCCGTACACGAGCTCGTTCTACAAGATGGGCTACGCGTCGAGCAGCGAGCTGGGCATCGCGGGCTCTTACTCGTATGACGGCACGCTGACGCAGACCAACTACAGCGGCTACAAGATCTGCAAGTAGACCCGCTTGGGCGCCGGCCTGCTGGGGTCGTCGCGACGGTCAGTTCAGCTATTCAGGACCACGCTTTCGGCGGCGGGGAGCCGCGGATCAGCCCGACTTGACGGCGTCCAACATGCGGCCCATGACGTCGTTGAAATCATCGGGCAGCGCCGGGTCGTCGAGGTTCTGGAGCGAATCGCGAACAGCCCGGTATTGCTTGAAATACGACGCGCACGGGCCGCACATCGCCATGTGCAGAGCGAACGACAGCTTCTCCATCCGGCCGGCGTCGCCATCGATGTAGCGGTCGAGCTCGTCCATCACGTCCTTGCAACTCTTCATGGCGCGCGCTCCTCGAGCAGCGGCTCCACGGCCTGGCGAAGTGCGCGACGGGCCCGGTGCAGGGACACGCGCAGGTTCGCCGACGAGATGCCAAGGATGTCGCAGATCTCGTCGCTCGAGAGGCCATGCACCTCTTTCATCAACAGGACCTGCTGGTGGTTGTGTGGCAGTGAAGGCAACGTCTGCTGGACCGCCTCAAGAACGCGACGCGCATCGATTTGCGCGCCCATGCTGCCAACCCAGGGTCGCGGCGGATCCGTCCAGGCGCCCGTGGTGTCGAAGCGATCTTCCCAGCGGCCGTCTTCGTTATCCGATGGCGTCACGTAGCGCTTGTTACGGCGGAGCTCATCGATCGCCTTGTTGTGCACGGCGCGGAACAGCCAGCTCTTGACCGAACAGCGACCTTCGAACCGATGCATGCCGCTGTGAACGGAGACGATGGCCTCCTGGACGGCCTCTTCGGCGGCGTCGCGGCGCTTCAGCAATCGGGTTGCGTAGCCAATCAACATCGGTCCGTAGGTCTCGAGCGTGTCGCGCCACGCCCGCTGATCTCCTGCTTGCAGTGCGGTGACGAGGTCCCGCTCAGAGCGCCCACCGACGGCCGCGACCATCAGGGTCGCCCATCGAAAGGCGGGTAAACTCAACAACGTCGCGAGCACGCGATCCTCCACGCAGATGGGGCTGACGTCTTGTACTGCCGGGCCCCACGCCGAGCAAGCGCGCTCAGCGACACGGACGCTCTACGCACCGGTTTGTTACAGGGATGGGTCGCTTTGTTCGTCGAGGACGGGTCCAGGAACGTCGCGGCGGCGCGTCGAACCGCTCTTCACGTCCTGCAAGTGCTGAGTCATGTACTCGGATTCGCTGCGAATGTGGTGGTAGACAGCGGCGCCGAGCACCTTGTCCGCGATCCAGTGCGCCGAATGGGTGAACACAGGCTCGAGTCCGCGCTTGATCTTGTGGCGACCGCCGGCGCCAGCCTCAAAGCGGGTCCAACCGTTTTCGATGCAGTGCTCGATCAGCTTGTAGAACGCCATCTCGAAGTGCAGCGCGTAGTACTCGCGCACACATCCCCAATACCGGCCGTAGAGGTGTTTGCCGCGCTGGAAATTGATGGTCGCCGCCACCCATCGCTCGTCGTCGCGCGCCATGCAGCAGAGCACCCGATCGGCGAAGTGTGCGCGCAATTGCTCGAAGAAAGCCGCCGTCAGGTAGGGCGTGGATCCGTATCGGTGACAGCCCCGCAGGTAGAATTCCCCGATGGCACGCCATTGTTCATCGTCCATCTCGGAGCCGCGGTAGATGCCGATGTGCAGACCGTGCGAGCTGGCGAGGCGTCGTTCGCGCCGGATCTGTTTGCGGTTGCGCGAGCGCATCGTCGCCAGGAATTCGTCGAAGGTTGCGTACCCGTTGTTTTGCCATGCGTGCTGGACGGTGAGGCGGTGTTCGTAGCCAAGTCGGGCCAACGCCTGCGCTTCTTCTTCGCGCGTGAACAGCCAGTGGACGGACGTCGCCTTCACGTCTTTGGTCAGCGTGACGGCGCCGCTGCCGAGCAATCGGGTCACCTCGACCGGGTCTGCGTTTGGATGCACGAGCACACGGGGCCCCGCTGCCGGCGTGAATGGCGCGGCGACAACGAGCTTGGGGTAGTACGACTCGCCGTTTCGATGAAAGAACGA
>CAZLMW010000023.1:29456-77203 GCA_964560875.1 uncultured Enterobacteriaceae bacterium
AACAGCGACAAGGCGCACATGCAGAGGGTAGCGAATGTCGAGCGAGTGCGACACCGGGCGCGATTGGGAAAGCGCTGTTGTCGAAGGCGCGATCGCGATCCAGACTGCCGGCCTCGACGGGGGCCTCATGCCAGACTTCACATGCCAGGTTTGCGGAGACGCGTTTTCGTTGCCGCAAGAAGTGATCGACCGCTATCCGGGGTGGAAGCCTCGGTTTTGCAGGCGGCACAAGGGTGGCAAGGCCAGCTCGGGTAAGTCGGGAAGTGGCCGTTCGGGTGCCAGCAAATGGTCGGGCGGTGGCGGCAAGTCATCGGGTAGCCGTGGTTCATCGCGTCGATCAGGCGGTGGCGGCCGAGGCGGCAAGGGTCGGAGCGGATCGTTGCGGGAAGAGAACCTGCCCCTCGCGGACGTGTTGGCCCGGTACTCGGGCGGGCCGGACGACGGCATCTTCACCGACGGTAGCTGCAGCCCCAATCCAGGCCCGGGCGGGTGGGGCGTGGCGTGGCTCAAGGGCGGCGAGCTCGTCGAACATCGCCACGGCCACGATCCGGCGACGACCAACAATCGCATGGAGCTCCTGGCGATCATCGAGGCGCTCAAGCTGATCGACGAAGACACCGCGGTAATCGTTTTCAGCGACAGCAACCTGTGCGTTCAAACCCTCAATCAGTGGGCGGCCGGCTGGGAGAGGCGCGGCTGGAAGCGCAAGGCCGGGCCGATCAAGAACCTCGAGTTGGTGCAGGAGGCCTACGGTCTCAAGCAATCCCGCCCCAACGTGAAGATCGAGTGGATTGCGGCGCACACCGGGTACCTGGGCAACGAGCTCGCCGACTCGCTGGCGACGGCGTGGATGCGCAGCTCCCTGTAGCCGCCAATCTTTGTAGCGGCCAATCTCTCTTGCCCCCAATCTCTATAGCCGCCGCAGCTCTGTTTGCCGGTCGGCGGCGTCCACCAAATGGCACTGCGCCTTGACAGCCGGTCGTCCTGAGCCCGATCCTGAGCAGGCCGTGCACAAACGATCCCAACAAGCGACTGCTCCACGTTTTACGCCCGTCGCGAGAGGCGTGTCGTGGCTCGTGGTCGCCGCCGTGGTCGGTATCGCGTTCACCCCGACGACAGCTGCCGCGCGCTCCGGAGAGATGCGGCTGTTCACGCCTGGCTTCGAGCTCATGACCGGCTATTCGGTCAACGTCGGCTACTTCTACGAGACCGGCCCGAGCGATCTGCGGCCCGCCGGTGCCGATGTGATGAAAGGCAACCCCGTCTCGACCGGGCTGACCTATTACGAGCGCCAGGGGCTCATCAGCGGCTACCTGATCGCGATCGCGGCCGCGGCCGCGGGGTCCTACGGTAACTCGCTGCCGAAAAAGACCACCTACACCCGCAAGGGCAGCTGGGTCGTCGAACGCAAGTACTACCTCAGCCCCGAAGCGAGGGCCAAGGCGGACAAGGACGTCGCGGATCGTTCGGCCCGCATCGGTTCAGCGAGCAACCAGAGCTTCGAGTTCATGGTCTACATGCGGTCGCTGCCGGGCACGACGGGCGAGACGTCCGGTTACCGGCTGAACATGTTCTTCGGCATCCCGATCAAGAACGAATACATGCTCGACCTGGGCTTCGGCTGGGGCAAAGCGGACGCGTGGTGGAAGGTCGACGGCGTGGACTACCGCGCGGAGTGGATCTACGTCGGCATGCCGTTTCGCTTCAACATTCCGCTGCCCATCGCGCTGGCGTGGATCCAATGGGACTGGAACTGGTGGGGCCATGGCGAGCCCGACTACGAATACAGGGACGCCGACAAGACGCGCTTTTTCCGCCAAGCCACGCCGTTTCCTGTGCGCATCGGCCTGACGACAGCGATCCTCGACCGCATTCACGCCGAGTTCCAGGTCGTCACGCCGAGCCTGATGAGCTTTGAGTTCGCCTACCGCATCACCGTGGGGGCCAAGTTCTGATGCGACGTTTCGGTCCCCGGGCATGTTCCGCTTGCGCGCTCCTTGCAGCGCTGGTCTTCGTTGGCCCGCAGCTGTTCAGTACGACTGCCAGGGCGCTCGATTTCGCCAAGGGTGGCGGCGGCATCGGCATGGGCAAGCACGCGATCGGCACGATCCTGGGCGCGCAGGGCAGCCGCCGCATCATCGACAAGTCGGGCCCGCTTGAAAAAGACGGCAACGGCGCGATGGTGCGGTTTGAAGCTTCGATGCTCTACAAGCCCACCACGCTTGCAAACCTGGGCGGGCTCTCATTCGGCGCCGAAGCCGGCTACCTGACCAACGGCATCGACACGTTGAGCTCCAAGCATCTGCTGCAGAGCATGGGGTTCGTCTTCGACATCTGGATGGGCTTTCCGATCCTGGCGTTTCAGATGGGCGGCAACGACGGTGGCTTCCGGCTGTTCGTCGAACCCGGTTGGGGCGCCTCGTTCATCCACGGCTATGCATACATCAAGGGGAAACTCTGTTTCGCCCTGCCCGGCGGCGCGCTTGACGGCGAGGTCAGCTACCAGTGGACGCCGGCAGACGCCTCGTCGACGTGGGGAACGCAGTTTCGCGGCATGAACACGGCGACTTTGCGCGCGGTAGTGTTTATGCCGGGCAGCGACTCGGGCTATCACGGCTTCATCGACCTCAACCAGGCCAATCTCGAGACCTATTCGCCTGGTGAGGACCTCACCAACGACGAGGACAAGGCCTACAAGAAGTCCGATCCGCTCCTCAAACACATCCGCGAGCCGTTCCTGCGCACCTGGCGCATCGGCGTGGGGAAGACGTTTTGATGAAAAGCGCATCCACGCATCGACGAGGCCCAATTCTCGGGCTTTTTGCGACGCTTGCTGTGCTTTCGGCCGGCGCGATGGGCGGCTGCGAGACCGACATCCTGATCGAGCTCGATCCCCCGGGCGAATCCGATGACGACGGCGTGACAGCGGCCTCGTGCGACAAGCTGCACCAGGGCGATCTGAACCTCAGCAATGCGCCTCCAGCCGGGCTCGTGTCGCTGTGTGGGGTGACCGGCAACCTCACGCTCAGCCATCCGACCAACAAGGACGCCGCCAAGCAGGCCAAGAACATCAAGCTCGTGCAGGGCAACCTCATCTACGCGGACACGTACGGCCAGAACGCCGAGACGCTTCAGAAGCTGCAGACCGTCGAAGGCGACGTGACAATCCAGGGCTGCATCACAGCGGGCTTGTCATCGCTAACGTCCATCGGGGGCAACCTCGTGGTCACGCACAACAAGTGCGATTTGTCCGGCCTCAACTCGCTCAAACGGGTCAACGGCAACGTGCAGCTCAACGCCAAGAACGCGAAGCTGACCTCGCTCGAGCGAATCGACGGCGATCTGAACGTGTCGTACCTGCGCGATAACACGCTGACCGGCCTCGGCAACCTCAAGACAATCGGCAAATCGCTGCGCCTGGGCGGACAACTCAGCTCCATCGCGGCGCTTTCCGGGCTGCGGTCCGTAGGTCACCACCTCGTGATTAATGGCGGCAAGTTCACGTCTCTCACGGCGCTCAGCGGGGTCACGTCATGGGGCGCATCGGTCAAGGACTTCACCGTCCAAGTGCAGAATAGCCACGGCCTGACCAAGCTCGACGGCCTCGACGGGCTGACCAAGGTGGGGCGCCTGACGGTCCAGACCAACTACAACATGAAGTCGATGGCGATCCCGAACCTCACCGAGGTCGGCCACCTGAAGATCCGCTACAACAAGCTGCTCGCGTCCGTTTCGATGCCGAAGGTCAAGGTCATCTCATCGATGTACGTCTGCAAGAACGCGATGAGCGCGCAGCAGGAAGCGGAGTTGTACAAGAAGTTCGGCGGCGACCAGCAGCCCTGCAACTGACCGATCGAGCTCACGAGCGCCAAGGCGCGGGTCGTAGTTCAGATGCGCGCCAACCTCCGGCGACGTGTCCAGACTGCGCCGAACGCGAAGAGCAGCAGCCAACCAACGCTGCCGTGGCCGCTGACCGGTCCGCTGGAGCTGCAACCGCCTGAGTTCGCGCCGCTGCCGAGTCCGGTCGCGCCCGAGCCACCCGCGTTATTGGACCCGCCCGAGCTGACGCTGCCGGAGCTGGCGCCGCCATCGCGTGGACCAGCGTCGGGTCGGCCGTTGCCGGGATCGCTGGGGCCGCCGTCCGCTTCGCCGCCACCAGACGAGGAGGCGCCGGATGAAGAGCCGCCGGATGAAGACGCGCCGGATGATGCCGGCCCGCTCGATGAACCGGCTCCGCTGCTCGAGCCGCCCTGCCCGCAGTTGGTGATGGCGACGTTGAGGCACTTGCCGTCTTGGCAGCGGTCTTGCGTGCAGGGATCGTTGTCGTTGCAATCGACCATCGAACCGACGCAGACGCCGCTCTTGCACGAATCGCCGGCTGTGCAGGCCTCGTTGTCGTCGCAGAGCCCGCTGTAGTCGGTGTGTTGGCACGTGCCGTTGGCGCACTTGTCGGCGGTGCACGGGTCATTGTCGTCGCAGCCGTTGTCGCCGCCGACGCACTTGCCGGACTTGCAGACCTTCGCCGTGCAGCCGATTCCGTCCTTGCAGTTGAGCGGTTTGCCCTTGCAGACACCGCCAGCGCACTTGTCGCTGAGCGTGCACGAATCGCCATCGTTGCAGAACAGGGCATTGGGCGTCGCGACACAGCCGCCCAGACCGCAGGAGTCGTTCGTGCACGGGTTGCCGTCATCGCAGGTCATGGGGACGCCGATGCATGTGCCGCCCTTGCAGACATCGGACTTGGTGCACGGTGAGCCGTCGCTGCAAGCCTTTCCGTTGGCGACCGCGGCCGAACACAAGCCGGTTGACGGCACGCAGGAGCCCGACGAACAGGGGTTTCCGTCCCCGCATACGCGCAGCTTGCCCTTCACGCAGCCGCCGTTGATGCATTTGTCGCCGACCGTGCACTTGTTGCCGTCGTCGCACTGCTTGAGAGGGCCCGATTTGCACTTGCCGGACACGCACTTATCGCCAACCGTGCACTTGTTGTTGTCGCCGCAGGGGGCCGAGTTGGGTTTGGACACGCACTTGCCGGTCGCCTTGTTGCAGGCGTCGTCGGTGCAGGCGTTGCCGTCGTTGCAGCCGCCCGTCTTGCCGGTCGAGATGCACTTGCCCGTCTTCTGATCGCAGTGATCCTTGGTGCAAGCGTTGCCGTCGGCGCAGCTCTTCCAGGTCTTCCACTTGCACTTGCCGCTGGTGCACTTGTCCCCGAGCGTGCACGGGTTGCCGTCGTTGCACGCGCCTGTAATGGCTTGGTGCACGCACTTGCCGGATTTGCTGCTGCAGTAGTCCTTGGTGCACGGGTTGCCGTCGGCGCAGTTCTTGACCTGTTTGCCGCCGACGCACTTGCCGTTGCTGCATTTCTCGCCGGCGGTGCAGGGGTTTCCGTCCCAGCAGATTTTGCCGTTGGCGTATTTGTGCGTGCACTTGCCGTTGCTGCACCCGTCGGTCGTGCACGGGTTCTTGTCATCGCAAGACGCGGGACACTTGGGCGGGACCACGACGCCGCCGCCCTGGCCGCAGTGCTTCTTGACGAGCGCGATGTATTGGGTCCACGGCCAGTATTTGCCGGGATCGGTGTGCGACTGCTTGGGGAGCTCGACGTGACCCTTGATCGTGTTGCGGTTGATCGGCAGCCCGTATTTTTTCGTCATGTAGCACGTGAGCTTGGCCGACGCGTCCAACATCTTGGGCGTGACCCACTTCGGATCGGTGACCCAACCCTCATGCTCGATACCGAGGGTGTAGCCGTTTTGACTGCCGACGTGCCAAGCAACGTCTTTCTCTTTCACCATCTGGGTGACTTGGCCGTACTTGCTGACGACGTAGTGGGCGGAGACTTTCGACTTGCTCTGCTTGAACCAGGAGATGCAGCCGGCGTAGCTGCCCTGGATCGTGTGCACGACGATGACCTTGATCTGGCCCTTGCCGCGCCATGACTTGGAGTAGTTGGGGCTCTGGATGTAGTTGGCGGCGGGGTATTCGCCCTTGAGCGCGAAGTCGTACAGGCTCAGGTCATCCTGGGCGGCGGATTCGACCTCGGGCGGGATGAGGTGATGGTCCGAATGGTCAGCGCAGCCGGTGAAGGCGAGCGCCGCGACGAAGATGGCGGTGAAGAGAACAACCCTGCCATCGCGTTGAACGACGGGATGCAGGGCGCCGGTGTCGCGGTGCGAGCGGTCCAAAGGTGCCTCCGAGCGCGGGAGCGTACCATGGAACGAGACAAGCGGGACGATCAAATCACAGAAACTGTCTCGATCGGGTACGAATGGACCCCATATGCGCGGATCGCGGCGCTTGTTGTCGCGTTTCTCCCGGTTTGCGGCGGTTTCTCCGTAGCTTCGGCGCTGCCGCCGGGGGCTGAAGATGCGTGGGCCGGGCTCGCGTTTGATGGCAAGGCCTTCGCGGAGGTCGTCGAGCTCGGTACCGGCCAACACCTCGTCGCGAAAACACCGGCGAAGGCATGGCGGGCGGCCGCGGATGGAGCGATGAGGACGCTTGAGCAACGGTACGAGCTGGTCCCTCGTGGCGCGATGAAACGGGTGACAGGCAGCGACATCAAGGTTTTGCTGCGCGGGACCGTCGTGCCGCTTTTCTGCGCGGGCAAACGCCACAAGCAGGTCGATCTGCTGCGTTTTGTGCAGCGCCGGCGGATCCCGAAGATGGGCAGCGTCAAAGAGATACGTGCGTTCCGTGCCAAGCGTCGCAAGCTCCGCAAGACGATGGACAAAGCGTGGTCCGCGGTGCGGTTTGGAGAAGCGGACTTTCGCTGCGTGATGAGCTGGGTGCAGAGCCGGCTGCCGTTGGAAAACGCCTCATTGGTGGACCGAAGCGCCGGTGCTGTGCGGCTGGCCACCAACGCATCGGTGACTGGAGCGACCGTGACCAGGGCTGCCGTGACCCGACTCCAGCAACGCCGATGGGATGCGTGGCGGATCGCGGCGTCCCTTTTTCTGCAATCGCTGGACCCGCACTGCAATGTGTATCCCGACCGGCTGTTCGAAGCGCAGGAAGCCGCAGCGGCCACGAGCAAACCGCCGCGCGCGTACCTGCTTGATCCCAAAGACACCCGCGTCGGCGTTCTGCACGTGGCCCAGTTTGCGACGGGTACAGCCAAACAGGCTCGCGGCGCGCTTGCTGAGCTCCGAAAATCGACGCGGGGACGGCTCAAGGCCGTGATCTTGGACATGCGCGGCAACACCGGCGGCTGGGTCGACGAGGCGTTGGCGTTCGCGGATATGTTTTTGCAGCGAGGCGTTATTACCCAGGTCGTCAGCCGGCACGACCCGGTCAAGATCCATCGCGCCACAAAGAAGCGCGACGACGTGTTGTTGCCGATGGTCGTGCTGATCGACGGACGCTGCCGCTCATCCTGCGAGCTGGTCGCCGCCGCGCTGCACGAAAACAACCGCGCGCTCGTCGTTGGTGCGCAATCGTGGGGCAAGGCAACTGTCCAAGGCGTCTTTGAGGCTCAGCGCGGCGCATGGTCGGTCTTCGTGACCATCGCCCGCTATCACGGCCCCCGCGGAGACAGCCTGCAACGGTACGGGGTCAGGCCCGACGTCGTCGTCGACCAGCTTGCCCAGGTCGCCAGGAAGGACTGGCGCGAGTCCCGATTTCAGGGCGCGCTTGCACCCGCGCGCACCAACCCGCCGCATCGATCCAAGCTGCTCGACGGGCCCGCTTTTCGGCGATGTCAGCTGCGCACGTGCACGGGCCAAGCAGCGCCTCTCTGTATCGCGCGCAGCCACGTGGAGATGCTGATCCGCGGCGCGGCGAAGAAGTGCATGAAAAAGCGCTCCCGCAAGCTGAAGAAGAAGCGCCGAGCCCGGTGACGGCGCCGGTCGCAGGGGAGGAGCGCCCGACAGAGCTTCGCGCGCGTTGCCATCATGTCGACCGCGAAGCTCCGGTTCGCCTTGCCAAATCCACCCCGCGTTGATAGGCACCCCGCGTTCAAAAACGCTCGAACCACCCGGCGCAGTGAAGCGGTCGGGCCAAACGCAGGGAGTCGAAAATGGGACTGCAAATCGGCGGGCGGACACTCGAGAAAGTGGCGGTGATCGGCTCGGGCCAAATCGGTCCGGATATCGCGCTGCATTTCGTGAAAGTGCTCGCTCCTGCCGGCGGCTCGGTCGTCGTTGTCGATATCTCCGAAGACGCGCTGGCGGCAGGCAAGAAGCGGGTCGAAAAGAAGATCGCGCGCGGTGAAAAGCGCGGCGCCTTCAAGCCCGACCACGCCGCGGCCATGCGCGCGGGGCTGACGTTCACAAGCGACTACAACGACATCGCAGGGGCCGCCATCGTGGTCGAAGCCGCGACGGAAGACGCCGGTTTGAAGGGCCGCATCTTCGGTCAGATCGAGGCGATCGTGGACGAGGACGCGATCCTTCTTTCGAACAGCTCACACATCGAACCCGAGCGCATCTTCGCGCCGCTCAAGCACATCGGCCGGACCGCGGTCGCCCACTATTTCTTTCCGGCGGAGCGCAACCCGGTGGTCGAAGTCGTGCCGGGCGAAGGCACTGACGATGAGGTCACCGATTGGCTCATGAACTTCTACGAGCGCATCGGCAAGGTCCCGGTTCGCGTCGGGTCGCGCTACGGCTACGCGGTTGATCCGATCTTCGAGGGCATCTTCCAGGCGGCGGCGCTCTGCGTCGAGGAGGGGCTCGGAACGGTCAAGGAAGTGGATTATGTCGCGCGTTATGCGCTCGGCATGACCGTGGGCCCGTTCACGGCCATGAACCTGACGGGCGGAAACCCGATCACGCAGCACGGACTCGGCGAGATGACCGAGCGACTGGGCCCCTGGTTTGGGTCGCCGGCGCTGCTGGACACCCAGTTGGAGAAAGGAGAGCCGTGGCAGGTCTGCGGACGCGGCGAGAAAGCGGAGGTCGAGGGCGAGCGCAAAGACGCCATCGTCAACGCGCTGCGCGGGGCCTACCTGGGGCTGTGCTTTGACATCATCGACAGCGGCATCATCAGCATCGATGACTTCGAACTCGCTATCGATGTAGCGCTCGACCTGCACGGCCCGTGCAAGCTCGCCAACATGGTCGGCGTCGAGACAGCGCTTGGCCTGGTCGACGACTACGCAGCCGGTCACGCCGGTTTCCGCGTGCCCAAATCGCTGGCCACCCAGGCGGCATCGCGCAAGCCGTTCGCTCCCAGCAACCTGCTTGAAGACGATCTCTTGCTCGAAAACGGCGGCGTGATCCGGCTCATCCGCATTCGTCGCCCCAAGGTGCTCAACGCGCTCGACAACGCCACCTACGACCAGCTCAACGCGGCGATCGATGACGTCGCCGCCGCCGCGCATGTTGTTGGCGCTGTCATTTCGGGCTTCGGTCACAAGGCGTTCGTCTCCGGTGCCGACGTGAACGCGCTCGCCAGCATCGAAGAACCGGCGGACGGATACGCCATCGCCAAGAAGGCGCAGGACCTGTCGCGCAGGGTCGAGGGGCTCGGCAAACCTGTTGTCGCGGCTATCAACGGCATGGCGTTCGGCGGCGGCCTTGAGCTCGCGCTGGGTTGCACGGCCCGAATCGGGGTTGCGGACGCGAAAGTCTTGTGCGGGCTGCCGGAAGTGAACCTCGGAATCATCCCGGCTGGCGGTGGCACCACGCGCCTAACGCGGCTTGCTGGTTGGGAACGGGCGCATGTGTTGCTGCGAACCGGACGTCCGCTGAGCCCGATGGACGCGCTGAGCCACGGGATCGTGAGCCACCTCGTACCGTCCGACAAGTTGCTTGGCACCGCTATCTCGCTGGTTGCGCACCTGTCGCGCGGACGCATGCACATGCCGTCGACGATGGTCACGGCGGACGATGTGCCCGAATCGCTGCCTGAGGTCGATATCGGTCACCGCAGCCAGGCCGTCGACAAGCTGCTCTCGGACGCCATCCTCTATGCGGCGGCCCACGACAAGGACGACGCGTTCGAGTTCGAGCTGCGCACGTTCGAGAAGATCTGCGGGCTCAAGGACATGCGCATCGGCGTCGACAACTTCGTCGCGAACGGCCCGCGCGCGAAGGCCGAGTTCGTGCACGCTTGATCGGCGCCCGTTTCAATTCAACTGACCGTTTCCCCTGCAACGAGACACCAGGCGGGGCTGCAAGGACGCAATCGTCATGACCCAGACCGCTGCAAACGCCATTATCGAGGCGATCGACCCCGAAATCGCGGGCATCGTCGCCCGGGAAGAAGCCCGGCAGTTCTATACGGCCAAGCTGATCCCCAGCGAAAACTACGCGTCGTCGGCGGTCATCGCGGCCACGGGGACGGTGCTGACCAACAAGTACTCCGAAGGCTACCCGCGCAAGCGCTACTACGAGGGCCAGCAGTACATCGACCTGGTCGAAGAGACAGCGATCGCACGGGCCAAGGCGCTCTTTGGTGCCGAACACGCCAACGTACAGCCATACAGCGGCTCGCCAGCCAACCTCGCCGCGTATACCGCGCTCATCAAGAAGTCGTCGCAGAACAAGCGCATCCTCGGCTTGAGCCTGCCCGAGGGCGGTCACCTGACGCATGGCTGGAAGGTGTCCGCAACGAGCCGTTTCTTTGTCGCGGAGCACTACGGCGTCAGCGAAACTGATCACCTGCTCGATTACGACGCGATCCGCGCCAAAGCCCTCGAATACAAGCCGACCGTTCTCGTCTGCGGCGCGACCTGTTATCCGCGCGTCATCGACTTCGACAAATTCGCGGCGATCGCCGAGGAGTGCGGTGCGCGCTTGATGGCAGACATCGCGCACATTGCCGGGCTGGTGGCCGCGGGTGTGCATCCATCGCCCGTTCCGGTAGCCGACGTGGTCACGACGACCACACACAAGACGCTACGTGGACCTCGTGGTGGCTTGATCCTCTGCAAGAAGAAGTACGGTAAGCGCGTCGATCGGGCCGTCTTCCCCGGCTTGCAGGGCGGACCGCACAACAACGTCATCGCGGCGCTCGCCGTGGCCCTCAAAGAAGCTGACACCGAGGCATTCCGCGCTCACGCGGCGCAGATCGTCGCCAACAGCCGCGCGCTGGCCGACGAGCTGATGCGTCTTGGTGCCAACGTGATCACCGGTGGCAGCGACAACCACCTCGTGCTGTTTGACGCGACAAGCCTCGGGGCGAGCGGCAAAGAAGCTGCGGTCGCCATGGATACTGCCGGGCTTGAGGCCAACGCCAACACCGTCCCGTTCGACCCGCGCCCGCCGATGGATCCATCCGGCGTCCGCCTCGGAACGCCAGCCATCACGTCGCGCGGCATCGGCGAGGAAGGCACCCGGCAAATCGCGCGCTGGATCGTCGCTTCCATCCAAGCTCGCGACGACGAAACCAAGCTCGCCAGCATCCGCGGCGACGTCTGGGAGCTCATGGCCGCGCACCCCGCGCCCGGCTTCGAAGCCCCGTACCCGAGCCGCGAGCTCCTCCAGGTCTGATCCGGACACGTTCAAACCGGCGTTTTCGCTGGTGATCTCCAGCGCGTTGTCGCGATCTACCGGCTGCCGGTCACTGCCCGTATACTCCCGCCCATGGCTCCGGTTACGCGACTTCCACATGCCTTTGGGCGCTACGTGCTGCGGCAAAAAGTCGCGGCCGGCGGCATGGCGGAGGTGTTTCGTGGCTCGCTGCCCGGCTTTGGCGGCTTCGAGAAGACCGTCGCCGTCAAGCGCATGTACCGCCAGTACACGCACGACCAGTCGTTCGTCGAGATGTTGAGCGACGAAGCAAAGATCGTCAGCCAGCTCGCCCACCCCAACATCGTCGCGATCCTCGATATCGGCCGCGTACACGAGGACTACTACATCGCGCTGGAGTTCGTGGACGGGGTCGATCTCTTTCGCCTGCTGCAAAAGCAGTACGAAGTGGGCCGCGACCTGCCGATCGCGATGGCCATCTACGTGATCGCGGAGCTCTGTTCGGCGCTCGACTACGCCCACGCCCGACGCACGCCCGACGGCCAGCCGATGCACATCGTGCACCGCGATGTGAGCCCACAGAATGTCCTGCTGAGCAACCAAGGCGAGGTCAAGCTCACCGATTTCGGCATCGCCAAGGCGCGCTACAGGTACACGCAGACCCAGGCTGGTGTGGTCAAAGGCAAGCTGTACTACATGTCGCCGGAGCAGGCTCGCGGCGCCGAGATCGACCACAGATCCGACCTGTTCTCGGCCGGCATCATTCTCTATGAGCTGCTGTGTACGCGGCCGCTGTACGACGAGGAAGAACAGGGACGGCTCCTAAGCGTTGTCGGGCACGCCGAGTACGACTGGCCTCGCGACAAGCGCTCCCGGCTGCCCGCAGCTCTGACGACCATCGCCGATCGCGCCCTGCACCGAAGCCCGAGCCAGCGCTACCAGAGCGGTCGCGAACTGCGTGCCGCATTGCTTCGAGCCGCCGATCAACTCGGTCAGCGCTGCGACCGTGAAGAGTTCGGTCAGTACCTTCGCAAGCTCTTCGTCATCCCCGACGACCGGCCACCGCCGGTTCGCGCAGCCGGCGTTCTCGACTCGACCCGCGACTACTCCGTGGCGCACTGGGCTTCACAGATCCTCGACGTCCCGTCGACGATCAAGCCAGATCCGCCGCCGACGCCGAGCGCGGCTCCGACGCCGATCCTGGAAGCCGAAGAAGAAGCCCAGCCCGGAAAGCCCAGCCTGCCGCGCGCCAAGAGCGCCAAGAACCCCGCCGCACGCCCGTCCCGTCCGGTTGCGGCGGCAGACAGACCGCTAGCGCCGTTATCGGATCTGCCCCCGCCGATTCCGCTGCCGGATCCGTCGCTTGCGGTCCCGTCCGAACCGGACGAGCAGGAAGAGCCGACATCGATGCTCTCACTCGACGAGATCAACCGGCGCCTCGCTGTCGACGAGGATGTGGCCTCCGTCAGCGAGACGACGGTGGCCCCGGCCAATCCGGCGAAACAGGCGAAAGCCGCGAAAGCCGCGAAAGCCGCGATACCCGCGAAACCCGCGAAACCCGCGAAACCCGCGAAACCCGCGAAACCCGCGAAACCCGCCAAGCCTGAAGAACAAGACGACTCAACGGCGCTGATCGACCTGTCCAAGATGGGGCTCGATTCCGGCCCCGATAACGACGACCCGGCGACGCTGCCGGCCAAACCCGACGCGATCGCCCCGCAGCGACGCGCGTCCCGATCCGTTCCGCGGCGTCCCGCTCGTCAACCCACGGCAGTGGCGAACAAACCATCGCCGATCGCCGACGGGGCCACGCGGGTACATGCCGCAGTGCTCGATAGTGAGCCGCACGCGGTAGTTCCAGGTGCTGCAGCATCGGTGGCGGCGCCTGCGAGCGCTGTGCACGTCATCGGCCAGCTCGATCCCGCTGAGGAGGCTGCGAGCTGGGGCCTGATCGGACTGACGGCCCTGGTGTGGGCCGGCGTCGTCGTGCTGGGCGTGTACGCGACGTTGTTGCTGGGAAGCTGAGCGCTGCGTACCCCGTGCCTCCGGACGTCGTCTCCGCGCCGCCAGTACAAGCAGAAACTTCGACCTCACACAGGACGTGACAGGCAAAACCCTGCACTTCGCCCAATTTTTTTAGGGGCCTCCGCCTCCCCGTCCGGCAGCCCCAAAGACGCATTTCTCCGCGTCCGGGCATAGCTCGCCGAGGCGCCCATCCAGGACGCCGGCCTCCCCGCTACCACCGGTGGGGCAGACGTACTTGTCCGCCCCGCGGACCAGGCCGGCTGTCCTGAAGACAGCCGGCCCCCGCCCTGCCAACCCGTGGTGCGTCCCGTCGCGCGCCGAGGACACAGGCGCCGGTCGCATCCGGCACCTGCCCACCTCAAACGCAACACCCATGCCAACACGCAATCCAACAATCTCGACCACTTACAGACCACCCAAAGGGTCCCACAGCGGTCTCGAGACCGGTCCTGAGACCGCAACAGCCTCGCACGCGTGCGTTTGTGCCGCGTCAAAGTCTCACTTCGCCAACCACCACCTGCCGGCCACCGAATGACCGCTCGCGGCTCAGCGCAGAGAGCGACCGACGCGCTCTGCCTGGAAATAGCGGCCGGGCAGCATGTGATCGAGCTCGGTGGCGATGATGCGGCTGGCGGCGAGCAGCTGTCGCAGATCGACCCCTGTGTCCCAACCGCTGCCGTGCAAGGCGTAGACGAGGTCTTCGGTAGCCAGGTTGCCGCTGGCCCCGGGCGCGTATGGGCATCCGCCCAGTCCGCCGCAGGACGCATCAAACGTCCGGATTCCCGCTTCGAGCCCGGCGAAAACGTTGGCGAGTGCCGTCCCGCGCGTGTCGTGAAAATGCAGCGCGATCTTTTCGAGCGGGATGCGTTTTGCTGCTTGGCCTACCCACCGATGCACGTCGCCCGGAGTCGCCACGCCAATCGTATCGCCGACCGACACTTCGCGGCAGCCCATGGCCAGCAGACGTTCCGCGACGATGATGCCTTGCTCGGGCGGCACCGGGCCTTCGTATGGACAGCCAAAAGCGGTCGATACGTAGCCGCGCACCGTCAATCCAGCCTCGACAGCCATCGCGGCGACCGGCGCGAATGCATCGAGGGACTGCGTGATGTTCATGTTGATGTTTTGCTCGGTGAACCCCGACGTTGCGGCGGTGAACACGGCGACTTCATCGAGCACGTGGCTCAAGTCAGCGGCGAGCACGCGATCGAGTCCGCGCATATTTGGAACGAGCGCGCTGATACGGGTGCCGTCGCGGGGCGTGATGTTGCGCAGCACGTCCTCGGCGTCGGCGAGCTGGGGAACGCGCTTGGGATGGACGAAGGAGGTCGCTTCGACGGCCGAAAGACCAGCGTCGATCAACGCGTCGACGAAGATCGTCTTGCGTGTGGTCGAGATGAACACGCGCTCGTTTTGCAGCCCGTCGCGGGGACCGACTTCGACGATGCGGACCTTCCGGTCGCTCATGCCGACTCCTTGGCCAGCGCTACCAGCACGACGCCGCCATCCACAAGCTGACCGACCGTGCACTTGACCGACTCGACGATACCATCGCGCGGCGCGTTGAGCGGCTGTTCCATCTTCATCGCTTCAACGACGACGACCGCCTGCCCGCGTTTCACCTCATCGCCAACGGCGACATGAACGGCCACGATCCGTCCGGTCATCGGCGCCGCCACAGACGATCCCTTGGTGTCAGCCGCGCCGCGTCGTTTCTTCTCCACCCGCTCGACAACTGTCGTCGCCATAGCTGCGGACACCCACACACGATTGCCGACCGCGGTCATATGCACGGGGCGCACGATGCCGTCTTGTTGAATCAGCCACGTGCCGTCGACGGTCTGCGTCAACTCGCCGGAAACAGAAGCGGAGCCAGCGTCATCATCGAGATGCGCCGTCGTCAAACCGGCCGCGACTTCCCTGCGGACGCCGACCTGATCGCCTGCAAATGTCGTGAACGCCTTTTTCATGCGTCGCCTCCGACACGGAATCTGGCCAGCGTCGTCCACGGCTCGACGATGACGGGACCTTCCCCTGCGCCTGAGCTGACGCTGGCGGGCCCTTCCTGGTGCGAGGCGACCGCCAGCCAGCCGCTCGAATCCGGCGCGTCGGCGAGGCCCCAGTTGGCTTTATCGTCTTCGCCGAGCGCGTCGAGCGTCCCGGTATGGACCGCATTAGCACGAACATCAGGTCTGGCGAGCAGATCGAGCAGCATCGGAACGTTGGTCTTCACGCCATGGATAACGGTCGCCGACAGGGCCGCAGCGAGCCGTTCGATGGCGGCTTCCCTGCTGGCGCCCCACGCGATGACCTTGGCGAGCATCGGGTCGTAGTGCATGCCGACCTCGTCGCCTTCGGTATAGCCCGTGTCGACGCGAACGAATGGTCCGTCGGGCCACCGGCAGCGATGCAAGACGCCGACCTGGGGCAAGAACCCTTCGGCGGGATCCTCGGCGTAGACGCGCGCCTCGATGGCATGTCCGCGCTGCGAGACGCCCGTGAAGTCGGGGATCTCAGCGAGCTTTTCACCACGCGCGATCCGCAACTGCGCGGCCACGAGGTCGACGCCACATACGCATTCGGTGACCGGGTGTTCGACCTGCAGGCGCGTGTTCATCTCGAGGAAGTAGTGCTCGCGCCGCGCCGGATCGAACAGGAATTCGACGGTTCCCGCGCCCTCGTAGCCGATACCGGCGGCGAACGCAGCGCCGGATGCGCAGATCGCCTCGCGTTCCTCGGCGGACAGATCGGAGCAAGGCGACTCTTCGAGAACTTTTTGGTGGCGACGCTGCAGGCTGCACTCGCGCTCGAAGACGTGGCGGACATCTCCGTGTGTATCCGCGATGACCTGCACCTCGACGTGACGAGCGTGCTCGACGAAGCGCTCGACGAACACGCGGTCGGAAGCGAAAGCGGAACGGGACACGCGACGGGCCGCGGCGACAGCTCCAGCGAGATCTTCGCGACGGTGAACGCGCTGCATCCCCTTGCCGCCACCGCCGAACTCGGGTTTGACCAGCAGCGGGAATCCGATCGTATCGGCCGCTTCGGCGAGCGTGGCTTCGCTGTCGTCTTCAATGCTCATCGCGGGCGCGGTTGGCACGTTGGCCTGGCGCGCGATGGCCTTGGCTTCGGTCTTGGATGCCAGCGGCCTGATCGACGCGGGCGGTGGTCCAACCCAGGTGAGCCCGGCGGCAATGACAGCCTCAGCGAGCTCGACGGACTCCGACAAGAAGCCGTAGCCGGGATGAACCGCGTCTGCGCCGGATTTCAAGGCCGCTTCGAGCAGGCGATCGATGCGCAGGTAGCTCTCGGCAGCCGGTGCGGGACCGATCGGAACCGCCATATCTGCTTGACGCACGTGGCGGGCGGTGG
This sequence comes from uncultured Enterobacteriaceae bacterium, assembly GCA_964560875.1. Taxonomy (GTDB): domain Bacteria; phylum Myxococcota_A; class UBA9042; order UBA9042; family UBA9042; genus CAZLMW01. The sequence goes on from CAZLMW010000023.1 coordinate 46,268, forward strand.
CGTCGGCTTCCGAAAATACCGCGACCGATTCCACACCCAGCAAACGGCAGCCGCGCGCGATGCGCACCGCGATCTCACCGCGATTGGCGATCAACACGCGCTTCATCGGTCAAGCTCCAGTCTCGGGGATCCAGCTCGCCGGCCGCTTGCCGAGGAAGGCGTCGATGCCCTCCGATGCTTCCGCGGTGGCGCGCTGCTTGGCGATCATGCCGGCCGTGAAATCGAGCACGTCTGCAGGATCCTTAAACGCGATGCCATCGACGAGCTGCTTGCAGGCGTATTGCGCACCTGGCGCGCCTTTAAACAGCGTGCGGACCAGCGCTTCGATCATGTCGTCGAGGTCGTCGACGCCGGGCACCAGCTCATCGACGAGGCCGATGCGATAAGACTCATCCGCTGGGACCTTGCCGCCCAACATAAACAGGGCGCGGGCCTTTGCGGGTCCGACTCGGCGCGTCACGAATGGTGAAATGACCGCCGGAACGAGCCCAAGCCGCACCTCGCTGAGCGCGAAAAACGCCTCACTGCTCGCCACCACGATGTCGCAGGCGCTGGCCAGTCCGACACCGCCGCCCATCGTTGCGCCCTGGACCCGCGCGATGACGGGTTTGGTGCACGCGGAGACCTTGTGAAACACACCTCCCATAGTCTTGGCGCCTTCGAGGTTGGCTTCGGGACCGCGCGCCGCCTGGGCAGCCATCCACTTCAGGTCCGCCCCTGCGCAGAACACCTTGCCGTGCGACTGGACCACGACGACCCGAACCGTTTCGTCGCTGTTGGCGGTATCGATGCCGGCCGCGATCGCCGTCAGCATGTCGCCGTTGAAAGCGTTTCGTTTATCGGGCCGGGCCAGGACGATGCGCAGCAGGCCGCCGTCGCGTTGCAGTTCGATGGTCACGTCGTGTTCCTTGGTGCTCGTTGTGGCGAGCGGCTACATGCGGATGACGCCGGGCCGCCAGTCGTCAATCGGCGCGTTGTGGCAGGCGCTCAGGGCGAGGGCGACGACCTCGCGGGTCTGGGCCGGCTCGATGATGCCGTCGTCCCACAGGCGCGCGGTGGCGTAGTAGGGGTGGCCTTCCTTCTCGTATTTCTCGCGGATCGGGCCTTCGATCGCGGCCTGGTCTTCATCGCTGAAGGTGCCGCCGGCCTTCTCGACCTGGGCGCGCTTGACCATCGACAATACGGACGCCGCCTGCTCGCCGCCCATCACCGAGATGCGCGAGTTGGGCCACGAGAAGAGAAAACGGGGCTGGTAAGCGCGCCCGCACATGCCGTAGTTGCCAGCCCCGAAGCTGCCGCCGATCAGCACAGTGATCTTGGGCACATTGGCGACCGCAACCGCGTGCACCATCTTCGCGCCGTCCTTGGCGATGCCACCGTGTTCAGCTTGGCGCCCGACCATGAAGCCGCTGACGTTTTGCAGAAAGAGCAGCGGGATCTTGCGTGTGCAAGCGAGCTCGATGAAGTGCGCCGCCTTGAGCGCGGACGACGAAAAGAGCACGCCGTTGTTGGCGAGAATGGCGACCGGCATGCCGTGGATATGAGCGAACCCGCAAACCAGGGTCGTGCCATAACGCGCCTTGAACTCGTGCAACTTCGACCCATCAACGATGCGAGCGATGACCTCGCGCACGTCGTACGGGGTACGTAGATCGGTCGGGAGCACGCCGTAGATCTCTTCGGGCGAGTAAGCCGGCGGCTCGGGTGCCTGGAATACACCGGTCGGTGACTTGGGCACGTTCAGCAACGCGACGACATCACGCGCGATCTCGAGCGCGTGGTCGTCGTCTTCGGCGAGATGGTCGGCCACGCCTGAGATTCGGGTGTGGACATCGCCGCCGCCAAGCTCCTCGGCGGTGATCTCTTCGCCGGTGGCCGCTTTCACGAGCGGCGGCCCACCGAGGTAAATCGTGCCCCGGTTGCGGACAATGATGGCTTCGTCGCTCATCGCGGGAACGTAGGCGCCGCCGGCGGTACACATGCCGAGCACGACAGCGACCTGCGGGATGCTCGCGGCCGAAAGGCGGGCCTCGTTGTAGAAGATTCGTCCAAAATGATCGCGATCGGGGAAGACCTCGTCCTGCAGTGGCAAGAACGCGCCGCCCGAATCGACCAGGTAGACACATGCAAGCCGGTTTTCGAGCGCGATCTCCTGCGCGCGCAGGTGCTTTTTGACCGTGATCGGGAAGTAGCTGCCGCCCTTCACCGTCGCGTCGTTGGCGACGATCATCACCTCGCGACCGGATACGCGGGCGACTCCCGTGATGACCCCGCCGCTTGGTGCCGCGCCGCCATAGAGCTCGTGGCCGGCCATCGGAGACAGCTCGAGAAACGCGGTGCCCGGGTCGATCAACGCCTCGATCCGATCGCGGACGAGCATCGCGCCGCGGTCTATGTGACGTTTTCGCGCGCGTTCGCTGCCGCCGAGTCGATGCCGGCTCAGCTCTTGCCGGAGATTGGCAAGAAGCGCGTGATGGTGTTCCGCGTTGCCCTTGAACGCGTCCGATGAGGTGTCGAGGTGGCTCTGCAAGGTTTCCATCGGGCGGGTTTGTAGCAGGAAGCGACCGCGTCGTATACCGAACAACGGTGCTGAATGCTGGACATTTGTTCAGGTATTCGCAAAGCTCTCCGCCACCATCAGAACGACCGTTTCATTACGCGCCAGGAGGAAGGGCCCATGCAGTCATCACCGGTCATCGATCATCTCGACACGCCGATCGGCGAAATCTGGATCGCGACGACAGAAAAAGGCCTCGCCGTGCTGTCCATGAACCCCTCAAATGGCGCCGAAGAAGTGGTCGAACAGCTCAAGAAACGGGGCCTCGACCGCGACGCGGGCGATCGATCCGTCGCCGACCAGGCCACCGCCGAACTCCAAGAGTACTTCGCCGGCGAACGCCGTAACTTCGACGTCCCGGTGGATCTGCGAGGCATGCCCGACTTCACGTCGTCCGTGCTCGGTCAGCTGCAGACCATCAGTTTCGGCAAGACGATGACGTACGGTGAGATGGCCAAGCGCGTCGGCAACCCAAAGGCATCGCGCGCCGTCGGACAGGCGAACGGACGCAACCCGGTCGCGATCGTTGTTCCCTGTCACCGCATCGTGGCGGGCAATGGACTGGGCGGCTTCGGCGGCGGACTCGACGTGAAGCGCTGGCTGCTACGGCATGAAGGCCGGGCTGACCTTTGTTGACGAATCTCGTCCGCACGAGGCCAAAAAGCCGGTTTTCACGAGCCAAAATGCCGCCACGAGGCCTGCAGGGCCCCTTACGTGCGTCTTGGCTGCGCATGGCTATATCAGTGGGATCGGGGCTTCATCGGCCCGCAGAACGCGAATTTGGCCCGGATTGCCATCGGCCTACAGCTCGTGCTCGCCGCGCTTCATCTGTTCGAGGTGCAAACAACCGCGCCGGTACCCGTGGTTGCAGGCGAAATCGAAGTACTTCTCGGCCCGCGGCACGTTCTTCTGCCCGCCGCCGCCGACGAGATACCAGACGCCTACCCAATCACAGGCCTGCGGGTTGCCGTTGCGGCAGTTCTTCTCGCGGGTTTTGACTTTGCGCGTCGCGTGCGGAGGAAGGGGTTGGCCGGTGAAGCCATCCTTGACGATGGTCTCTCCGCCCGATGCCCCGGCACATCCGGGCACGATCGCAGCAAGCAGCAACGCGACGGCGGTAGCCAGGGTACGGTGTACAGCGGACAAGGCCTTATCTCTCCTCGATGGCGCACGTTCGCCCACGCCCGGCGCGGCGGTCAAGTTGCCACGTGGACTGACGCTCGGTCCGCGATCCACAACGAGGGCTCGCGTTGACGACCGGCGCCCTGTTTGCCAGATTCCGCGACCGGAAACGCAACCCCGCACCCAAATTCAGGAGATGCCATGAACCTCAGCAACGTCATCGCCGTCGTCACCGGCGGCGCATCGGGCCTCGGTCGCGCCACCGCTGAACATATCGCTGCCAACGGCGGCAAGGTCGTTCTCTTGGACTTGCCCGGCAGCCCGGGCGAAGAAGTCGCAGCAGGGATCGGTGACAATGCGCGCTTTGCGCCGTGTGACGTGACCAACGAAGACCAGGTCAACGCTGCCCTGGACGTGGCTGAATCCGCGTTCGGTCGCGTGAACGTCACCGTCAACTGCGCCGGGATAGCGATCGCCATGAAAACGATCGGCCGCCGCGGCGTTCACCCGCTCGACGCCTTCCAGAAAGTGCTCAACGTCAACGCCGGTGGTACGTTCAACGTGATCCGATTGGCGTCGGTGCGCATGGCTGAAAACAAGCCCAACGCAGGCGGCGAGCGAGGCGTGATCGTCAACACGGCTTCAGTCGCGGCCTACGATGGCCAGATCGGCCAGGCGGCCTACTCGGCGAGCAAGGGTGCGGTCGTCGGCATGACCCTGCCGATCGCGCGCGACCTCTCTCGCAGCGGTATCCGCGTCTGCACTATCGCTCCCGGCATCTTCCGCACGCCGATGATGGCCGGTTTGCCCGAGAAGGCGCAGCAGGCCCTCGCCCAGATGGTTCCCTTCCCGCCCCGCCTCGGCGAGCCGCCGGAGTACGCTTCGCTCGCGGGTCACATCATCGAAAACGGCATGCTCAATGGCGAATGCATCCGCCTCGACGGCGCGATCCGCATGTCGCCGAAGTAACGGCCATCCGGCAGCAAGAGGATGCTCTCTTAGAGCCCGGTCCAGGTGCTCCGGGAGGACGTAGCGAGCAGATCGAGCAGCAGCACACCGCCGCGCTCCTGCACCACCCATTCGCGCTCGTCATCCCCGGCTTGCACCCGCAAGACGATGCCGCTGACGTCGCGATGCGCCGACACGAACTGGGCTGGGACGCGCGGGGCAGTCGGAACAAAGCCCGCGTGTCCGACCTTGTTGACGACCGCCGTTACGGGATCGGGCGGGTCGGCAGCCGGCGTCCGCTGCATCGTCCAGAAGAGCTGCCTGGACTGCGGGGTCATCATGGCTGCAACGCGGTCAACGTCCCCCGAAGCCAGCGCCTCATCGAATCGCTGAACGAACACGTCAGGTGCCTGGCGACATCCAGCCAGCGCCACAAGGGCGATCACCGCGAGCTGAGCGGAGGCAAAAAGCAAACGACCGGCGGTGCCTTCTGAAAAGCGCCGCCGGCCGTCTGTTCGGGTTTTGCTGCAGTTCACAATCGTCGGTCACTGCAAATCGGGGTGCGAGGAGGGGGACTTGAACCCCCATGCCCAAGTTGGGCACTAGCACCTCAAGCTAGCGCGTCTACCAATTCCGCCATCCTCGCTTGGGCGCCGCGCCATGCTCTGGTGCGGCGGGGGCGAATCATGATCCCGCCAAACGCACGCGTCAAGGGGTATGAGCAACATCGATGCAGAGCGCTGCAGGCGGCTGTTTTCGGCGCTCCACACCAACCCAAAACGACGGCGGGCGACGATCCGGGGAAGAAGGACCGCCGCCCGCTTACCGTCGTCCGGTGCTTTCAGCGATCGAACATCACCCGTCGCCGCAGCCAAGGAAACGTGACCGTAAGAGGCACAAGATCCTGCCGGCTCAAGAAGCGGACTCGGACGCCGGCGACCCCGGGCAGACCAGGCGCCGCAGGGGTTGTCTTCATCGTCCATGGCGACGGCACGCCTGCAGATACCGCTGTGCGGAAGCCACCAAAGGCGGTCCAGCGGAAGGCGGAACGGAAGCGAGCGTGACGCGGCCTTGGGAGGGTCGGGTCACCGGGGAAGGGTCGGGGACGCGGCTTGGGGGGAATGAACATGATCGCCTCCGAACGAACGCGGCGTGTGCCGCTCGCCGACGCGGAATGCGCGGCTGTTGTCTGGTTTTGCAATGCCCTTGCCATGCCCTGCGCGGACGGTTGAACCAGCTGATTTCAAAGAAAAATCTTGCTCCTCGCGCCGCGGCTCCCCGACGCCTTCTCCACCCTATTCATGTCTTCGATGCCATGTTGGATTCCCCGCGCGTGGGCCGTCCCGACAAACCCTTATGAAAACAGCCTGTTGGCCTATGACACCGGCGGCGTCCCGAAGCGGCCCTTGCGGACCTGCCGGGGTTTCGGACCGTCTGGTGCGCGGTCATGACATCCATGCCATCGTGTGTCTCAATCGGGCTACTGGAGCCACGCGTGGCCCGGCTATGAGGCCTGATGAGGGGGCGACGCCCGTGATGAGCAGCAGCAAAGACGCATCCCCACTCTTCGACCGCATCGGTGAACAACGCCTTCGCGCTGTCGTGGATGAGTTCGTTTCGCGTCTCTACAGCGACACCATGATCGGCTTCTTCTTCGACAACTTCGATGCGGACCGTCTCCGCCGTCACGAATACCAGTTCATGGCGCGGGCCCTGGGTGCGCCGGTACGCTACGAAGGCCGCCCGGTGCGCGAGGCTCACCTCAAGCACCCGATCATGGGCGGTCAGTTCAACCGACGGAAGACGATCCTGCGAGAGACGCTGCACGACTTCGGGGTGGATGCCGCGGTCGTGACCTTCCTGCTCGAGCACACTGAGAAGCTGCGGCCGCTGATTACGGCGCAGCCAGGCTCGGACTGCATCAGCGACGCGATGGATGGGCCGGTCGTTCATAGCTGGAGACCGACCCGGACTGACGAAGCCGACCCGGAAGCCGGGACGAACACGTAGCCTCGCCGCAGTCAGGCCACGCTGTCGGAATTCTCGACGTTGAATTCCTCTACACCGTCGTTTTATTCAACAACTGGCGCTTGCTGCCGAAGAGCACCCAATGTTGTTCTTAGCAATGATTTCAGTTAGTTATCGTTTTTTCGCGAGCGTGGCACGCAACGTGCTTTATAGAGAGACCAGAACGCGGCGACGAGGTTCGGAGCCGGGTTCGAAGAAACGGAGAAGACGAGCCACCTGGGCGTTGTAGCGAACAACCAACCCTGCCCCTCTCAACCCATCGCCTTCGCCGAGGTGGCTCGTCCGTTTCGCACCAGAACGACACATACCCCTTCCCGACAGGCGCCGACGGCCGCAGCCCAACTGCGGCATTCCCCCTGAACGCGCCAAAAACGACGAGCCCGCTGGCAACCGCCGGCGGGCTCGAAGTTTTTTTGGCGTCTGGCGCCGTCGCTCTGGCCCGGTCTTCTCATCAAAGCACGGAGGCATGCCGTGCGTGATGAGAAGGGCGGCTAGGCGAATCGGCGACGCAGCAGGACGAGCGCGGCCATCGCGAAGATGACAAACGGCACGGAGCTGTTGTTGTTGGTCGGTGTGGCCGAGCAGCCGCTGTCGTCGGTCTTCGGCGGCGTGGTGGTCGTGCCGCCGGAGCTGCCCGAACCCGCGTCGGACGCGTCGGCTGTGCCACCGCTGCTGGCGCCACCGGAGCTGGTGCCACCGGAGCTGCTTCCGCCGCCCGTGTCGGCGCTCGAGCCGCCAGCGTCCTTGCCGGTCGTTCCGCCGCCGATGCACACACCGGAGGTGTCGCAGACCTTGCCGCCCGTGCACTTGCCGCAGGTTTTGCCACAGCCGTCGGGTCCACATTCCTTGCCGGCACACTTGGGCTGGCACGGAGCGTCCTTGCACTGCAGGTCGAAGTCGCCGCAGCAAGCGGTCTGCTTGTCGCCCGTCTTGCACGCGGGGTCGCAGGCGCACGCGTAGGTGAACTGCGTGCCACCCTGGCCGCTGGTGATGCCCTTGCCACACTTGTCCTTGCAGCTGTACTGCTGGGGGCACATCGCCTTGTGATCGGCGCAGCAATCGCCGTACTTCACACACTGGCCGTCGCAGTTGCAGGGCGCGGAGTCACCGAGGTACTTGCCGCACTGGTCTTTGCATGTGCCCTTGGTCGGGTCGGCGCAAGCCGCCCAGCCGCACTGCTGGATCTTCACGTAGATGTCGAGCGCCTTGTTCGCGTCATCCTGGCTGAACTTCAGCTCCGTCGCGCACTTGTTGGTCGACTTCTTGGCGCCGTCCGGCTTCTTGGGGTCGTCGGGCTCCTGGAGGCACTTCGCCAGCTTGTTGCAGTTGGCGTCGGACTTGCACGCCGAGACTTCCTTGGGGCACTTGCTGTCCCAGCAGGTGTTGCCGGAGAACGTCGTGCCCGAGCCGCCACCATCGGTGCTACTTGTAGCGTCGGTGCTGCTCGAGGCGTCACCGCTGGTCGAACCTGCATCGCTCGCGCCGCCGGCGTCCGTGGTCGTAGTGCCTGAGTCAGTGGCCGTGCCCGCGTCGCCGCCGGTCGAACCAGCGTCTGCTGTGGAACCAGCGTCGCCGCCAGTTGAGCCGGCGTCGGCGGTGGGAGTCGCGTTGCTGGCAGCGTCCGCCGCCGCGGTGCTGGAGTCAGGGGCGGCCGAGCCGGCGTCCGGGGCTTCCTTGGCGGCGTCGGCCGAACTGCCCGATTCCGCGGCTGCGGTCGAGGCAACCAGGCCAATCGCTGCGACCATTGCGGCTGCGTGGAAGGCGTAGCGGTTCATCATCTTGATCTTCTCCAAAGTCGTCATTTTTCCGGTCGAGGCTGTTCAGTCGTGCGGTTCTGCGGCCCGATCCGGTCGCCGCTCAGCGCGAGGGTGGCGCACCCTACACGAGCCGACAAAATTCTGCCAAGCAAAGCGTCGAGAATCCGCGTACGGGCCGCCGTTGCATCGCCGCAAGATCGCTCGACAAGCGGCCGCTACTGGCAGGTCCAGCCCAACTCGAAGTCGTCAAACCACGCGCCCTGGGCGTTGTTGTTGAGCGGATTGGCGACAAATCGGAAGCCGACGGTCAGTGACTTGCCGATATGATCCTTGAGGTCGAACGAGATTTGTTCGTAACCGGTGGTCTTCTTGCAGCTTTGCTCGGTCGATTGCCCGTTGACGAGCAGCTGGATGCGGTCGGTCGGCAGCGGGAAGTTGGCGCACGTCGGCCCCTCCGCGCTGTCGAAGCGATACTTGAAGCGAACAAACGCCGTCTTCGCACCGGTCGGGATCGCCACCTGCTTGTAGGTGGCCGTCGCAAGCGTCGCGCCGAAGTTGTAGCTGTGTTTGCCGCTGTCGTTGATGTTGCCGACGTACAACGCCGACGGCGCGCTCGAAGGCTGCAGCGTGCTGAGCTGCCACTTGATGTTGTTGTTGGATGACTGGAACGAAAACCCTGCGGTGTCGCTGTTGAAGTTCTGCTTGTGGGTCGCAAACGCCGTGTTGCTGCACTTGCCGGTCTTTGGATCGCAGTCATCGGCGGTGCAGGCATCGCCATCGCTGCAGCTCTTTTTCACGCCGACGCACACGCCCTGGGCCGAACAGAGGTCTTGGGTCGTGCAGAGGCTGCCGTCGTCGCAAAAGCCATTGACGTTGGGCGGGTTCTTGCACTTTCCGGTCGCCGCGTCGCAGGAATCGAAGGTGCACTGGTTGCCGTCGTTGCAGTCCGCGGGGCCCTTGCAACAGTCCTTGGCGGTTGACGTACCGACCACGCGGATGTCGTCGACGTAGACGCCCTCGGCGTTGTTGTTGGACGCGTCGACGGTATCGAAGGTGAAGGTGATCGTGGCGACCTTGCCGCGCAGATCCTTGCCCGAGTCGCTCAGCGAGATGCTTCGGTCGGTGAACGTCGCTGTGCTCGCACAAACCTGGTCGGTCACGGTCGTCGTGCCGTCGGTCGCGGTGATGGTGAGCCGATCTTTGTCGCAATTGCCGTCCGCGACCGCCATGAAGTACTTGAACGACAAGGCAAAATCGCCGCCCGCCGGGATTGAGATCTTCGGCAGCGTGAACGTGGTCTTCGACTTGCCCGCGTTGTAGTTCTTCGCTGCCGCGTCGCCGACGTAGTGCGAATTGGGCGAGCTTGCGCTGCGGTTCTTGCTCACCGTCCAGGCGACCTTGGTGTTGTCCCCCGTCACCGCGATGCCGTTGGCTTTGCCGTCGTCGAAGGTCTCTTCGTAGAGCACAACGGGCGCGAACGTTCCGGGGACGAAGCTGCCGCATGTGCCGTTCTTGCAGGCCTCGACCGTGCAGTCCGTTCCGTCGTCTTTGCAGACGACAGCGTCGACCTGGCACTGGCCATTGGCGCAGGTGTCGGTTGTGCATGGGAAGTCGTCGCCGCAGTCGCTGTCCTTTGCGCAGCAGCCAGTCACCGGATTGGGGCTCGAGCAGGCGCCGTCCTTGCAGGCCTCATCCTTGGTGCACGGGTTGCCGTCGTCGCAGCTGCCCGTGTTGTTGGTCATCACGCACTTACCGCCGCTGCAGGCGTCGTCTGTGCACGCGTTGCCGTCGTCGCAGCCGCCCTGCCCGGCGCATTTGCCTTGCGCATCGCAGACATCGCCGGACGAGCACGCGTTGCCGTCATCGCAGGCCAGTCCGGGTTTGATCGTCGACGTGCATTTGCCCGATTGCAGGTCGCAAGTGTCCACGGTGCACGCGTCGCCGTCTGTGCACGAGCCGTTGCCGGTTTGGTTGACGCACTGACCGGTCTTCACGTCGCAGCTGTCCGTCGTGCAGGAGTTGTTGTCGTCGCAGTTCTTCGTCAGCCCCGACTGGCATGAGCCGTTGCCGCACGTGTCGCCGAGCGTGCACGCGCTTCCGTCGTCGCAGGCCTTGGTGTTGTTTGCCGCTTTGCAGCCGTTCTTGTCGGGGCACGTGTCATCGGTGCAGACGTTGCCGTCATCGCAGTTGGTCGGCTTGCCGCCCGCGCAGCTTCCGGACGCGCAGGTTTCGCCGGTGGTGCACTTATCGCCGTCGTCGCAGGGCCCGCCGCTGTTGCCGACGTTGCTGCAGGCGCCGGTCTTGGTATCGCAGCTGTCGTTGGTGCACGGGTCGCTGTCCGCGCAGTTTTTCGGCGTCCCGTTGCATTTGCCGGACGTGCACGCGTCGCCGCTGGTGCACGCGTCGTTGTCATTGCACGCGCCGGTGATCGGCTTGAACACACAGCCGGGTGTTGTGCCCGAGGCGTCGCAGCTATCGGCCGTGCAGGGGTTGTTGTCGTCGCACGCGAGCCCGATCCCGCCGCCACAGACCGGCCCCTTGGGGGACACCTGGCACGTCTCGCCGGTTGTGCAGTTGGACTTGTCGTCGCATGGCGCGCCGATCTTGGCGGTCGTCTTGCAACCGGTTGTCTTGTCGCACTCGTCGAGGGTGCATGCGTTGTTGTCGCTGCACTTGCTGGCGTCCGCGTTATTGATGCACCCCGCTTTCGGGTCGCAGGCGTCGCTCGTGCAGCTGACCTTGTCGTCGCAATTGACGGCGATCCCCACGCACTTGCCAAGCGTGCAGACGTCGCCGCCGGTGCACTTGCTGCCGTCGTCGCAGATGGTCCCGGTCTTCATCGGTTGGAGCACGCACTTGCCGGTCGCCTTGGTGCACTCGTTGGCGAAACAAGCGACCGTCGAATCGGCGCATTTCACTTCGGTACCGGGCTTGGGCTTGCAGGTGCCGGACTGGCAGCTCGGGGTGCCGTTGCACTTGTCGTTGTCGTCGCTGCAGTCGCTGTCCTTTTGGCATGTGCACTGGTTGAAGATGCCGTTGCATTTGCCGTTGAAGCAGACCGACGCGGGCGTGCACGGGTCGCCGTCGTCACAGGTCAAGGAGCCGGACGTGGGTGGGTTCTGGCAGCCGTTGGTCGCGTTGCACGAGTCGGTCGTGCACGGGTTGCTGTCGTCGCAATCGACGCTCTGACCGAGGCATTTGCCGGATGCACACTGGGTGTTGGTGGTGCACTTGCTGCCATCGTCGCAGGCGGTGCCGCTGGGGCGTTCCTTGGTGATGCACTTGCCGGTCGACGATTGGCACGCGACGGTGATGCAGGGCCCGCTTGTGCCGGGACAGGTGACGACTGTCTTGCTGTCGTATTTGCACTGACCGGACTGGCATGTGAACACGCCGTTGCACTTGTTGCCGTCGTCAAAACCGGTGCAGTCGCTGTTGGTCTGGCACTGACATTGGCCCTTGCCGACGCATTTGCCGCCGGTGCACGTGTCCCCGGTTGTACAGATATCGCCGTCGTTGCAGGGGCCGGTGAGGTTCTTCTGCCCGCACGTCCCCTTGCCGTCGCAGGTCGCCTCGGTGCACGTGCTGCCGTCCCCGGAGCAGCCGTGTGACCCCTGGCAGGTGCCGGACTGACACGTACCGCTGCCGCCGCAGAGGACCGCACCACCGCAGAGGCTTCCGTTGGACGCTGTGGACGCGGCGCATTTACCGGATTTGGCGTCGCAGGTCGATGCGGTGCAGGGGTTGCCGTCGTCAACGCAGGTGACAACGGTGGCCAGGTCCACAACGCACGTGTTGTTTGTGCAGATGAGCGTGCCGTTGCAGGCGTTTCCGTCTTCGAACTTGCCGCAATCGGCGGTGGCTGCGCACTGACAGGTGTTGTTTCCGGACTTGCACGTGCCGGATGTACACGTGTCGCCCGCCGTACACTTGTTGCCGTCATCGCAGATCGCTCCGTCGTTGACGGGGACATGGACGCACCCCTTTGCGCTGTCACAGGAATCGCTCGTGCAGGCCTCGTCATCGGCGCATTCGCGGGGCTTGGCGGCGCAGGAACCACTGGCGCACGCGTCACCGACGGTGCAGAGCTTGCCGTCGTCGCAGGACGTGCCGTCTTTTTCGACCGTGGCGCCGCACTTGCCCGACTTCGAATCGCACGCTGTGGTCTGGCAGGGACCGTCTTTGCTGGTGTCGCAGACGACCACGGAACCGGACTTGATCGCGCACTTGCCGGCTTGGCAGGAGAGGGTGCCGTTGCAGAGGTTGCCGTCTTCCTTTGCGGCGCAGTCGCTGTCCTTGGTGCAGTCGCAGGTGTTGAGGCCATTGCAGCTGCCATCGAGCAAACACACGTCGCCGGTCGTGCAGCTGTTGCCGTCGTCGCAGGCCTTCGCGGGTGTGACGGCGAATCGGCAACCTGCGGTGGGATCGCAGCTGTCGGCTGTGCAGAACTTGCCGTCGTCACAGGTCAAGCTGGCTGTTCCGACGCAGCTGCCGTTGGTGCAAGTGCTGGCTGTGGTGCAGGCGTTGCCATCATCGCAAACCCCGCCATTGCCGATGCCAGATGTCGCGCACTGACCCGATGAGGGCACGCACGCGACGGTCGTGCAGGGGTTGTCGTCGTCCTTGCAGGTGATGGCGCTGCCCGGTTTGGCCTCGCACTTGCCAGACGTGCACTGCAGGGTTCCGTTGCACTTGTTGCCGTCGTCCTGCTTGGCGCAGTCGGCATCGGTCTGGCACACGCCACACACGTCGTTGCCGCCCTTGCACACGCCCTGATCGCACTTTTCGCCCTGCGTGCACGCGTTGCCGTCGTCGCACTGGTCGCCGTTGAGGGCGGTGTGCTTGCAACCGGACTTGGGATCGCACGTGTCGAGGCTGCACGGGTTCTTGTCGTCACAAACGAATGTGTCGCCCTTGCAGACGCCCGACTGGCACCGATCCTGGCTGGTGCAGACGCTGTTGTCGGTGCAGCTGGTCCCCTCCGGGAACGATGTCATCGCGCATTTGCCGGTTTGCGTGTCGCAGAGGTTGGCGCGGCAGTTGGTGTCGTTTGCCTTGTCGCAGGTGATGACGGTTTTCGGATCCAGCTGGCACTTGTTGGCGACGCAGGTGAGCGTGCCGTTGCACAGGTTGCTGTCGTTTTTGCAGTCGCTGTTGGTCTTGCAGTCGCAGGCGTTGGTGCCCGGGACACATTGCCCGGCGGCGCACCGGTCGTTGACCGTGCACGCGTTGCCGTCGTCGCAGCTCGCGGTGTTGTTGGTGAAGAAGCAGCCGTTGGCGGGCGAGCAGCCGTCGGACGTGCAGGGTTTTTTGTCGTCGCATGTCTTCTTGGAGCCGCCGCCGCACGTCGTTCCGTTGCAGGTCGTCGCTTCGGTGCAGGCGTCGCTGTCGTCACAGCTGGCCCCGGACGGCTTTTGAACCACGGTGCACTTGCCGGTCGAGGCCACACAGGAGCTCGTACGGCAGGGCCCATCGTTGCTCGTGTCGCAGGTCACAACCGAGCCCGGCTTGACGCCGCACTTGTTGTCGACGCACGACGGAACGCCATTGCAGAGGTCCCCATCGTCTTTGCAATCGACGTCTTTGCTGCAGGTACAGACGTCGTTGCCGCCGCCGCACACGCCCTTGTCGTCGCAGGTTGTCGACTCTGTGCACGCGTCGCCGTCGTCGCAGGCTTTGTTGGCGGTGATGACATGCGTGCACTGCTTGGCCGTCGCATCGCAGGCGTCGATCGTGCAGACGTTTCCGTCGTCGCACGTCGCCGCCTTGGCCACGCATTTGCCGGTCTGGCAGGTGCCGGGAGTCGGGCAGGAAGCGCCGTCGGTGCATGTTGAGCCGGCCGGTAGCGCAACAAATCCGCACGTTCCGCTGGCCGGTAGGCAGCGATACGACTGACAGGGGCCGCCGTCCTGGCCGGTGCATTCGACCGCGTCGCCCTTGGGCACGCAGGCGCCGGCGTCACACTTCAGCGTACCGTTGCACGCGTCTCCGTCGTCAAACGTGGCGCAGTCTGCGTCCTTGGCGCATTGGCACGCGTTCTTGCCGGCCACGCAGCCATTGGGCCCGCAGGTGTCGCCCTTGGTGCAGGAGTTGCCGTCGTCGCAGGGCACGCCGTCTTCGAGCTTGGCGGGTTTGGCGACGCAGCCGGTTTTCGGGTCGCAGCTGTCGATCGAACACGCGTCACCATCATCGCACTGGACCGGTCCGCCGCCCCCACAGCCGCCGCCTGCGAGGCAACTTTCGCCGGTGGTGCATGGATTTCCGTCGTTGCACGCGAGCTTCTTACCGCCGCCGACCGCCGCCTTGGGCTGATCGACACACTGCCCGGTTTTGGGCTGGCACACCGTGTCGGCACAGGGGTTTGTCGAGGCCTGGCACGTCACCACGCTGAGCGGGTCCAGGGCGCACTTTCCGGCCGCGCAAACCAGCGTGCCGTTGCAGAGGTCGCCGTCTTCCTTGTTCGCGCAATCGGCAGCCTGCAAGCACTCACAGCCGCCGTCGGTGCCCTTGCACTGGCCATCGACGCAGGTATCGGACGTTGTGCAGGGGTCCGAGTCATCGCACGTCGTCGCTTCCGATTCGGGGAGCGGCGCGAAATCACAGGTCAGCTCGCCGGCGTCGTCGAGTTGGCAGCCGTTGATGGTGCACGGGTTGCCGTCGTCACAGGCCTTTGTCTTCTTCGCGACGCACTCGCCTTCGCTGCATGCGCCCTCGATCGCGCACGGGTTGCCGTCGTCACATGCAGCGCCGTCGATAAGGCCGACGCTCAGGCATGAACCGCCGGGATCGGCCGGATCACACCAGTCGAATGTGCACGGCTTTCCGTCGTCGCACGTCGAGGCGCCCGGTTTGCATACGCCCGCGAGACAGCTGGACGTCTTGGAGCAGGCCTCACCATCGTCGCAATCCGCGCCATCGACGGAGTCCGTCCAGGTGCAGCCCGCCGCGAGATCGCATTGGTCGATCGTGCAGGGGTTGCCATCATCGCAGTTGCCGCCGATGCCGTTTTGGCAGTTTCCGCCGGACGAGCAGTTGTCGCCCACCGTGCAGGCGTTGCCGTCATCGCAGGGCGCGCCGCTTACAAGCCCCACTTTTGCGCATCCCTTTGCCGTACACAGAGCCATCTGGCACTCGCCGCCATCGCCGCAAGGTGTCGCCTTGGACGGGTCGATCGAACAGTTGCCGCCCGTGCATGTGACCTGGCCAAGACATGCGATGACGTCACCGCTCGCCTTGATGCAATCGTCGACCGAGGCGCACGCGCACACCGACACGCCGCCGCACACGCCACCGGCACACCGATCGTCCTTGGTGCACTGGTTGCCGTCGTCGCAGTCTTTTCCATCGCTCGCCGCGTCCACCACGCAGCCTTTCTTCGCGTCGCAGCTACCGGATTGGCAGGCGCCGCCGGTTGCGCACGAGATGGTCGCGCCAGAAGTGCACGCGCCACCGCTGCAGAAGTCGCCATTGGTGCAAACAGAGCCGTCGTCGCACGGCGTCTTGTCCGCGAGGTCGTCATAGACGCAGCCGCCAGAGCTCGGATCGCAGCGGGCCTTCTTGCAGGGCTTGTCGTCCGGACACGTCTTGACGGCCGTGACATCGGTCATGCATTTGCCGGCCGAGCAGACCAGAGCGCCCACGCACTTGTCGCCCGCTGCTTTGCCCGCGCAGTCCGCGTCCTGGGCGCACTCGCAGACGTTCACGCCGCCGACGCAGGCGCCCGCTTTGCATGAATCAACCGCTGTGCATGGGTTGCCGTCGTCACAGCCCGCGTTGCCGGGTTCGTGGACGCAGTCGCCGGTGGTTGCGTCGCACCGATCGGTGGTGCACACCTGCCCGTCATCGCACGACTTGTGCTGCATGGGACGACAGGTCCCGCCACGGCACATCGATTCGCTGGTGCAGGGGTCATCGTCATCGCAGACGGCGAACTCAGGAGCGATGCCGACCACGCACGACTTGCGACCCTCGTCGCACGCCGCGATCAGGCACGGACCGGATGCCAGCGGAGCGCACTCGGCGTCCGACAAACAAATCGGCTGGTCTTTGCCCGGTGGCACAACTTTGTTGGAAACCGGCGACGCGCTTTCGTCGACAGGGGTCGACAACGTCTCGATCGCGGAGCCGTCGCAGCCGGCGATGCCAAACGATCCGATCGCCACCAGGACGGCCGCGCATGCCAGCTTCAAGGCACACCGCAGCCGTGAATTCAGCGCGGTCGCCACAACCGGCATTTGGGGCACGTCGAGTTTGCGCATCTTTACCGCCACCACGAGGGTACGGGCACACGTTGCGCGTCACAAGACAGCGGCCTGTTTGGTGATATGTGCGTCGCTTCAGTCGATGAACGCTTCGATGGCGTCAACTGCGGCGTCCGGCTTTTCGAGCAGCGGCATCCAGCCCGCGCCCTTGATCTCGCGCAGTCTGACGTACCGCTTCGTTTTGCCCTTGAGCGCGCCGATCGCAGCCTTGGTCGTCTTGTACCAGGGCGCTGACGTACCGAGCAGCACCAGCGTGCGTCGCCGGACCTTGCGGATTCGATAGCGTCGAAACTCCGCGCGAATTCGATCGAGGGTGCGAAGTTCGAAGGCGTCGTCGGCGAGGTTGTTCGTCGCGACCCGACGGCCTTTTTCCCAGTTTGCCAGCAGCCCAGAAAGCGCCGCGCGGAAGACGGTGCGATGACGAACAGCCGGGGGAACACGCCACTGGGCGGTGAAGCCCCACGTGAGATCGTCGCGCATCTCGTTGCGAACCTGATCGGACACCTGGCCGATGACCTGCTCGAGCGCTTCACGGGTCGGCCAGAAGGCGCCATGCAAGATGACCTTGGAGACGTCGCGCTTGTGCTGGCGGGCGTAGCGCAGGGCGAAGTGGGCGCCGGTGATGTCGGTCATCAGGATCACCGGCCGAACACTGAGGCGCGAAAGCATCGCTTGAAGCTCGCGATCCTGGTCTTTTCCGCTGACTCGAGCCGCATC
Organism: uncultured Enterobacteriaceae bacterium; assembly: GCA_964560875.1. Taxonomy (GTDB): domain Bacteria; phylum Myxococcota_A; class UBA9042; order UBA9042; family UBA9042; genus CAZLMW01. The sequence continues at coordinate 63,658 of CAZLMW010000023.1, forward strand.
GTACGGCCCAGGGGCGCGCTGCATCACGCACACACGGTAGCTGTCGGCGAGGCGCCAGATCTGCGGAGCGAGGTGCGTTGCGTCGCGGAAAGGCGGTCCGGCGACCACGACGATCGTCTTGCCCTCGCCGGCTTCGAGGTATCCCATTTCGCGATCGCCCACGACGAAGCGCCGTGTCCGCGGTTTGACGAGTTCGTGGTCCTGCAGTGCGCGATTCTTCGTCGCCCGGTGCCACGCCAGCCAGCCAGCGGTGCGCTGGGGACCGCTGTGGAAGGACATGCGGCGGAGGGCGCCGAGCGCGGCAAGGAAGACGTTGTGGTTGGGGTCGCCGAGCAGCTTGGCGACGGCCGGGATCGCGTTCTGCCACGTATCGACGCGGGCAAGCACCTCAAGGATGGCTAGCCGCTGGTCCTGGTAGGGAACGCCCAACATGCGGCGCAGGAGCTTGGGGCCTTTCGGATCGCCGACGCCGGCCACGGCACGAAGCGCCCGCAATCGCACCGCAGCGTCCTTATCCTGCGCGGCGACCGTTCGAAGCACGCGAAAAGTCTTGGGGTCACGTAGGCGCCAGAAGATATCGACGACGGTCTTGCGCAGCTCGGGGTTGGGGTCTTCGAGCAGGTCGAAGAGCATCTGGCGCACCTTGTCGTTGTACATCGCGACAGCGAGGCGGATGCCGTCGGTGGGGTCGACGAAGCGGCGCTCTTTGACCATCCGCAGCACTTCGTCGCGAACGGAAGGGACGTTCAGGTGGGTCAACACATCGATCGCGACATGGCGGGTCGCGCGGTTGCCCGATTCGAGCAGACGCACCAGCTCGGGCGCAGCGAGCACCTTGAGATGGTCGAGGATCTGGAACGCGACTTCGACCCGGTCGCCCTGGGCGGTCGTCAACATGAAGACAGCGGTCTTGACCGAGGGCATCCCCACGGTGCGCAACCCGTCGAGCACGTATTTTTTCTGGTCTTTGTATTCGAGCGACTCGATGAGCGGTGCGACAGCTGTGTCGCCGCCGATGCCCGCGATCGCGTTGATGAGCTTGATGCGGAAGCTGAGATTGGCGGCGCTGGCCGCGCGCTGCTCCACGCCAAGTCGTCGAATCAGCAACGGCTCTGCGGGCTTGTGTTTGATCGTCGCGAGCTGGTCGACGACGTAGAACTGCACGTTGCGGCACTTGCTGTCGATGAGCTCGATGAGACGGGCCTCGATGTCGGGCCAGCGCGCCTGGACCAGCTCGCCGAGAACCTGGGGAAGCAGATCGCAGTCGGAGCGTTTGCTCATCGACGCGAGCAGGCGGAAGAAGCGGTCGCGGTGTTCGATCTGGCGGCTGACGAACTTGAGCACTCGGCGCGCCGCTGCGTCGGACAGAGTCGGCTCGTGTTTGATCAAGGCCTCGTACGAGAAGTCCATGAAGCCGAGCAAGAGGTCGACGACCACATCCTGGGTGTTGGTCGCGGCGGTGAGCTTTGGCAACGCGGATTCGACGGCGGGCCAGGCGGCGTCGCCGAGATCGATCACCGCGTCAACGAGCTTGTAGCGTTCGGGACCCGGCTTGGCCTTGAGGATCTTGGCGAGCAGCGGCCGGGCCTGGGCTTGCACCCTCTTGCGACGATGCAGCTCTTGTTTGCTGGGTTTGGCTGGTGCGGGTTTCGCGGCTGGTTTCGCGCCGGTCTTGGCGGCCACCTTGCTTCCGGCCGCAGCCTTGGTTGCCGGGTTGGCGGCTTTCTTGTCGCTCTTGGTGGCTTTGGGACCAGCGGACCCGAGCGTTGCGGTCGCGGTCACGAAGACGAAGGCGGCCGCGATGGTGGACACCACGTGCACGCGCCCAATCGGCTTGGAAAGGCGCGAACTACGCGTCACGAGTCCTCCGATCACAGCTGCCTCCAGGGACGGTTCGACGGCGCAAGTGTGCGGCGGCGCGGGCCAAGGATACAACGCGCCGCGCACGTTGCCCAACGGATGGCCGGACCATGATTAATAGCATGTTATTGTTGATGAATTCGCCTGCTGCCTCCCCGCGAGGCCCTTGCAAATGAAAGCCAGTGGTCCGACGTCCGGCCGGCGACTCATCAAGACGCCTGAACGGACCACTAGCTAGCGCCGTCGGGCGGCTTTGCGCTGGTTGCGAATCTCGCGGTAGGTCAGGACGTCTTCGCGAGCGAGTATCCAGAGCCGGCCGTGCTGCTCACCGCGGATCTTGCCGGTGCGCACCGAGTTGATGACGGCCTGCCGCGTGATGCCGAGCAAGTTCATGGCCTCGCCGACCGTTACGATCTTCTCGGTCGTCAACTGACCCTTTGGAGGCCCGGACGCTTCGCCGCGTTCCTGCACCGTCGCCCGCAGCGCACGAGGCACGACCTCAAGGTCGACTTCGCCCGGTTTGGGTTCGATCGCGCCCTCGGCGACGCCGGCGCGGTACACGAGATCGTGCGCGACTTTGACCGCGGGGAGCTCACCCGCACCGGGCGCCAGGGGGCTCATGCCGCCGTAGATGGGGGAGTCGTGGGCGAGCACGCGGCCGACCAGTTCGTTGTAGCCCTGGCCTTGCGCGAGTCGGAGGGCGATGTCGGCGATGAACGCTCGGATCGGCGCCGCGACTTCACGCAGGTCAACCGTCGCACCCGACACGAGTCGATAACTGTCGAGGAGATCGACGCCGTCGAGCGGGTTGGTTGGATCCTGGTCAGCCCTGTGCATTCACGCTCCGATGAGCCCAGACAGCGTATCAAAGGTGCTGTCAGGATGTCGTGCTTGATGACACGGATCTATCAGCGGCTTGATAAGTGTCAAGAACAGCCGCGATCAAGTCGCTACCCGACCAATCACAAATGTGGCTAGTGTCTCGTTGCAGGGGGAACCGACGAGTTGACGGCGACGAGACACAGCCGCGCAGCGGAGGTTGGGGTGAGGCACGAAAACGACGCCCACTGCTGCCAAACAACGCGGGACGAGGGGCCTCCCCCGCCAGGCCCCTGCGAATGAAAGCAAGAGCGCCGATCGGGAATCGGCGCTCTCGGATGGGGAACGCCACGAAAATGACACTTTTCGGGCGTGGGGACGCTCATAGTCCCCCAACCAAATAGCAATTATGCACCGAGAAGCATTGCTGTTCGGTGCTGTAGTGGTCCGATGTCCGACCGGCGACTCATCAAAACTCCTGAAATGGACCACTACCTGCCAGCCGCGGAAGGCGGCGCAAACGGCAGGGGAAGACGCTATTCGGCGGCGGCGCGCGCGAAACGACGGCCGATCGGACCGGGCAGCAGGCGCGACCACATCTTCATCACGCGGCGGCGGAAGTACGTGTATTTGCCGAAGATCGCGCCGATGACGACCAGCATGGTCGAGTAGCACGGCGGGATCAGCAGCAGGTAGACGAGCCGATACGACCAGGGTCCGCCCCAGAACGAGCCCTCGAGGCCGAGCAGGTCCTTGAGCACCAGGCGCGCGACCACAACAGCCAGCGATCCGGTGATGGAGAACACGAGCAACACCACGATCCAATGCCAGGCACCGCCTTCGGGCGTCCGGCTACCGCTGGTGGAGTTGGCAGGTGTATCGGTCATCTACATCGCCTTGGATCGCGCCCATTTCGGGCGTCCGCGGACCCGGCGTATACACCAACTTGCCGCGCTGCACGACGATTACATAAGGGCGCGTGCGAAGTCCGGTCGGCCCGGAACGCGACGGGCCTATCCGTCGTCGGTGTGCGTGGAAGACTGGTGGCCGTATAGCAACGAGATGCCGGCGGTGTTGCTGAGTCGCTTGTGCAGCTCGCGCAGGGCCTGGGCGACGGTCTTGCGCTTGCTCGGGTGGTACGAGATCGCCAACGTCGAAAGTTCGAGCTTGTTGACCATCGGCAGCTCGGCGGCCGCTTGCAGGAACGCGGCGGCGGCTTCGCAGCTCTCGAAACGGTCGCGGGGGGCCTTGGCGGTTGCGCGGCTGATGAACTCCACGATGTCGTCGGGCACTTCCGGTTCGATGTCGCGCGGGTCGGGCATCGGGGAGTGCAGGTGCAGGCGCAGCAGATCGTCGAGGGTCTCGGCGTCAAAAGGCACGTGTCGTGTCGCAAGCTCGTACGCCATAATGCCGAGCGCATAGAGATCGGCGCGGCCGTCGAGCTGACGTCCGAGGATCTGTTCGGGGGCCATGTAATAGGGCGTACCGAGCAGGTGCCCACCGGTGCTCGCTGACTCCTCGGCGGCGACGGCGATGCCGAAGTCGAGGATCTTCACGCGGCGATCTTCGGTCAGGAAGATGTTGCTGGGCTTGATGTCCCGGTGGAGCAGGCCGCGACCGTGGGCGTAGGCCAGCGCCAGGTTCACTTCCTTGAGGATTCGACGAATCGCGCCCCACGCGAGCGGCTGGCCGTCTTCGATCAGATCTTCGAGCAACGTGCCGGAGATCTTCTCCATGACGATGAAGTGCGTGCCGTATGCCTCCGTCGTGTCGATGACGCGAACGATGTGCTCGTGATTGAGCGAGGCGACAAGGCGCGCTTCGTCTTGGAACTGCTCGGCGAACCCGGGGTGGAAAACAAGGGAGTGCGACAACATCTTGAGCGCGACTTCCTGGCCGAGCTCGGGGTGGAGGCCGTGAAAGACCGTGGCGACGGCGCCGGCGCCCAGACGTCCCTGGACCTCGTACTTGCCGACGTTCTTGATGGTGCTGGACTCGAGCAGCCGCTCGCCAACGATCTTGGTCAAGAAGACGGACGCCTGCGGGTTGCGCTGCATCAGCTGTTCGAAGCCAGCCTTGTCGAGGCTCAAGCAACGGGCCCTTGTCTCCGCGATGACGGACGCCGAACGAGGCTCGGACGTGATCAGCGACATCTCGCCGAACAGCGCCGGGGATGTCAGCACGCGCGAGAAGCTCGTCTGCTTGTTGTGGCCGCGGACGGCGACTTTGACCGAGCCCTGCTCGAGCACGAACATCTCCGCGCCTTCTTCGCCCTGGGTGACGATCGTCTCACCGGCCTCGAAAACCACCGGGCTCATCGCGCTGCGAATGACCTCGATCGTGCGTTGGGGCAGCGCCGCGAAGATCTCCAGCCGCGTCCACAAGGGAAGGCCGTCCACGCCGACCAACGAGTCGCGGTTTGCGCTGCGACGAGTGGGTCGTGCTGAAGCGGCGCTGGGTAGCGACGGTGGTGGGCTGGAAGGGGGCGGACCGATGTTGGCAGGGTCGTTCATGCGTCTTCCCGAGTGGGTTGCGATTGGGTTGCAGGCTCGAGCGGGTCGAGCGGCGGGGACACCTGTTCTGGCGAGCCCGCGGGCACGGCTAGATATGCGTCTGAATTGCGGTACTTGTCCAAAAACTCTAGCAGCAGGATCCGTCCGACGGCAAGCAGCGGGATGGCGAGCAGCACGCCGATAACGCCGAATAGTTCGCCGCCAGCGACAATGCCCAGGAGGACAACGAGGGGCCGCAATCCGACCCTGCCGCCGATGACGCGGGGCGTGATGAACACAGCGTCGATGCTGTAGAAGCCGCCAAAGAGGATCGAAACTCCGGCGAACGTCGCCAAGGTCGGTGACTCGACCAGCGCAACGGCCAAAGCGAGCGTGAGCCCGAAGATCACGCCGATGTAAGGCACCAGGTAGATCGCCGCGACGAAGGGCCCGAGCAGAGCCGCCATGGGCACCCGAAGGACGAGCAGGCCGGCGGTGAAGATCGAGCTGGCCAAGACCCACAACAGCAGTTCGGCCCGCAAGAAGCTGCGCAGGGTCGCGTCGATTCGATTCCCGACGCGGGCGGCGTGGTCGCGATGTCGCATGGGGACAAGCTCGGTAACCCGGCCGATGATCCTCTCGTAATCATCGAGCACAAACGCCGCGATCACGAAGACAAGCAGCAGATTACCGACCGCCAGCAGGATGTCGCGCGCGCTCGCCAAGACCCAACCCACCAGGGATGAGGCGCTGCCGACGATCTCGCGAAGCACGCCTTGGATATTGGCGCGGAGCACATCCGGCGCGATGAGAGCCGACAGTTTCACGCCGATGAGATCGTCAAACCACGGGTCGAGCCCGAGGATCGTGTTCTGCATCTGCGACGGCAGGTTTTGACTCGCGGTCACAAGCTCCGCGAGCGCTGCCGGAAGGATTACGGCGACAACGATGAAGACCAGCGCGGTCACCGCCAAGAGCGGCACGGTCAGGGCCAGGAATTCCGGCACGCGATTGCGTCGCAGCCAACGAACGACCGGCTGCAGGGCCCAGGCGAGCAACGCACCGACGATCAGCGGGGCTGTGATGACGCGCAGGCGAACGACCAGCCAGAGCGCCAACGCGGAGAGGCCGGCGACCAGGACCACCTGGTAGAATCGTCGCTGCCAGCGGTCGGGGTCGGGACCCACAGCGTTCTCCGGAGCGGACGGGGGCGAGTACCAGCGGTGCGCTGAATCTCGGCGACCCTTGCCGAGCGTGGCTGGATCTGAACAGATCGCGCGGTGGCTTACAACGCGCCCGAGCGTCGTGTCCTGCCGGGCATCCTGACAACGACCTTGCTGATGGGGATCGCCGCGGGTCTGCGCGTCGCCGTCGCGACCATGTTGAGGCTGCAGCAAGACGAAGCGTCGTCGTTCCTCGAGCGGTCGTTCGCCTACCTGATGGCCGACGAGGAGCGCTTCTTCAACCCGGTGCCGTGGCGCGCGATCAACGTTGTCTTGCTCAACCTGACCGACGACTTGCTGACGCTGAGGATGGCTTCGGTGGCATGCGCGGTCGCAGCGGTGGGGTGGCTCGCTTCCTTCGCGGGGCGCCGTGTCGGACCGGTGGGCGGCTGGATCGCCGGGCTCGGGTTGGCCTGCACGCCGTGGCTCGTGCGGCAAACCGGACAGTTCCGCAGCTATGGGCTGACGCTGCTGGCGGCCACCCTGGTCGCGACGTCTGTGTTCTCGTTGCTCGAACGACCGACGAAAAGGCGCTTGCTCACCAGCGCGGTCGTGGTCGGGTTGGCCGGGTGGGCTCACTTCATCTTGCTGCCGTGGACCGTTCTGTGGGCGATCGCCGCGCTCTTCGTAGCGCGTGATTCGCGATTGCGGGGCGTTGGCGTGGTGGCGGTGATCGTCGTCGCATCGCTCGCGGTGCACCCGGCTTGGTTGGCCTTTGGCGGCTTGATGCTCAAGCGCGGAGGACCGAGCGCGTCGATGCAGGCGCGCGACGCGATCGATGTGGTCTGGCGGCCTGAGTTGGCGGTCTTGGTGGTCAGCTTCTTGGCGGCGGCGTGGCCCGGGAAGGTCAGACGCGGCGGGAATTCAGCGCTGATCCTGCTGGCTTTTGCCGCCGTGTTTGGGGGCATCATCCTCGCGGCGGGCGGACAGCTCCGCACGATTCGCTGGGGTCATCTCGTGGCGATCGCGCCAGCGGTGTGGCTCTGCTGCGGGGCCTTCATCGACGGGGCCTGCCGACCGAGCCGACGCGCCGCGGTCTCGGTTTCCGTCGTCGCATCTTTGCTGGCCGCCGTGATGGCCTCATCGCTCCTTGGGGCGCTTGGCGATGGCGTGCTGCGCCGCGATGAAGTCGCCCTCGCGCGGTGGATGAAAGCGCGGCCGGACGTCGACGTCGTGGCGCTTGAACGCGAGTTCAGCGGTTTGATGCAGCCGCGCGCAAACGGCGTCGCCCATGCGCTCGGTTATTACGCCGGTGGGCCGGAGCGATGTGTCGGCGCCGATGTCATTCATCTTCGACGTTGCCGCGCACAGTCCCGGGTGATGCGGCACGGTGAGGAAGCTGTGCGTGGCTGGTGCCGCGAGGGGCGGTGCATCTATCCGTTGAACGACGCCGCGACGCCCTTGGACAGCGCCCCCAAGCCTTCGAAGACAACCATCGTTGCCGTGATCCCGCAGCTCGCCGAGGCCACGGAGCCGCCGTTTCCAGGATGCGAACGGGGCGAAGCTGGTGGCTGGTGGCTGTGTCGCGCGCTTGAAAACCAGCGCTGAGTCCGCGACAACGCTGCGATGGCCTTCCTCCCCGTACTCATAGCGAGCGCCCTGCCCGCGATGGTCGTCGTCGCTCCCCTGCCCGCCAACGCCACCGCCACGCTCGCCAAGCCGTGGTGCGACATGGGCGCCCACATCGCCCAGATGCAGCCCGTCGCCATGGCCGAAGACCCCGTATTTCGCCGCCCGACGCCCGCCGGAAAGGCCGCCCTGGGAGCTGTGCGCAAAGAGCTTCTTATGCAGGCGAAAGGGCCAAAGCGTCGGCGCGCCATCGCCCAACTCGGGGTCTTGTTCGCCAGCAAGGAAGGCCCCGTCCTCGCCCGGCTTGCCCTCCAAGATGCGTCGATCGCGGTGCGTCTGCCGGCGCTTCATAAGGTCTTACGTCTCGCGCCGGCCCATCCGCGGCTCGCCTCGTTCGCCGGACATGACGTCAGCCACAAGGACCCAGCTGTCGCCACCGCCGCCGCACACGTGTTGCTCGCCAGCGGCTGTGATACGGCCGGCTCCTATGCGCTCGATGCGCTGGCCCACAACACAGCCAGCGTCCGCCTGACCGCAGCGCTCGCCGCGATCGAGACGACGACAACGCACGCCGACATGGGTCAGCTCGCCCGCGTTCTCGAACACATCGACGGGACTGAAAAAGACGCGGCGACGGTCGCGGCGATCACACGACGCCTTGGCCAGGTCGGATGGCTCCCTGCGGCGCCGGTTGTCGGCAAACTCCGCAAGCACACCGACGCCACGGTTCGTTGCGAAGCATCCGTGGCGCACGCCCGCATCACGGCAAGGCACGACGAGGCGGACGTCAAGAGGCTGATCGCGTCAAAGAGCCCGTATTTGCGGGTCTGCGCGGCGAGGATCCTCGCGTCGGGCGCGACGCGGCGCGCGATTGCGGCGATCGAGCTGCTCAAACCCCTGCTGCGCGACAAGTCATCTGCCGTCGATCCGCTCAATCGAAAACGATCGATGCGCGTGAGCGCCGCGGCGGCGGAGGCGATCGGTCACTTGTCGCTGAGCGGCGATACCAAGGTCACGGGGAATCCGGCGAAAAGGCCGTAGAACGACGCCGTCACCAGAACTTGGCGACAAGTCGACCGCCGAAGAACCACACGTTGGCGGCGCGCGTGTTGCGGCCCGGCAGGATCTCCTGGGTCCGGTAGCGCGCATACAGGAACAGGGGCGCTCCGACGCGAAGCAAGCTGATGTTGCCTGTAAAGACAAACGTCTGCTTGTCGCCGGGCTGCCAGAGCTCTTCGCGGCCGTCCCATTCCCACAGCGGCGAGTTGCTCTTCCAGTCGGTCTGACCGGTCTTCAGATACAGGTAGCGGAACTGAAACGTCAGCAGGCGCGGCAACTTCTGCGCCTTTTCCATGCTGCCCCTGGTGATGTAGGTCGCGATTGTCGGCCCGACGATCGGCGCCCAGTCCACGCCCACCTGCGCCGCCAGCCAGTCACCGCCGTCGATCTCGTACGTGTCGCCGACGTACGGCTGGTGCGTCATGAGCAGCGGGTTGTTCTTGCCGGTCGCCGTCTTGTAGGTACGCGTTCGCATCCATCCGTAATACGCGTCGAATCCAACGGTCAGCCAGGTCACGCCGTTTTCGTCGTACCAGAACTTCTCCATCGCAACGTGCGTCTCGACATCGGCGTAACTGTGCAGGTCCCAGCTGGTTGTTCCGGCCGTCACGAGCAGCTCGGGTTCGCCTTCGGTTCCGGTCGGAACGGCACCCTGCAGGAGCATCGACCAATGGATGTTGTTTTCCTTCATCCAATCGAGCTGCGGCAGGCGGTAGCGAAGGGCCAGAACGATGTCCGCCACCGTATTCTGGTTGCCTTTCCATTCGTCGGGCGGCTTGGGCTGGCCCATGCTCTGTGCCCAGGCCCAGAAGTCGTCTTCGCTGTACGAGCGGCCCAGCGAGCTCATGTATTGGCCACGCCGCCACGACAGGTTGGTGCGGATCGTCGAGTCCAGGACCAAAGGTACCGCCACAGCAGCGGTCAGGTCGTCGGTGATGCCGTACATCAGCTGTGTCAGCGAGAAGCGGTAGACGACGGCCGGTTTCGCCGTGATCGTTCCCTGCCAACCGCCGCCTGGTTCGTAGCGCTCGATGCCCTTGAGCAGCGGCCCCGCCGAGCGGTCATCGCCGTACTGGATGTTGACCGTCGAGTGCATGTACGCGCTGTCGAGCAGGAACGTTCCGGCGGGCAGCGTGACCGTGAAGTCGGCGCTTGCGGTGGCCGGCACGATACATGTGGCGACGCACAGCAGGGTCGAAGCGGCGGCGAGGCGGGAGCGGCTCATTGCGCGGGCACCTCGACCGGCTCAAACGGCGAATCGGTAGCGGGAACAGAGCCCATCGCGGTGTGCAAGCGCAGCTCACTGGGTTCGAGCACAACGGCGTTCATGCCATCGGAGGTGTCGACGAGCGCGGGGTGGGCGAGCATCTGCTGGGCGAGCGGCACGTCGATCTTGCCGTAGTTTTCCTTGAGCATGCCGGCGAGGCGGCCCGATGTGCGCAGGGAGCTGAAGTAGTAGCTGCTCCATCCCGCTTGGCGCCGAATGCGGATCGGCACGGCGCCGGCCTTGATGTCGAGGTCGAACATGTCGTCGGTATTCTTGACGTAGTGCGCGCCGATCCGGAGGTCATCGGGCCCAACGCTGGCGAGCGGCTTGTCGTTGTCGTCCAGACCCGCTTTGTCCTTGCCCGGGCCCCAAACAAAAGCGCGACCGCCGCCCGAGCTATCGATCTCGGCGATGCGCATGTCGCCCTTGGCGTCGGCGAAAAGGACGTTCCATCCGAAGGTGTGTTGGGTCGTTTCGAGGGACTTGGCGGCTGCGATCGCGGACGGCTCCTTCTCCAGCTGCGCGCGGATCGCGAGGCCGATCGGGACGCCTTCCGTGATCAGCTTGGCGCTCGCGAGATCGCCGATCTTTGGCAGCAACCCACCCACGATCGAGTTGTTGAGGGTGTCGGAGTAGTTGACCGTCGCCGCGAGCCCCCGGGCGCTGATGCCTGAGAAGCCCCAGATGACCCCGGCCCAGCCGACAACTGCGAACGGCTTTCCATTCGCCGGGCGGTGCACGAAGACCGCGGTGTGTTTGTGGGACGTGTTGGCGTCGAGCAGCGAGAAGTGCTGAGCGAGGATGACCTTCCCGCCGACTGTTGCCGTGCCACGAACCGCGAAGGCCGAGGCGGGTGGCTGGCTGCGGCCGTCTTCGACGCCGGTGTTGGCGACCTCGTGGGGCTCCTTGCCGGCGCCCCTGGTCGTGAAAACAACCCGTTCGTCGCGCATGAAGCGGGCGTGCACGGGCGGCGGGTCGTCGACGACTTCCTTGTCTCCGGCCATCACAACCAGGCTGACAACCGCGGCGGACGGCAGCTTTCCGGGCTTGAGCGTGACCTCGACGCCAGGGTTTTTGTCCTTGCCGCCGGGGAGCTCCTTGATCGTGATTTCGGGGCTCTTGGATGTGTAGACCCTGGTGTCCAACTGCGCGCGAATGGTGGCGGGATCGACACCCTCGGGATCGGTGATGACCCACTTGATGGTCGGCTCCAGCGGCAGCTCGACCGCCGAAGCGATGCTCGATGAGAAATACTCGGGGACCGTGCCCTCGCCCTTTTCGTCGGTCTTTCCGTCGCCGTCATTGTCGACCTTGTCGGTCGCGAGGGCGGCACCGAAGTCGAACGACTTGAGCTGCGGCGCGCGGGACAGGCGCAGGGCGAGCGCGACGGCACGGGTGGCCATGACCGCGTCGACAAACGTGTTGAGGATCAGCACCTGGTCCTGGGTCAGCCCGCTACCGTCGGCGATCCCCCGCATCTCTTCGAGGTGTTCCTTGCCGATGTGTTTCTTCATCGCCTGGGCGGACTCGAGCAGCAGCTTGTACGAGAAGTCGTCGTATTCGGGGCCCTGGTACAGCGGCAAAGCGGCTGAAATGTCGGGTTTTTCGCGGTTGACGTAGGGGAGCAGCGAGGCGCTCAGCATCGTCGTGTAGAACGACCGGATCTTCGAGCGGAGCTTCGTGCCGTGTTCAAGACCGCGCTCGTACGGCGTGCCGCTCAGCTCAACGACTTCGCGCGTGACGGGAGGGTCGAACGGCGTGCAGGCGACGGCGCCAACGAAGACAGCGGCGAGCGAGGCGACGGCCGAGGCGGACACAAAGCGGGCGCGGGAAGGCAACAATATGGCGAACCCGGGTGGGACAGGTGAGTGTGTTCGCTGGGCCATCGCGTTTACCACCCCGTTCGGCGCGGCGGCAAGGCGAAAAGGCTCCGTGTGCAGGGGGCGCGAGGTGCTGTAGCCTTCCGCCTGCGGTGGAGATGCGATTGAAAAAGCGGCCGACAATGAGCGTACGAGAGTCCGTCGAAATGCGTTGGCTCATTTGCATGATGTCGGCGTCGGCGATGGTCGTTGGCTGTTCCAAGAAGGACACGGCGACCGGCCCCAAGCCGAGCCCAGCCGCTTCGAAAGACAGCGAAGATGGAGGCGGCGGGAACGCGGGTGAAAACGACGTGGCGGCTGCGGCCAGGGACGCGGCCGCAGTGACGTCCAAGGACTCCGGCAAAGACGCCAACCGGACACCTGCCCCCTCAACCTGCGCTGGTTTTCTGCCGGCGCAGCTGGCCGGCAAGATCAGCAACGACAAGCTCGACGAAATCAGCGGGCTCGCAGCGAGCGTGGACCATCCCGGCGTGTTCTGGGGCCACAACGACAGCGGTGAGAAGAAGGCGCGGCTCTACGCGATCAATGAAAAAGCGCGCCACATCGCGACATTCAAGCTCAAGGGCGTCGCCCCGATCGACTGGGAAGATATCGCGGTCGGACCGTGCGCGGCGTCCGGCGCGATGGCCAAGCTGTCCTGCATCTACGTCGGCGACATCGGCGACAACAGCAACAAGCGCGACTACGTCATGGTGCACCGTGTTGCCGAACCTGCCTCTCTGCCCACTGCGCCAGCTGGCGATGCGCCGCGCCGCGAGCGATTCCGGAAAAACGACACGGAAACGTTCACGATCCGCTATCCCAAGGCGCCGGGATTGCGCGGAAAGGACCAAAAGCGCGAAGAGCATCCCGACGTCGAGGCGATGGTGGTGTTGCCGGACACACGCGTCGTTCTCATCAGCAAGCGCGGCGATGGCACCGGTCGGGTCTTCCGCGCCACGCTGTCTGGACCTGACGTGACGGCCGAGGCGCTCGGGGCGCTGGATTTCCGCGACAAGACGGTCAAATCCGGTGTCAGCCTGCGAGCGACCGCCGCCGATCTCAGCAAAGACGGTCGGTGGCTTCTCGTCCGCAGCTACTTTCGGATCTTTCGGTTCGACGTCGACGGCGTTTTGACCGCCAAGCCCGCCGACGCCGCCGCGAAGCTGCCGATCGCCCCCAGGGAGACGCTGCTCGGCGGCCTCGACCTGCAGGGCGAGTCGATCGCCTGGGGACACAAGAACGATTTTTGGCACACGTCTGAGGGCAAACATGCCCCGCTGTGGCATATCCGCTGCGCGAAGCCTTAGTGGTCCGTTTCAGGAGTCTTGATGAGTTGCCGTCCGCTCGTCGGACCACTAGCTTTCATTTGCAAGGGGCCTCGCGGGGGAGGCCCCT
>CAZLMW010000024.1:0-77199 GCA_964560875.1 uncultured Enterobacteriaceae bacterium
TCCTGTCTCGCGCCACTGCCTGGCTACAGGAGCACGGGGTCCGCGTCCAGCGGGTCATGACCGACAACGGCAGTTGCTACAGAGCCCGCGAGTTCCGACAACTTGTGGCGGCGGGCGGCCTCAAGCACATCTACACGCGGCCCTACACGCCCCGCACCAATGGCAAGGCCGAACGCTTCATCCAAACGCTCATGCGTGAATGGGCCTACGGACGCATCTACGCCAGCTCTGACGCGCGGACCAGCTACCTCAAGTGTTGGCTCGACTACTACATCGCTTCCGGCTACACGGAGGAATCGGCCACCGGCCGCCCATCGCCCGGATCGCCTCGCCTCACCGGAACAACGTGTTTGGTCTCAACACCTAGCCCACCCGGCTGGGATGCCGGTTCCGCGAGCACCTCAGCACGCCGTCGAGGTACTCCCGCTCCCGGCGTTTGCGACTCTTCTGAGTTGGTCGTCCCGGCACTACAATTCCGGGTAGCGATTCGTGTCGATCTGGACGCGGCAGTCGTAGCGTGACCTTGCGCCGCCCGTCAGCCGATCGAGACACCCGGTGCCGACACCAACCACCGAGTTCCACAGCCCGGGCAATACCACGCGAGCCGCTGCCGTCGATCGGCCGGCGCCACGGGCAAAACCGCGAAGACGCGTCCACACCCCTTCTCACCGTCGCAGGCGGTCAGTTCGATTCCTCCGGCAAGGACCCGAAGCCGTCGCACCTCTTCCCCCGTCATCTGCGCCGCCGGTGAGCCGATCAGATCAACTTCGGTGTCCAGACCATTGCAGTACTTGGCGACCGTGTCGCGACTGATGCCCAGCTCCTTCGCGATCGCCGACTTCTTCCACCCTTGCAGATACAGTTCGCGGACCCTTCGGCGCGCGGGCTTTGAGAGCTTCGCTGGCATCTGGTCTCCCATGGAACACCCAAAACGGGGGGCGCTACCTTCACATTTCCACGCGATTCTGCATTCTGGCGGCCCGCACGTACCCGCACAAATCTGCGTGCTTCCGCATCGGCTAGCCACCGTCCTTCTCTGGCTTTGCGGTCGCTCGCAGCGCCGCCTGGATGACCTTCTGAAGGCGCGCTTGGGCCGCCCGCCTGTACCCCGGCGCCAGCTGCCACCCTGCGGCAACGCGCTTGAGATGGCCGGCGGCGGCCGTGCCATGGACGCGAAATGGCACCGTAACCACAGCGCGCTCCTTGGCGCCCGACCGCAGCACGAGGCTGGCGGTGTCGAAGATGCCCACGTCGATTTGCGACCAAACGTCGTGGAGGCCGAATGCTGCACAGCAGAAATGTGCGGCGGCGCCGGGTTGCAGTCGCCCGATCGGCTGACCCTTGATCGTCGCTCGCAGGCGCGTCACATCGGCCCGAGTTGCCCTGATCCGCGCGCCTTTCTTTGTGGATTCGGTCGCGCCGTCAACGCCCGCAAGCGCAGCGGAAGCGTCGGCGATGATGATCTCGTGGTCTGGATGCTCGTTGCGTAAGTCGAACAGGAACACCAACTCGTCGGTGCCACCGTTGATCACGCAGTCGCGCACCGTGACCTTCAGCGCGCGGAAGCTCTGCTGGTAGATCCCGTACCCTCCGTCGCAGATCGGGAGGTTTCGCGCGGCGGCTCCATACGGATGGAACCGAATCGCGTCAGGGATTGTCTCGCACCACAGCACGCAGTAGTTCAGCAGCTCACCGTCCGCCCGCCGCGCATCGTAGCGAAACCGGTAGAGGCACTCGCCGTTGGGTTGCTTTTCGCCGGTCTGAATCACCCGCCATAGCGCCGGTCTCGTCGACGTGTCGGTCTTCTGATCGACGGCGCGCCGGCCTTTCTCGAGGGCCTTTCGGTGCCGGCGGTCGGTGTCCCCGTCCTCGATCGGCGCGGGGATGGCGGTCGGGGAGGTCATACGCGCCGCCTGGGACGGGGTGAGCCATCGGCGGGCTCGGGCCAGGTTGATGATCGGGATGGCGTGCGTGCGAGCCAAGCGGTGGCCGACCGCGGATTGGCGCTGCTTCTCGTTCATCTGGCCGCCCCGGGCCCAGACGTTGTCGCCCTTGAGCGCGATGAACAGGTCCCACTGGTCGCGCATGTCGACGAGCTCGTCGAAGACCGCCTCGGTGATCTCCTGGGTACCGGCCTGGGTGCGAGAACTGATCGCGAAGCAATGGGTGCGCATGGTCGATCCGGGCGCGTCGGCGAGGTTCGAGCACTTCCAGGGCGCGCAGAAGCAACTGTACTCGCGCCGTTCTCCTATGCCCAACCTAAATGAGCGCGGATGCTCGGACTCAACGATCGAACACGACCGGCGCGCTTCCGATCACCCGGCTCCCTTTCGACGGCGTCGCGCAGGCTTGTGGTCGGCCCGCCACGTCTTGAAGTCACTGAACTCCTGCTGGATGCGCGCGCTGCGCCGCTCGCGATAGCGTTTCGCCAGCTCGCCCAACTCTCTGGCGTCGTCGCGCGGCATAGCGGTGCGCAAGAGCGTGTACGTCACATGCGGGGCGTTGCAGGTTGGGTGCAGCCTGTTGCCGTAGTCGAGCGAGTCGACGTCGGTCACGGAGCCTTCGCTGTACAACGAGTCGAAGTCGCGGGCCTCCCAGGCCAGATACAGCGCGTGCCACTCGCCGATACGATCGCCACCCGGCCCGCTCTTCGCCGTCCTGGTCCGGTACAACTGGCGATGCAGCGCCTTGATGAGGTCCGCCTCGAGCTTCACCGCCTCCTCCTTGTCCGAGGTCCAGTGCAGCACGCACATGTGGTCGTACCCTTTCGCACCGCGGTGGCCGATGAGGCGGCGCTCGGGCCATGAGCTCCTGCCGATGTAGAACTCGACGGCCTCGTGCTTGAAGTCCTTCGCGACTGTCACCATCTTCTCCAGCAGCAGCCGCCAGTGAGGTCGGCACCGGGTTCTGCTGTCCGCGGCAACCCTTCGGTCGCAGTCGGGGTGCCGGCAACGAGGGTCGAACATGGTGCCTCCGGGGCTGATGTACGCGTATTCGCTATAGAGAAATTACTCTAGACCCCCGCCGCTAGCGTGTCGACATGGATGCGCAGGCGGTCGCCATCGCCAACCTCAAATCCGCAGCGAGAGCGCGCGGGATGACGATGCAGAGGCTGGCCGACGCCGCGGCGGTCTCCGGTGGCTACCTGTCCGAGATCCTCGCCGGGAAGAAGTCCCCGACAATCCGTACGCTGATGCGGCTTTCCGCGGCGCTCGACCTCGAGGTCATCGACCTGTTTCGCCGCGATCTCCCCGATCGCTTGGCAGCCAAGCCTGCCGAACGGCCACGGTGGCGCACTCCAGCGACGCTTGAGCCCAGGGCGAACCCGGCCCCGCAGAACGCGCCCACGACGAACAAGGACGCTTGATCGCCACCCCCTGCGCTGGGGCGTCGTGGACCGGGTGTTCCCCACGTCAGTTCGAAAGACCTACTGCATGCCCGTGGTGCCAATGACTTGATCATGTGGCGCTGAAGGCGTCTGCCAGATCCGGCCTGTCTGCGACGCTGAAGCGCTAAGGGGGTGGGCATGTAAATGCCTGTACTCGCGCCGTTCTCCTATCAGCAACCTAACTGACGGCCGAGTACTCCCCAACGCCGATCTCAGACTCCCAGCCCGATCATCGACGCCGTCCGCGTGCGACTGGCAGACCATGTTCGGAGGCCCCGAGACGGTCTCCAAGGAGGCGTCATGCGCACGGGCACGAACGAGACAGCGAAGACGGCGTCCGGGGACCTCCCGGTGTTGCTCACGGTGAAGCAAGTCGCGACGTTCCTCGCGGTGTCCGAGAAGATGATCTACGGCCTGGTCGAGCGACGGGCGATCCCCCACTACAAGGTCAGCAATCGCGTGCGCTTCGACCGCGACGAACTGCTACAGTGGCTGGCGGAAAACCGGGTACCGACGATGGAGTCATCGTCATGACAACCCGGAAGATCGGGGGCCACTGGTGGGTGGATTTTCGCTACGAGCGCAAGCGCATCCGCCGCAAGAGCCCCGTCAACACCAAGCGCGGCGCTGCCGACTACGAGTGCGTCCTGCGGCAACGGTTGCTGCGGGGCGAGCCCGTCGACGGCCGCAAGGAGCAGGAAAAGAAGATGCCGACGTTCGCGGACTTCAGCACGGAGTTCATGGACGTCTACGCCACAACCAACAACAAGCCGAGCGAGCGCTTCAACAAGCGGCGAGTCCTCGACCTTCATCTACTGCCGCACTTCGGGAAGATGAAGCTGGACGCGATCGGCGTTCGGCATGTCGAGGCGTTCAAGGCCGCGCAACTCAAGGGTGGGTACGCGGCCAAGACCATCAACAACCGGCTCACCATTCTGCGCAAGACCCTCGCCTGCGCCCACGAGTGGGAGCTCATCGCAGCGATCCCCAAGATCAAGTGGCTCAAGGTGCCACCGCCCAAGTTCGACTTTTTCGTGTCAGAGGAGGGCGAGCGCCTCATGGCCGCGGCGACGGGCCAGGACAAGGTGATGATCATCGCCGGGCTCAAGCTGGGTCTGCGGCGTGGCGAGCTGATGGCGCTGCACTGGTCGGATGTCGATCTGAAGGCCAGCAAGGTGCATATCCGCCACAACGTCTGGAAGGGCATCATCGGCACGCCCAAGGGCGGCGGGATGCGCACGCTACCGATGTCGCCGCAGCTTCGGAGGGCGCTCAGCGGTCATCGGCACCTGCGCGGCGAGCTGGTGTTCTGCCAGGACGATGGGTCGATGCTCACCGACGGGCAGATGAACCCGATCGTCGGCCGCGTCTGCAAACGGGCACGACTTCGGCATGCGTCATGGCACGTGCTGCGGCACTCGTTCGCGTCGCAGCTGGTGATGAAGGGCGTGCCGCTGAAGGTGGTCCAGGAGCTGCTCGGTCACGCGACCATCGACATGACCATGCGGTACGCGCACCTGGCACCGGAGTCACGCATCGAAGCCGTGGCGCTGTTGGACGTGGGCTGACTCGTGTCGCTGTTGAGTGTGCGCTGAAGCGCGGGGGCTCTCGGGCAACCGCCGCCAAAACCGACTCGACCCGCCGCTTTTGTTGGGCACTATATGGGCACCAACGAGGCGACGGGTCGGTAAGTTGTCGGAATCAGAAGATTATTCGGGTGGAGATGAAGGGAATCGAACCCTTGACCTCTTGAATGCCATTCAAGCGCTCTCCCAACTGAGCTACACCCCCGGTGATCTGGACGCCGGTAGGTTTGACCGGTGTCGAGGCGCGGCTAATTAGCACCGCCCCGGCCGAAGCGCAACCCCTTTGGGTGCACGAACAGGACCGGTGGTTCAGGGCTTTTTTCGCGATTGACGGCGATTGACCGTTTCCCTACCATCCGCGCCCCTTTCCAGCACGGACCTGCGATTAGCTCACCCAACGGGCAAATAGGCGGGCGTTGCGAGGAGCGTGACGGATGACGAATGCCAGCGAGCGCGTGAGCACCGACGGCGTGGAACGACGCAAAGCGCAACGAGTATCCGTCGAGATCTTCGTCCGCGAACGCGACGGCGAGCGCCTCTTCGTGCATCCCGCGACGAACCTCTCAGCGTGCGGCATCTTCCTGGAGAGCCACTCTTATTCGCAGCGGAACGCAATCGAGCGCAAGTTCATGGACTTGGAGTTCGAGCTGCCCGACACAAAGACGGAAGTCCAGGTGCGCGGCGAAGTGATCGGCAGCCGGCGCGTCCGCGGGTACAGCCACGGTCTCGCCATCGCGTTCGTCGACATCAGCGAGCAGACGCAGCAGGCCATCGCCACGTACGTCACCAATCGGCTCGCGGACGGCGCAAGCGTCGGTCCGAGCAACGAAGCCGCGCCCACCGAGATCTAACCGGCGGCGTGGTGCTGCGCGCGGCGACACCAATCCTTCACCCTGCGCACAACATCCCCAACCGGGGCCCAACCCGAGCAATTCCCCATGCCTGTCATCGGCGTCATCGGCGGCAGCGGTCTGTACGCCATCGACGGTCTCCAAGACGTTAAGGAAACTGCGGTCTCGACTCCCTTCGGAGCGCCTTCCGACGCGCTGATCGAGGGACATATCGGCGACACGAGGCTGGTCTTTCTGCCTCGCCACGGCCGCGGACACCGCTTCTCACCCTCCGAGATCAACTACCGCGCCAACATCTACGCGCTCAAGCAGGCCGGCGTGACCGACATCATCTCGGTCTCAGCGGTCGGCTCGATGCGCGAGCAATTCGCGCCCGGCGATGTCGTGCTGCCCGATCAGTTCATCGATCGGACGGTCGGTCGGCCACGCACGTTCTTCGAAGGTGGCGTCGTCGCTCATGTTGGATTCGCCGATCCCATCAGCGAACGGGTCCGCGGGGCGCTCAGGACTGCGTGCGAACAGCTCAATCTGCGTCATCACGTTGGCGGCTCGTATGTCTGTATCGAGGGCCCGCAGTTCTCCACCCGCGCTGAATCGCACCTGTTCCGCACGTGGCCGAGTATCGCAGTGATCGGCATGACGAATATGCCCGAGGCCCGGCTCGCCCGCGAAGCCGAGCTGCCGTACGCGACGATGGCCATGGTCACCGACTACGACTGCTGGAACGCAGCCCATGATGCGGTGACGGTCGACCAGGTCATCGCGACGTTGACGGCAAATGTGAGCAAGGCGCGACAGGTCATCGCGGCGATCGCCGCCAACCCGCCCAGCGGCGACTGCCCGAGCCAATCGGCCTTGCAGCACGCCATCATGACCTCGCGCGACGCGATCCCAGCCGACGCGTGGGAGCGCGTCCAACTGCTTGCCGGTCGCTACTACGATTGACGACTCGCCGGACCCGTCGCCGGCACCTTCCACCCAGGAGCAACCATGTCCGTTCTCGTGATCGGCTCAATGGCGTACGACAGCGTCGAAACCGCCGAAGCCAAAGCCGAACGTGCCCTTGGCGGATCTGCCACGTATTTCTCCGTAGCCTCGTCGCTGTTTGCGCGCACCAATATCGTCGCAGTCGTCGGCGAAGACTTCGATCCTGGCGATCTGCAGCGACTGAAAGCCCGCGACATCGGTCTCGAAGGTGTCCAGCAGCTCGACGGGCGAACATTTCGGTGGGGCGGCCGCTACAGCCGATATTTCGAAACGCGCGAGACTCTGTTCACCGAGCTCAACGTGTTCGACCGCTTCGATCCGGAGGTGCCGGAGTCCGACCGGACACCCGACGTCCTCTTCCTCGCCAACATCCACCCGAGCCTGCAGCTCAAGGTCCTCGACCAGGTGGAACGTCCGCGCATCGTGGCGCTCGACACCATGAACTTCTGGATCGCCGGCGAGCGAGCCGACCTGGACAAGGTGCTGCGTCGGGTCGATTTGCTGATGATCAACGACGAAGAGGCATTTCAGCTGTCGGGCATCGGAAACCTGCGCAAAGCGGCTGAACGCATTCTCGACATGGGCCCGCGGGCGCTCGTCGTCAAGCGCGGAGAGCACGGTGCCTGGCTCGTCGATCATGACGGCGTCACGCTCGTTCCCGCGGTCCCGCTCGGCCATGTAGTCGACCCGACCGGCGCGGGCGATTCGTTCGCTGGTGGCTTTTCCGGCTACCTTGCTTCGGCGTCCTCCCTCGATCGACGCACGCTCACGTCCGCGATTGTGGCCGGCACGCTGTGCGCCTCGTTCTGCGTCCAGGGCTTCTCCGTCGACCGGCTCGAGCGGGTCAGCCGCGACGACCTTCGCGAACGCCACACCATGCTCCAAGCTTCGGTCAGCGACGTGGCCTGCGACGGATTGTAGTGGTCCGATTCTGGAGTCGTGATGAGTTGTCGGCGCTACGTCGAGCCACTAGCTTTCATTTGCAAGGGGCCTCGCGGTGGAGGCCCCCCGGCCCACGTTGTTTCGCCGCAAGGGGCGTCGTTTTCGTGCCTCACCCCAACCTCCGCTGCGCGGCTGTATCTCGTTGCCGTCAACTGATCGTTTCCACGGCAGCGAGACACCAGGAGCACGACATGGCAGCCACGAACCCGCCTGGATGGATCGAACTCATCGGCCGTCCCCAGCTCTCAATGGCGATGCGCAAGTTGGTGACGCTGCGCGCGCCGGGCCCGATCTTGAAAACCGCGATCCGCACCTTCTGCCATTTCTACGCGGTTGAAAAAGACCAGGCCGAGCGTGAAGTCACCGACTACGAGACCTTCCAGGCCTTCTTCACGCGCAAACTCAAGCCGGGTCTGCGTCCGTTCAATGACGCCAAGGACGTGCTCCCATCGCCGTCGGACGGCACGCTGTCGGCGTTCGGGCCGCTGGGTTCAGGCACGCTCGTCCAGGCCAAAGGTGTCGAGTACAGCCTCGATGCGCTCCTGGGCAGCGGCGAAGACGCCGATCCGTATCGCGGTGGCAGCTACGCCGTCGTCTACCTCGCGCCACACAACTATCACCGCGTCCACACCCCTTGGAACGGCAAGCTCACCCATTGGCGATACGTCCCGGGTGCGCTCTATCCGGTCAATTCCATGGGTCTCAAGCACGTGCCGGGGCTGTTTGCCCGCAACGAACGCATCATCGGCCACTTCGATAGCGAGTTCGGTAAGGCCGCCTTGATCATGGTCGGCGCAACATTCGTCGGACACATGACGGTCGGGTTCACCGATCTCAAGGCTAACGAAGCGCAGCCGGCGAGCGGTCGCGTCGACGTGAACCCGCCGCTAGACAGCGTGCGCGGCGACGAGTTTGGCGTGTTCGAAATGGGTTCGACGGTCGTGCTGGTGTTCGAGCGACCAGACCTCAAGCCCGCCCTGCCCCTCGACAGTTCCATCCGAGCCGGTCAGGCTGCCCTTCGAATCGTGGCCAAAGGCGAAGCAGAAGACGTGTCCTAAAACGTCTTCAGTTCGCTGAGAGCGACATCCAGGACCGCCGCAACGGAGCAGCTGATGACGTCGACGCCGTGGTGGCAAATGCCGTGGGCGGTGCTCGACACCGAGACCACGGGCCTCAACGCCGAGGCGGGCGATCGCGTCGTCGAGCTCGGTGTCGTGCTCTTCGAAAACGGAGAGGTCGTGCAATCGTGGGGCACCCTCGTCAACCCGAAGATGCCGCTGCCCGCAGACACGACCCGGATCACCGGCATTCGCCCCGAGGAAGTCGCGACGGCACCCCCGTTTGAAGGCGTCGCCGACCACTTCCTGTCGCTGCTCAAAGACCGACTTTGCGTCGCGTACAACGCCTCGTTCGACCGCGGCTTTTTGCTGCATGAGCTCGCCCGCGCCGGCCGCGCTTTTCCGCCTGAACTGCGCTGGATCGACCCGCTCGTCTTGGCCAAACAGCTGCATAAGGGCCGCGGCAAGATGAACCTCGGTGCGGTCGCCAAACGCCTCGAAATCCCGCTCGAAGAAGCCCACCGCGCCACAGCGGACTCCGAGTGTACGGGCCGGGTCCTCGCCGCCCTCGCGAAGGAAGGCAACCTGCCCGCAGACCTCGACGAGTTCCTCGATCTGCAAGAACAATGGGCCGCCGAGCAAGAGGCCGCGCGAGCCGGTTGGCGCAATCGTCGCCGGCAGGACGTCGCGGTCGACACCAGCGGTCCGCGCAACGCGCTCGGTCCCGGCTACCCCTTCTCAGACGAGCTGGATCCGATTCGCTACATGTTCCTGCGCGGTTCGGGGCGGGTCTGATCGATGCGGTTGTCCAACCTCCTCCTGCCGGACATCGAATCCGCGCTCCGCGAAGATCCCGCGATCGTCCGTGAGCTCTTCGAAGACCTGCACGCCGAGGACGTCGCCGACATCATCGAGGGCGCCGACGAAGACCTCGCACGCGACATGCTCCTGGCGCTCGAACCGGACCGCGCCGCCGACGTCTTCGAATGCATCGAGCCAGCGCGCCAGGTCCGGCAAATCGATCGCCTGGGTGTCGAGCTGGCCGCTCCGATCATCAACGAAATGGCGTCCGATGAGCGGGCCGATTTGCTCGCCCTGCTCCGTCCGATCGTGGCCGAAGCGCTGCTCGCCCGCCTCGATCCCGAAGAGGCCGCCGACGCCCGCAAGCTCACCGCTTTCGAAGACGACACGGTGGGATCGGTCATGTCGACCGAGGTGCTTACAGTCGATCGTTCGATGAACATCGGGCAGGTGATCGCACGGGTCCGGGCCGGCGCCGAAGAGGCCGAGACGATTCACTACGTCTACGTCGTGACCGGTAAAGACCGTCTGGTCGGCGTGGTCTCTCTCCGCGAGCTCATCCTCGCGCCAAATGACGACATCGTCGGCGACCTGATGCGCGAAGACATCAAGACGATCGGCCCTCGCGCCGACCAGGAGGAAGCCGCGCAGATCATCGGACATTACGACTTGATCGCGCTGCCCGTGGTCGACGACGGCGGAATGCTGCTCGGCGTGGTGACGGTCGACGACGTGGTCGACGTTCTCGCCGAGGAAGCCACCGAGGACATGCACCGCATGGCGGCCGTCGAACCCCTCGAGGCATCGTATTTCGGCACGGATTTCTGGACCTTCGTCAAGAAACGCTCGCCGTGGCTCGTGGTGCTCTTCATAGGCGAACTCTTCACGGGTGACGCGATCAAGCTGTTCGACAACGTCGTGCAATACCAGGAGGGCCTGCTCGTCCTTTTTCTGCCGCTCATCGTATCGTCAGGCGGCAACTCGGGCTCCCAGAGTGCGACGATCATCATCCGCGCGCTGGCCGTCAAAGAGGTCAGCCTTTCGCACGCTCGCCGGGTGTTCACCCGCGAGGTCTCAATGGGCATCGCGCTGGGTCTACTGCTGAGCACGATCGGGTTCGCGCGCGCCTATTTCTGGGACGGCACCGAGGCCAATGTCGCCCTGGTCGTCGGCATCACACTGATTACTGTCGTGACCCTTGGTACGGTCGTGGGCGCGATGATGCCGATCTTGCTGGAGCGCGCAGGCCTCGACCCGGCGGTTTCATCGACGCCGTTTATCGCGTCTTTGGTCGATGTGTTGGGTATCGTCGCTTACTTCAGCATCGCTGGCTGGATCCTGATCAGCTAAGCGGCGAGATGGCGGCCGGCCCAGTCTCTAATCAGCTCTGCTAATCAGCTCGGGTCAGCTCGGGCGGCATGAAGAACGACAGCCCGACAAGGGCGAGTCCGTTGAAGCGCGATTTGCCACCGGCTGCCTTGCTGTCCCGGTTGACCGACATCGGGCGATCGATCACGAGAGTTTGCAGGTCAGCGGTGAACGCGAGGACCTTCGAGATGAAGATACGCAGACCGCCGCCAGCGCCACCGGTGAACTGGATTCCGGTGCCTTCGATGTTGTCGCCCGTCGATCCGACCGCGACGACGCCGGCGATGAGATCGAAGTGGATGTCGAAGTTGATCGGCAGGCTGTCAAACGCGAGCAATTTGCCGACCACGGGCGAGACCGACGTGTGGGCGAGAAACGCAAAGCGCAGGCTCGTCGCTTCCATCACGAACGTCTCGTTACTTCGCGCCACCTTCTCGTCGACGGACTCGAACATCGCCGTCTGCACCGGAATGCCAACAAGCACGCGCGCGCCGATCGAGAGCCAGTCGAAGGTGTGGTAGTCGTAGCGAATTCCCGGCAGCACATTGCGAACAAAGGGATCGCTCAGGCTGAGACCGACGACGCCGCTCACCTCGTGGCGCGACTCTCGGTATTGCAGCTGGCGACGCACCACCGGGGAGTTTTCCAGGACGTCCTCGTCAGCTCGCGCCTCGGTCGGCACGACGAACGCCGTCGCGACCATGACGACCAACGCCGCGATCCAACGACAACGAGCGAGCATCGGGATCTGGCGGTGCATCATCGTTGGTACTTGTAGCTGAAGGACGGCGGGATCCAGAAGCCGAGCTTCACGCCGGCGAGGACGTGCTGCATCACGTTCTGCGAGGGGTCACCGCCCGCCTTGGCCGGCAAGAACGACTCGACGAAGACCATGTCGCGCAGCTCGAATGACAGCGTGACGGCACGAAGCATATGGATGCGGAAACCGCCGCCGAACTGGAACGCAGGTTTGTAATCAACGGTCGTTGTTGTGCGGAGGCCGCCCACTGCAGCCACGAGATATCCGTCCAGCTGCAACACGGCGAGACCGAAGCTCGCGAATTTGCCGAACACCGGGCTGTACTGCGCCTCGACAAAGCCTGAGCCCTGGACGAACGATCGCTCCGGGAAGAGGCCGAAGTTGCGCTGGATCGATTCGAAGTGTTCGGTCTTCTGCGCAAAGACCTTGCTGCCGCTGATACCGACGGCGAGGCGGTCGCTGACGTGGAAGAGCAAGCCGACGTCGGCGTTGTAGTTCTGGACGAGCGAGTCGCCGATGCCCATCGCGCCGCCCACGAGAAGCTCGAGGCGTCCGGCCTTGACCAGGTGCTTCTGCTGGAAGACGCGGACCGATTTGCGCAGCTCCGCTTCACCCTGGCGTGCCAACTCGCGCGACAACCGCTGCCTCCGCGCGCGCCGCTCCCGACGGGACAGGTGCTTCTTGGGTTTGGCTTTGACGGCAGGCTCATCGGCAGCCTGTGCGGCCACGGGCAGTGACCAGCCGCAAAGCGACACGGCGATCAACGCGACCAATATGCGATGCAGGAATCGACCCATCGCGCCCGAGTGTCAGGCAGCGCCGTCATGGAATCAAGATGCCGAAGGCAGACGATCGCACGATCGCGTCGACCGAGGCGAAATTGACCGACGTTTGCGGGCGACTTGGACGCTATTTCGCGGTGGGGGGAGGAGGTGGCGCGAGGGGATCCCCGGGAGCGGCGTCCTTGCCTTTCGGCTGCGCGGCCTTGTTGCGGCGTTCGGCGGCCTTGGCTTCTTCGCGAGCGCGGGCTTCTTCCTGGGCGGCCTTGACCTTCTCGGCAGCGGCTTTCGCCTTGGCTTCATCGGCAGCGCGTTTCTTCGCGGCGATCTCGGCGGCCTTCGCCTGCAGCGCGACCTTCTTGGCCTGTTTCTCAGCAGACTCGATCCCGCGAACATCGAAAACGCCATCTCGGTAGTCTTCCCAGGTCTCCCCGTTGGTCGCGCGGTGGGCCATCTCACAGGACAGGCGGCCGATGGTATGCCCGGCCTTGCGCTTCTGCTTGCACACCGACTGCAACGACTCGACGCCCGCTTTCGGCTTTCCGGTCAGTCGCTGCAGCTCGCCGATCAGGTATTCCCACTCGAGGCGTCCGCGGGCTCGCGTCGGCGGATCGTTCTTCATCGCCATTTTCAGAAGCTTGGCAACGCGGATGCGCGCCTTGACCAACTTGCGCTCGAGCTTGGGGTCCAGCCCGCCATAGGGGCGCTTGCGCTTGAGAACGTAGGTGTAGAAGAGCGCCGCGCCGATTTGTTCACGCAGGGGCGCGCGTCGAAGGTGCAGCAGGTTGAGGTGATGCTGGTAGGCGACGACGGGATCGTTCGCGGCCTTCTTGGCCGATCGTCGGAAGTGCGACCGGACGTAGTGCACCGCCGTTGCGCTCGGCGGGGTCTCAAACGAGGCTTTCCAGTTGGCGTAGCCGCACTTGGGGCAGGCCAGGACGAGGTTGGTGTACGCCCGCGTGGGTTGTTCCAGATCGGAGTATCGACGCAGCGAAGACTTGCCGTCGTCCCCCACCGCGACGGTATGCCCGCCGTCGATCGGGCAGATGTAGCGGCGAGCTCCGTGGGCGGCGGCGCGCGATGGTGGCGCAGCTGAGGCCTCGGCAGTCAGCAACGCCAAGGCCGCAAGCGCGACCACGGTCCGTGCCAGACGCCCGGCTCCGAGCGCTTCTTCATTTCGTCTTTTTTTCATTGCGATTTTCAGGTCTTTCATGTCGTGGCCGGGCCGGGATTGGCCCCGTTGAAACCGTCCGGCGAGGGTGGCGTTCCCGGCAGCGCTCCGCAAGTCCCGGGTCGGAACGAGTCGGCGCGATTATAGAACGCCTCGCGGGTCGCACCATATTCACGTCCGTGCGAGGGCGTGCGGCGTCTGGAGTGGGTCGACGAAGCCTCTGCAGGGGCGTTCGGATGTCGCAATTAGACATCACTTCTCAAACTGATACACTCGCCCGGTCACACGTATCACGCCCGGCCACCCGGCCGGCATGGTTGAGCGCATCTGCCTGGCGGGCGGGTCGCTTGGGAGGAGCCATGTCGAATTGGCTAAGCGCGCCTGACGACGTCAGCGCGATGACGGATGCCCAACTCAGCGCACTGCATCTGGGCATTCAAACAGACCTGCGCATACTTCGCTACGCGATCCCGCTGGTGATCCTGGTCATCATGGCTGGCTACGTCCTGCACATGCGGTCGATGGTCAACGCGGTGACGAGCGAGCAGTTCGGTGAGGCGTTCGAGAAGCGTTCCAAGTACCTGCTGCCCAAGGTTCAAGACGCCTTCATGGAGGTCGGTGAGGAGGTGGCGCCGTCGGTCGGTGAGTCGCTCGCCAACGAAGTCGATGACCTGATGGCCAACTTCAGCGGCAAGCTCAACTCCGAGCTCGAGGGCATGAAGGCGACCCTCCCCAAGCAAATGGAAGGGCTGCTCTTGCGGCAGATGAAGGACGCGCGCGAGCGGCAGATCAAGGTCCTCAATCAGCAGTTCCCAGAGCTGAAGAACGACCCCAAGAAGATCCAAGCGCTGATGGAATCGTTCGAGATGGCGTTTTCACGCTGGGCCCAGAAGATGCTGGTAGCGCACTTCAACCGTCACCTGCGCGACCTCGAGAATATCAAGCGCACGCTCAACGGTTTCGTCGCCAAGCAGAACCAGGCGATCAAGAAATCCGCGGATACCGCCCGCAAGGCCGGCGCCGGCGTGAAGGCAGCGGGCACACGGGTCAACCCCGAGCAGCTGCTCGGCCTCTGGCTCGAGATCATGGAAGAGTCGATCAAGGGAGAAGGTCCAGTAGACCTCCTCGACGACACCAAGAAAGGCAAGAAATAGGCTCGCTTCGTAGCACGGAAGAAGGTGAACACCATGTCCGAAAACATCCTGCGGAGCCACCTCGAGGGCGAGGTGAAGAAGCTCCACAAAGAACGCAAAATGGGCACGATTATCGGCATCTTGTTGGTCGTCGTTGTCTTCGCATATATGACCTGGATCGACCGTCAGGTCGCCAAGTGGAGCCAGCCACAGAACCTGGTGATGGCGGCATCTGGCATCGTCGAAAGCAACCTGCCGGGCATGAAGCGGTCGATGGCGGCGCTGATCAAGAAGCAGGCGCCCGAGGTGGCCCGCGACATCGGCAAGCAGGTCAGCCGCGAGGTGCCCAAGCTCGTGCGCAATATGATCGAGAAGACGATCGACGACTACACGACCAAGCTGGCTACGTATGCTGTCGACAAGTACAGCGAGGCGTTCGAAGCCATCATGAAGGGAGCCCACGGCGATATCGAACGTGCCGTGGCCGAAAACGCCGACCAGGAGCGCGTGCAGCTGTTGGTGCGGGCGATCGAAAAGCAGGTTCAGACGGCTCAGCGCAATATGAGCGGTGGCTCGCTCAAGGACGACCCGATCTTCAAGAAGCTCGAAGACAGCCACCTCGCGCTCGAGGGATTCAACAAGCGGCTGCGGGGAATGGCCCGGCAACAGGACAAGTCTGGTGACCGGCGCGAGCAGCTCACCAAGCGGTTCATCGGCACGTTCTGGCGCTACATCCAGCAGAATCGACCGGACGTCAACGCGGACGAGCCCGACGCCAAGAAGGCCAAGAAGGCCAAGAAGGCCGAGAAGAAATAGCCGTCTGGCGCCACGAACTTCAGTCGAGCTGCGACCAGCACACGAGGCGCTCTTCGCCCGTGCCGGTAAACGTCAGCCGATGAGCGGGCTGCCACATCGCGTCGCCAATCTCAGGCCATTCGACAGCGACGATGCACGCGAGGTCCTCGACGTAGTCGCCGATTCCGGTGGCCGCCACGTCCGCGCGATCGTCGATTCGGTAGAGGTCGGCGTGGACAAACAGGCGCGCGTGACCGCCTGCATTGGTGAGCTCGTGGACGTCGATGATCGAGAATGTGGGGCTCTTGATCGCGTCGGATTCACCGCCGAGCGCGGCGAACAGGTACCGAACAAACGTCGTCTTGCCGGCGCCAAGGTCGCCGCGCAGCTCCACGACATCGCCACCACGTAGACACGGCGCGACGCGGGCGGCGAGAGATTCGGTCGCGCGCTCGTCTGGTATCGGCGCGCGGATGACCTGGGCCATGGCGAGTCAGGTGCCGAAACGACTCGGCTACGACGCCGAATAGGGGTCGGCGTCCAGGGATTGGGGACCGGGGCGCGTTGGTGTTGTGCGCTAGATGAACTCGACGTCGTCGATCAGGACTGTGCGGTTGCCGTTTGGAGACTTGACGACAACTTCGTCACCGGCGGACTTGCCGATCAGCGCGCGGGCCACCGGCGAGACATACGAGATACGGCCTTCGTTCAGGTCGGCCTCGAACTCACCGACGATCTGGTACCGCACGGCCTCATCGTCGTCGTCGAGGAGCGTCACGGTCGCGCCAAATACGACGCGATCGCCGCTCAGCGTTTTCGGGTCGATGACCTGCGACGAGGCGATCAGCGACTCGACGTGTTTGATGTGGCCAGCGATATGGCTCTGGCGCTCTTTGGCGGCGTGATACTCGGCGTTCTCTTTGAGATCGCCGTGCGCGCGGGCTTCCTCGATATCGCGCACGTTCTGCGGGCGCTCGACTTCTCTGAGCTGGCGAAGACGGGCGTGCAACGCAACGAGGCCGCCGGGGGTCATCGGGGTGGTGGACATGAAATCTCCACGGCCGCCGCCCATCGGGCGCGGCAGAGGGTTGAGGGCGCCGTCGATTCAGACCTTGTGCGCGATTCGATAGGTGTTGTCGATCTTGTAGAGCTCGCCGAGCGCGGGGCCCAGCTGTTCCGCCCATCGCTTGAACTCAAAGCCATGTTCCACGGCGAGCTCGGCGGCGAGGGCTTTGACGCGTTGGGTTTCTTCCGGGTCGATCAGGCGCGCTGCGAAGTGCTCGGTGACCTCTTCGGCGGGGTAGCCAGCCAATCCGTCCAAGGCATAGAACCGGATCTCATCGGAACGACTCGCCAGCAGCCCAACGAGGGTCGCGCGGACGCGCTCGTGTCGGAAATCACGCAGGTTGGAGACGATCTCTCGAAGGCGCTCAAGCCCGTCGTGATAGCCTGGATCGCAGTCTTCGATGACCGAGAGCAGCGTATCCACGGCAACCTCGTCCCCAGCGATGCCGCGAAGCGCACGCAGCGGGAAATACACGGAGTTGTGCGTGCTGATGAAGTCGATGATTGGCTGCGACGCCACGTCGCCGGCGCGCGTCAAGAGTTCGTAGCAGTAGGTCTTCTCTTCTTCGTCGACCGTTGGGCCGTTGACGCGAATAGTGAAGCGTTCGAGCAGCGCGGTGTAGGCCTCGGGCGTGGCCATCTTCGCGAGCTCGTCCATCGCCAGGTAGCGCTCGTGGCTTTGACGGTAGGCGTCGGTGAGGCGCTTGCGGTGCTTTTCGATCTGTTTGCGCGGATCGCCGCCGCCTGTCAGGAAGTCGAAGAGTCCCACGGATTGCCCCACAATGGCCGCGGTCCGTCGAAGAGACCGGGCGTCGATGCGTTGACCATGTGCGCGTCGTGGCGTGTCCGCGCCGCGTTGCTGGTCGGGTGAGAGCGCCCTTGTTGGCTCCGGAGAGCTTTGACCAGGGCTGCCGCGCCGAGGCGCGAGCCTGCAGCCGGCTTGATGAATCGCACCAACCCCGTTTGCAGGCGCGCGAACATAGCAGACGAAGATGACCCGATCCACAACAACGTCGATGGTTTGCAGGGGCATTGCGGCGCCCCTGGCGGCGGCCTGTCTGGGCGTCTTGATGACGGTCGGATGCGGCGGTCCCACGGCCCATCGAGGTCAGGGTGGGGGCGGG
Source organism: uncultured Enterobacteriaceae bacterium (assembly GCA_964560875.1). Taxonomy (GTDB): domain Bacteria; phylum Myxococcota_A; class UBA9042; order UBA9042; family UBA9042; genus CAZLMW01. The sequence continues at coordinate 17,809 of CAZLMW010000024.1, forward strand.
TATAGCGGGCCCGAAACAGACGCGGTCGAGCCCATCTCAGCCTCTGCGGTTGAGGCGGTCGGCGGCCGCAGGGTGCGGCGCATGAAGATGACAAAGAAGCGCGCCCGCCGATGCGCGTCGATCCGACCTGCCATCGAGGCCGGGGCTCGTAAGGCCGGTGTGGACGGCACGCTGATGCTGGCCGTTGCGTGGGTTGAGAGCGGCTTTTCGGCGAGAGCGCGGTCGGGCGCTGGTGCGATCGGCGTGATGCAGCTCTTGCGCCGAACCTCGCGGGCGTTCGGCTGTGACGATCCCACAAACGTCCGTTGCGCGGCGTTTGCGGCGTCGCGCCTCTATGCACGTTTAATGGTCCGTTTTGACGGTGCGCACGTCTACGCTTTGTGCGCCTACAACGCCGGAGCTGGACGCATCCGCAAGTCGTTCAGTGGCGGCGAGCTGCCGTTTAACCGGAGCTATGCGGATCGCGTGTTGTGGGCACGAGACCGGCTCGCGACGCACGGGTGTACGGCGGACGCTCGATGAGATCGAACGAACAAAAGTGTCGGGTTGTTTGGGGCGCCAATCAGACGCGTTGGCTGCGTCTCAGCGCTCGTGGCGCTCGATCAGCGGCGCGACGGCCTGGTCGAAGGAGAGGTGACCATGGGCGGCTTCGCGGAGCGCGGTGACGCACTCTTTGTTCTTGCTCTCGATCGTGGGCGCCTCACCCTCGCGCAGCTGACGGGCGCGCTTGGCCGCCAACATCACCAGCGCGAAACGATTGGGGACGTTGTCGAGGCAGTCTTCGATCGTGATGCGGGCCATGTGCAACTCCGGCGCTCAAGAGGCGCGGGATTGTATGCATCTGTCTTCGCGAGTCAATGCTTCTTTGGGGCGGCCTGGGGCGGCCTCAGGTTCGATCGGGGTTCGCGGGGCGCGAGGGTCCTTGTGAGGGTGTGAGTTCGGGTTCGGGTTCGGGTTTGGGTGGCTCGGACTCGGCCCATCGCTCAATCAGCGACTTCCAATCGGGCCTGTGGGGCGGCCGGGCGGCCCGCACGCCAGAGTCCGCGCGGTCGTGACCGGCATACCCGGACTGCGACGCGACCGGTCGCCGTAATGTGCTCAGCAGGGGTCGGTCTGGCGAACGTCGGTCGTTTGCCACCCCCATGGCCTTGCCGTAACCTAGCGGCGATCTTGGCGGGGGGATCTATGGCCGACTTGGCTGCTGGCACCATCGACGCCGCAGAACTCATCGGCTCCACCCTCGCCGGCCGCTATCAGATCGAGTCGCAGCTGGGCAAAGGCGGCATGGCCGTCGTCTACCAGGCGACCGACAAGAGCTTTGGCCGCAAGGTCGCCATCAAGGTCCTGCGCACCGACGTCGCCAAAGATCCGGTCGCCGCCAAACGCCTCGTTCGCGAAGCGCGTGCGGCCGGGCAGTTGCACCATCCCAACATCATTACGATGCACGATGTCGGCGAAAGCGGCGGCATGGTCTACATCGTCATGGAGATCTTGCAGGGGCGCGAGCTCAGCGACCTGATGGAAGAGGAGGGCGCGGTCGACGTGGGCCGAGCGCTGGAGATCGGTCGCCAGGTCGCATCCGCGCTGGTCGTTGCTCACAAGAACGGCATCATCCACCGCGACATCAAACCGGAGAACCTCTTTCTCCGTACCCGCGGTTCGAGCGATTTCGTCAAGATGCTCGACTTCTCGATCGCCAAACTGCCGACGAACATGGTGACGGCCGCGCTGACCCGCGCTGGTTCGGTGTTCGGCACGCCGCACTACATGGCGCCCGAGCAGGTCGAAGGCCGGCAGGTCTGTCCACAAACAGACATCTACGCGCTCGGCGCGGTGATCTACGAGTTGATCGCCGGAGAGCCGCCCTTCGACGGCAACTCGGTCATCGACATCTTGCTGCAGCACGCCAAGGCGCCGCCGCCAAAGCTGTCGGCAACGGGCATCCCAATGCCGCAAGGGCTGTCGGAGTTGGTCGACTCGATGCTGGCCAAGAAGGAGACGGACCGGCCAGCAAACGCGAGCGCCGTCGAGGAAGCGCTGGCTCGGTTGATCGAAGCGAGCAAGCGCGGTGATGCGCCTGTTTTTGCGGCCCCCACCGTCAAAGATGCGTCCGCGGCTGCCACAGAGGTCCTTGGCAGCGAGGAAGTCGCCGAGATCGACAAGGCAGCCCGCGCAAGCGAACCGCGCTACCGGCCAACTCACCTGCCACCCGACTACGGCCCGCCTGGAGCTCCGGCACCGACAGGCACGCTCTCAGCCGAAGACAAGGCGCGAATCCGCCAGTCGGAGATGGCCAAGCGCCAAAAAGACCAGGGCGCCCCGGCGACCGCAGGAATGCACGGCGCGGGGACGGGTGCCACGGCACAGGAACGCGCGGCGCCGGATCTCGACCTGCCATCCGATTTGCCAGAGGCCATGGATCGCGGCGGCGGCATGCGAGCGCCCTTCCAACAGCCCGAGCCAAGCCCGGCTGAAGCGACGATCATCGGCGCCGGACTGGCCGCCAAGGTGCGCGCAGAAGCTCAACGAATCGAGCGCGAACGTCAGGCGGCCCCCGCGTCTTCTGAACCGGCGCCCGCGAAGGCCAAACCCCGGCGCGCACCGCGAGCGCCGCAGCGCCAGACCGGCTCGCCGTCTTCGAAGGTCAAGGTCAACGTGCCCCCGCCGCCCGGCGGACGAGCGCGCATCCCGAGCGTCAAGGCGCCCAGCGCGATGCGCAAGAGCGGCATCAAGCGTCAGCAGCGAGGTCAAGACGGCAGCTGGGACAAGCGCCAACGATCGGCTTCGAGCACCCGTCACGAGCGGCCGGCGCCTCCAACCGAAGAGATGGACGCCAGCAAGATCCCGACCAGCCCGGGGATCTCCAAGGACGAAGTCGCCCGCCAACACCGCGCGTCGCACGAGACCGTCGCCGCCAGTCGTGCAGACGTCGCGACCATGCGAGGCGAAAATACGGGCGTGGCCGGCGGCGGCAATCAAAAAACGATGTTGATCGCCGCCATCGCGATCGCGGCGGTCGGCCTGATCAGCTTGGCCATCGCCGCGTTCCTGTTCTTGAACAAGTGACCCGCGGCGGTTGATGCGACCCCTGTTCGTCCAGGCTCCAATCAGCTTCCAGCGACAAAACGGCGACCCGCCGCAACCAGGCCGACCTTGGCGACCGCGCCGCGCAACCACGCGGACGCTTCATCCGTGCCCCCAAGCGCCTTCACCACGAGGTCCCAGTTCCGCTTGGCGATATAGACCGGGCGCCCCTTCACTTGCTTGCCGACCGGTGTGCGCGTGGTCGCGTCGATCAGGGCCACCGAAAGGTCGACCGTCGTCAACTTGACCGGAAAGATCGCAAAACCGCGCTGGATCTTGATGAGTCGCTCGTCCGACTCGAGCCAGATTCGCCCGTGATCAGCGGCCCGCAGCGTCATCCAACCAACAGCGCCCAGGAACGCAAAAGCGACGAGCGCGTCGTCGTACGAGCCGGTCTTGATGAGGTCGATAACGCTGTACCAGGGCAAAAAGATGATGGCCATCGCGAGCAGTTTTCGAAGGAAGGCCGAGAATCGCCCGGTACGGATCAGGATTTCACGGCCGGCCAAGGCGTCGTACAGCCCCGACAGGATGCTGGTGGACATCGCGACGATCACGGTCATCGCCGTGAAGACGAGCGCCCACGTGACGGCTTCGCGCAGGTCTTCGGTCGGCGCGCGGGCCCCGGGGTCCATCGCCGCGATCAAGCTGTCCGGGATGCGCCGCGCAAATCGGGCCAGGGGTTGCCATTGGGTGGACGCCATCAGCCGCTACCGCGTCATCCGACGACAGAAGACAAAAACGAACAACGAGATTGAAAACACCCCCAGCAAAGCTTCGGCAGCCGCGAAGAACCGCGCGATGCCGACGGGGGTGATCTCTCCGTACCCGAGACTCGTAAAGGTGACGACCGAAAAATACAAGCAAGTCGACAAGTTATTGGTGTCGCCGTCGGGCACATTCAGCGTGCACATCGTATAAATCAGCGCAAACCCGAAGATGATGATGAAGAAGAGGCCCGCGGTTCGTTTCGGTTCCTCGCCGTAGCCGCACGTCGCCCACAGCGTCCACCACCAGACGCGATCGACCCAGCTGCCCGTGACACGCTTGAGGTCACATTCGCGCACCCAGAACGCGCCCGCCGTGTCGAACTGGCCGTTGGTCGTGTACAGCTCTTTGAACATCGAGAAGACCTGGCCGGCTTTCGCGAGGTCCTTGTGTTGGCCGCTTTCGTACGGGTTGCTCAGGCCCACGCGTCGCAGCGAGCCGATTTTCACGCCGTCGAGGATCGCCTCAGCCCAGCGTGCGTTAACGACAGTGGCGCGGCGGAGGTCGACCTTGTCGAAGATAGCGCTCTCGAAATTGGCCTTGTCCAGCGTGGAGAAATCGAAGCCGACGCGGTCAAAGCGGGCGTTGTAGAAGTTAACGCCCGTCAGGTCGGAATGCTGCAGGTTCTTGACCGACAGCATCAGTCCCGAGAGGTCCGCGCCGACCAGGAAGAGGTCGCGAATCCGGATGACGCCCAGCGACGCGAGCTTGCGGAAGGCGTCGTGTAGGGCGGCCTTCTCGACTTCGTTGCCGACACCCTTGCTGACACGTCGCGTGTGAAGAATGCAGAGATCGTGCCCGAATTCGGCTTCGAGCTTGCATTCAGCGTTGGCACATTTGGCCGTGGCTGGCGCGCCGCCGATGGTTGTCTTGTCGGCGTTGGGGTTGCTGGCGGCGGGTGGCACGACGGTTTCATCCTTTGGAGTCCCCGCGATGGTAGGCGACCGACACCAACGCTATCAACGGGGGGCGTGCAGCGGCGATTGCCGGGATCAACCTCAGGGTCTAATCTGCGCCACCCTTGGCGGGCCCGACCGGTCCGCATTCGACGCAGGAGGAGCCCATGGCGGACCAACCGAGCACCCTCGACATGCCGAAAAAATACAAGTTCATCGAGGCCGAGCCACGGTGGGTGAAGGCTTGGGACGAGGCGGGCATCTACCGTTACAACGCGCAAAGCGACGCGGCCAAGGCGGGCAAGGTCTACTCGGTCGACACGCCACCGCCGTACGTGAGCGCGGCCCACCTGCATGTCGGTCACGCGATGAGCTACTCGCAGGCCGAGTTCGTGGTGCGGTTCAAGCGGATGCGAGGCTACGAGATCTTCTACCCGATGGGTTTTGACGACAACGGCCTGCCCACCGAGCGCTACGTCGAAAAGAAGTACAAGGTCCACAAGGGCAACATCACCCGCGACGAGTTCGTGAAGCTGTGCTTGAAGGAAACGCAGGCAGGCGCCGAGGCGTACAAGGACCTGTGGCGTTCGCTCGGTTTGTCCGTCGACTGGCGCATGACGTACTCGACCATTCAGCCGCGCGCCGTCGAACACGCTCAACGGTCGTTCATTGAGCTGGTTACCAGCGGTCATATCGAGCGACGCGTCGACCCGATCCTCTGGGACCCCAAGCTCGGCACCGCGCTTGCCCAGGCCGATGTCGAGGCGGGCGACGAGAAGAATCGGCCCCTGCATCGGCTGCGTTTTCCGCGAACCGACGGCGGCGACGATGGCGTGATCGATACGACCCGTCCGGAGTTGGTCACTGCGTGCGTCGCGATCGCGTGCAACCCCGATGACGAGCGTTTTTCCGGGCTCGGTCCCGATGTTCGCTTCGAGGTTCCGCTCACCGACCTACGCGCCGATGGCAGCACTGGTGAGCGCCTGACCGTGCCGCTGATCCGCGACGAGGGCGTCGACCCCGAGTTCGGCACCGGCCTGATGATGGTCTGCACGTTCGGCGACGCCGAGGACATCGTGAAGTGGCGCGTGCACAAGCTCGACACCCGGATGGTCATCGATCGGCGCGGCCGCATGGACACGCCGGAGCTGCCGACGCTGCACGGAAAGCGCGTGCACGTCGCGGTCAAAGGCAAGCTCGCCAACACCTACAACGAAGCGCGCCTCGCCGCCAAAGAGCTGCTCGAGGAGCACGGCTACCTGTTGAGCGTTCACGACAACGTTTCACGCGCGTCCGTCAGCGATCGCAGCGGTTGTGCGGTCGAGATCCAGGTCGTGCCCCAGTGGTTCATTCGTCTGTTGGACCTCAAAGACGAGCTCATCGCGCGCGGCAGAGAGATCAATTGGCATCCCGCGTTCATGCGCGACCGCTACGAGGACTGGGTGAGCGGGCTGAAGTGGGACTGGAATATCTCCCGGCAGCGCTTCTACGGCGTGCCGTTTCCCGTTTGGTATCGAGAAGACACGGGCGCGGCGGTGTTCCCCGATTTTGGCGATTTGCCGCTCGATCCGCTGGTTGACGACGCCCCGGCCTCGGTCAAAGCACAGGTCCCCGATGGCGTGCAATTGCGGCCCGAAGAAGACGTGATGGACACGTGGATGACGTCTTCGTTGACGCCGCTCATCAACGCGAACTGGGCCTTTTGGGAAACGGACGCGCCGTCGGACGATGTCGCCGCCGAGGCGCGCCCGGACATCTACCCGATGGGTGTCCGCGTGCAGGCGTTCGAGATCATCCGAACGTGGCTCTTCTACACCGTCGCCAAGAGCCACCTGCACACCGGTTGTTTGCCGTGGAAAGACGTGATGATCAGCGGCTGGGGGCTGGACCGCGCTGGTAAGAAGATGTCCAAGCGGCTCGGCAATTTCGTCGATCCCGCGTCGGTGATTCAGCGCTATTCGGCCGACTCGCTGCGGTACTGGTCGGCGGGCGCCACGCTCGGGCACGACCTGCGCTACCTGGAAGAGGACGTCAAAGGCGGCAAGCGGCTGTTGACCAAGCTCTGGAACAGCACGCGTTTTGCGATGATGAGCATCGGCGATTGGGCCCCGGGTTCGGGCGCGGCCGACGATCCGACCGCCGCGGATCGCTGGATCCGAAGTCGCATCGTCGAAGCCGTCGAAGACGCCACCGAAGCCTTCGAGCAATACGAATACAGCCGCGCCGTTCGCGCCGCCGAGAACCTGTTTTGGCGGGATTGGTGCGACAACTACCTTGAGATCGTGAAGGACCGCTTCCGCAACCCCGATCGCTGGTCGGCCGGCGAGGTAGAGGCCGCGCGCCGCACGATCTTCGAGGGAACCTGGGCCATGCTGCGGCTTTTCGCGCCCGTGTTGCCGTTCGTGACCGAAGAGCTTTACAACGCCGCGATCCTGCCGCGTATGGGAGCCGGGGCGCCGACCAGCATTCACATCGCGCCCTGGCCCAAGGCCGAGGACGGGACGATCGACGTGTTCGGCGGCAAGCGTGACGAAGCTGCAGAGCAGACCGGCGGACTGTTGGTCGACCTGGTAGCGGCGGTCCGGCAGCTCAAGACGATGCAGCAGACGAGCCTCGGCACGCCGCTCGAGAAGATCTACGTCAAGTGTGGCGACGATGATCGCGACGAGATCCGGTCGCTCCTCGCCGATTGGCAGGCAGCGGCGCGCGCGGCAGACGTTTCCTTCGATGCGCCTGCAGCCGAACACGAGCAGGCCAACCCGGCCCACCAGGTCGCCAGTCGAGACGTTCACATCGGCGTCGTACTCGCGCCGAAAAACTGACGTCCGCTCGTTGATGGTCCGAGCTACACCGCGGCTGCGATCGCGAAGGCAACTCCGCCGGCCATGATCAGGGTGCTCGCCACGCGTCTCGCCCAGCCTGATTTCGAAAGACGGCCCGCCTTTGATTCCGAAAGGCGTCCGTTGATCGCGCGCCAAGCGAAGTAGACGGCTCCGCAGAAGACAGACTGCGCTGCGTCCAAGCCGATCCCGAAGCTGGCAAGCGGCCACAGCAAGCCGTCGACGCCAACAGCGAGACGCGCGAGTTCGCTGCCAAATGCCCAGCCGTGGACGAGCCCGAATCCAAGGGCTCCTACGGCGCTGCGCAACGTACTGCCCGTCGCTGGATCGCGCGCCTGGAAGCCGGCCCAAACGATCGACAGGCCGATGCCCACCTCGATCAGCCAGTGGCCGGGGAGCCCGAGTATGAGCGCCCCAAACATCGCCGCCATGTGCCCGATCGAGAACAGGATAACGAGCACGAGGAGGCCGCGGATCGTGGCGGCGCAGAGCACAAGTGCGGCCAGGAAGAGCAGGTGGTCGACGCCGACCGCCAGGTGCATGGCGCCTTCTTTGGCCCAGGCCTGCAAAATCGGGAAAGGGGGCGGTTTGAGCGATGCCCAGCGTCGTGTTGCGCGCGCTCGTTCGGGGTCGGGGAAGTCGCTGCTCTTGGCACGCTCGGTCCCGGGTTCGTCACCTTCGTTGTGGGCGTCGTGGGGGTCGTTGTCGGCGCTGCTGGTGGCGGCGATGGGGAGCGGACGCCCCGCGGTGAGAACCGGGATCTCGAGCGCGCCCAGCCGCGGTGCAATGAGCATGCGCCGCGGTCGTGAGTCGCCGATGCGCAGACCGATGTAGAGGGTCGTGCGGGTCTTGTCGCGCCGATAATCCACGCGGCGGAGCCGAAGCGACTTCATCGGACGGGGGCAAGTCAACGTCAGCGGGAACGCGCGAAACCCGGGTCGTGGTGCCCAGGCCCGCTTCTTCGCGGGACTGATCGTGCAGCCGTCGTAGTCGAAGCTTGAAGCCAGTTGGCCGGCAAAGGCGGCGTCGCTGCGATCGGTCGGCAGGCCAAGCTGCCGCGCTTGGTCGTAGAAAGCAGCGATATGACTGTCGTGCAGGGCGTAGACGACATCGAACTTGCGGCCATCGGTCGTCTTGAGGTCGATGACGATGTTCTGCGCGACCTCGTCGATGATATGCGGCCAGGCGACGGCCGGGGCCAGGAGCAATGCGGCGTGCGCACCACCCCCAACCAGCAGGAGGAGCGCTCGTACCCCGGCGATGCGATACAAGAACGTAAGCACGCTGGCGGGCCCCGACGAAAGCCGTACAATGCCGCGCCGGAGCGATGATGCGCAAACGCAAGACCAGTTGGCCCAAGACTTTCGCGGCGACCGTAGCGACCTTGCTCGCGGCGGTGGTCATTGGCGGGTGTGGCGATGAGCCTTCGGACACCAAGGAAGACGATATCGTCGAGGACGCGGGCCTGGACGCCGGACAGCGATTCAACTTCCAAGACGACGACACCGCGGCAGCGGATGATTCGGCGTCTTCGAGCGGATCGTCCGGGGCATCCTCCGACGGGGGCAGCAGCGGCGGATCGGACAGCGCTGGTTCGACCGACGCTGGCAAAGCCGGGCCGGTTGATGCGGGCCACGTCGAGATCACCAGCTGCAAGGGCCATTGCGGCATCTACCTCGAGGAAAACCAGTGCCATTGCACGCCGGCCTGTGTCGACAAGGGCGACTGCTGCGCCGACTTCCAGTTGATGTGCACGTGCAAGGCAAACAAGGACTGCGACGACGCCAACGCGTGCACCACGGACTCCTGCAGCAAGGGACACTGCAAACAGATCCCGTTCCAGAATTGCTGCCAGGCCGATAACGAATGCAAAGGCGGCAGCGCATGCAAGATCGCCAAGTGTCTCGACGGCACCTGCAGCCTCGTGGACAAGGACTGCAGCGACGGCGTCGCCTGCACCGCCGATCTCTGCGAGGCGAAAACGGGCAAGTGCAGCAACGCGCTCGCCCCCAATAAGTGCCTGATCGACGGATTTTGCGCGTCGAAGGACGACAAGAAGCCCGGCGCGGTGGGCTGCGAGATCTGCCAGCCTGCCGTGGACGCCAACAAGTGGACCGCCAAGAAGGGGACCTGCCTCATCGACGGCAAGTGTTACGCGGCCAATGACGCGCATCCGACCGACAAGTGTCTGCAGTGCGACCCCGCCAAGGGCCTCGACAAGTGGTCGGTCAAGACGGGCTGGTGCCACATCGGTAAGGCCTGCTACGTGTCGGGCCAAAACCCGACTGGCGTCACGTGCGCGAGTTGCGCGCCGAGCAAGAGCCAAAAGGAGTGGACAGGCGCCCCCGGAAAGTGCGCCGTCCAGACCGCCAAGGGCGTTCAGTGCATCGACAAGGGCAAGCCGCATCCCGATATCGGCGCGTGTTCGGTCTGCGATCCTTCGACGTCGACATCCGGCACAACGCTCGCGGACGGCTGGTGTCTCATCGACAACCAGTGCGTCTCCAAGGGCAAAGCCGGGCTGGCAGAGGACATATGCAGCGTCTGCGACCCGGCCAAATCCACCGACAAATGGACGCCCAAGAAAGCCGGGGTCGACTGCAACGACGGCGACCCTTGCACCATCGACTCGATCTGCAACGCGGCCGGCAAGTGCGTTGGCAAGTCCAACCCGGGATGTTGCAAGAAGGACGATGACTGCGCCGATCTCGCCAAACAGGCGGGCCCCTGCGAAGTGCCGATCTGTCTGAAATCGACGGGCACCTGCGAGCTCCAAAAACTCGGCGCGGATAAATGCTGCACGTCCGGCAAGTGCTGCGACGTGGCCAAGAGCCAGGTCAAGCCGCAGGGCACGCCGTGTTCGACCACCGTCATCGGCTCCGAATACCGCTGCGACGGCCAGAAGGCGGAGAAGCGCTCGCTCTTTCCCGGTTGCACGGGATCGCATGGCAGCAAATGCAGCAGCTCGGCCCCGAACAAGGCGCCCGGTGCATGGACCGTCACCAAGACCTGCCCTGCCAAGACCAAGTGCGTGTTGAAGTCGTCCAAGTGGCCACCGACCTGTACTTGACCGGTGAAAAATTGACTGGCGAGACGCGCAAAAACGCTCGCGTCGGGGCGTTCACACACCGCGAGTGCGCGGTTTGGCGCCTTGACCCGCGGAGTCCGCACCGGCAACCTGCTGTTACCCCTGTCTTTTGCGGCTTCTTTTTGCGGCTCCTCCGTCCCAACGATCTCGCCGGGAAGAACTGATGATGCAGCGAACGTCACGCGGCTTGACCGGCCGGGTCCCATTTGTCGTGGTTGCGGCCACGTGCTGGCTCGTTGTGAGCTCTGCCGGTTGCGGTGACGACGCCGCTGTCGACAGCAGCAACAAGACCGTCGACGCGGGCAACAACACCGAAAACGACATCGCCGAAAAGGACACCGGCTCATCGACAACGACGGACACGGCGACCGCAACGGACACCGGCACAAGCGCCGACGCAGGCAAAGCTGGCGACACCAGCATCCAACCCACTTGCCCCGGAAATCCCGGGTGCTCCTGCGGCAGCGACGACGAGTGCTACAGCGATCACTGCATCGAGGTGGGTGGCGCCAAGGTCTGCGCCCGGCTTTGCGCGGACGGCTGCAAAGACAACGAAGCCTGCGTGAAGAAGGGCAACGACCAGGTCTGCGTGCCCAAGTGGTCCGAGGTGTGCAAACCGTGCAAAGCCAACAGCGAGTGCCAGGGTCAGGGGCTCGACAAGAACCGCTGCGTCGACCGCGGGGCCGACGGTTTCTTCTGCGGGACGGTCTGCACCAAGAGCGATGAGTGCCCGACCGGTTATGTCTGCGAGGACCTCGTGGACGTCGAAGGCGCCAAGACCCGCCAATGCGTTTTGCCAGCCAACAAGGTGTGCTCCTGTTCGGATGCCGCGATGAAGGTCGAGGCGACAACGAGCTGCAAGGCCAAGCACAGCAACGGCGGATTCTGCCTCGGCGAGCGCACGTGCCTGGCCAAAGGTGCGCCCGGTGCCCCCACAAACGGCGGACTGACCGCATGCAAAGCGCCTGAGCCCGCGACCGAAACGTGCGATGGCATCGACAACGATTGCGACGGTGTGAGCGACGAGCAGACGTGCGACGACAACAACCCGTGCACCGCCGATTCATGTGGCGGAGCGGCCGGTTGCACCTACCTCGGTGACAGCGGCAAGCCCTGCGACGCCGATGGTTCGGTCTGCACCCAAAACGACACGTGCAAAGACGGCAAATGTCAGCCCGGCAAGGCCAAAGTCTGCGACGACAACAACCCGTGCACCGCCGACTCGTGCGATCCCAAGACCGGCTGTACGACCAAGCCCGAAGACGGCTCGGGCTGCAACGCCGACGACAACCCGTGCACCGTCAACGACACCTGCAAGAACGGGCAATGCGGCGCGGGGCCGAAGAAGGCCTGCGAATCCGGCGATGACTGCATCCAGGGCAAGTGCGATCTCACTTCCGGTGCGTGCAAATACACGGCGAAGGCCGGCGTTCCGTGCAACGACGGCAACCCGTGCACGAACAACGAGTCCTGCGCCGGCGAGGTCTGCAAGGGCAAGCTCATCAACTGCGACGACAAATCGCCGTGCACCTCCGACAGCTGCAACCCGGTCAAGGGCTGCCAGCACGACAAGACCGCCGGGCCGTGCAGCGACGACGACAAGTGCACGGAGAAAGACGCGTGCAAAGACGGCAAGTGTGTCGGCCTCGCTATCGGCGTGACCAAGGCCTGCGACGATGACAACGCGTGCACGCAGGACTCCTGCAAGAGTCAAAGCGGCTGCTTCCACAAGAAGCTCGACGGCACGACCTGTTCAGACGGCAACACCTGCACCGAAAAGGACACCTGCAAAATCGGCAAGTGCCAGGCGGGCGCCAACGCGTGCGGCTGCACGACGGATGCAGACTGCAAGACCAAGGAAGACGGCAACCTCTGCAACGGCACCCTGCACTGCGATGCGTCCAGCAAGACGTGCAAAATCAAGCCGGGCAGCAAGGTCAGCTGCGACACGACCGTCAACAACGCCTGCCGCGCCAATGCGTGCAATCCCAAGACCGGCGTCTGCGCCATCACGAACACCACGGACGGGACGAGCTGCGACGCGGACGGCTCGGTTTGCACCAAGAACGACACCTGCAAGGCCGGCAAATGCCGACCCGGGTCGCCGGCGAAGTGCGACGACAACAACGACTGCACAAGCGACGTGTGCGACGCGAAGAAGGGCTGTACCTACAAGGCCAACAACGATCCGTGCGACGCGGACGGCTCCAAGTGCACGCAGGCCGATCGATGCAAGGGCGGGGCGTGTGTGGCGGGCAAGGCCAAGGCTTGCGACGACAGCGAAGACTGCACCAAGGACGTCTGCCGCGCCTCGGACGCCGTCTGCCTGTATCAGCCGCTAACCAACACCTGCGACGACGGCAACAAGTGCACGCTCGGCGAAAAGTGCGGCCAACACCAGGTCACGCTGGCGTGGACGTGCGTGGCCCAAAAGAACCTGACCTGCAACGACGGAAACCCGTGCACGGTCGACAAGTGCGACGCCAACAAGGGTTGTGTGGCCCAGGCGGTGCCCGACGGAGCGGCCTGCAGCGACGGCAACAAGTGCACGACCGGCGATACCTGTGCCGGCGGCAAGTGTTCGGGCAAAGCCGTCGCGCCCAAGCTGCACTGCAACGACTTCAACGCGTGCACGGACGACGTATGCAGCCCATCGCAGGGGTGCTTGAACAAACCCGCCGGGGCCAAGACCTGCGACGACGGGGACAAGTGCACGACCGGCGACAAGTGCGCAGCCGGCAAATGCATCGGCGGCGCCAACACCTGCGGATGCGCGACGGACAAGGACTGCGCGGACAAAGAGGACGGCAACAAGTGCAACGGCACGCTGTTTTGCAACAAGACGACAAACAAGTGCGCGATCAACCCCGCCACGGTCGTCTCGTGCGACACATCGCTCAACACCGTGTGTCAGACCAACGGGTGCGATCCCAAGGCCGGCAAATGCGTGGTCACCAAGAAGAAGGACGGCACCCCGTGCAACGCCGACAACAACGTGTGTACCGGCAAGGATGCATGCGCGTCGGGGACATGCGTGCCCGGCAAGCTGCTCGACTGCAACGACAACAACCCGTGTACGTCCGACAGCTGCGACCCCAAGGGCGGGTGCGTCAACACACCGACCGCGGGCACTTGCGATGACGGCGACAAGTGCACGCAGCTCGACACCTGCCAGGGCGGCGGCTGCAAGGGCAAACCGCTGGATATCAAGACCGCCTGCGACGACGGCAACAACTGCACGACCGACAGCTGCGACAAGGGCAAGGGTTGCCAGAACAAGGCGCTCGCCGACGGCAAGAAGTGCGACGACAGCAACGACTGCACCGTCAGCGACCAATGCAAGTCCGGTAAGTGCGCGGGCGGCACCAACGTCTGCGCTTGCAAGGTCGACGCGGACTGCAAGAGCAAAGAAGACGGCAACGCGTGCAACGGCACCCTGTTCTGCGACACAAGCGGCGGCGTGAGCCAGTGCAAGATCAACCCGACGACCATCGTCAAGTGCAACACCAGCACCGACAACTTCTGCAAGAAGACCGCGTGCAACCCCAACACCGGCAAGTGCGAAGCGGACGTGAAGTCCGACAAGACCCCCTGTAACGCCGACAACTCGGTCTGTTCGACATCGGACGCGTGCAAATCGGGCAAATGCCTGGCCGGGCCACTGCTGCCATGTGACGACAAGAGCCCCTGCACCGTGGACTCCTGCGACCCGAAGAAGGGCTGCGTTCACACCGCCAAATCCGGCCCCTGCGACGCGGACGGCAACGCGTGCACCGTCAACGACACCTGTGCGGCGGGCAAATGCGCGGTCGGCAAGAAGAAGGACTGCAGCGACGGTACGACGTGCACCGAGGACACATGCGACAAGACGTCGGGCAAGTGCGGCTACAAGAACATCGTCACGTCATGCAGCGACGGAAGCGCCTGCACGCTCGGAGACAAGTGCGGGACCGACAAGGCCGGCAAGTACACGTGCATCCCGGGCAAGATCGCCGATTGCGACGACTCCAACCCGTGCACCGTCGACGCGTGCGACAAGGTCAAGGGCTGCGGCAACACGATCGACACGGCCCTGACAGCCCCCTGCTGGTCGGGCGATCCGAAACAACGGTCGGTGGGCGAATGCAAAGACGGCAAGCAGCGCTGCCAGTCCGATGGATCGCTGGGTAAGTGCCTCGGCAGCAAACTCCCCGCCAACATCGAGCCCTGTGACGCCAAGGACAACGACTGCGACGGCACGACCGATGAAGGCTGCGCGCCCACCGCGTTCGAAGCGCGGGTCGGCAACGCAGTGCTCGAGGGCAAGGGCAAGAAGTTCGGCGTTCGAGCGACCGTAGCCGTCAGCGGCGTCGGTGGCGTGTCCAAGACGACAGGCAAGTACGGGGCCGGTTTCGGTTGGTACCAGTGGCTGCGCAGCTGGCTGAAATAGCGCGTGACGGCAACCGCGGTCGCGCGAACCAATCAACTTCTCTTCGACGCACGCGCCTTGGCTTTGCGCTTTGTGGCGGTGGCTCGAGCTCGTTTGGATTCCTCGGCAGCCCGTGTCTTGAGCCCGGCCCAACCGCAGATCGGACAGTCCGCCCACTCATGCCGCAGCGCCGGGCAGAAGTCGCGCCCAAAGTAGATGATCTGCAGGTGCAGGCGGTTCCAGGACTCGCGGGGAAACAGCGCTTTGAGGTCAGCTTCGGTGCGATCGACATTTTTGCCGCTGCTCAGGCCCCAGCGCCACGCGAGCCGGTGGATGTGGGTGTCGACGGGGAACGCGGGCACGCCGAAAGCCTGGGCCATGACGACGGACGCGGTCTTGTGGCCGACACCGGGCAGGCGTTCGAGCGCTTCGAAGTCGGCGGGAACCTCGCCGTTGTGTTCGTCGAGAAGCATCCTGCTGAGCGTGAAGATCGCCTTGGATTTTTGCGGGGAAAGGCCACAGGGCTTGATGATCGCGCGGATCTCTTCGACCGACAGCTTCACCATCGCCGCGGGGTTGGGCGCGACGGCAAACAGCTTCGGCGTGATCTGGTTGACCTTCTTGTCGGTGCACTGCGCGCTCAGCAGGACGGCAACGAGCAACGTGTACGAATCGACGTGGTCGAGGGGGATCGGAACCTCGGGGTACAGGTCGTCGAGAATCGCGTGGATTCGCGCCGCTTTTTCCGTCTTTTTCATCGTTTCTCCACGCCCCGAGCAGGGGCCGGTCACGCTTCTGTTTGGAGGGTCGGTCTGCTAAGTTCCGCGCGCCTACAGGAGTCTGCGATGAACCGTTGCCCCGCGCTTCTTTCGACGCCGCGAATCGCGCTACCGACCGTCTTGGTTGCGGCGGCTTTGCTGCTTGCCACGGCCCCCGCCGTCGCACAAGCCCCAGTTCCCAATGCTGCAGCCCCCAAAGCCGACGACAAGGACGCCGCCGCGCTCAACCCCGGCAACGGAAAGAGCAACAAACTCGACGCGCTGCCCGGCACCGACCCTGGCTTCAAGTCGCCCGGCTACAGCAAACACTACCCCGGCATGGCGCTGGTGCGACGCGGCGAGCTGATGGTGCGCCTGCGTGCGCGCATCGAGACGCGTATTGGCCTGTGGGCGCAAGGTGCCGAAAAGCAGGAGGCGATGTTCGTCAACGGCGACCAGGTGGAGCGCGTCGGTTTCGGCATTCCACGGGCCCGAATCGGCCTCAGCGGTGAGGTTGCCAAGCACATCCCCTTCGTCATCGTCACCGACCTCGCGCGGGGCGGCGGCGACACCGAAGGCAAGTACCTGCTCGACGCGTGGGTGGGCTACGAGCGCTTCCACTACTTCAAGTTCTACCTCGGCGCGCGCACCGTTCCATTCGCGCGTTCGGCGATCCTCAGCAGCGCCGACGCCGGTCTCTCCGAGCGTTCCCGAGCCGGTGACGCGATGGCGCCGTTTCGCCAGGTGGGACTGACCGTGGCGGGCGACTACGACCTGTTGGGCCTTGGCTGGCGACTTGGTGTCTACAACGCATTCGAGCGCCATTCCGTGTTCTACCGGGGCCACGTCAACGCGACCGGTCTGCGCGGCAACCGATTCCACGGCGTGTCGGTGGTCGGCCGCCTGCAGCTGGAGCCGCTCGGACCCGTGGGCATGGAGATCGCCGATCTCGACGGCGGCGGCCTGCGTATCCATGTTGGCGGCGGCTACTACAACAACGGCGCGAAGACGACCTCGACCACCGGCATGGAGGCCGACTTGCACGTCAAGGTCCACGGTTTCCACCTCTTCGTCGAGTGGATCGCCGACAGCGCCGACCCCGTGGAGGAGCCCACCACGACCACCACCATCCCGCAGGACGTCCAGCGCCAAGCCATCACCGCCGAGCTCGGGTACACGTTGGGCAAGAACGGCCTCGCCGTGCGCACCGAGCTCATCGACCCGGACACCGCCAAGGAAGACAACCGCGACGAAATGTGGCTGTCGGTCGCGTTCAACCACCACTTCATCCGCAACATCGCCCGCTTCTCGCTGCAGTTTGACCACCGCGAGGAGCTGGCCGGGCAGCCGCGCGACAACGACGCGGTGTTCGGCAAGCTGGCGCTGAGGTTTTGATGGCCCGCGCTCGCACCCATAAGCCGATGATGTCGGGCTGTTCGCTGGCGTTCGCGCTGGTGCTGGCGGCGTTTTCGCTCGGCCTCGCGGGCTGCTCGCAGGAGACGCCCAACCTGCTGCGCGCCAAGAAGATCGAGACCCGTTACGAGCTGGTCGGCGGTCCGGTCGCGTATGCCGACATCGGCGATTACCTGATCGAAAACGACAAGATCCGCGTTGCCGTGCTCGACACCAAGCGTTCGTGGGGTCCCGGCGTGTACGGCGGCTCACTTGTCGACGCCGATATCCGCCGCAACGATGATCGCTTCGGTGAAGGCAACGGCCGCGATAGGTTCGCCGAAGTCTTCCCGATGACCAACCTGCTGGTGCCCGCCCCGCTCGGCAGCTCGGTGAAGGTCGTCAACGACGGCTCGGACGGCAAGGAAGCGATCGTGCGCGTCGAAGGCGACGGCTACGCGATGATCTATGCGCTGTATGCCCTGCGCGCCAACAAGCAGCTGCTGCAAGACGTCGTCCAGTTCAAGAACGTGCAAGCCAACGTGTGGTTTTCGACCGACTACAGCCTGCGCCCCGGCGAGTCGTTTGTGCGCATGAAGACGACCGTGCGCTTGCCCGAAGATCCGCAAAAAGACTGGGCCGGTGAGTTCTGCAAGACCGATGCGGACTGCAACGACGACACGCTCATCTGCGTCAAGAAGGACGGCAAGGCCGAGGGCGAATGCGGCTGCAAGCCGGTCACCGATTGCAAGGTCGATTGCGGCAAGGCGGCCGACGGCGTGCCGATGTCTTTCGCCGTGAGCGTAACGACGGGCTGCTACGTCTGTCCGACCGACATCAAGGGCTGCAGCAAGACCGTGCAGATGGACGTCGCGACCGGAAGCGAGGCCGTGATCGGCACCCTGCTCGGCGACTCCCCCTTCACCGCCGGCCAGCCCGGGTTCGGGCCCAAGCTCGAGAACAAGGGCGGCATCGGCGGCGGCGACTTCCTCTTCTTCGGCAAGTACAACAAGCAGTTTGTACCCGGCGCCGGCTTCGACCAGCAAAAGGCGGTGTGGGACGCGTGGTTCGCCGGCCGCGACACGTTCGCCAAGCCGTTCGTCTTCGATTGGGTGGCCGCGGTCGGCGGCGACGTTTCATACGCGTACTACACGGTGAAGAAGAACGCCTCGGACCCCGATCCCAAGGTCGGCGTGCCGGTCTTCACGTCCACCGCCACGCCGTTCATCTCGGCGACGAAGAACTGCAAGGTCGACAGCAAAGACGACAAGGAATGCGACTCGCAGCGGCTCTTCACGTACGAGCGCTTTCTCGCCGTCGGTGCGGGTGACGTGGCTTCGGTCCAGGAGATCATCGCGGGCCATCGCGGCACACCGACCGGAACGCTGCGCGGCTACGTGCGGTGGCGCGACACCGGCGACGCGGCCAGCAACTCGCATGTCCTGGTTTTCAACGACCCCAAACCGGGCACCGACTGGAACGCCGAAGGCATCGACAAACTCGTCGCCGCCAACTACGACAAGATTGGTTCATCCGGCGTGCTCAACGCAATCGACGCCGATCGCGGCATGGACATCGTCGAAGATGGCGATTTCGACGCGAAGATGCCGGCCGGCAACTACGTCGTTGTTGCGACCGACAAGCACCGCGTCGTCCACGGCGACCTCATCTCGGTGACGCTCGACGCCGGCAAGGAGCAGATCTTCCTGCCCAGCCTGCCAAGCCCAGGCCACATCCAGATCCGCACCACCGACCAGTCCGGCCAACGCATCCCGGCCAAAGCGACGGTCGTGCGCCTCGGCGATGACGGAAAGGCTCTCTATGCCGATGGCGGTCGCCGCGTTTACCTCGGCCAGGGTCGCATCGGCAGCGGGGTGCAAGACATCGACGTGTCCGCCGACGGAACGTTCGACATCCCGGTCGCCGAGGGCCGCTACCGCGTCGTGGTCAGCCACGGCATCGAGTACGGCATCCACGACGAGAACAACTTCGTGGTCCACCACGGCGAGGTCTACAAGATCGCCGCACGCGTTGTTCGCGAGGTCGACACGACCGGTTGGGCGTCCGGCGACTTCCACCTCCACCAGCGACCCAGCTTCGACTCGGGCATGCCGCTGGACAAACGCGTCCGAACCATCGTCGCCGAGGGCCTGGACTACGTCGCGTCGACCGATCACGACGTCGTCACCGACTTCTCGCCGCATATCCTCGCCGCGAGCCTGCAAAAATGGGTCAAGAGCGTCGTCGGCGTCGAGATCAGCACCCTCGACATGGGCCACTTCATCGGCTTCCCGGTCCAATACCACGAGCTTCAAATCCCGGCTCACGGTGCCGTGGACTGGTACTGCATGAGCAGCGATAGGCTTGTTGACCACGTCGTTTTCGACCGCAACGGTTTCAAGCTCGACGACGGCGGCATCGACAAGAAGTCCCGACCGACGACGATCATCGCCCACCCGCGCGACGGATTCCTGGGTTGGGCCGACCAGATGGGGCTCGATCACTTCAGCATGACCCGCAAGCTGAGCTCGACGATGGCCGACAACCAGATCTTCCGCACGGTCACCTGCGACCACGACGCCATGGAGGTGTTCAACGCCAAGCGCTACGACCTGATCCGGACACCGACGGTCTGGGAAATCCAGGTCTTCGAACGCTGCATGGAGCGCATTCGACTCGGGGGGCTCGATCTCCAGACCGGCAAGACCGACACGAAGAAGGCGATGGCGGCGCTTGAGAAGGCATGTCCCGAGCTCGCGGCAAAGAAGCTCACCAAGCTGACGACCTGTCCGGAAGGCGACTCGATCCGCGACTGCAAGATGCGCCATCGACGGGCGCTTTCCCTGGTGATCAACAACGAGATCCTGCGGCGCACTCCCGCTGAACAGAAGGCCATTTGGAAGCACAAGGGCGGCAAGGACGCCAAGGACCCGGCCGACGCGGTTTCGGCCCGCGACGCGCTCAACAAACACTGCCTCGTGGACACGCAGAGCGGCAGCATCGAGATCGACGCCAAGCAGCTCGATAAGCCGCTTGAGAAGGTGGTCGAGAAGAAGTACTGGGATGAGCCCTGCCCCGAACGAACCGGCGTGATGGACGACTACTTCCGGTTGCTCGAATACGGGCTGGTCAAGGCCGGAATCGGTGGTTCGGACAGTCACGCCGGTAGCCTCGAGCCGGGTATGCCGCGCAATTGGATCCGCAGCACACGCGACGATCCGTCGGCGCTAGATCGACGCGAACTGGCTGAAAACATGCGTAAATCGCAGGTCATCGCCAGCTACGGTCCGTTCGTCGACGTGAGCGTGGCGGGCAAGGGACCCGGCGATACGGTCGCGGCGACCGGCAAGGCGGACGTGAAGTTGAAGATCCAGACAGCGTCGTGGTTTGGCATCGATCGCGTCGAGATCTACGTCAATGGCCAGGTCGTGAAGGTCCTGGAGGCCGGCAAGGACATCAAGAGCGTGCCCGCCGACATCGTTGATTACGATGCAACGATCAGCGTCGACATTCCCAAGCGTGACTCGTGGATCGTCGTTGTCGCGATGGGTTTGGGGGCGCAGCACGAGATGCGGCCGATGTACCTCGATGTGCCGTTTGGCGAGCTGCAACTGCCCCGTTTGGCGTCGATGGCGTTCGCGAAGATCCCGCTGGCGAGCGCGGTGTTCAGCCGCCCGGTTCTGTTCCCCGACTTCTATCCGGTGCGGCCGTACGCGATGACGAACGCGATCCTGGTCGACACCGACGGCAACGGCGCCTACGACGCGCCGCACAAACGTCCGCCGTTCTGCTCGCCCAAGTGCGACACGAAGACGGGCGCGTTGCTCAGCGACTCGAAGACCAAGTGCACCGACATCCAGAGCGATTACGTTTGCCTCGAGCCCGAGGGGCGTTGCGGCATCGACATTCCGGGCACCTGCGACATCTACACAGCGATCACAAAGGGCGCGCTGCGTGACCTGACCGGCCACGCGGGGATGTCACCGTGACGACCGAGGGGCCCGTCAAGGGTGAGCCGAAGCCGTCCGCCGAGCCCGCGGTGGATCTTCCCGACGCGTCTGTTGCACCGTCGGTCGACGCTGTAGCTGCCCTGCCCCCGGATCCAAGCGACGATCGCGAGATCGCCGAAACCCTCCAGCGAATGGAGAGCAAGCCGCCGCTGTACCGGTTTTTCCGCGGCGCCATGTACGGCATCTACCTGGTCGTCGCGGCGTGGATCGTGCTCGCAATCGCGGTGTCTTCCTGGCGCAGCGTGTACGGCAAGGACGGCCAGGCGCTCAAACAACGTGCCGTCGACAACGCGCCGGTCTCGGCGACGACGTTGGGCGAGCCGATCCCACCTCAACAGCGGGCCCCCGGCGCGAAAGCGTCGCCGACGGAGTAGACAATGGTTCAATCGACCGTGAAATTGCCGCAGAGCGAGCTCATGGCGGCCCTGAATGCGCGCCCCAAACACGTGTTTGTGACCGGCGCGTCGCGGGGAATCGGCGAGTCCATCGCGCGCCGCCTCGGCGAAGGCAACTACAACCTGTCGCTCGCCGCACGGTCGTACAACCGCTTGCTCGGCCTCGCGATGGACCTGGGCACCGAGCGTGCACACGCGCTCCGGCTCGATCTCGAAGACCAGCGCAGCATCGACGAGTCGGTCGTCGCCGCCGAGTCGCGTTTCGGACCCATCGACATCCTCATCTGCAACGCCGGCGTCAACCTGTCGACCCCGCTCGACGACTGCACCGCCCAAGCACGTGAGCGCTTTCGCAAGGTGATCGACGTCAACCTCATCGGCACCTATTTCCTCGCGCAGCTGGTCTCCCAGCACATGCCGACCGGCGGGCGTATCGTCTTCATCGGCTCGGTCTTGGCCCGGTTCGGCGTACCCGGCTCGCACGCCTACACCGCCAGCAAGCACGCCGTTATGGGGCTCGTCCGCGGCATGGCGCAGGAGCTCTCAGGCCGCAATATCCGCGTCAACTCGGTCAACCCGGGCTGGGTCGACACGAAGATGGCCCACCAGGCCATGAAGCGCATCGCGACCGAGATGGGTCGTCCGGTCCAGACCGTCATGCAGGAGATGCTCGGCAATCAGCCCGTCAAGCGGATGATCAAGCCATCGGAAGTGGCGTCGTACGTGCAGTTCCTGGTCGGCCAGGAAGGTGACGCGATCACCGGTCAGGGCATCGATATCTCGTGCGGCTCGGTGATGGTGTAGTGTCTCGTTACAGGGGAAACGACAAGTTGACGGAAACGAGATACAGCCGCGCAGCGGAGGTTGGGGTGAGGCACGAAAACGACGCCCACTGCCGCCAAACAACGCGGGCCGAGGGGCCTCCCCTGCGAGGCCCCTTGCATATGAAATCTAGTGGTCCGGGGTACGGCCTGGCACTCATCAACACTCCGGAAACGGACCGCTAGCCTATGGCGGAAAGCGCTGTCGGAGTTGAACTCTTCAAGGTCGCCGAGGAGCGCGCCAACGCGGGGGAGATCGAGGTCGCGATTCGCTTTGCTGAGCGAGCGCGCGAGGTCTTCGTCGAGGCCGACGAGGCCGACGGTTCCTGCGCAGCTGGGAGCTTGGAAGGGCGCCTGAGGCTGCAGATTGGCGACGTCGTCAACGCCGAACAGTGTTTCGCCTGGGCGCGCGATGAAGCCCGCGCCCATGACCTGACGGAGCGCTTTCTCGCCGCGACCACAGAGCTGGGCGCGTTGCACGAGCTGACCGGCGATCTCGACGCATCACTGCGCTGCCACAACGAGGCGCTCCAGGCCTACCAACAGCTCGATCACAAGGTCGGGACCGCCAATTCTCTCGGCAACGTGGGACGCCTGCTGACGCGCATGGGCAAGGGCGAAGACGCCGCCCGCATGTTGTCGGAATCTCATCGGCTCTTCGACGAGGCGGGCGAGGCTCCCGGTGCGGCCAACGCGCTGATTTGCCTCGGCGACCTGGCCCGCTCCGAGGCGCGTTTGCAGGACGCACGCAGCCATTTCGAGGCCGCCAGCGCCCTGTGCGACGATCCGCGGGCCACGATCCTGCGCGGCGTCGCCTTGCTCAACCTCGGCTACGTGATGCGTGATCTCGGCGATCACGACGGCGCCTACAAATACTTCGTGCAAAGCCGAGGGGTGTCCCACGCGATCGGCGACGCGCAGGGTGTCGCCAGGGCGCGGCTCGGCGAAGCGATGGTGATGGCCGACTCGACCGATCCTCGGGCCAGCATCGCGGCCTTCGAGGAAGCGGAAGCGGCCTTCGTCAAGATCGGACAGCCACCTGCCGCGCTCGCTGCCACCGTCAATCGCGCCGCCGTTCTTTGCCGTGTCGGACGGCTCGTGGAAGGCCGCGACGCCTTGACCTATGCGCGGGAGATCCTCCGACAAGTCGGCGATCTACGCGGCATGACCGAGGTGACGCTCGCGCTCTGCGAGGTGAGTATCGCGCTCGGTTTTGCCGACGAAGCCGACCGCCTGCTCGATGAATCGGACGCCGGCGCTTTCGGTGCCCGCCTGGCCTTGCGCCAGCAGATGCTCGCCGCCCGGATGCACCTGCGCAGGGGCGAGGGTCCGGCAGCCATCCGGCTGACTCAGGACGTAGAGCTCGAAGAATACTCGTTCGCGGAGCAATTCGCGGTCCGTCTCTTCCAGGCCGAACTCGCCACAATCGCGCGCCACGACGAAACCGCCGACGCCATCTACGCCGACCTCATCGACCAGCTCGACCCGGCTGCGAGACCGCGCGAACACGCCGCCACGCTGATGGGACGAGCGCTCTTCGCCATGTGGTCGGGAGACTTCGCCGCCGCGCGCCGTCGCTACGAGTCTGCCGCCGAGCAGTGGGCCGATCTCGGCGAACCCATGCCCCAGCTGCAATGCCGACTCGCCCTGTGCCGCGTGGATGCCCTCGAGAATATGCCCGATGTCGAGCGGATCGAAGCCATTACTGCGGAGCTTCGCGACGTAGAGGCAGCCGACGCTATCGATTCGGCGCTGGCCACCGGCGCTTCGATGCGGATGCAGACCGTCAAGCTGGGCAGCGGGCGCTACGTCGGTACCGATGTCGACGATGTGTTGCTCCACATCCATGCGCTGCAGGCCCGGCGTAACCAGCTCGCCGCGTTTGGTGAACTCGCGTTCGCGTGGGCCGTGACACGCGACGGAATTCTTGCCGATGAGTTCCTCGATCTCGCCGCCGCCTACGCGATTCCGCATCCCGAGTTCGTGCCCAAATCCAAGCGCAAACGCCGCTGAATCGACGGCGCGGAGCAGCGTTTATCCAAGTGCAGCCCTTGATTCGCATGGGGCTGCGTGCTTCTGTACCTTCAGGATGTGGGCCGCGCGCCCAGCACCCATCCGCCGACCCTCTCCGCCGGTCCTCGCGGCCGGTCCCCAAGGTGTGAAATGAGCGAGACCATCGATACGAGCAACCGTGTGAAGTCCATGCCCATCTTGGCGCTGCGCAACGCTGTGCTCTTCCCCGGAGCCGTGATGCCGGTCGTCATCGGCCGGGGCAAATCCATCAGGCTGCTCGAAGGCCTCGGGGACCGTCGCACCGCCGTCGTCGGTGTGGTCGCCCAGAAGGACAAGACGGTCGACAACCCCAAGCCCGACGACTTGTACTGGTCGGGCTGCACAGGGCAGTTGATCAAGGTCCTTCGCAACGGGACGGACACGTACCACGTCGTCATCCGCGGCGTGGATCGGTTTCGCGTCGTCGACTTCGACCAGGAAGAGCCCTTCCTGAGCGCCGAGGTCGAGCTGCTGCCCGAGGAACAGCCCAAAGATCCGAAGATCGAGGCGCTTGTTCACAGCGTGCGGGACAGCGCCATCGAGCTGGTCAACATGGTGCCGGAGCTGCCGATCAACGCGGCGGACCTGCAAGAAGACTTCGACCATCCGTCCCGGCTCGTCTACCTGCTGCTGACCCACCTCGGCGTGTCGGTCGAAGAGAAGGTGGACGTCCTCAAGGCCGAAAGCCTCGTGCAGATGCTCGACAAGACGCTGCAGCTGGTCATGCAGCAGGTCGAGATCCTGCGCATCAGCCAGCGCATCAACAGCGAGGTCAAGGGCGAACTCAACAAGAGCCAGCGCGAATACGTCCTGCGCAAGCAGCTCAAGGCGATTCAGAAAGAGCTGGGCGACCTCGAAGGCAACGACGGTGACGAGCTCACCGAACTCGAAGAGCGCTTGATGAGCGTGGGGTTGCCCGAAGAAGCCGAGAAGATCGCGCAAAAGGAGCTCAAGCGGCTGCGCAGCATCCAGCACGGTTCACCGGAATACACCGTGGCGCGGACCTACCTTGAGTGGTTCGCAGACCTGCCCTGGAAGAACTACACCGACGACAACCTCGACCTGAACAACGCGCAGGAAGTGTTGGATAGCGAGCACTACGGGCTCGACAAGGTGAAACGCCGCATCATCGAGTACCTGGCCGTGACCAAGCTCAAGCAGGACATGCGGGGGCCGATCCTTTGTCTGGTCGGTCCTCCCGGTGTCGGCAAAACGTCGCTGGGTCGGTCCGTCGCCGAAGCGCTTGGACGCAAGTTCTACCGAATCTCCCTCGGTGGCGTGCGCGACGAAGCCGAGATCCGCGGGCACCGCCGTACCTACATCGGCGCCATGCCAGGCAAGATCGTGATGTCGCTCAAGAAATCGGGCACGTCCAATCCTGTCCTGATGCTCGATGAGGTCGACAAGCTGACCCACGATTGGCGCGGCGATCCGACGGCGGCCATGCTCGAAGTCCTCGACCCCGAGCAGAACAACACGTTCACCGACCACTACCTCGACACGCCGTACGACCTCAGCAAGGTGCTCTTCATCGCGACGGCCAACACGACCGACACGATCCCGGCACCGCTGCTCGACCGCATGGAGTTGATCGAGCTGTCCGGCTACACGCACGAAGAGAAGCTCAACATCGGCCAGCGCCACCTGCTCAAGAAGCAGCTCAAGGCGCACGGGCTGACCGAAGAGCAGTGCACGCTGTCCGACGAGATCATCAAGAAGCTCATCGGCGAGTACACCCGGGAAGCCGGCGTCCGCAACCTTGAGCGCCGCATCGCCGATGTATGCCGTCGCGTGGCCGTCGGTGTCGTCAAAGAGGAGTACGAGTCGCGGCACGTGACCGTGGAGGATGTCGACGAGATCCTCGGCGCGCCGCGTTACTTGCCCGAAATCGCCGAAGCTACCGAGCGACCCGGCGTCGCGACCGGTATGGCGTGGACGCGCACGGGCGGTGACTTGCTCTTCATCGAGACCAACAAGATGCCGGGCAAGGGCAAGCTGCGGCTGACCGGCCAGCTCGGCGATGTGATGAAGGAGTCGGCCCAGATCGCGATCAGCATGGTCGAGAGCAACGCCGAACGGCTTGGCATCGACAGCAACGCGTTCCAGGAAAACGACATCCACGTCCACTTCCCGGCCGGCGGCATCCCCAAGGACGGCCCGAGCGCGGGTGTCACGATGTACACGGCGCTGGTTTCGTTGCTGACGGGTGTCCGCGTGCGCGGCGACGTGGCGATGACGGGCGAAGCGACCCTGCGCGGCCTGGTGCTTCCTGTTGGCGGCATCAAGGACAAGGTCCTCGCGGCGCTTCGTGGCGGCGTGAAGACGGTGATCCTGCCCGAGCGCAACAAGCGCGATATCCGCGACATCCCCGAGTCGTCCCGCGAGCAGCTCAACTTCGTGTTCGTGTCCCGCATGGACGAAGTGCTCGAGCACGCGCTCGAGACGCCTCCGGGCCAGGGTGAAAAGGGCAAGAAGAAGGTCCAGCCGCCTCCCGCCCAAGCTTAGACTCGCCTCGCACATGACGATGTAGACGGCGCAGATCGCGTCGTGGCCCTCGTCGATTGACGGCAGTGCTGCGTCGTCGGAGCATCGCCGCCCATGCGTCTGCTTGTCACCGCCAACGAAGGCACCTCCCAGCTCGTAGCCGACGAATGTTCGGCCTTGGATCTGCGCGTCGGCAAGGTCCGTTGGGACGGCGTCGAGCTGACCGGCGGCTTCGCCAACGTCGCGAAACTGCTGGTATGGCTGCGTGTCGGCGAACGTGTCCTGGTACACTTGCACACGTTCGACTGCCGGGACGCGCGCGATCTTTACGAAGGCACCCGCGAGGCGAAGTGGCTCGAATGGGTCGACTCATCCGCGACCGTCGGGGTCGTGGCCACCGGCAAGCTGCCCGGCGATCGCAAGAGCCCACACGCGTTGCGCACCCACGTTTTCGCGGCGCAGAAGGTCAAGGACGCGCTGGTTGACGAGCTGCGCGGCGCCTTCGGACACCGCCCGGATATCGAGCTGCGCGATCCCGATGTGCAGGTGATCGTTCGCTTCTTCGGCAACCGCTGCAGCCTCTTTCTCGACGCTTCTGGCGCCCCACTACATCGTCGAGGCTACCGATTCACCGGCGTCGAAGCCCCCGTCAGCGAGACGTTGGCCGCGGCGATCCTGGCGGACACTGGCTTCGCAAGAGGCGACCGCCTCGTCGATCCGATGTGCGGCAGCGGCACCATCGCGATCGAAGCGGCGATGATCCACGCCGGGCTGGCCCCTGGTGCAGAGCGGGCTTTTGGCATCGAAAGGTGGCCCGTGCGGCGGCGCGAGGTTCGAAAGGCGCTCGACCGGGTCCGCAAAGATGCGCGAGCACGGCGACGGGCACTGAAACGGCCCAAGGACCGCCCGATCCTCGCGTCGGACATCGATCCGCAAGCCGTCGCAGCGACACGGCAGAACGCTCGAACGGCAGGGGTTGAGGGATTGATGCGCATCGTCGAAGCAGACGCGCGCGAGCTGAAAGCACCCGCGGCCCGAACCCACATCACCACCAACGTCCCGTGGGGCGAGCGAATCGGTGAAGAGCTCGAGGCGCTCTACGGCGACATGGGCAAGCGTGTGGCTTCGTTCGATGGCTGCCGCCTTGCGGTGTTGTCCGGACACGAGGGATTCGTCGACGCGTTCGGTTTGCGACCGGACCGCACAACAGAGCTCCGCAATGGGCGCCTGGACGTTCGGCTTCATCACTACGACATCGGCGCCAACGACCGCGACGCCAACGACCGCGACGCCAACGACCGCGACGCCAACGACCGCGACGAAAGCGCTGAACAGACCGCTTCATCATGACCGCCACCGCCAACATCGTTGTCGACACCTACGCGCCAGGTGGTCCCCAGCCCATCCTTGAAGCTGCCGCGCGCTTGTCGGTTCAGGGCGGCCCGCACATCGCGTTGGTCGGGGAAATCAGCGCGATGCGGTTGGCGCTCGATCAGCTCGGTTACGACCCGATGTACCTGCGACTGGTCGATTCAGGCGTTGCCTATCCGCACGAGACCGGCGATTCATTGGCCGGCGATCGCGCGGCCCGAAACGCCCTGCCCGCGGCGTTCAAGTTGCTGGGCAATGGCGACGCCGACGCGATGGTGACGGCATCCCGCGCGCCGCTCGTTCTCGACCTCGGCACCGAACACCTGGGCACAATCGCCGAAGGCCTGCCCGTCGCCCAGGCCGCTGTCTTCCCAACGATGCCCCGCCGCAGCAGCGACGACCCGCTCGCCTTGCTGGTCGATGTCTCGGGTCGTAACGCCGGCGGGGCCCACGCCTTGTGTGCCTTCGCCTTGCTCGGCGCCGCTTACACCCGGGTGGTCTCCGGCGTGCGCGAACCCCACGTTGCCCTGTTGTCGACCGAGCTCTCGGCGCAATCGGGTCCGGAAATCGTGGTCGACGCGCACGCGGGTCTGAAAACGGCGCCGGGGATGCACTTTGTCGGCAATATCCGTGCCACGGATCTGCCGCGCGGGCTCGCCGACGTGGTTGTTGCCGACGGTTTCGCGGGCCACGCGGTCCACGGCCTGCTCGACGCGCTGACCGAGCTGACCGTCGACGCCGCCCGGTACGCATGGAAGACCAAAGTCAGCTGGCGGGTCGCGATGCGGTTGCTCAAGAAAGGCGTCGGGATGCTCAAACGTGTCTCGGAGTTCAAAGAGTATGGCGGCGCGCCGGTCCTCGGTTTGAAGCGCACGGTCATTCTTGCGGCGCCAGGCTCGCCCTCCCTGGCCCTGGCCAACGCGGTGAAGCTGGCGGCGAAATGCAGCAGGCGCGGGCTCGATGACGAGGTGCGCCGTGTCATTGGCATGACCGACGCGTGGCAGCCGCCGGAGTCGCCGTGACCGCGAAGTCGCCCCGGGCCGCCTCGGAGTCGTCCGGCGCCGACGCGACGATCGTCACACCCGACGTGGTCTACCGTTGGGACCTCGACAAGACCTACATCCAGACCGATTTCCACAGCTGGCGCGGCATCTACCGGGCCGCCATGGAGTCGGCCGCGCAGAAAAAGCCCGTGCCGGGAATGCGCACGCTGTTGCAGAACCTGTCGGCGACTCGTGAAGCCCGCATCATCGTCGTTTCGGGCAGCCCCGAGATGCTCCGCGGCCGCTTCGAAGAGATGTTCGCGCTGCACAACCTCCGCTGCGATCGCCTGGTGCTCAAGGGCTGGGCCGCCGCCATCAGCCGCGGTCGATGGCGCAACATCCGCGGCCAGGTCGCCTACAAGCTCCGCGCGCACATCGAGACGCGCCTCTGGCTGCAGGCCGGCCATGTCGAGGCCCCTGAGTTCTGTTTTGGCGACGACGCCGAAGTCGACGCGCTCATCTATTGCCTGTACGCCGACGCCTGCTCACGACGGGTCGACGCGACGCGGTTGCGCGATCTGCTCTTTCGAAGCGGCGCCTATGACGACGAAGTCGGCGAGATCTTGCGGTTGCTCGCCGAGCTGCCGCGGCACGATCCGGTCGGACGCATCTTCATTCACCTCGACGCCTATTCGCCGCCAGCCCGATATCGCGCCTACCTCGGCCGCGTAAAGGCGACGTTCAACGCGTTCCAGATCGCCGTCTCCCTGCGCGACGCCGGACACGCAGCCGACAGCACCGTCTCGACGGTGGCCGACGCCATGGTCAATGAATACCGGGTCGACGCGCATGGCATCGCCGGCTCGATCGAAGACGCGGTGTCGCGCGGATTGTGCTCGGTCGACACCGCTCGCCACCTGTGCGCCGATGTTCTGCCCGACAGCGACGCGGGGTCCGTCGGATTCGATCGCGCGTTCGGCGGTCGGGTCGATCGGCGCATCCAGGACTTGCCTGTCCAGGTGCCGCCAACCGACGTCCAACCGCTTCCCTACGAGCAGCTCATCGTCGACGAGGCCGCGTTTTCGGCCGCTCGGCGCATGGCGCGAAAGACCGCCGCGAAGATCGGCGGGATCGCCGAATTCCTCGATCCGCGGCGCAATCACCGGTAGAAGCCGGTGCCGCATTCTTGGGGTAGGCGCGCTCCATAAGGCCGCTGCATTCGTCGTTTTTTTGCGTGCGGCGAATAGCATGCCCACGATGGCGTTAAGAGGTATGTACGCGCGTCAGCCGACGCTGGTGACACCTCAGCCGTTTCGCGGTGTTGGATCACGACAACCCCACGTTCGCCGAAGCGCCGCGAGTTGGAGAGTGAAATGGGAGCCCAGACCCGCCAAATCCGCGCCGTCTACCGCGAGAGCGCGACGTTCCGCGTCGGCAAGAGCGACACGACCCAGCTTGTCTCGACCTTCATCTTCACCGCAGGCCTCGCCGCGGCGCTCCTCGCCGGCTCCACGCGCTTTGATCACAACAGCGCGATGCAGGAATGGCTGCGCTTTGGTTCGGTGCTCGTGCTCGTTCTCGGCTGCGTCGGGATCGGCGCAAAGCTCGTCAGCACCGGCCTGGAAGAGATCCGTCAGCTCGACAACCCGACCGAGACGACCATCACGATGCCGCTGCACCTGCGGCCGAGTCGTCGCCACTCGACCATGCGCGTCGCGATCGGCGTCGTGGTCGGCGCGGTCATCCCTGTCGGCGTGATGATCGCCAGCGCTATCTGAGCGCCATCTGAACGGTACGAAAGCGACACGAATCGTCGGCCGGCTTGGTATGGTCGGGTTGTGGCTGACCTGACCCTCAAACGCGTTCACCTCGAAAACGACCCGAGCGTCGTGCCCGTCGACTATTTCCACGCCCTCGACGGCGGCCGGCTCCAGTGCGATCTCTGCCCGCGGGCCTGCAAACTGCGCGATGGTCAACGCGGCTTGTGCTTCGTGCGCGGACGCATCGGCGACGAGATGGTGCTCACGACCTGGGGACGCAGCAGCGGCTTTTGCGTCGATCCGATCGAGAAAAAGCCCCTCAACCACTTCCTGCCCGGCTCGCCCGTGCTGAGCTTTGGCACCGCCGGGTGCAACCTCTCCTGCTCGTTTTGCCAGAACTGGGACATCAGCAAATCGCGACAGATGGACACCCTCGCCTCGATCGCGGGTCCCGCCGACATCGCCGCCGCCGCCGCATCGACAGGCAGTCGTTCGGTCGCGTTCACGTACAACGATCCGGTCATCTTCCTCGAGTACGCGCGCGACGTCGCTGCCGCTTGCCACGAACAAGACATCAAGACAGTCGCGGTGACCGCCGGCTACATCACCGATGACGCGCGCCCCGATTTCTTCCGCTTCATCGACGCCGCCAACGTCGACCTCAAGGCGTTCGCGAACGCGTTCTATCGCAAGCAGTGCGGCGGCGAGTTGCAGCCGGTGCTGGACACGCTCAACTACCTCGTCAACGAAACCGACGTATGGGTCGAGATCACAACGCTGCTCATCCCGGGCCTCAACGACTCGGCCGACGAGCTTCAGCGGCTCGCCGAGTGGTGCGTCTCGACCCTCGGGCCGGACGTTCCCGTGCACTTCTCCGCGTTTCATCCCGACTACAAGCTGACCGACCGCGGCCGAACCCCTGTGCAAACCCTGCGCAAAGCCCGACGCATCTGCATGGCCGCGGGGATGCGCTACGTCTACACCGGCAACGTGCACGACAAGGATGGAGACACCACCTTGTGCCACGGCTGTGGCGAGCCGGTCATCGTGCGCGATTGGTACGAGCTGAGCCGCTACGAGCTGGACGACAGCGGGCATTGCCGGTCATGCGGCACGCAAATCCCCGGGCGCTTTGACGGACCTGCCGGCGACTGGGGCCGCAAACGGATGCCGCTTTCGACACGCGGCGTTGCGCACTGAGCGATTCAGGCGCGCGCAGGTTTGGGCGCCGGCCACTTCTGCACCTGGTAGGTCGATGCCTGGGTCGCCGCGGACCAGGAACCCGACGTGATTCCCGCTTTGCGTTGCAGCGCGGCCACGAACAATTCGGCGTCCGGCAGGCTCTCCCACACCGATGGCAGAAACGTGGCGACGCGCGCGCCATCCCGCAGAATCAAGCCATCCACACCGGGCCGCAGGTTGCCCAGCAGCTGTTCCCGCGTGGTAGCGGGCACAGGGTTCGCCGGGCCCAGAACCGAAATCTCTGCTGTCAGTCCCGGCCATTCTTGCGGGGTCAGCGGATCGAAACGGGGATCCTTGAACGCCGCGGCGAACGCATGGTCGATGACGTCCTGGCCCAACGACTGGTAGGCGCGCGTCGTGCCGATGCAGCCACGCAGCTCGCCGTTTCGATGCAGCGTGACGAAGCAAGCGCCGTCCTCCCGCAGCCACAAATCACCGCCCGACATCCGCATCGGGCCCGTGGTCCCAAGTTCGGACAAGTAGGCGCCTCGGTGGAGCCCATCGGCGATCGACTGCCACGCCAGGTGGGACAAGATGGCCTGCTGCTCGATGGTCAGAGTCGTCATGAAGCGCCCGGCCAGAAGAGGTAGCTGCCATACCCCACAACCCGAAGCGGATCGCCGGCTGTGTCGGCCGACGTGCGCACATCGACGGTCGCCATGGTCATGTCGCGCCGCTTGGCTTCGGCAAGCAGTCCACAAATCGGGTAGCGGCCGCAAGCATCCGCATCGAGCATCGCATCGGCATCCATCGCTTCGATTACCGCGGTGGTCGATGCGTCGACTTGTTTGGCGTGATCCTGGGCGAAGAAGTGGCTGAGGTCGCTGCTGATGACGATCAAGGTCTCGTCGCCACCCCAAATCGATCGAAGCAAGGAAGCGCCATGTTGAACCTCGATGACGCCGACGGCGACCGGCACCAGCTCGAAGTCTCCGAGCGCCCGCTGCATGAACGGCAGGTGGATTTCGAGGCTGTGTTCGGGTCCATGAGCGCGATCGCTGGCCATGACGTCGGGGCGCGCTGCGATTCTGTCCAGGGTCGGGCGGTCGAGGGGTATGTCACCCAGCGGTGTGCGCCAGGCGTCGACGGTGGGGACGACGAATCCGCGGAAACCGAAGTGGTGAGATGGACCGAGCAAGACGACGCGCTTGATGCGATCGGCCGCCGCTTCGACGCTTGCATAGGCGGTCGCGGCGATGGGGCCGCTGTAGATGATGCCTGCATGGGGCGCGATCATGGCCTTGGGCGCGGGCACGTCGAGCGCGACGCGATTTCTCCAAACGCGGTCCAACAACGCGGTCAACGACCCCTCGTCGGCTGGATAGAACGTCCCGGCGATGGCGGGTGGTCGGACCTGCATCGGCTCTCCACGGGTTGGGCAACAACGCGACGACCGGGCGCTGGCGCATCGGCTGCGGTTGGGTAACGTGCATATCCAATGTAGGTGAATTCGATGTCTGAACCCACCATCCTCGTCGACGATTCGCTGCTGACCGGCGCGGTTAATGTGTTGCCGATGCACTGGCTCGAAGGGGCGCGCGTCGTGGCGTACACAAGCGGCTCACTGGCCGACGCGCCATTGCACGAAGCCGACGGATTGTTGCTGCGCTCGGTGACCCGTGTCGGCCCAGAAGAGATCGCTCGCGCTGGCAAGTTGGCCGGGGTCGCCACCCTTTCGTCGGGGACCGATCACGTCGACGAAGACGCCCTGGACGCACGAGGAATCGGCTTCTTCACCGGTCGTGGCGGCAACGCGATCGCCGTCGCCGATTGGGTTCATTGGTCGCTATGGTGCGCGTCCGGCCGCGGTTCGCGCGAAGGCTTTTTACAGGGGAAGACAGCCCTCGTCGTGGGCTGCGGGGCGGTCGGGACCCTGGTCGATGAACGCCTGCGGCAGCTGGGAGCGACCACGATCTTGTGCGATCCACCACGGGCACGCCGCGACTCCGGATTCGCGTCCATGGAGATCGACGCCGCGCTGGCGATAGCACCCGAAATCATCACGTTGCACACACCGCTTGTACGCGCGGGAGCCGACGCGACCCTTCACTTGCTCGACGCCGATCGATTGCAGCGTTGTCGCGACGCGATCGTGATCAACGCGGCCCGCGGCGATGTTCTGGATGCAACGAGCGCCGCCGAGCTGCGCCGACAAGGGCACCTCGCCGGTCTCTACCTGGACACGTTCCCCAACGAACCCAACGTCGACGCGGCGCTCGTCCAAGCCTGCGACGCCGCCACCCCACACGTCGGAGGCCACAGCATCGAGGGCAAGCTCCGGGTCGCCGCCTGGCCGCTCGCCGCGCTCCGAAAACACCTGGGGTTGCCGCCGGTCATCGAGCTGCAGGCCGCGATCGACTCGGCCATCGCCGATCGACCCGCGGATCGTACCGAGGATCCTTTCGCTTCGTTGGACGAAACCGACGCCGAATTCCGAGCAGACCCAGGGCCATTCCGTCGTCACCGGGGCGGCCAATTCCGGACCGAGAGGGTCCTTTACATCCAATGATTTCATTTGCCCTACGCGACCGCTAGACTGCCCCGGGTTTTGCACCACCCGACACGATCCGCTGCAATGCTTCCGGCTCGATCCCACCGGTCAAACGGAGACCTGATGCGCACCCCTGCTTTGAAACTCGTCCACATGTCGACCTGCTTGAGCGTGGTCGCGTTGCTCGCGGTCGGGTGCGGCACCGACAACCAAGGGCAGACCTTCCCCGACGTGCAGACGTTCGAGATCGGCGGAACGTCAGGCGGCTCCAGCAGCGGCGTGCCCGATTCGGGCGGCACAAGCGGTAGCTCCGGCGGGCAGAACGACGCGGCGGCTTCGTCTTCGGGTGGCGACACCGGCGGATCATCGACCAGCGGCGCCAGCGACTCCGGCGGTGCAAAGGACACCGGCCCATCCGGCCCCGGCTGCGGCAAAGCGTCCGCGTGCGCCAAGTACAAGGCGACCCCGTACTGCGACCTGCCCAACCAGGTGTGCGTCGAGTGCCTGATCAACTTCCACTGCGACAAGATCGGCAAGAAAGACCACCAGTGCATCAACAAGAAATGCGTGCCGACAACGTGCGTGCCCGGCAGCAAGGTGTGCAAAGGCGAGTTCCTGCAGGTCTGCAGACCCGACGGCAAGGGCTACGAGCTCAAGGCGTGCCCCGATGCGGCGCCCAAGTGCATCACCGACAAGTGCCGCAAGTGCGTGCCTGGAGACTTCTACTGCGCGCTGCCCCAGGGCGGCCAACAAGAGTCGACCGTGCTGATGAAGTGCAACAAAGACGGCAGCGACGCGGACATCGAGAAGATCTGCAAGACGGGCGAGCTCTGCACCAACTCCAAGTGCCAAAAGTGCGTGCCCGGCCTCAAGAAGTGCCAAAACAACAAGGCGGTCGCGTGCAAGGACAATGGCAGCGGCTTTGACCTGCTCAACGACTGCGACGCCAAGGGCCTGACCTGCCTGGCCGGTGTCTGCGTCAATCCTTGCTCGGGCGACCTCAAGAGCAACACGAATGTTGGTTGCGACTACTACGCCGTCGACCTCGACAACGCCCTCATCAAGGCGGCCGGCAACAAGATCTACGACGCGCAGAACTCGCAGTTCTCGGTGATCATCTCCAACACCAAGAACGCCAAGGCGCTCGTCACGGTAACCGCCGCAACGGGCCAGGCCGCCAAGTACGAGGTGCCGGCGCTCGGCGTGCGCGTCATCAACCTGCCCGATCCGCTGTGGAAGATGGCGCCGCTCAACCAGGACGGCTCGTCGTTCAACCTGCGCAGCTACCGAATCCAATCCAATCAGCCGATCGTCGCCTACCAGTTCAACCCGCTGCAGAACTTCGACGTCTTCTCCAACGACGCGTCCCTGCTCCTGCCGTCCAACGCGGTCGGCAAACAGTATTGGGTCATGACCCGCGAGCAGAGCCACCCGGCGTTCCGCGGCTACTTCACCATCGTCGCGGTCACCAACGGCATCACGAAGGTCAAGGTGCTCGCCTCGGCGGCGGTCCTCTCGGGCGGCGGCATGGGGCAGACGATTCCCGGCGGCACGTGGGCTGGCCTCAAGGAGTTCAAGCTCACCAAGGGCCAGGTCATGAACGTCGAGACCGGACAAAACGGCGCCGACTTCACCGGTTCGTTCATCCAGGCCGACAAGCCGATCGCCGTGTTCGCCGGTTCGGAAGCGTCCAACGCGCCGCGTACCAACAAGTGCGTGAAGGCACCGGGCGCCGGCAAGGGCGTCTGCCAGCACCAGGGATGGGCCTGCACGTCCGACAACGACTGCCCGATCACGTGCTGCGCCGACCACCTCGAAGAGCAGCTGCTGCCGATCGAAGGTTGGGGGACACTCTACGCCGCGACGCGCACGCAACCCCGCGGCAAAGCCAAGGACGTGTGGCGGATCCTCGCCAGCAAGTCGGGCACCGTCGTCACGACGATTCCGCCGCAGACCAATGTCCCCGTCCTCAACCAGGGCCAGTGGCACGAGTTCGAGAGCAACGGCGACTTCCTCATCAAGTCGAACAAGCCTGTTTCGGTCGGCCAATTCCTCGCGGGAGCCAACGCGCCCGGGCCCAACAACGACCTGTGCAACACGTCATACGGCTTCCAGAAGGTCTGCACCGGTCACGACAAGACGCTGAAATTCAAGATCCCGTGCAAGAAGCACAGCGACTGCCCGAACCTGCCCCAGGCCGGCGACGCGGGCATCGGCGATCCGGCGTTCATGCTCACGGCGGCGACCGACCGTTTCCTCAACGATTTCGTGTTCCTCGTGCCCGGCAACTACCAGAAGAACTACATCAACGTCATCACCCCGCTGGCCAACAACGTGCTGCTCGACGGCAACCTGATCCCGAAGAACAAGTTCGTCAGCTTCGGCGACGGCAAATGGCAGGTCGCGCGGCTCCCCGTCTTCAAGGGAAGCCACCAGATCAAGGCGACCAAGCCGGTCGGCGTCAGCGTGTACGGCTGGGCCAAAGACGTGAGCTACGCCTACCCCGCCGGTCTGAAAGTGGGGAAGTAGGCGCCCGGCGGTAACATCGACGCCGCGTCTCCGACCAGACAACGGAACGGAGCCCAGAGAGTCGATGCCCCAAAACGCCCGAATTCTCGGCCTTGCAGCGCTGGTCGCCGCGTTTCTTGCCGGCGGATGCGTGTCCGAGACGACCGATGGCGCAAAAACGCCCGAACTTGCAGCCTGCGAGACAGCCAAGCCCGCTGCGGGGTGGACGTATCCTGCGGGCCCGTACGGCACCGACGTCGGCAAACGGTTCGAAGACTTCAAGCTGTCGGACTGTGATGGCAAGGACGTGGCCTTCGCCGATGTGCTCGGGGATGCCAGGCTCGTGCTTTTCAATGTCGGCTCCGGGTGGTGTCAGCCCTGCCTCGACGAGACCAAACACCTCGAAAACGACGTCTACCGCAAGCACTGCAAGGCCGGCCTGCGCATCGTGCAGGTGCTCTACCAGGACGAAAACAGCCTGCCGGCTCCCAAGGCGTTCTGTCGGGCGTGGCGCGACAAGCACAAGCTCACCTTCCCGGTGCTGGTCG
Source organism: uncultured Enterobacteriaceae bacterium (assembly GCA_964560875.1). Classification (GTDB taxonomy): domain Bacteria; phylum Myxococcota_A; class UBA9042; order UBA9042; family UBA9042; genus CAZLMW01. Next base: position 55,708 of record CAZLMW010000024.1, read on the forward strand.
ACCCGCTGTTCAACACCCAGAAGTACTTCGACAACGCGCAGAAGCAGACGCCGCTGAATATGCTCGTCGACGCGTCCGGGACCATTCGCTACCGACGCACAGGCCAAGTCCCCGCCGATCTCGACGCCGAGATCACCAAGCTGCTGGCCGAATAGATGTTCCGGGCGAAAGTGATGCCCGCTCGCTCGTGGCTTGCTGCGTTCATGGCAGCGACGGTTTTCATTGCCGCCGCTTTGCCTTCTGCGCCCACCACCGCCCAGGCGATTTCGGACCCCTCCGCCCAACCGAAGATCCGCCTGCTGGTCTTCTTCGCGACGTGGTGCGTCCCATGCCGCCTCGAGATCGCTGCCGCCCAACGGTTTTCCGACGCGTATGCGTCCGCGGGCTTGGTTGTCGAGCTGATTTCCGAAGACGGACCCGAGTCCGCGGCCGAGATCCCAGCGTTTCTCGCGCGCTACGGCGTCACCGTTGCCTGGCGCCGCGACCGTGAGAGCGCCCTGCTCAGCCGCTACAACCCCGCCGCCGGTGTGCCCTTCTCTGTCCTGCTCGATCGCGACAACCGTGTGCTGTTTGCGCGGGCAGGCTTTGAACCCGGCGATGAACGGCTGATGCGGGAGGCCATCGTCGCGGCGCTGAAAAAAGAACCAAGCGGGCAGCCCCCATCGGTCGGGTCCGTTGACGCGATGTGGCAATCCCTCGGTGTCTGGCGGCGTACTGCTTTCGATCCACAGACCGACTTTCGGGCTCGTGGCGGCGCAACACGACTCCAAGTCGACGGCCGATACGCCAACCTGTTCGCCGGCGTGCGCATCGATGGCACCGGGCTGCTGCGCGACGGGCGCGACGACGTGTATGACGCACGATTGGAGCGCGCCTACATCCGGTCCGAAAGTGGCTGGCTGGCAAGTCGCTGGGTGGTCGGCGATTTTCACGCGGCGATCGGCGAAGGGCTCGCGCTCTCGCTGCGACGCGTCGACACCCTGGGCGTGGACCTGGCCCTGGGCGGTGGTCGATGGACTTTCGGCTCGGGCGATTTCGTGGTCCGCCTGACCGGTGGCGAGGTGAACATCCAAAACCTCGACCCCATCGCCCTCGATCTGCGCGACGACCCGAACGACCGCGTTGTCGCCATCGACGCGACCGCGAAGCTGACCGACTGGCTCTCCCTGCGACCGTACGTGATGCAGGCCAACGCCGAGCGCGCATCCGCCACTGGCGACGATGTGAACTGGCTGCTTGGCGGCACGGCGCTCACGCTACAAGAGGGCTCGGTTGCGTGGACTTTCGACGGCCTCATTGGCCAGCGCTCCGACGCCGATGATGGCGCGATGACGGCCGCTTATTCGCGCGTGGTCTGGCAGGTTGCCAAGCAATGGACGGTTCTCGCTGAAGCCAAGGCGTACCGGCGTTTGCTCATCGGTCGACCCGAAGAGGGGCTGCGCTACCACGAACCGCCAACGCTCGAACGGGACGACCAGGTGGTGCCGTCCAACAGCGACGCCGTTGGGGGACGCCTCCGCATCGAACACCGCGTCACCAAGGAGCTGATCGTCTTCGCCAACGGGCTCTACTACCGCTACGCGACGGACGGCACCGATCCTCTCGCCGGAAACCACGCGGTTCATGGCTATGCCGGTGTTGAAAAGCGGTCCGGCGCGCGCGGTGGGGTCAGTCTGCAGGCCGGTTGGCGACGTGAACAAAGGCCCGACGGCGAGCTGAAAAACGGTCTCTGGCACATCGACCTCGACGCCTCCTGGGCGCTGGGGCGTTCGCTGACCGTCACCGCCAAGTGGAACCATCGAAGCGAGGTAGCGCAGTCCTTCTCCGGCGAAAGACCATTTGTGCGGGGACTCGCGATCGCCGGCGTGGCGATTGCACAAACAGTCGTTGTTTCCGGGCTGTACGGCTACACGTCCGAGAAGACGGCCCTGCCTTTGCACTATCCCGGCGCCGAGCTGAAGGTCTACTTGCCAAACGGCGGCGAGATCAGGGCGTTCGGGGGACGCATGGCCGGGGGACGTGTCTGCGTATCGGGAACCTGCCGCGACGTGCCGGCGTTCGAGGGCGTCCGTCTCGACACGGTCATCCGTTTTTAGGAAGTTCGCTACGCCGCTTTTTCGCAGCAATGGTCACCCAACTGCGGCTTTTCCGACCACGATTCCCAGCCACGCGGCGAGCAGACACAGCGCGATGTTGGCGGCGACATTGCCCGCAGCGGCGCCGGGGCCCTGGTATTCGAGCAGGGTGAGGGTGTCGTTGCTGAACGTGGAAAACGTCGTGAACGCGCCGAAGAAACCCGTCCCGATCAGCAGCTGGAGATGGCGTGGGTAGTCCGCGACTTCGGCGACGTAGACCAGCAACGCGGCCAGCCCGAACGATCCCAGCACGTTCACGAGCAGCGTTCCGTACGGAAACGTGATGCCCATGGTCATCGCCGCGCCGACGCCCACGAGGTGGCGGCAGACCGCACCGACAGCCCCGCCGATCGCGACGTGCAGGCTGTCCTTGAAGAGCAGCGCGAGGGTGTCCGACATCTTCTACTTGACTACCTTTGCGGCGCGCAGAGCGGCGATTCCGTCGTCGTCCAGGCCGAGTTGGTTCAGCACGTCGTCGGTATCAGCCCCGGGATCGTGGGCGATGTGCCGATACGACGGCGGGTTGGCCGATAGCTTGATGGGGTTGCCAACCTGCCTGCTGACCTCGCCATCGGGGCGCTGGACGTCGACGACCATGCCGCGCACCGCGAAAAGCTCACTTTCCATCGCCTCGGTGGGGGACAGAACCGGTTCGACACAGCACTTGATCGACTCGAAGATGGCGGTCCACTCGGCGAGCGACTTGGTGGCGATGGCCTCGGCAATCTCGGCCTTCACAGGCTCGGCGGGCGGGCCCACCAGAGCGAACGCGCCGGCGAGCTCGGGCTTTCCGATCGCCTGGGTGAACGCCATAAAGAACTTCGGTTCAAGGGCCCCGACGGACAGGTAGCGGTCGTCGCTGGTGCGGTAGTAGTCGTAGGCGCCGCCACCGTTGAGCCACCCATCGCCGGCGTTGAGGTCCTCGCCCCCGGTCAGCGCCATCATCGCCGCCATCGCGTTCATCAGCAGCGCGCCATCGGTCATCGAGATGTCGACCATTTGACCCTTGCCGGTCCGGCCCCGCGCGATAACGGCCGCGAGGATGCCGCCGACAGCGCCCCACGTTCCGCCCGCGACGTCGCCGATCAGCGCATTGATGGGCACCGGGCCGGAGTCGGGACGGCCGAGGTGATGGGAGAGGCCCGAGAGCGCCACGAAGTTGATGTCGTGCCCGGGGCGGGAGGCATACGGGCCGGTCTGACCAAAGCTGGAGATGGCACAATAGATGAGCTTGTCGTTGACCTCGCGCAGCACGGACCAGCCGATGCCGAGCCGATCCATCACGCCAGGACGGAACTGTTCAATGACGACGTCGGCGGTCGCGGCGAGCTGCTTGATCAAGTCCGCGGCACCTTCCTTCTTGAGGTCGACCACCATGGAGCGCTTGTTGCGGTTGACCATGCGGTACAGGCCGCTGCCGCCGTCGGATTCGAGCGGAGGCGCAAAACGCAGCAGATCGGGGCGATCGGGGGCCTCGATGCGGATCACCTCAGCGCCGAGATCGGCGAGCAGCATCGTGGCGAGAGGCCCGGGGTACAGGGTCGTGAAGTCGAGGATCTTGAGCCCGGCGAGGGCGCCATTGTTGGCCATCGTCTATTTCCCGCGCGCGGCCCGCTCGATGTCGCGTTGGGCGTCGCGCTTCTTGAGCAGTTCGCGTTTGTCGGCCTTGCGTTTGCCGCGGGCGAGGCCGAATTCGATCTTGACACGCGATCCCTTGAAGTAGATCGCGAGCACCGGGCAGGCGGCGCCGCGTTCGCGCAGCTCGCGCTGGAGTTTTTCGATCTCGCGCCGATGAAGCAGCAGCTTTCGGTCGCGGCTCGTTTCGTGGTTGAACCGGTTGGCCTGGGGATATTCGGGGATCTCGATGCCGAGCGCCCACGCCTCTCCGCCCTGCACCCGAACGTGCGCCCCCGCGAGGGTGACGCGGCCTTCCCGCAGCACTTTCACCTCGCTGCCGACCAAGGCGACGCCGGCCTCAAAGCGGTCGGTGATGACGTAGTCGCGTAGCGCGCGCTTGTTGCGGGCGATGATCTTGATGGGATCGGTGTCGGCCATGGCGGGCTTCTACCATGCGCTCGCGAGACGGAGAATGTCCGTGGGCGTCAACGCAGCACCACAGCGCGACCGTAACGGTATGCACCCCGTCGCGTCCTTGGATCCGGTCGCCCCAGGGAGCGCAGAGGATGAAAATCGGTGCAACGGCTTCAAGGAGCGGTGTTCACGCAGCAAGAACGCCGGTTCTCGCCTGCGCCCTGGTGGTCGCGATGTTGGCGCTGCCGGTGACCGCTGTCGGACAGCTGAAGTCCGCTCCGCCCAGGCCGCTGCACGTCGCGTTCGACGGCGCGGTGAAGAAGAGCCGCATGACGTGGCTCAGCAAAGCGCCCCTCGAGACCATTCGTGGGACGACGGGGCCGGTCGCGGGCAACGTGAAATTCGATCCGCGCCGCCTTTCCACGCTGCGCGGCAAGCTGCGAACGCCTGTCGCGCGCATGAAGAGCGGCAACGACATCCGCGACAAGCACCTGCACGGTCCGAGGTGGCTCGACGCGCGCCGGTGGCCCCATATCCACTACACGATCACGTCGGCGAAGGTGCGCAAGACGAAAGGGACGAAGGCTCGGCTCTCGGTCCGTGGCCAGCTCACGGTGCGCGGCAAGACGGTCAGCGTTCCGGCCGAGGTGCAGCTGCGATGGATTGCGGCAGGCCCCAAGACGCAGCGCGTGCCCGGTCATTGGGTGAAGGTGAAGCTCAAGCTCGCGGTCAAGCTGGCCGACTTCGGCATCACCGGGGTCGGCGGGATCGTCGGCAGCAAGGTCGCGCCCGTCATCGCCATCGAAGGGAGCCTCTATGGCCACACGGTCAGGTAAGGGCGCCCCCGATCCGCTGGGGGACAGCCACCCCACGGTCGACTTCGACGCGCCATTCATCGAGCGTGACACCCGCCGCTACGAGTCGCCAAGCGTGCACGACGGCATGGCCACCGTGTCCCACGTGCGGGCGCAGCATCTCGTCCGGGTCACGGGGGATCGCGGCGCGGTTGGGGATGACACGGTCGCGAGCTCAGATTCAGCCCAGATCGAGCAGATCTTGCCCGGGCCAGGCGACGTCATCGACGGCCAATTCGAGATCGTGCGCGCGATCGGACGGGGCGGAATGGGTCACGTCTACCTCGGTCGTGATCTCGACCTCGGCCGCCAGGTCGCTATCAAGATCATGCGCCTGCAATCGGCTGGCGCACGGCACGGCGACAAGATGCTCGAGCTGTTCAAGCGGGAGGCACGAGCCACGGCGCAGCTGAACCATCCCAACGTGGTCACGATCCACCAGGTTGGCCAGTGGCGAGGCAAGCCGTACCTGGTCTTGGAGTTGCTGCGCGGCGAATCCCTCGCCAGCCGCCTGCAGGACGGGGCGTTGGGGGTCCCGGCGGCGTTGCGAGTGCTGAGCGAAGTGTGCCGTGGCCTCGATCACGCGCACAAAGCGGGGCTCGTGCACCGAGACCTCAAACCCGGCAACATCTTCCTGACCCAAGATGGCGTCGCGAAGGTGCTCGACTTTGGACTCGCGCAGCTCGAACCGCGGCACATCGCGCCCGCGTCGAAAGTCTCGGGTGCAATGCGCATCAGCACGCGCAACTCGAGCGTCGCAGGGAGCCCGGCTTACATGGCGCCCGAACAATGGCGCCGCGAACACACGGACGCACGCACCGACGTCTGGGCATGCGGCGTCGTGCTCTACCAGCTGCTGACCGGGGCCCTGCCGTTTTCGAGCCCGCGCGCCGTCGTCAGCGGGCCCCAGCCGCCGCGTATCGATGTGCTGCGGCCCGATGTGCCGGCCGGAGTCGCGGCGATCGTCGATCGGTGTCTGCGGCGCGCGCGGGGGGAACGATTCGAATCGGCGGCGGCCCTTCTTGACGTGCTCGCCGCCGAGCTCGCCCATGTCGAGCGGTCGTCGGACATCCGGGGGGATCCGTATCGCTACCTCGAGTCTTTTACAGAGGCCGACGCAGGCTGGTTTTTCGGCCGCAAGCGGGAGGTCAAGCGACTCGCCCTGATGTTGGAAAAGCGGCCGGTTATCGCGGTCGTGGGCGCCTCGGGCGCCGGCAAGACGTCGCTGTTACGGGCTGGCCTGCTGCCACAGCTTCGTGCCGGAAACGACAACTGGGACGTGCTCGCGCTGACCCCGGGACGGAGACCTTTCGACGCGCTTGTGGATCGGGTCGAGTCGGTCTGCGCAGGTTGCGCCGCGGCCGTCAAACGCGGTGGCGCGCTGACGACAAGCCACCCCGGACGTATCGGTCAACTGTTGCGGCGCCATGCGCGCCACACCGACTCCACGTGCCTGATCATCGTCGACCAGTTCGAAGAGCTCTTCACGCAGGGCGCTGACGACGAGCAGCGGCGCGCGTTCGCGACCGCCATCTTGAGCGCAGCGGACGACGTGCACGCTCCGGTGCGGCTCATCGTGTCGATGCGCGAAGATTTTCTCACCCGTCTGATCGAGGCTCCGGACCTGCGCGACGCTGTCGCCGGCAACATGCTCCCGCTCGGCGTGCCCGACGAGGCCAGCTTGCGCGAGGCCGTCTGCGCCCCAGCGCGACGTTTTGGCTACAACTTCGAGCCGACGGTGATCGAATCGATCCTGGCCGACGTGCGGACCGAACCGGCGCCGCTGCCGATGGTTCAGTTTGCCGTCAGCCAGCTTTGGGAGCGCCGCGACCTCGACAACCGACGCATCGGACAGGAATTGCTCGATGAGGTTGGCGGCGTCGCGGGCGTCCTGGCGACGCACGCCGAATCGCTCTTCCATGGCCTGTCCGCACAAACAGAGGTCCCCATCGCGCGGGCGATGCTGCTTGAGTTGGTGACCGAGCACGGGACGAAGCGGCGCGTGGCGCGCGAAAAGCTCCTGCAAACCGCACCGGACCGGGACGCGGCCGAAGGGTTGCTGGGGGTGCTGGTTCGTGGGCGGTTGCTCACGTCGCTCAAAGAAGGCGACGTCGAATTCGTGCAGCTCGCCCACGAGTCGCTCATCACACGGTGGACCCGGCTGCGGGGTTGGCTGCGAAAGGACGAAGACGCGCGGCGTTTTCGCGACGGGGTTCGCGAGGCCGCCGAACGCTGGCATACAAACGACTGTCAGCCGGGATTGCTGTGGACTGGCGCGATGCACGACGCCGCTGCCCAGTGGCGGCAGCGCTGGCCGGGGCGGTTGACCGACGTAGAGCTCGCGTTCCTCGATGCCGCTGACTCAACATCGGCGCGGACGCGCCAGCTGAAGATGGCGCTGGTCATCGGCGCGATCTCGGTGGCGCTGCTGGTCGCGTTGGGCTCCACGTTCGCGATGTTCGAGTACCGCGGTCAGAGCGCCCACGCCCATCGCGCCGAGTCCGTGGCGCGCCGTGCCGAGTCGCAAGCGCGGAAACTGGCGAATGCCGCGGACATGGCCCGCTCGCAAGCGCAAAAGAGCGCCGACGACGCGCGAGCCGCGAGGGCGCGCGCGGTCTCCAAGGTCGTCGCTGCGTACGCGACCGTCACCATCGCCAAAGATCCGCTGCTGGCGATGCTGCTCGCGCGCGAGGCGGTCGCTGCGGGCGCCACAGCAGAAGCGCTCACGGCGCTGCATCGAACATTGCGCGCGTCACGGCAGCGACGACTCGTGCGCGGCGACACCGCGGGCAGCCTGCGCGCGACGTGGCTGGGTTTCGGTGACCGCTTTGCGACGTGGGGCGACGAAGGCCCGGCGAAGCTTTGGTCGATGGCGAGCAGCAAGGGTGTGTCCCTTGAGCGTGCAGGCGACGACGTGGCGGAGATCGTGCCCTGCGCACGCGGCCAACGGATGGCGGTTCGGCATGGCAAGGGCGGCGCGACCCTGCTCGACCTCAGCGGCGCCGAAATCGCGCAACTGCCCACACCCAAGGCCCGGCTCCGAGCCCTCGTGTACAGCCCCGACGGGCGCGCCCTGGCGGGGGCGGCCGACGACGGCAAGGTCTATTCGTGGCACGGCAGTACAGGGGCGCTGCTGGGAACGGCCGGCGGTGCAAGGGCGCGTTCGACCCTTGCGTGGCGCAGCGACAGCGCGCGATTTGTCGTGGGTGACGACGGCGGCGGCGTCGAGTGGATCACGGCCGAAGGGGCATCGGAACACCGGGGCGACGGCCATCACGGCGCGACCTCGGCGGTTGCCTTTCTGCCCGATGGACGGGTCATCAGCGGCGGACAGGACGCACTTGTGATGCTTTGGCGCGACGGCAAGCGCCTCGCGACGTGGCGCGGCCACAATGGCTGGATCACGGCGATCGCGGTCGACGCCACGGGCGAGCAGGTCGCGAGCGCGTCCTACGACGAGACCGCGCGCCTGTGGAACGTCGAAAAGGGCGAGTACAGGGTCCTGCGCGCCCATGACTACATCGTCTCGTCCGTCGCTTTCTCGCCGATCGACGGCCGCGTGCTCACGACTTCGTTTGACGGAACGGCGGCGACGTGGCGACCCGACGGCACGCTCGAGACGCGCTATTCCGGCCACGAAAGACCGATCCTTGGCGGCAGCTGGAGCGCGGACGGGGCACACCTGCTCACGTTTTCGGAAGACGGCACCGCGCGAGTTTGGCGCAGCCGTGACGAGGAGGTTTTCGCGGCGCCGGCTACCGAATGCGAGCTGGGACAGGTCGTCGCAAGCCCGGTCGGCAATCGCTTGCTGACGTTGCCGGACATCGACGCGACGCGCGACTGCGAACACGGCAAGGCGCGCCTGTGGCGAGTCGGCGACCATCGGCCGATCACGCTTCCCCGGATGCAATCGGCGCCTCCTGCCGAAGCGGCAGCACCGTCGGCGGGGGCGTTCTCTCCCGATGGGCGTCACGTCGCTGTGGGCGATGAGGCGGGTCGCGCCGTGCTGTGGACGTCGGCGGGCACACGAAAGGCCGTCCTCCACGGCCACCGCGGGGCGATCCGCGCCATCGCCTTTGGGCGCGCCGGCACATACCTGTACACCGCCAGCCACGACGGAACCGCGCGCAAATGGAGCCGCGACGGCATCATGCAGGCGGTGTTTGCGGGACACGGGGCGTCGATCGGAACGCTCGAGGTCTGCGCACCAAACGTTGTCGTCACGGGGTCTGCCGACGGAAACGGCCGCATCTGGCGCGGCGATGGGAGCGCGATCGCGTGGCTGCCCGGACACGACGGGGCGGTGGAGCAAGTGAGCTGCGACGGCGCCGGAAAACGCATCGCGACGCTCGGCAGCGACGGTGCGTTGCGCATTTGGCGCCTCGACGGCAGCCGCATCGCCGAAGTGCAAGCCGACCTGCAGCGGCTGCGGCTCGTCACCTGGCTGGCTGACGGGCGCATCGCCGCGGCCACCGCCGCGGGCCAGGTGCACCTCTTCGATCGGCGGGGCGTCGACCTCTCGGTCCTCGACGTGAGCGGGCCGCTGACGACGCTGCAGGCTCACCCGACCAAGCCCTTATTGCTGGCCGGCGGACGCAGCGGTCACGCTTCCATTTGGCACACCGATGGGCGCCGACACAGCACGCTCGACGGTGGCAAGTCGCCGGTGCTCGCGGCGAGCTGGCTGGGTGACGGTCGTCGCGCAGCGGTGGCGACGCGGGACGCAGGCCTTCATGTCGCGCAGACCGATGCCGCAGGACTGTTGGAGACCGCGCGGGCTCGCAGCGTCCGCGAGCTCTCCGTGGATGAACAGCGCCGCTACGGCCTCTCTGCGCCAACGAGGTGACTGTAATGCGCTCGGCCCTTTGTCTTGCTTCGGTAGCCCTGGTCGTCGCGGTCGTGGCGCCGAAGGACGCTGTCGCCCAGTACGTGGTCACGCCGCCGACCATCAGCGGTCGCACCGCCAGCGGCCCCGACCCCATCCTGCCGGCCGACGTCCTGGCGCGGGTGCAGCTCGCTGCGGCCGAGGTCGAACACATCCGGTTTGTCATGGGCCGCCCACGGGCCAAGACGCCGCGCCTCACGGTGGTCGGTTCCGCGCCGCATACGGTCTGGTTTAGCGCCCTGACCGCGTTTCACAAGGCCAACCGGCTGTGTTTCGAACACACCGGCTACCGCGCCGCCCCGCCGCCGGTCCCGCCCCCGGATCGCATCGGTCCGGCCGACGTGTGGAAGGTGGCGAACCTGGCGTTGACGCGCATCCTCCTGGTCAAGCGCGAACTGGGGATCCGCTCCGTGGCGAACGAGCGCCTCGCACCCACGACGGCGCGCCCCGACCAGGTGCTTGCGACGCTGCTGCGGCTCAACCAGCAGCTGAACTTGCTCCTGGAGCGACGCATCAGCGCGTCCGACGTTTACATGGAGGTCACGCGCGCTGTGCATATCTGTGCGCGGCTGTTGGCACGCTTTCCGGGCGCTCCTCGCATGGCAGAGGCACCCGCGTTCACCCCCGGGAAAGTGCCCGCCGACGTCATGCGCCGCCTCGTGGCAACCTTCGACGTAGTGCGCGAGATCGCGACGCACTCGGGCCTGTCGATGTGCAAGGTCAGCGCGCGTATCGATGCAGAGGTCGTTCCCAGCGAGGTGTACGCAGCCGCACAGCTGCTCGTCGCCGAGCTATCGTACATCGCGCAGCGGGCCGGGGAGCTGCGCAACGTCGTGCCTGTTCACTACCCGGGGCGGCGGTTTCCCGCCCACGTTTTCCAACGAGCGAGGCGTCTCAAGGCGCAGCTGAGTCTGCTCCGCGTGCGTGTCGACAGCGACCCGGGTTGGATTGGGCGCGCGCGAGTCGGGGCGAATCGATGACGGTACAACGTTCGCCTGCCGTCGCCCGGATGCGGGTCGGTTTGCTGCTGGCGGTGGGCGCGATAGCGGTCGGAATCGGCGAGTATCGTGCCCGCACAGCCGGACCGTTGGCGGCGATGGGCGCGGCGCTTGAGGACGTCCACCAAGGTGTCGCCCAGACGATGAGCGCGCTGGGACGGTTCGTAAAAACCGGTGACTCGAAGGCCGGCGGCGAGCGACGAGACGCCTGGCACAAGCGCGTGGAGCCGGCGATTGACCAGCTGCGCGCTCATCCGCCCGACGCACGTGCTGCTCGTCTCGCCGCCGTGTTGCAGGGGTCGCTGGATGCCCTCGCCGAACAGCAGTGGTACGTGGCCGACGTGGCCCGCACCCTCGGCAACGAACCAGCTCGCGTAGCCATGACCTTACACGCGCTCCCGTTGCGGCGGTCGGTCCAACGGCTGATCGAAACGCTCACGGCACGACTCGCGCGTCGAGACCCCGCGTATGACGAGTGTGCAAACCAGCTGGCGGAGTTCGCGCGCCGGTTTCGGGCCACCCACAACCGCCTCTCGACCTTCGTGGATTCGGGCACGCGCGATGACTCCCAGCGCTACCTCAATGCCCTCACGGCACTGCTGAGCGCCGAGCAGTCCCTTCATACTCCTGCCGGTGGCGACGCCGAGACCGAGCGCTTATTGGCGCGCCTGCTGGCGATGACGGCGCGCTACGAGGCGGCCGCCCAGGACGTCGTGCAGAGACGCCGACAGCCGCAAGCCAACGTCGCAAGACACCGGCTCAACACGGCTGTTGCCGACGCGCTACACGACACGAGCAAGGCGTCTGACGCGCTGCGGCGACACATTCGGGAGCTCATCACGCGACGGGCACAACAGGCTCGCTACCCCGCGTGGGCGCTGGCGATTGCGCTGCTCGGCGCCGCGCTCATCACCATCCGAAGCGGGAGAAGACAGGCCCAACCAGAATCTAATTGAACTTTTCTCAACAACCAGCATAATCACCTGGCAACCAGCGAGGTGAACATGTCCACACTTTCCGTTTCACAAGCCGCAACCCGCCCCACCAGCGACGGTCGCGCCGCCACGACGGTGCGCCACGCGGCGCCCTTCCTGCTCATCTACACCAGCCTTGTCAGCGCGGCGATCGGCAACGGTCTCGGTGGGTGGTGGGTGCTGCTGCCGATGGTGGTGCTCTACGCCCTCTTGCCGACCATCGACCACATCCTCGGCACCAGCCACGACAACCCGTTCCCCGATGCTCCGCCAGCAAGCGCGCGGCTGCACGACGCGGTCATCTTCTCGTACGTGCCGGCGCAGGTTGCCTTCGTGCTGTGGGCCCTCGGCAACATCATCGCGTCGACCGGACCGTGGTACGAGCAGGCCATGGCGGTCATCAACGTCGGCCTCGTGACGGGCGCGACCGGCATCACCATCGCTCACGAGCTCATGCACCGCCGCACCAAGCTCGAACGGGCGATGGCCGAAATCCTCATGACGCTGACGACCTACACCTGGTTTTGCGTCGAGCACGTCCACGGCCACCACCGCCACGTGAGCACCCCGAACGATCCCGCGACGTCGCGGTTTGGTGAGTCGCTGTACGCGTTCCTGCCACGCACCTTTGTCGGCGGGCTCCTCAACGCCATCGCCATCGAGCGCAAACGCATCGCCAAGCGCAAGCTGCCGGTCCTCTCGCTCGACAACCGCATGGTCCGCTACCCGCTGGTGATCCTGGCCGCCTACGCGATCGTCTTTTCTGTGTTCGGCTGGATCGGTGTCGCCCTGTTCGCGGCGCAATCGGCGGTCGGCATCCTGATGCTTGAGATCATCAACTACGTCGAGCACTACGGTCTGACCCGCACCAAGCTCTCCGACGGGCGCTACGAACGCGTGCAGCCGCAGCATTCATGGAACGCCAGCCACCGGGTCAGCAACTGGATCCTGGTCAACCTCGCGCGCCATTCCGACCACCACGCCTACGCGAGCCGGCCGTTCCACGCCCTGCGTCATCACGACGACGTCCCGCAGATGCCGACCGGATACAGCGGCATGTTCTTGCTTGCGCTGGTGCCGCCACTTTGGTTTTCGGTGATGAACCCGCGCGTCGAGGCGTGGCGCGCCCGCTACATCAAAGCGACCGAGGCAACCCCTCAGGCGTAGTTGATTTGCGGCCCGATGGGCACGATGCGGTGCGGATTGATGGACGCGTGGCTGTAGTAGTAGTGGCGCTTGATCTCGTCGAGCCGCACCGTCTCCGCCACCTTGGGTAGCGCGTAAACACGCCGCGTCAGCGCCCACAGGTTTGGGTAGTCGCGCAGGCGTCGCACGTTGCACTTGAAGTGGCCGTGGTAGACCGGGTCAAAGCGCACCAGCGTCGTAAACAGGCGAATATCGGCCTCGGTCAGCTGGCCGCCGACAAGCCACTGTTGACCTTCCAGGCGCGCTTCCATCGCGTCGAGGGCGTCGAACAGCGCGGTCACCGCTTCCTCGTAGGCATGCTGGGTGGTCGCGAAGCCCGACTTGTACACGCCGTTGTTGATGTGCGGGTAGACGACCGCGTTGACCTCGTCGATCTCTGCGCGGAGCGGCTCGGGATACAGAACGGGGGCCTGCGCGTCGCCGAGCGGGGCGAAGACGTCGTCCATCATGCGCAGGATCTCGGATGACTCGTTGCAGACGATCGTATCGGTCTGGCGGTCCCAGAGCGCGGGGACGGTGACGCGCCCGGTGTAGTTCGGGTCGGCGAGCGTGTAGAGCTCGTGCATGTGCGACTTGCCATGCAACGGGTCGGGGCGATCCGCGGGAAACGGCCAGCCCTTGTCCAGCATGTCCGGGCCCACAGCGCTGTAGCTGATCACGTCCTCGAGGCCCTTGAGCACGCGGCCGATAAGCGTGCGATGAGCCCACGGACACGCGTAGGAGACATACAGGTGATAGCGCCCTGCTGCCGGAGCAAAGCGGGCGTCCGGCGCGTTGGAGACGGTTTGCCGAAAGTGGGAGTCGCGGCGAACAAAACGTCCCCCAGAGGCTTCCGTGCTGTACCAGACGTCGTGCCATACGCCGTCGATGAGCTTGCCCATGGGCGGCTCCCAATAAGTTGTGGCGATGGAGGATCGCGGGCCTGAACGCGCGACGCTACCAGAGCGGCGCGCGCGCGCTGTCAATAGTACGTCGTTCGGTAGACAGGCTGGAACATCGCCTTGTCGTGTTTGCACACCGGGTCGATCGGACAGCGGCCACAGTCGGGCTCGTCCATCTCGGGGCATCGCTTGCGCGCGCTGTAGAAGAAGTAGTCGATCGCGCCAAGATCCCGCCCCGATGCGAGGCGGAGCTGCTCGATCGCGTCGTAGCAGGCCGCGCGCACGGCCATCTCGTCGCTGGGTTTGAGCAAGCGCCGGCCGACCAGATTTTCGCGCAGCTCTTCTTCGCCCGCCTCGACGAGTCCGGTCCGCAAACAAGAGCGCATCACGTGGTAGTCGACGACGGGCGCGAGGAACTCGGAGAGGGACAGGTCGATGAATCTCTCGGGTCGTTGACCGAGCATCAGGGCCAGGAGCATCGACTTCTTGCGCAGCGGATCTTCCCGGTAGCCGCAGATGTGGTCGAGGACCGACGCGAGCATCCGCACGGGATCATCGGCGGCGTTGGCCATGGCGACGATCTTGGCCGGGGTCAGCCCCAACTCCCACATGTCGCGTCCGTAGCCGCGTGCGACCGCGTGGTGGGTTGCGAGGACGGGCATCGGTACGGTGGCTTCGTCGGTGCGGAAGATCTGTTCGGTGTCGGCCCACCGCAGCGAGCTTTGGCCAAAAGGCGTCAGGCGATCGGGCTTTTCGATCAGCAGCCGCTTGAAGGACGCAAAGCAGTAGTCCGAACCCTTGAGCCGCTCGCCGGCGATCGTGGCGTAGGTGGGCGATGCGTAGACGCCGTTTGCGGGGCTCCAAAAGCCGAATTGGTGGACCGTCGAGGCGAAAAAGAAGTCGAGCGCGCCGGGATCGCCGACGTCTGGGAAGTGGTCGCCGGTGAACGAAAACGACTTCACGTCGGTCAATTCGCGGATATATCCGCCGAGACGATCGACCTGCACGCGGTTGACCTGCACGCGTGGATCGCGGCGGCGTTCGCGGGCCCGGCCGTCGATCGAACCGGTCGTGACCTTGAGCAATGCTTCCATGCCGGGCGCTTCGATCGTCGTGGACGCGACCGCCGAACCGAGGGCGACGGCGCGGGTGGGATGTAGGCCGAGGCTGAGTCCTGCGAGCGTTCCGCCGCAGACCGAGTCGCCGGCGCCAGTGAGATCGACAGGGTCGGATGGGCAGATCGGCACGCGCGAGCAGTGGTCGCCGAGCCACACGTCCGAGCCACGAGCGCCGCGGGTGACGACGAGCATCTGGCCGGGCCGGACCGTTGGCCGATCGTCGCCAAAAACCAGCTCTTCCTCGAACTCGTTCATGAAGAAGAGGTCGACCGATTCCATCAGCGCGCGAACGGTGTCGGGGGCGCGGCGGGCCATGTAGCCGTATGTGCCAGCCGAGATCCGCGCGTCCGTTCGCTCGCGAAGGGCCCGCACAAAGCGCATCTGCAGCTCGGGTGCCTTGATCGCGGCGATGTGAATCAGCGAGGCGTTGAGCCATTCATCGCCGATCATCGCGGGGTCGAGCGTCTCTTCGATGCCCCAGTCAGCCGCGGCGAGCCGGGCGTTGCCGTCCTCTTCGTAGACGATCTCGAAGTGGGGAATGTCCTGCAATTCACAGGGTGGACCGGTCCACGGGACGATCGACGACACCTCGCTGAACAGGTCGGGCAGCGGATCGGGTCGGTAGCCGAAAAAGCGCGCCTTGGCGCCGGCACGAATGGCGGCGAGCGCGGTGAACAGGGCCGCCCCGCCGGGAGTTGTCCGCGGTTCACCATCTGCGCGCACGCGGTCTACGGACGCGCCGCCGATGACGAGGATAGGCCCGGGTCGGAACATGCCGCGGACTGTGGCACCACGCCCCCCGTCGATCAAGGACAGAACAGGCCTGTTCAGGCGGGTTCATCGCGGCGCCGTGTCCCGGTTTCTTGCGCGAACGAGCGGCCATGCGACGCTGCTGATATGCATTACTTCCAAGGACTTCTGGGGATCGCGCTGATGATCGCCGCGGCGTGGTTCTTCCGTGAAAAGCGGCCTGGTCAGAAGTTCCCCACCCGCGTCGTCGTCGGCGGTTTGCTGCTGCAACTGACGTTCGCGCTGCTCATCCTCAAGACCCCGTTTGGTGAGCCTGTTTTTTCGTGGGTCAACGACGCGTTCAGCAACCTGATGCGCTACTCCGACCAGGGCAGCCGCTTTCTGTTTGGCGATCTGGTCGTGCCCGGCGGCAAGAACGTCTGGTTTGTGAGCCAGGGCGCGTTCATCGCGTTCTCCGTGCTGCCGACGATCATCTTCTTCTCCGCGTTGATGGCCGTGCTCTATCACCTCGGCGTGATGATTCGGATCGTGCGCGTGTTCTCCAAGTGGATCGCCAAGGCGCTCGGAACCTCGGGGGCGGAGACCTTGAGCGCGACCGGCAACATCTTCGTCGGGCAAACCGAAGCGCCGCTGCTGGTGCGGCCGTTCGTCAACGAGATGACGCGATCGGAGCTGCACACCGTCATGGTCGGCGGTTTCGCGACGGTCGCCGGCGGTGTCATGGCGGCCTACGTCGGGATGCTGCACGCCTCGTTCCCGGACATCGCAGGTCACCTGCTCGCAGCGTCCATCATGAGCGCCCCGGCGGCGTTGCTCATCGGCAAGCTGATGGTGCCCGAGGTGGATGAACCGGTGACCGGGCCCGAAACCACGATCGAGATCGAAAGCGTCTACGCCAACGTCATCGAAGCTGCCGCGACCGGCGCCGCCGATGGCCTCAAGCTCGCGTTTAATGTCGGCGCCATGTTGTTGGCGTTTATCGCCCTCATCGCGCTCGCGAACGGGCTACTGGGCTGGTTTTTCGGCGTCATCGGCGTCGATGCGCTGATCGACAAGCCGCTCGAGACGATCTTCGGCTACTTCATGGCGCCGGTCGCGTGGTTGCTCGGCGTCGAGTGGGCCGAGGCGCGCAAAATCGGCACGCTGCTCGGCATCAAGACCGTCATCAACGAGTTCGTGGCGTACCTCGAGCTGGCCAAGGCGATGGCGACCGATGGCGATCTCAGCGAACGCAGCAAGGTCATCGCGACATACGCGCTGTGCGGTTTCGCCAACTTCTCGTCGATCGGCATCCAGATCGGCGGCATCAGCGGCATCGCACCAAGTCGCAAACGCGATCTCAGCACGCTCGGTCTGCGGGCGATGGTTGGCGGCACGCTCGGGGCCTTCATGACAGCCGCGCTCGCCGGTCTCCTGTACTGACCCTATATTGAGAATGGTTCAATAATTCCGGGCCGGGGCGCCATGTCCCGGGCGGTTTTGACGCGCACAATTCTGCGCTTGACGCACCGCGTCATGGTCGCGTATCCCGTTTGCGTTATAGGCGTCTGACACGTCTCTGCGCGTCATCAAAAACGGTCGAGCGAGCGCTCGGTCACGAGGAGCCCCGGCATGAGCGACAACTTCTTCCGCGACAACGACGACCTCCGCTTCCACATCGAAAACACCGTCGACTGGGAGACGCTCTTCAACGTGCTCGAGCACGGCGCATCCGACGAAGACCGCGGCGGTGGCTACAAGGAAGCCCGCGAGCTGTACGAGGACATCCTCGACGAGTTCGGCAAGTTTGCCGCCCGCGAAGTCGCCCCCCGTGCCCGCAAAATCGACCAGGAGAAGGTGTCGATGAAGGACGGCGTCGTCAGCGAGGGCAAAGAGTTCGCGACGATCTTCAAGAAGCTCAAGGCGATGTCGGTCTACGGCCTGCCGGTTCCGCGCGAGCTCGGTGGCCTCAACGCCCCGGCGCTCGTTTACCTGGCCTGCGCCGAGATGATGGCCCGCGGCGACGTCTCCTGCATGACGCACTTTGGCTTCCACACCGGCGTCGCCATGTCGCTGCTCATGTACGCGATGCGCGACGATCGCACGGTCGTTGAAAACGGTCGCGTGGTGCAGACGCCCTACGACGACGTCATCGCCGAGATCCTCGAGGGCAAAGAGTGGGGCTGCATGGTGCTCACCGAACCCGGCGCCGGCTCCGATCTCGCCGTCATTCGCACGACTGCGGTCGCCAAGGAAGGCGGCGACGAGCGCGATTACGTGCTCAATGGGGAGAAGATCTTCATCACCAGCGGCCACGGTCAGCACCAGCTTGTGCTCGCGCGCACCGAGGACCCCGACAAGGCGCCCGGCCTCAAAGGTCTGTCGCTCTTCCTCTGCCAACAGCGCCACAAAGTTGGCGGCAAATGGGTCGACAACGTCCGCATCGGCAAGGTCGAACACAAGATCGGCCACAACGGTTCGCCGACCACGTCGCTCATCTACGAAGACTCCGAGGGCGTGCTCATCGGCAAGCGCGGCGAGGGCTTCGAGCTGATGTTGGTGCTGATGAACTTCGCGCGCCTCGCGGTCGGGTTCGAAGGCCTCGGCATCATGGACGCCGCGTGGCGGCTCGCGAAGGACTACGCGGCTGAGCGCGTGACGATGGGCAAGACGATCGACCGCCACGAGATGGTCGCCGACTTCCTCGAAGACATGGAGTTGCAGGTGCGCGGTGTGCGGTCGCTGCTCTTTCACACGGCCGAGCTGTCCGAGACCAGCCAGCGCATGGAACAGATCCTCAAGTTCGACCCGCCCAAGGACGAAGAGGAGCGCGAGGCGTTCGCCGCCAAGCTTCGCAAGATGAGGTTGCGCACCCGGAAGCTGACACCGCTGTGCAAATACGCTGGAAGCGAGCAGGCCGTACGGCTGTCGCGGCTGTCGATGCAGATCCTCGGCGGCGCCGGCTACACGCAGGAGTGGCTGGCCGAAAAGATGCTCCGCGACGCGCTCGTGCTGCCGATCTACGAGGGCACCAGCCAGATCCAGAGCCTGATGGCGTTCAAGGACCAGATGATGGCCGGGCTGAAGGAGCCGCAGCGCTTCTTGACCAAGGTCGCCCGCGCCCGCATCAACGCGATCACGCACAAGGAACCGCTGCAGCGAAGCCTCGCCAAGCTCTACACCTACAAGTTCGGCGCGCTGCAGACGATCCTGATGCGAATCGCCAAGAACAAGCTCCGCAAGACCTACGAAATGCCGATCGGCGAGTGGCAGGACGCGCTCTTTTCGCAGTGGGACGCCAAGCTCGATTTCGCGCCGGGCCTGCTGCACGCCGAGCGCCTGACCAAGATCCTCATCGATGTCGAGATCGCGCGCGTGCTCGTAGCCGAAGCCGAGAAGTACCCCGTGCGACGCAAGTACGCGCACCGTTGGATGGGCCGCGCAGACCTGCGTTGTCGCGCCCTGCTGACCGAGATCGAGGAACACGGCGACGAGCTGCTGGCCGACCTCGCCGCGCTCAACGAAGCCGCCGCTGCACCCGAAGCTCCCGTCGCCGAAAAGGCCGCGTCGAAGAGCAACGGCAAGGCGCACGGACGCTCAGCGGCCGCTTGATCCACACACAGCGAAGTCCGCGCGCAGAGCTTCTATCGGGCCCTTTTTGAGGGTCAAAATGCCCACAGTTGACCACCAGGGCACCTTAGACGCGTTTGCAGGCCGGGGTGCTATATCAATACCTTTGGCACCGATCGCCCGTTAGATCGAGCCTGGATGGGTTTATGCCGCTGCTGACTGCACACGGGATCGCGAAAGCTTTTGGCATGACTGTGCTCCTCGATGGCGCCGAATTGCACCTTGTGCACGGTGAACGCGTCGGCCTGGTCGGGCTGAATGGGTCGGGCAAATCGACCCTGCTGCGTATCCTTGCCGGGCAAGATACGGCCGACGACGGCAGCTTCGCCTGGCGCCGCGATATCCGCGTGACCTACCTGTCGCAGCGACCCGACCTGCGCGAAGACGACACCTTGATCGACGTCGCGATGGCCGGCGCACGTCGCAACCCGACAGGTTGGGATCCCCATGAACAGGAAGCACAGTCGCGCAGGCAGCTGTCCGAGATGGGCGTCACAACGCCCGAGCTGAGCGTGGGGGAAGCTTCCGGAGGCAACCGTCGCCGCGCCGCCGTTGCCGCCGCCCTCCTGGAAGAGCCGGACCTGCTGCTGCTCGACGAACCGACCAACCACCTCGACGTCGCCACCGTCGAACGCCTCGAAAAGCAGCTGTGCGCGTTCCCCGGCGCCATCGTCCTCATCACCCACGATCGCTACTTCCTCAACGTCGTGGTCGATCGCATCTTGGAGATGCGGCAAGCCAAGCTCTGGTCGTGGCCCGGCACGTTCGAGGACTACCTTGCCGGACGCGTCGCGCAGGAAGACCTCGAGGCGCGCAACGAACACGGGCGGAAGCGGCGCCTTGCCACCGAGTTGGACTGGCTGCGTCGATCGCCCAAGGCCCGGACCACCAAGCAGAAGGCGCGGATCCAGCGGGCCGAAGCGCTGATGACGAGCGGCTACGAGGCCAACCGCACCGTCAAACTCGAGGTCCAGCAGGGTGTACGGCTCGGCAAGAAGATCCTCGACGCCAAGGGCCTCGATGTCGGCTTCGTCGGTCACAAGCCGCTGGTCAAAGGCCTCGACCTCTCGATGACGCGCGGCGTACGAATCGGGGTTGTTGGCGACAACGGCGTCGGCAAGACAACGCTGCTTCGGACCTTGATCGGACAGCACGATCCCCGCGGCGGTTCGCTGCAGCTGGGCATCAACACGACGGCGCTGTACATCGACCAGGAACGCAGCGGGCTCGATCCCAAGGCCACCGTCCGCGAGTCGGGCAGCCCGAGCGGCGGCGATTGGGTCATGGTCGGCGACAACAAGGTGCACATCGCGTCGTGGCTGGAGCGCTTTCTGTTCCGCCACGACGACCTCCGCCAGAAGGTCAGCACGCTCTCGGGCGGGCAACGCTTCAGGCTGCTCCTCGCGCGACGACTGCAGCAACCGATGAACCTGCTCGTGCTCGACGAACCGACGAACGACCTCGACTTCGAGACCTTGCGTGTGCTCGAGGAGGCGCTGATCGACTACGCGGGCTGCCTCGTCATCGTGAGCCACGATCGCTGCTTCATGGACCGCGTTTGCACCCACGTCCTCGAGCTCGAAGGGGCCGGTTCATGGCAGCTGCATACCGGTAATTGGAGCGAGTGGCAGGCCCGCAAAGTGGCGCAACGGCGCGAGCAAGCCGCGGCCGAGAAGAAGGCGCGCGCGGCCAAAGCACCGGTCAAATCGCGGCTCAGCAAGCCCAAGTTGTCGTGGAAAGAGCAGAAGCGTCTCGAAGTCATCGAGTCCGAGATCGAACGGGCCGAAGAGGACGTCGCCGCCGCCGAAGCCGCGCTGGATGACCCCGCCGTCACATCGGACTACACGAAGCTGCAACCCGCGACCGATGCGCTCGAAAAGGTGGTCGCCCATCGCGATGCGCTGTACGCGGAATGGGAAACGCTCGAAGAACGGGTCGCTGAGATTGCGGCTGCGAACGCGTAGCCCGGTCTTCTCGTCAAGGCGCGAAGGTGTGGATCCAGATCGGATCGGAGTTGTTCGGACGTGAGCGTCGCCGCACTCATCGGCAAT